>JAUNVP010000025.1 GCA_030537615.1 Actinomycetaceae bacterium | reverse complement strand
ACCCGCCTTGTAAGCGGACGGTCGTCGGTTCGAGTCCGACAGGTGGCTCCACTTAATTCCGTTACTTTTCGTTGATATTGCGCGGGTTTCGCTGGTTCGTCTATTTGCTAGTCTGGTCGGCTGTCCGTGTTTGACAGCCATTTTGACACCTAAAACGGTTCCAGATGTGCTTGCGGTCGCAGGAGAGCTTGCGAGGGGGACTCTTTGCCGGTGCCTGATGTGACGTGGAGGGATGTTGGAGAACTCTAGGGTGCGCCTAACAATGACAACGCGGGTTGAGAGATTCATGTAATCCAGATATTTGAGTTGCTGGGCTGAGTCCGAGGCATTGTCCCTGCTAGTGCTGGCTTTCTTCGCCGCGTCGCTCGGTGGTTGGCCATGTGCGATCCAAGCCAGAGCGTCGTTTTCCTCGCTCCATTTGGACCGGTCAACAACAAGTGTTCACCTCTGCCAAGATCGAAAGTGGTAGAACGAAGCCAGCCGGCCACTGCCGTTGCGCGAGCGCTGACGCCCAACTCGCCACCTGGCGTAGCCTTCGGAAGGCTAAGAGAGCGTGTAGGTGCGGGACTTGCGCACTTCATGCTCAGCACGGTCATCTAAGCGCTGATCGTCATTGCGGGTGCGCCGTAGCACGGTCTTCTCAGCTCGGTCGGAGGAGAATTTGCGCGCCATGACCTCCGCCGTCGCTAACCTTATCCCACCCGGGGCAGTATCTTCACTGCGCCGACGATTCATCCGAATATTTCGTTTGTCGTGTTGCTCGGCGGTACTGATGCTGGCAAGCAACCCGTCGTACTCGTCAGCCAATCCCGTGTCTCCGTGGCCGTCAGCCAATTGCTGTGTGAGTTGAGTAAACCGAGCCAGCAGGGTGTAAGTGCCAGATAGAACCTCGTTCAGATAGTCCTGCACGGTGCCACGAGCACTCAGAACAGAAGGGAAGTGAACAGGAGTGCCATCAGGTGCGCTCCCCATGGTGACTGTGCCGCGGTCGGGTGTTATTTCGCCACGTACAAGGCGCAGAAGCGTTGTCTTGCCAGATCCGTTAGGTCCCACGACAACGGCACATTCGCCGTCACCAACACTCATTGACACGTTATCCAAGAGGGAATGGGCAGACAAAGAAAAAGACAGATTGGTTACGTCGGTAGTGGACGTGCTGATTTCCAAGGCCGTTGAAACAGCCGTGTTTTCTTGGCGAGGCCGAGTGGAGATTTCAGCTTCATCAGAACGAACACACTCCGTGCAGTTGGAACGAGATAGCGAAAACTCTACGAGTATGATCCTGCGAAACACACCAAGAATGTCACAAACACCAACTCTGGTACGGAGCAACGGCTCCAGCGCCACCCTCCAGGTATCGCACTTACCTCGGTCGAATCCGTCTCACTTACCCGCCGTTTATAATTGTTGGCATGGCCAGACCTCAGACCAAAGATGAACTGATTGTTGCGGCAAACACACAGTTCGACAAGCTCAAGGAGCTATTGGAATCAATACCATCCGCAAAGCGTGAAGCAAATTTCCCACCAGCCTTTGCTGATTGCAGACCTGAGGCTCACTGGCAACGCGATAAGACTTGCAAAGACATTATCGTTCACCTCTACGAGTGGCAAAGATTATGGCTGAACTGGGTGAGCGCGAACTTGGACGGAGAAAAACGTCCATTTCTCCCTGATCCATACACTTGGAAAAACTATGCAGGAATGAATGAAGAGTTTACGGCTAAACACCGTAACACGTCCTACGATGAAGCTCTTGAATTATTAAGCAGCTCGCACGATGACATTCTGGCAAGAGTTCAAACCTTCAGCAACGAAGAATTGTTTACCAAAAAACAGTTTTCTTTCACCGGCACAACATCTTTGGGCTCTTACGCAGTGTCTGCCACAAGCTCCCACTATGAGTGGGCAATCAAGAAAATTCGTCAATACAAGAAATTTCTGTAATACCTACAAGTTAAACCCCTGATAAAAGTATCTCCCGCACTCCGCTTCATTGCGTTTTTGTTCTCTTCGTAGCTCTGTCTATTTGAAAGCTCCTTCACCGTGGCCGGTGCTGGAAAGACCTACTGGCGCCCGGTTCGCGGTAACAAAGTGGAACGACATTCTCACCCCGCATCAAACTTGAGCTGAAAAAGAATAAGGAGGTCGTAGCATTTTTAGGAGAGAAAATTTGATCAAATATACAAAAGTTGTTATGTATGAGGGTGAAATAGTGTCGCTAATCGGATGTAAATTTCTGCGCTTATGTTAGCCAGGGAGGAGAAACGTGTTAGGTTTCAACAGGTCTTTTAGACATCGATTGCGAGGTGTGCTCGCTCTGTTTTTGTTCCCCATGCTCGCGCTGATGGGAAGCGCTGGCATGGCTCCGGTTGCCTATGCGGGGACGATTTCTCCGACTCTTACGGATGTCGTTGTTTCTCCATCGGAACCAGCGGCTGGTACCGAAGTTAAGATGTCACTGAACTGGGAGTTACCGATCTCTGCTCAAAGTGGTGATACCTTTCAAATTGAACTTCCAGAAATGTTTGAGTATTCCGCGATTGGTGGTCTGATCGCCGATCGCGATAACCCATCCGAAGCATTCATGACGGTCGTGGGCGACGGTAGAATCGCTACTTTTACAGTGACTGATTATGCGCAACAGCGCATCGAAGAAACCGGCAAAGCACCCTATGGCGATTTCAATGCGTGGTTTAAGATCTCCAGCAAGGTTGAAGGGGATAAGGATTACGACATTATTCTTCCGGGGGACGGGACTCCCACGCGTACACTCACCATCACCGTGAAACCAGCTGACTATGGTCCAGAGGATGTCTTTGCGGATAATTACCGGGAAGCCAAAAAGGTGGGACCAGGTAAACACACTCCTGCCGGACGCCGGTTTTATTGGGAAATGACCACGCCTATTGGCAATTCAGAAGTCACCTTAATCGATGATTTAACTGATGAAATGAATACGCCGGGGCAAGAGTTTATTTGTGACCCTAGTTTGCGAACTGTCAGCTATCTCTCCGCTCCTGAAGAATGGACTTTCCCGCCGAAGTACCAAAATGGGGAGTACATCGGGGGAGAAGCCCACCCGGTACGAACGCCAGTTCCGGCAGATAAACAAGACATTTCCTGCACTTCGACCAAGCTCGTTGCAAAATTCACTGATATCCCAAACGGTTCAGTTGTTTCTTTGACTGTCCCAGTAGAGATTGAAGATCCCGAAGACAGTGAGATTAAGGCCTTCACCAACTTCTTAATTGTTGAACCGCACGGCAAGCCGATTATTCGAGTTGAAGGCAAGGGCTATTACAAGGCTGAAACGCCAAATGATGCCAGCGCAGAAGACCAGTTTGCTGCCGATAACGCTAAGCCCATCAAACAAGGAATCGTTGGCACTAACTTTGGTCCAGACGGTACAACAACTAATACGCTGACTTGGCGAATCACGACCGGTATCGGTATTGAATCAGCTACCATCACCGACGAGTTCGACAACTCCGCCCTCGCGGATGAAGGTAAAGCAATTTATTTCCGGTGTGACAAGATCAAGGGCCTCATTCGTTCCGTTGTGGACGATGAAATCCAAGAGGTCGTTGTCACCGACAATCAAGAACTATTCGACTACACCTGTCAAAGCTCAAAGCTCGTGGTTGACTTTAAGAAACTGGCTCCCAACGAGGTCGGAGAACTGCAGGTGCAAAGTGAGGCCACTAGGGGCTTCTATTGGAACACTGCCGGCATTGAAACTGATCAAGGCAGTGAGAATGTCGGGGGAACAGCCTATCTAGCATTTGGTTCTGGCGGCATGGGGATGATTGACCCAGATGCTCCGCCGGTAACGCCGCCGGAGACTCCCGATGAGGAAGAAACCCCGCCGGTGACCCCGCCGGAGACTCCCGATGAGGAAGAAACTCCACCGGTAACCTCGCCCCCAAGTGCTGAGACTGGCGACCCTGCTGCGGACGCTCTCCCGCGGACAGGGATATCAGCTGGTTTCGTTATCCTTGCGGGCGGCCTGATGGTCGCAGGGATCATTCTGACTTCTCTGCGTAGGTTTGTGGATTAACACCAAGTAACTCCCAATCGGCCCCGGACTATCGCGTATAGCCGGGGCCGATCGGTGCTACTGGGGCCGATATGGAGGAATGCGGTAGCATTGACTTGAATTAGTTAGCAAACCTTACTAACATCAGGCGGGTGCATGACAGTTCATTCGCCGTCGCCCTCACTATTGCCGCCAGTCGCTTTTCGCGTGCTGCGGTACTTGCAGCAGACACAGAGGTGGC
This sequence comes from Actinomycetaceae bacterium, assembly GCA_030537615.1. Lineage (GTDB taxonomy): Bacteria > Actinomycetota > Actinomycetes > Actinomycetales > Actinomycetaceae > Gleimia. The sequence continues at coordinate 15,773 of JAUNVP010000025.1, read as the reverse complement.
CTCGGCAACTTGGCGCGTAGCATCAATGCTTGCTACTTATGGCCCGATGCGACCTTCGCATATAGCGCATCGAGAGCGAACCTCGCGGGCAGCGACAACCACCCTGCTCCAGCGACTGGAGGACGAGGGCTTAATTTGTAAAAGCGTCGATCCAAGCGACGCCCGCGCCTACCTCGTCGACCTCACTGCATCGGGGCGAGAATCTCTCTCTCGATGGCGCCAGCGGGTCGGGTTGGCACTCGATCCCCTGGTGTCTGAACTGCCAGAAAAGGACCGGCAAACTCTCCTGCGCGCCGAACGCCTCATGCGCTCTCTTACCGACACCTTGGAAGGATGATAAAAACGCCCATGAATAGTGACGTCACGTCTCCCAGTGAACTACGAGATCAATTTGAAGAAACCGTACCGGTGTCCTCATTCGATGGTTCTCCGCACCATACGTCACCGCCAATTCGTGAGGCGTTTCGTCAGCCGCGTCCCGTCTGGGCGATTGCATTTGCCACAACAGTTTCGTTCATGGGGATCGGCCTGGTCGATCCTATTTTGCCTGCAATCTCTCATGAGCTGAATGCGAGCCCGACCCAGGCGATGCTCCTGTTTACCTCTTATCTCGTCATCACAGCCATTGCCATGTTCTTCACCTCTTGGGTATCGTCGCGCCTTGGTGTGCGCCGTACTCTACTCATCGGTTTATTTCTCGTCGTCACCTTTGCTCTGGCATGTTCGGCTTCAGGCTCGGTCGGGCAGATCATTGGATGGCGAGCGGGATGGGGGTTAGGGAATGCGCTGTTTATTTCCACCGCACTGTCGGCCATCGTTGGCGCTGCCTACGGTGGGTCTGCCGGCGCCATTATTCTTTACGAGGCCGCACTCGGAATCGGCATGGCCGTAGGGCCTTTGGCGGGAGGAATTCTGGGGCATGTCTCGTGGCGCGGTCCTTTCCTCGGTACCGCTATCCTCATGGGGATAGGATTTCTTGGCATCCTCATCATTTACCCGCGTTCCACCCGGCCCGCTGAAAGTGCGGGTCAAGTCCCACTATTCGCCGCGATTCGAGCGTTAGGAAATCCTGCCTTGCGTACATTGTCGACGGTGGCGCTGTTCTATAACATGGCTTTCTTCGTGCTCCTGGCGTATTCGCCGTTCCCCATCGAACGCGCTGCGCATATAGCCGGGATTCATTTTGGAGAACTCCAACTCGGATTAGTGTTCTTCGGTTGGGGCATCGGCCTTGCGATTACCTCTGTCGGATTAGCTCCGATCATGACCCGCAAACTTGGCCTTGTTCCCACAGTGGTAGTGGCGCTCGCGGCGATTGCTGCACTGATGGGAGTTCTCGCATTAGGGGTACACAATCTTCCGGTCATCGTCGGCGCTGTCGCTAGTTCCGGATTATTGTTTGGCCTCATGAACACCGCGTTGACTGAAGCGGTGATGGACGCGACGCCACTGCCGAGAAACATTGCCTCGTCGGCGTATTCGGGCGTTCGTTTCTTTGGAGGGGCAATCTCCAGCGCGGCCGCAGGGCCTCTCGCCGCCGTGACGACAGCAGCAATGCCTTACTGGGCCGCAGTAGTGTGCGTATTTCTCGCTGGTTTAGTTCTTCTGCTCGGCAAGCGTCATCTCACGCGTCTTGACAGGCGTTTGCATTTGACTGCTGAGGCCGAAGCACAAGCGATCGGCATGGGCGCGAAATAACGGATGAATTCACTGGCGGGTTGGGGTACCTCTGCCGATGGCTGTGGGAAACAGCTTGGTCTTCGATCGTTAGTGTGGAAGTGTCATCACATGTGTTTGTGAGGCAAGGTGCTGAGCATCTTCCTCATCGTGGGTGACCAGCACCGAAGTTACCCCTGCCGTCTGCAACAGGTCGCGGACGTCTTCGCGAACACTCGAGCGCAAGTCCGTATCGAGGTTAGAAAACGGCTCGTCAAGTAAAAGCACTTGCGGTTGAGGTGCCAAAGCTCGGGCCAGTGCTACGCGTTGTTGCTGTCCACCGGATAACTGCCACGGATAGCGTTGGGCGAAAGGCTCCAACTCAACCATTTCGAGGACTTCATTTACCCTCGTTGAACGTTCGGCGCGGGGAAAGGAGAACAGTCCGTAGGCAATGTTCTTGGCGACGGTCAGGTGGGGGAAGAGTGCGTAATCTTGGAACACTAACCCCACGTGACGATGCTGAGCGGGAACGAACACAGAGGGGCCAGCGACAGCACGATCACCAAGAGAGATTGTGCCGGAGGTCGGGCGTTCGAGTCCTGCGATGAGGCGCAAAACAGTGGTTTTGGAGCAGCCACTTGGTCCCAGAAGTGCAAGACACGTTCCGGCAGGTACATGCAAATCGAAATCGTGGAGCTGAGGTCGGTCGGCGCTAGGGTATTGAAAACTAATCGATTCGAGCGTGACTTCACTCATGGGGCGACTCCACACTTTGTTCTTTGGACTGGAATAGCAAAACCGTGATGATTGGGATAAGAGCGAGTATGACAATGAGAAGTGACGCGAGGGAAGACTCGGGGATCTTCTCGTCGTAGGCGTACTCAAAGACGCGGGTCGACAGCGTCGACAGATTGAATGGGCGCACGATGAGCACGAGCGGTAGCTCCTTGACCATATCCATAAATGCCAGCAAGAAACCACCAACGAGAGCGGTTTTAAGGAGCGGAATATCGATGCGTACCGTCGTGGCCAATGGGCCTCGCCCCAGTAGCCGCGATGACTCGTGCAAACGCAAATTCACCCGTTCCAAACCGGACTCAACTGACTGCATACTAACGGCGAGATAGCGAATAGCGTAAGCCACGACAACAACCGCGGGTGTGGAGAGTAGGTTCCAACCGGTTTTCTGCGACAGCCACACGACTATTGATAGAACGCTCAGTGCAATGACGGTTGAAGGGACCGAGTATCCCATGACTGTTAATCGCGCCAACAGGCGGGAGAGTCGACTCGGCCACAGACGCTGGTGTTGCGCCACAATGAGCGCACACACTGTTGTCAGTGTGGCGGCCGCGAGACCGAGCCACAAACTGGTGAAGAAGGCCTCAAATAATCCATCGAGTCGGATATTGGGCAGCGACAAAACCGCCCAATAGATCATCTGCGCGAGGGGAATCAATAGCCCCAAAGCGAGTACTGTCCAGCACAGAAGAAGCACCGCGGCCAGCGGCCAACCGCGTAGTCTGCGGCGGCGTAACGGGGTGACAGTAGTGCCGGCATAACTGTGTGAGCGGGCTCCTCGTAGCGCTTTTTCTCCCACGCTGAGCACGGTGACAACAAGAAGCAAAATGGCGGCGAGACGCAATGCGGAGTTCATGTCGCGGTATCCGAGCCAACTGGTGAAAACCGCGGTCGTAAAGACTTTGATTCCAAAGTAAGAAGCGAGACCGTAGTCGCTCAACACCTCAAAAGCCATGAGGGTAGCGCCGGCGATCACTGCGTTACGCGTGAGCGGAACGACAACTCTCCAGTAGGTGCGCAGGTGGGACGCTCCAAGCATCACTGAGGCCTCAATCAGCTGATTGGCATGGCGGTCGAGGAAACCGCGGACGACCAGATAGATGTATGGGTAGAGGAAGAGAGTGAAGATAAAGATTGCTCCACCCATGTTTTGCAGATCAAAGAGGCCGGGGGGTGGTTTCCAATCTAGGACTTCGCGGCAAAATACTTGGATAACTCCGGTGTAGCCAACCATAGCGGCGTAGGTGTATCCGCCGACATAGGGAGGGATGGCAAGGGGGAGGACGAGGGCGACGGCAAGAAACCGACGCCCGGGGAAATCGTACGCAGTCACCACCCAGGCGAGGGCTGAGGCGAGCACAATCCCCGCGGTCACCGTGGTGGCAACAAGAACGAGACTGTTACGCAGGTAATCCAGTAGCAGATAATCACGGATGTGCGCCCACGTATCCGTTGCTGGAACAGCGAAACTGGATAGAACCGGTAGTAACGGCAAGGCCATAATCGAGACGATGATGACACTGACCGTTAACCACGGGGTTCTATCCAGTTTCAACTGAGAAGTTTCACCTCGGAGGTGGGAGATAGGGCGGAATTACTTCCAGCCGACCTCGCCGAAGATCTTGGTGGCATCAGGAATGTGCTTGCCAAGTTCCTCATAGTTCAGATCTTGTGCCTTGAAGCCAATCCACGACTTCTGCGGTTCAGGAACTGCTGTTTCGGGGTTAAGCGGGAACTCGCCGTTTTCTTCAGCGATCATGGTCTGAGCCTCATCGGAGGAGAGGAACTCCATGAACTTGATGGCGTTTTCGCTATGTTCGCCGCCGTTAATGATGCCCGCGTAGCTGAGGTTAAGGTGCGTGTTTTCGGGGAAAATGAGTCCGATCTGCTCGGCGACCTTCTTTTCCTCCGGGTCAGAGGATTTGTCCATCAGAGCCCAGTAGTAGGAGTTCATGATGGCGAGCTTACCTTCGCCAGCGACAGCGGCTTTTGCCTGGTCGCGGTCATTGCCCTTTGGCTCACGACCAAAGTTATCGGTCACGCCCTGAGCCCATTCGGTGGCTTTCTCCGCGCCGTCAATACTGACGAACGAGGCGAGTAGAGCCTGGTTGTAGCCAGATTCAGACGAGCGAGCAAGGACTTGTCCCGCCCATTCCGGTTTGGTGAGGTCGTCGTAGCTGGTGATCGTCGAAGGATCTACCTGGTCTTTGACATAGGCGATAACCCGAGCGCGGGAAGCGATTCCCATCCAACCGGCGCCACGGTACTGTTCAGGAATATTCTTCTCAACAGTGGGTGAGCTGTAGTCTCCGAGGATACCTTCCTCGTTGAGTAGCCAGATCGATTCGGCGCCTACGGTGAGGAAAATATCTGCTTCGGGAGCAGCTTTCTCACGGGTGAGACGTTCAATGAGTTCGGGAGCTTTTCCTTCGACAACGTTGAGCTTGATACCGGTTTCTTCGGTGAACTTGTCGTAAAGCTCTTTATCGACGTCGTAGTGCCTGGACGAATAAACGTTGAGCACGGGGTCGGTGTTAGTTTCAGTGGTTTCTGCCGCGGGAGATTCGGTCGGTTCAGTTTCAGCTTCTTCGGTGCTGCCACAAGCAGACATACTTAAGGCGAAGACCGAAGCAAGAGTTAAGGCCATCAATCGGCGCATAGAGTTCTCCTCTGTCGGGGCAGGCTTGTGCCCGCCTCTCAGCCGAAAGCATAACACGAAGAAATTAGGTGAGGCTAACATTATTTGCTATTGTGGGCGGCCAAGCCACAGTGCTCCGAGGAGGGTGTGTCGAGACATTGTTCTCACCCCCGGCACGCACCATAACGCACGATACGGCGCGATCTTGGTGCCTTCGATTGCACTATGGGGTGCTTTGGGGATTCTGGGTATTTCGAACGTATCTGCCAAATCGAACGACCGCGTACAGGGCGGCAAGAGCTGTCGAGACCCACATCACCCAGTCAATTACTTGACCGAGGATACCGACCGATTGAAAATCGCCGATCTGGCTGACGAATAGGCCGTAGTCGGTTACGGCGTGCCAGCAGGCGATGGCAAGGAAGTTTTTCGTTACCAGGTAGATGAGTGCCGCAACAATTCCGAACTTCACCGTGTAAAGGCTTTGAGAAAACGCTTCGCCAACCGATAGGCCGCTAAAGATATTCATCATGTGAACGAAGGCGAAAGATAGTACCGAGTAGATGAATACCAGTCCGATGCGTGCGGCCGATTGTCCGTTGGCGAGTTCAAGTAGGTAGCGGCGGAAAATAGCTTCCTCAGCGAAACCAATCAGTAAAGCTAAGACAGTGGCAGAAATGAGAAGAGGGGTGAACATGTTGCTCATCGTCGCTTCAACGAAAACTCCGATGATAGTCGCGAGGGTGAGAAAGGGGATGAGAAACAGCGGCGTGTGGTCCCATTGAAACCATAGTTGACGTGGGTCGATCATGGCTCGCCGATGAGGCTGTACCCAGAGCCCCAATCCTGCAAGCGCAACCATCATAGGAATACCTGCCCACAGAATCCGGTCGTCAATGTAGCTAATGCCGAGATAATTCAGCGTGCCAAAACCGAGGGCAGAGATCCCGTAGTAAGCGCCGATCACTGCAACGGACATTCCTAGTGAAGGAAGGAATCGGGAAGAGGGTGAGGTTTCAGACAAGAGAGAGCCTTTCGTGCGCATGTCATATGGGTAGAGCTACGGTCCGCAAGGACTGATTCCGCGGTCGGAGCGAAAATACAGTAGCACCCGAACGTGCGACGTCGACGCTCAACATGGCAGACCTGAGTCTAGTTTTTTACTCAGGTGACGAGCGATCCTCAGATGTTGAACGCTTGGTTGCGCCTACAACGTCGGCTTGGGCAATCATGTGAGTGACGGCTGCATCTCTTGTTTGGGAAATCTCAGTTTCATGAAATAGAGAGCGGCCGCCGAAGAATCCCCGAATTCGTTCGAGCTGATGTCTGAAGAAGCTCATTCGATTGATGTACTGGCCGCAGACAACGCCGAGGTGTTCGATAACGGGGTCGTCCTTCAACAGAGGGAGTGGTGGTGATAATCAAGTGCTACTCCTCGCAGACCAGCTTTCATCTGTTGCAAGTAGAGTATCTGCAGAGTTTGCTGTGAGGGGTGTATTTGTCAATCACATGTGACGCTGCTCGGTGAATGGTGGGTTCGACAGATTCCGAAAGTGGTGCCCATACACTATCCCACCGGGTAGATAATGCTGAGGGTAAGGAATGCCAGTGCCCATCCGAATAGCGCGAGATTGAATAGCGCGCCATCAAGCAGAGGTTTACCGGGATAGGGGATGCGTTTGAGCTGTGATCCTGGGATAGAGAGAACGAGGGGAGTAAACAATACCGACCACCACGGAAGTGTCGTGTTTCCGAGGGCAAGGGGAATTGAAAAAAGAAAGCCACCGAGTGCGGTCAGTCCCGCGGCAGGCCCCCATACCCACGTTAAGAAGTGAAATATCTGTTGTGCGTGGAGGGCCGAAGCGCTGGTGTCGGTGCCAGTCGTAAAATCATTCCACGCTCGATGTGATGCGAGGCCAAGAAAGTAGAACGTGGCGTGAGCGAGTGGAGATAGACTCATCCCGATGCCCACAATGACAACGCCAATGATGCCGATCAATGAATCTCGCACGAGATATCCGTGTGCGTATAGGCCGAGAAGCATGAGGGGAACAGAATAGTTCGCCACCAGTGCTCCCCACCGAAGTCGAGGTTCGGAAGCTGATAGTTGGTAAGCATACGCATCGTCCCCCATCAGCTCAATAAAGTCTGCGAAGCGTTCGGGATCGGGTTTTTTGAAGCCGACAATGAGCGCGTCGCCAATAATCCATAAGGCAGCAGCAACAAGCAGAGCAACAAGAGACAGCTGTACCCACATGTGACCTCCTCGCGGGTCGTAGACCAACTAAGGGTATCCTAATATGTGCCTGTTGTGTTCTTTTTTGGGGGCAAGTTTTCCTTGAAATATCAAGGCTTTGGCAACTTTTGGCAATCGACTGAAGACCTATAGTTGGGGTATTAAATGAGTGATACGCTTCACACGATCCTGTCCTGTTGTTATTGACGCAGAAACGAGATTGCAATGGAAAACCACTCTCTTCCGGGTACGGAATCTCCTAGAGCGCGCCATTTTGAGCGTCGCATTTCCGTACTCGCTGGTGCTGGAATGTTCATTGACGGCTTTGACGTCTCGGTCATCGCAGTTGCACTTCCAGGCCTTACTCACGAATGGAATATTACCGACGGAATCATCAAAGGCATGGTCGCCTCGGCAGTGGTCGTCGGTATGTTCTTTGGCATGATGTATGGCGGCATGCTGGTCGATAAATTCGGTCGACGTCGCATGTACATGTTTGACCTGACCGGCTTTGTAGTTTTCGCTCTAGTTGCCGCTGTCACCCAAAACGTCTGGCAATTGATATTCGCGCGATTCATGCTCGGCTTGTTCATTGGCGCGGACTATCCCATCAGTTCGTCGATGACGGCAGAATTCACTTCTCCTAAGCGCCGTGGTCGCATGATTATTTTCATGTCCTTACTGTGGCAGCTCGGCTCCTTCAGTGCCTACGTCACCGGCATTATTTTCCTTCCGTTGGGTGACAACGCATGGCGGTGGATGCTGTTCGTCGGAGCCATCCTCGCAGTCATCGTCATTATTTTGCGTCACAACGTCCCCGAATCGCCGCGTTGGCTTCGTGACCAGGGGCGCGATGAAGATGCGGACGCGATCGAGAAAGAAGTCGCAGAAAAATACGACGTGTATATCGACTCTCGTCGCGAACAGGCCGCCTCCGAGGGTGGTTCATGGCGCGAGCTTTTCTCACCACTCATGCTTCGAGCCACGATTTTCTGTTCCCTATTCTGGTTCTCTTTCGCCGTATCGTTCTATGGAATCCAGATGTACACTCCGACGATTCTCGATCCATTCACCGGCGGGCGTCCGTCACTCGCCTTCTTAGGAGCCGCACTCATTGCCTTCCTTGGTGTGATTGGTGCGGCTATCGGTATGTATACGGTTGAGCGAGTGGGGCGCCGTCGTCAGATCATTGTGTGTCTCGCGGGTATGGTGGTCGCCCTCATCATTCTGTCGGTGTGGACTAACCCGAGCCTCGTGCCTCTCATCATTCTCCTGTCCATCACGATTCTCCTGGCGAATCTTGGCCCCGGCGTTCTCAATATGGTTTACCCGAACGAGATGTTCCCCACTCGTCTGCGTGGTTCAGGTGTTGGATTTGCGGGGTCGGTTTCGCGCATCGGATCGATCCTCGGAGTCCTCGTGTTCCCAGCGCTAGTCCAAGCATGGGGCATGAACAACGCCACCTGGCTGTTCGCAGGCGTGGCATTCATCGGTCTCATCGGTTCGATTGCTCTCGCTCCTGAGACGAAAGGACGTACGCTCGAAGAACTCGAAGTGCTCGCTAACAACGGTTGGCGCGATCGCAACGGAAAACGTGTCTTTTACGGAACGATCGACGGAGAGGAAAAGTAGGGCATGCGGAGCTTCTTCGCGACAACGCACGATGACTGGACAGATCCAGCCGGACAGCTTCACGCTTATCTCGTGCCTGACACCTCGTACGTGCAGTGGGCACAACCGATTCGAGAGCGATTAGATATCGTCCCGTTCTTAGCGGTGCAACCCCAAAGCGCCCTCCATGCAACCGTCCAACGCTTCCCGTTCCTACTCTCTGAGATTACGCAAGAGCAGATCGATACGCTGAGAAACACGGCTCGCGAAGGATTCGCGGACTTCGCCTCCCTAGAGCTGACGTTCGGGGCACCCTCGTTGATGGCTGATGCAGTCGTCACCTACGGTGGTGACCCGAACAACCTACCCGAGGGGTGGAAGAACCTCGTCGAGCGAGTGCGTTCTGTAGCGCAGGAAGCGTTGGGGCCGGAGGGTGTGCACTATGCGCCCCCGTTCGGCCCTCACATCACATTGGCTTACGGCACTAATGACGGAGAGGACTCCGTGATCGAGGATGTGCTCGGTGAGCAATCTGAGGCTGGGACGATCACCTTCCAGGATTTGGCGTGGTGTGCTGTACATCAGTTCCCTGATCGAGGGATCTACACCTTCACCGAGTTGTTTCGCACTCCGTTTGCCAAAGCCTAATCCAGTTGCGGACCTGCGCGCGGCAGGAGCGAGATTCAACAAATAAAAGTTGGCCCCGACCGCATGGTCGGGGCCAACTCGTGGAGTATTCGGTTACTTCAGTGCTCCGCGTCGAGCGACGAGAAGGGCTCCACCTGCTCCGAGGAGGAGGACGGAGACGAGGCTAATCAGGGCCACGTCAACGCCGGTGCGCGGAATGGTGCCGGACGTTCCGGTCGTTGGAGCCGGAGTCGGTTTCACGCCGGGCTTGCCAGGCTGTGTCGAGACCTCACCGGATGAGGGCGGAGTCGGTTTCGCTACGATGACCGTTGCTGTCACAGCACCGTCCACACCAGACACTGTTCCGTTGACGGTGAACTGACCTTCTGCAGCGTACTTCTCAGGGGCGATCTCCTCCCACACGGCGGGTTCATCGGTAACGTCACCGTTACTCCACGTCACTGAAACAGTGGCGGGAAGCTCTGGTGCGGTACCGACGTCAGTCGTGACGGTCGGATTCACCACAGTGGAAACGGTCGCAGCGTTGACAGTGACATCGACGGAGACGGCATCATCCCATCCGGGTACGGAACCGTAGACGGTGAACGTCCCACCGCCACGAGTCGAGTACGAGACGGGATCGATTGGGTCCCAAGCAACTGTTTCTGTCGTCGTGTCGCCATTGCTCCACGTGACGGTCGTTTCCCCGGGAAGCACTGGTCGGGTTCCTGACTCGGTGGTAATCGCGGCGTGTGAGGGGGACACGCTTGTTGGGGTCGCAGCGTTGACTGTCACGGTGATTGACACGGAGTCAGCCCAGCCGGCGACGGTTCCGTTGACGGTGAACTCGCCGCCCTCGCGCATCGAGTAGGAGGCCGCATCGACCTCATCCCACGTCACTGCAACATTAGCAGTAGTCCCATCGCTCATATCGACGGAAACGGTGCTCGGGAGTGTGGGTGCCGTACCGGATTCGGTCGTCACTCCACTCGGTGCAGTCACGCCGGTGATAAATGCGTCCACGACGTTGACGAGTACGTCAATCGACTGGCCGACAACAGTACCTGAAGCGGTAAAGGATCCAACGGATGCGTAGTTAGCCGGATCGACACTGTTCCAGGTGATCGGCTCTGACGTGGCATCACCGTTGCTCCATGTCACCAATGTTGTTTCGGGAAGTACCGGAGCGATTTCAACGGTCGTCGTCACTTCGTCAGGCGTTGCAACGGTGTCGACCGTGGCTGGGGTGACCGTCACTGTCGTCGTCAGAGTATCGGAACTGCCGGTTACGGTGCCGTTGACGGTGAACGTGCCGCCGTCACGTGAGCTGTAGGCTGCAGGGTCGATCATCTCCCAGGTGATGGTTTCATCAGTGGTGTCGCCGTTGCTCCATGTCACCGAAGCGGTGGCGGGGAGGACGGGGGCGGTGCCCGAAGGCGTCGTCACAGTGAAAGTAGTCGGGGAAACCGAATCGACGGTGGCCGGGTTTACTGTCACGGTAATGGATACGGGGTCTGCCCAGCCGGTTACGGTGCCATTGACCGTAAACTCGCCACCGGCACGGACGCTGTATTTGCTCGCGTCGATGGCATCCCATGTCACCGGAGCTGTACCGGTCGTGTTGTTATTGAATTCGACCTGCACAGTGGTTGGGAGTACGGGGGCCGTGCCGGAGTTCGTTGTGACACCGGCAGGAGTTGTTACGGATGTAATGCTGACCTCGACGACATTGACGAGAACGTCGATTGTCTGGCCAACAACAGTTCCACTGGCCGTGAATGATCCAGCGGTGCCGTATGCTGCCGGATCTATCGATGCCCAGGTCACAGCTTCATCAGTGGTGTCGCCGTTGCTCCATGTTACCGAAGCGGTGGCGGGAAGGGTTGGCTCAGCGCCGACAAAAGTTGTTACTTCGGCCGGTGTGGCAACAGTATCAACGGTGGCTGCGCTAACCGTGACCGTGGTGGTCAGCGTAGTGGAGCTACTGGGGACTGTGCCGTTGACGGTGAACGTGCCGCCATCGCGTGAGCTGTAGGAGGCGGGGTCTATCGTCTCCCAGGTGATTGCTTCATCGACGACATCGCCGTTGCTCCATGTCACCGAAGCGGTGGCGGGGAGGGTGGGGGCGGTGCCCGAAGGCGTCGTCACAGTGAAAGTGGTCGGGGAAACCGAATCGACGGTGGCCGGGTTAACCGTCACGGTGATTGAAACGGGGTCCGACCAGCCTGCAATCGTTCCGTTAACGGTGAATGAACCGCCTTCACGGGCGCTGTATTTGCTCGCGTCGATAGCGTTCCACGTCACCGGAACTGTACCGGTGGAGTTGTCGTCGTAAGTAACAGAGGCGTTCGTTGGGAGGGCGGGAGCGGTACCCGACTCCGTGGTGATGCCGGTAAATGCACTGACCTCGGTAATGGCCTTGTCGCGCACGTCGAAGGGGAACGCGTAGGATACTCCGTCAGCGGTCAGTGTGATGGTTGTGGATCCAGCGGAAACGCCCTTTATAGATCCGTCCATGTTCACCGATGCGATACCAGGATCCGCGGATGACCAGGTACCTTCTAGACGCAGTGCGTGATGGGAACTAGGAATCGATACCGTTGGCGACACGCTGGCACCGACATTCACTGAATTCGTGTCAATCGTTGGTGTGTCGACAGTACTGGCATTCACTATGATCGGCATCGAGTAGTTGCCGCTGAATTCGGTGCCGGACTCATCAGGAACGGTCGAGGCAGCCGTCGCATTGCCAATCCATACAAGCGGAAAACGCGCTTCCCCTGTGCTAGCAATTTGTCCCTCAACGCCGCCAATGCCGTAGAACTTCAATCCAGGGTTAATCAGCCATGTGTAATGCCCGATATCGGGACCAGTTACCCCGTTTACCCAGTCGGTTTTTTCGCTTGCCCATTGATCAATGGCTACTTCGCAGTCACCCCAGTAGGAGTAGTAAATGCTCTCCCATCCTGCAGAAAGCCCATTAGATTGAATCGTGCTTATATGCGCGTTTTCAATTGCGTTTGCACGCTCATGTCCACGGATCCCAAATGCCTGGGTTTCTGCGGCGCGAGCAAGAGAGACGACTTCAAGATCGCGTGACCACTTGGGATTGAGATAGTCAGATTCCGCAATACCGTTGTCGGCCAAATGCTGTCGCACTGTCTTACCTGACTGTTTCCAGGGGTCAGCTAAGGTTGGAGATTGAATATTCTGATCAAGAGCGTCTTGACGCCATTTCTTAATGGCAGCAAGACACTCGCTCTTGGCATTTTCTTGCTTTAGGAACAGCGTCTTATAAACTGTTACGCCCTTACCGAGATCTACCCCCGGTATGGGGTTGGGATTGACAGCGGCGAAACCCGCTGTGGGGAGCGTGACGCCGATGCAAGCGACAACCACCCCCGCTAGGAACTTCTTTATTCTCATGGAGTGATCCTTTGTCTGGTTGTTGGAATAGAGAAAACTCGTTTTCTATCATACCTGCAATTGCAAGAGGAGCGCTCGATTGATCTAGGGACCTAACAGTTATCGAAGCACTGAGTTACATGTCGAGAGGCTTATAGGCACTCTCCTTGAGTTAAGTTGGCTATGGTGTACGTGGTGTATCTCGGCGGTACGGCGCTGATTCCGATGAAAGCAGACGCACAATTGCCGTCGTAAAACTCAATGTAGCCGTCCTCGGTAATCCGTCCCGTCTCCGATTGTGTCCCCCACAGGTAGGATATGAACGGCTGATCTGGGGTTTGCGGGTCAAAGATCGCGACAAAGTAGGCAACAGCATTCGCTTCGTCAGTGCGAATGAGAGCATCTAAGTAGCCGTTTCCGTTGAGATCTTGGTAGGCAATAAGCCATGTGTCATTAAGTTCTCCACCGGGAGACAGTTCAAACTCGGCGGCCTCGTCTAGGCGTCCTCGCTCAGTCAGAGCGAGTGCTGGCATAGTTTCGCCGTAGACGGTCTCGAGTTCGATCGATTTCCCATTGGAGACCGTGTACCAGTAGCAGGGGTCTGCGTCCTCGGCCGCAAAAGGCGGTTTGTTGAATGCGAATGGGGATGCTATTCCGTTGTTGAACTCGCTGTCGTAGTACCAAAAGTCGGGTGAGCACCCTCCTTGAGATGGATACACGCGAGGGAAATACGTATTGGAAAAGTCGAAGTTCTTAATCGAATCGAAAGCTGGCGACTCGGTGCCGGGATCAAATGGAACTGGCGTCGCTTGCTCCGGATGCGAAAACACGACTTCAGTGTTCTCACTTGTTGCAGGCACAAGTTCATAAATCTGCAAGTCGGAAGATGCCTGTAGGAGTTGTTCCACATACATGTACGAGTCTTCTGCGAGCAAGAAGTCAGGTTTTTCGACCTCTCCTACCGGTGTTTCAACCACGGTAATGGAGCTCGGACCGACATTGACAAATCCGGGACGCGGCAGATCCAGCGTCCACACCGGAGCTCCCGTTGCGATACTGAACGCTGTAATCGAATCAACTGGAATGTCGGTTGTGTTCTCGGTGCCGGCATACTCGCCATTGGTGCGGTTTCCGATGAGATAGTCACCAAGCGTGCCGAACACGAGGTTTGCTTCGTAATCCTGCGTTTCGCTCACCCATTTAGCCTGATCCTCATCCCACCACAGGCGCCCGATGCCGATCATCGCGAGACCGTCAGCGGTTGCAGGGTCGATCTGTGAAGGGTCGCATGGGCGGTTAAGGATTTCACATAATGCGCGGGAGTAGGGGGCTTCAAGGATCTGCGCGACCGGATGAGAAAACTCGGTAGGCAAGAATTCCGACTGGAGAATTCCGCCCCATGTATTGAGATCGCGGATCTGTGAATCGAGGCCCACACCCGTGACGACAATGGAGCGAACAGAGCTACCTTCCGTTGTGGAAGCGAGCGCTGCAGCGCCTTCGGGGATGGGGTGTTTATTGACTGTTGTGACGCCGTATCCGAGGTCAGCTTCTAACTCATTAGAGACGAGTGAGGCCGGTGCGGATGCGTCCTTTTTGCCATTGAGCAGGTAGAAGCCCGTCGCAATGCTCGCGACAACAACTACGAGAGCAAGGGCAACGATGATCCATCGTCGCATTTGGTTGGGTGAATTCTGTTCGCTACCACTGGATTCTGACGCCATTGTGAACTCCTCAGTTGGTAGTTCAAATTTAGCAAGTGAGGGGTGGCTTTAACAGCGATTTTCGAGCCGATAGCGCCATCGTTAGAACCCCAGCCACGGGCAACCTCTGGCAGAACGAGCGCAGTGCTTCCCGTCTTCAAACTGATAAAGGATTCGCAGAATAGTCTGAGGGAGTGTGGCTGATGAATCCCATGTCTGACCTTGACGGAATTGACGATGGTGATGCCATGGTGAAGTGCTCAGCACAAATCGAGAATTCAATCGCGCACTCGAAGATTCCATCGCTGAAATCTACGATGCTTCGATCGCTTGACCCTGACGTGACGTTATACGTCAGCATTTAACTATGGCTACGAATCAGGGATGAACTCGACTTAGTTGTCCCTAGTGGTCGAACCTGGGCTGGATATTCTGATGGAGAATGAGATGAATGCTGACCGAGGTCTTTCGACCGAACACAAGGCCAAGATTTTAGGCGATATGTGGAATCCAGAATATGAACGCGAAGCCGAAGCCAAATGGGGCGAAACCACTGAATGGCAATCCGCACGTGAACGACAAAACCAGATGACTGCGAACGACTGGATTGAATGCCGGGATCAGATGGAAACAATAGAAGCCGACTTGGCGGAGGCTATGAGCCGTGGGGTGACGGCGGGCAGTAGCGAAGCAAATGCTTTGGCTGAGCGCCTCCCGGCAGAACTCAATCGGTGGTTTGATACCGACCATGAAAAGCAGCTCCTCATTGTTCGCGGTTACCTGTGCGACCCGCGGCTTTTAGAGCACTATGACAAGCGCGCGGACGGGCTGACACAGTGGCTGGTAGGAATTGTCGAGGCTAACGCGAAAGCTCACGCCGTCACGAGTCAGCAGGATCAGTAACCGTAGGCTCTGTCTGGCGGGGTTTGGGGTTTTCAAGCGCGCCTAGGCTCTGTCTAGTTGCTCAAGGCTCTGCCTAGCATCACTCATTTTTGCAAGGGAGAGCCTACGACCCCCAAAAATGCCGTTAGGCAGAGTCTAAACCCCCTGTGGTGGTCCCCGTTTTTTGGATTGGGTTATTTGGTAGTCCTGG
>JAUNVP010000024.1:1517-20983 GCA_030537615.1 Actinomycetaceae bacterium | reverse complement strand
CCCCAAAACCCAGGACTACCAAATAACCCAATCCAAAAAACGGGGACCACCACACCCACATAGACTCTGTTTCGCCGCAAAATTCAGGATCGTAGGCTCTACCTAACAAAAAATGGTGCTCCTAGAAAGAGCCGAAGTTTCACGAGAGCCTACGAACCACCTAACGGAGACTAGCGGGCACGCACCGCTGGTCGAAGATATGCGAGGGCCGCACCCATCAATCCTGGATGCGGCCCTCGACATCGTTACGACATGGACGTTATCGCACCATCGCCATGTAATCGGCGACGGTTGAACTACTTCGCGAGTTGGCGAAGAACGTACTGTAAGATCCCTCCATTACGGAAGTATTCTGCTTCACCGGGGGTGTCAATACGGACAATCGCATCGAACTCGATAACCGATCCGTCAGACTTCGACGCGGAAACCTTTACGGTCTTCGGCGTGGTTCCTTCATTCAGCTGTTCGATGCCGGTGATATCGAAAGTCTCCGTACCGTCGAGGCCCAGTGAGTTGCGATCTTCTCCCAGGGGGAACTGGAGCGGAAGAACGCCCATTCCGATGAGGTTAGACCGGTGAATACGCTCAAACGACTCGGTAATGACTGCTCGAACACCGAGCAAAGACGTGCCCTTGGCCGCCCAGTCGCGGGAAGAACCAGAGCCGTACTCTTTACCACCGAGGACAACGAGCGGAATACCCTGATCGGCATAGTTCATCGCCGCATCGTAAACACTCGCCTGCGGAGCATCGTCCTGCGTAAAGTCACGCGTGAATCCGCCCTCAACGTTGTCGAGAAGCTCGTTACGAATGCGGATATTTGCGAAGGTGCCGCGAAGCATAACCTCGTGGTTACCGCGACGCGATCCGTAGGAATTGAAATCACGGCGAGCTACACCATTGTCGGTCAGGTAACGGCCGGCAGGCGTGTCCTTGCGGAATGAACCTGCGGGGGAAATATGGTCAGTTGTCACCGAATCACCGAGCTTGAGCAGTACTCGCGCACCGTGAATGTCCGTGACGGGCTCCGGTTCCATTCCCATTCCGTCGAAGAACGGAGCCTTGCGGATGTAAGTGGACGCATCGTCCCATTCGAACGTTGCCCCATCGGGGGTCTCGAGTGAACGCCAGCGCTCGTCACCGGCAAAGACATCCGCGTAATCCTTAGCAAACATCTCGGAGTCAATAGTTGCGTCAATTGTCTGCTGGACGCTTGCCGGGTCAGGCCAAATATCGGTGAGGAAGACGTCGTTACCGTCCTTGTCCTGTCCAAGCGGTTCGGTATCAAAATCGAAGTCCATTGTTCCCGCCAGCGCGTAGGCGATGACGAGCGGAGGCGATGCCAGATAGTTCATCTTCACATCGGGATTAATGCGGCCTTCGAAGTTCCGGTTACCGGAGAGGACGGAGACAACGGTCAGATCCTCATCGTTCACTGCCTTCGAGATCTCTTCCGGTAGCGGACCCGAGTTACCGATACAGGTGGTGCATCCATAGCCGACAAGGTTGAATCCGAGCTCGTTCAAGTACGGCCACAGCCCCGCCTTCTCGTAGTAGTCGGTGACGACCTTCGAACCAGGAGCCATCGATGTCTTGACCCACGGCTTTGCGGTGAGGCCGCGCTCGACCGCGTTCTTCGCGAGCAACGCTGCCGCCATCATGACCGATGGGTTCGATGTGTTGGTACACGAGGTGATCGACGCAATAACTACGTGACCGTGGTCGAGTTGCGTTTCCGTTCCATCGTTGAGCGTCACGTTCACGCGGTGGTGAGGACGTTGGGTAGCTTTTGGTGCCTTCGCTGGGGCTTGGTCATCGGACTCATCGTCCAAAACCACAGGATCGGAGGCTGCCATAGTTGCCGCCAGAGCGCGGTCAAGTTCGGTTTCTTCCAACCCCTTGCCTGACACGTAATCGGGCAACGTCCCGGCGAATGATTCCTTGGCAACGGATAGTTCAACGCGGTCTTGCGGACGCTTTGGCCCGGCGATCGAAGGAACGACCGTCGATAGGTCAAGTTCAAGGTATTCGGAGTAGACCGCTTCGCGCGAAGGATCGTGCCACAGTCCCTGCGCCTTGGTGTAGGCTTCGACGAGTTTGATGGACTCTTCGCTCCGCCCCGTGAGGCGAAGGTAGTCGAGCGTGACATCGTCAATCGGGAAAATCGCGGCAGTCGAACCGAATTCGGGCGACATGTTACCGATCGTGGCACGGTTAGCGAGCGGAACTTCCGCTACGCCCTCACCGTAGAACTCGACGAACTTGCCGACCACACCGTGTTGGCGAAGCAGTTCAGTAATGGTCAAGACGACGTCGGTCGCTGTCGCTCCCGCCGGAATCGATCCGGAGAGTTTAAAACCGACAACTTTCGGGATAAGCATCGACACAGGCTGACCGAGCATCGCAGCTTCGGCCTCGATACCGCCGACGCCCCAGCCGAGTACGCCGAGGCCGTTGACCATCGTCGTGTGCGAATCGGTGCCGACACAGGTGTCGGGATAGGCCTGAGTCTTTCCGTCAATCTCTTTCGTGAACACCGTGCGGGCAAGGTGCTCAATATTGACTTGGTGAACAATACCCGTGCCCGGAGGAACAACTCGGAAATTCTCAAACGCCCCCTGGCCCCAGCGAAGGAACTGGTAGCGTTCGCGGTTTCGCTCGTATTCAATCTCCATGTTCCGCTCAAGCGCATCCTGGCGTCCGAATACGTCGATGACAACAGAGTGGTCGATAACCATTTCAGCTGGATTAAGCGGGTTAATCTTGTTCGGATCGCCGCCCAGATCGGCAACTGCCTCTCGCATGGTTGCCAGATCCACGACGCAAGGAACACCAGTGAAGTCCTGCATCACCACGCGGGCCGGGGTGAACTGGATTTCAGTATCCGGCTCTGCACTGGGATCCCAGTTGGCGAGAGCCTTTACATGTTCTTCGGTTGTGTTGGCTCCGTCCTCGGTGCGCAACAGGTTCTCTGCAAGAACCTTGAGTGCAAATGGGAGGCGGTCAAGTCCTGGCACAGCATCCAGCCTGAAGATTTCATACGACTTTCCGTCGACCTCAAGCTCGGCGCGGGCCTTGAAACTGTCAAGACTGCTCACTATCTCTCCTTGTGTTTGACTGGCGAACGTACCCACAGAAAATATCTCGACATCAAGATACTTAATGCTAACACTTTCAATTGGCTATTGTTCCGCTTCGTCACAACTCAGGGAGTGTTTCGCACTACATTACTGTTATTCCGCGGGTTAGTTACCCCTATGTGCGTGCGAAAGAAGTGACAATTTCGACATGGTGGGTTTGCGGAAATAGGTCGACTGCATAGAAATTTGTCACTTCGTACCCCCGGCTTACGAGATCTCGAATATCACGCGCCCCGGCAGCGGGGTCGCAGGATACGAGAATCACTCGCTCGGGAAGAATCGTACCGATCGTCGAGAGGATCTCTTTCCCCGCTCCCGCTCGTGGCGGATCGAGAACGATGAGGTCGGGTCTTTCCTCGAGGTCTGACCACGCTTGCATGATGCTCTGAGCATTCACTTGCCCGTGGCGCACATCACGCGGAGCGTCGAGTCCTCGGAGATTAAAATCGGCATCGCGCACCGCCTGAGCAGATCCCTCAATTGAGACAAAACGACCGTACTCACCGACCGCATGAGCGAGGAAATAACTGAACAGTCCCGATCCTGAAAACAGCTCCAAGATTCTATCGCCCGGACGCACCCGAGCCTCATCCAAGACGGCACGAACGAGATCTTTCGGTGCGCTCCGATGAGCTTGCCAAAACCCTTGGGTGTGAACGTCAAAACGCGTCCGATGACCGCGATAGCTCACCGACCATGTCGCCGTATCATTGACTCGACGACCGCGAGCATTAAACGTCTGATTGCCGATGACGATCCGTCGACCTCCGTCGTTTGGAGCAATCACCCGCACTCGCTTACCTGGTCGCAGAAACTTCTGCCACGGGCTGTCACCAAACAGATCAAGGTCGAGAATCGCTTCATCCGCAAGGGGCATGTCAGTAATCTCCACGAGTTCGTGAGAATTATGTTTCGTCATCGCTAAGCGGTTATTGCGTGACACCTCGAAATCCACTCTCGTTCGCCGGTGGAGGAGGTCACCCGACTCATCTCCGGTTGCCGGCTGCACAGAAAGCGCATGTTTTCCGACCTGCGCTAGGACGTGCTCATAGGTTTGTGATCCTCCCACTCTCGAGAGTTGATCTGCTATGACTTCGGTTTTCCACGTCCGCTGGTAGTGAGGTTTTACGTGCCCAAGATCTGCCCCTCCGACTCCTCCCGGGCCAGCTTCCGGCCACACGTGCGGTTGTCGTTCGGAGGAGGCTTCGAGAATCGTTGTTGCGTCCGCAAAAATCGCCCGTGCCCGGGCTTTTGTCACGGTGGCATTGACAACTTCGCCCGGCAGGGTGTGCCGGATAAACACGGGCCGTCCATCCGAATGTACTGCGAAGCAGCTACCACCGTGAGCGGGCCGCAGGGCTTTGATGGACAGGAGTTCTGCATTGTCAGTCATGAACAGTTGATTCCGCCTCGTTGATTTGGTCGACCCAGGGAACAATCGTGATCAGCACACCCGGCTCTTCGGTTAGGGCCCTTTGCAGGTGGGCCAGTTCAGTATTGTGTAGGCGATTTTGCCACGGATAAGAAAACGTTACTCGGGGGATCACGACATTGACTAATCGATTCGGATGTGCATTCCGCGTTCGTCTGATGTGTTCGATGATTGACACTGTCGCTCGTGGACGAGAAGGTTCGAGAATCGTGAGATCCACATCGAGATCTTGTTGGCGCCACTTTTCGAGAGTTGTTTCCACATCGTTGCCGCCCTCATCGACGTGGATCAGTTCCATCGAATATGGACGCGTCGAACGAATCCAACGGGTCGCACGGGTGAGAACTGGTCCGAGATCGGTTGCCACAATCATGTAGTGGACGCGGCCGGGCGCAATCGGGTCGGTTGTCGTTGTTTCGCCGGCTCCGGCCCCGTAGATGAGGTAGTGTCTGCGAACGGTGTAGAGCAGAAGATACAAAATACCGATCGCCGCTGCGGCTATCCATGCGCCACGGGTGATGTCGGCGATGAGGAATGCCGCAATCACGGACACACAGATAATAAGTCCCACGAGGGCGACAATGCGCGCGCGTTTCATGGTGATCCTCTCGGATGAGTGACCTTCAGTACGAAGTCGATTTCCCCAGTGTTTCATCGATGCCCACCGGGTCAGAGTCAGTGTGATAAAGCCGGTAATGATGAGTATAGGAACCACGAATCGTGGCCGGGCCTGTCCGATCACGAGGAGGACACTCGCACCGACCGCATGAAAAAGCGGGGTGATACCGGTGTAGGTCATCGAGCGAGAAATATGGTCCGGTAAAAGCTGAAAATGCGATAGTTCAAGCCCCAGTTTCACGCTGTTATTGAGCACGAGACGTGCTCCGGTCAAGGAAGTCGCAATAAACACCAGCGCTGCGGTCTTCAGTAAGAACGGGTGAACATGGATAGCTTCAAGCGATGAAAACACTGCATTGGTTCGAGATACGTACGCACCCGAGTCAACATCAGCGACATTTGCCACCACACTTATGGTCAAAATTGACGTTGCTAGAGCAAAGGTTAGACGGGCCATCGTCGCATTCGCTGCACGCGGCCGGTTAAAATCACGGAGATTTGTCGTGATATGCCGGAGCAGGACCGCCGGGAGAAGAGAAATCGTAGTTCCGGCAAGCACAGCCATCATTATTCGCATCGACGAGTTCGATCGAGCGGCTACTTCCCGGGAGACATCGGCGAGATCGGAAGAGCCCGAAGTCGAAAAATACGGTGATGCGCCGATGAGACCAACAGTGAGGAACAGGAGAAGGACGAATGTTAATGCGGTGAGTGTTGCCGTGGTCTTATTGAGACGCCGGGAGGACAGCATAACCGGCACTGTCGTGAGGATAGCGAGAATGATTGCCAGAGGAACACGTAGAGGCCACAGCGGTTTCCACAGGGCTGTTGCCATGAGAACGGCGGTTGAAATCATCAGCGTATAGGCGGCGAGATACTCGACTACGAGGCAGGCGCCGGCAAGCGTAGACATGCGGGTTCCCAGCACTGCGTCGAGATTTGCGAAGTCACCGACGTGTCGTTGGCGAGCCTTGAGCACGGGACCCGACGACACCGCAATAAGAACGATGAGGGGCACAGAGAACAGAGTGATCCACACGGCCATTGACGTGTCGTATACACCAAGAGGGCGGAGCGCATGCAAGAGTACGTCGGTGAGCCACAGCGGTGCCGTGACCAGAACCGACGCTGCGGCAACGACCGACACGTAGTTGCGCACAGGCCGCGACGGCGGGTATTTCCTCGCGCTCAACGTGTTGATCAAAGTAGCCATAGTGGTTCATACTCTACCCGCCCAACTACGTCTCTTCCCCTCTCTGTGTCCTGACACATGCAATGAGCTGAGATCCACCCGACGTTCTTGATAGCTTTGAATCGTGCACTTTGTAGTAATGGGAGCGGGACGCGTTGGAACGACGCTAGCCGCAATGCTTGACGACCGGGGCCATTCGGTTGCGTTAATTGACCAAAACCCCGATGCCTTTCGCCGACTACCCTCGTCGTTTTCTGGCCGTCGCGTCACCGGTATCGGATTTGATCGCGATACGTTACGCCAGGCGGGAATCGAAGATGCGTATGCGTTTGCCGCGGTATCCAACGGCGACAACTCAAATATTATTTCTGCCCGCGTTGTTCGAGAGACATTCGGTATCGAACGGGTCGTCGCACGAATCTACGATCCGACCCGTGCCGAGGCTTATGAGCGTCTCGGTATCCCCACGGTTGCGACAGTGCGACGTACCACTGAGGCCGTTTTGACGTGGATGATGCCGCCGGATGTCGACACCGTTTGGACGCACGCGAACGGCTCTGTTTCCATCGTTAAAGCCCGTCCGATCAAATCATGGATGTCTCTCGATTTCCCCACCGTTGAGTCGCTCGTGGGACACCGTATCGTCTTTGTTTCCCGGCTCGGAACAGTTCATGTTGCCTCTGCGTCTATGGTGGTGCAGGAAAACGATGAGCTGTATTTCGCCGTCGAGGGATCCGATCCCATTCCCATTCGTGAAATACTCACCCGAGATCCTGCGCAGGAGGTCTGATGAAAATTGTGATTGCCGGTGCCGGTTCTGTCGGTCGTTCCATTGCTCGAGAGCTCCTCTTGAAAGATCACGAAGTGACCCTCATCGATCGTCAGCCCGACCAAATGCGTGTCGCCGCCGTCGCACAGGCAGATTGGGTACTTGCTGATGCGTGTTCCCCTGACGCGCTCGTAGAAGCTGGTGTCGGAGAGTGCGATGTCATGGTTGCAGCCACTGGAGACGATAAATCGAATCTCGTCATTTCACTTTTGGCAAAAACCGAGTTTGGTGTGCCACGCGTAGTGGCTCGCGTCAATAATCCGAAGAACGAGTGGATGTTCGATTCTGCTTGGGGCGTAGACGTCCCCGTTTCGACCCCCCGCGTGATGACTGCGCTCGTCGAAGAAGCGGTCTCTGTCGGCGCATTAGTTCGCCTCTTTGAATTTCATGAAGCCGGCGCTTCGATCTACGCGATCACTCTGCCCGCCTATTCGCAGGTCGCTGGACGAGCCATCGGTGACCTTCAGCTTCCCGGCGATGCGCAGGTTCTCAGCGTGCTCCGAGATGACGCCCCATTGACGGCCTCTGCTGATTTAGAACTTGAACCGGGTGATGAGCTCGTCCTCATGTTCGCATCCCCCGACGAAACGCTTCGCAACGACGTTGAATCAATCGTCAGCGAATAGCCCTAATTTCACCACCGTCGGATCATTCGCTCGCTACCAGCAACTACCCCTCGGGTTCGATCCACAGCTAGAAAACTGAGATGTCCTCGTGGTCTGGGTTTTCACCACGCTTTTCCGGTGTGAGCGGCCGCAACACAATCCAGGTAATCCACGCACACAGGACGAATGCGGGAAGTCCGAGAGCGAGCTTAGCGGCACCGAGCCAAGCAACATTACCGGCTAACCAGAGTGGGACCTGGACAAGGAGCCGAACTATAAATAGCGCAAACCACATCCAGGTGAGCCTTAATCCCGCTTTGGCAGCTAGTACTTGATCAGGTTGCGGATTTCGCCACCATTTCCACGAGTAATTCCACGATCGTGTTACCAGTCCGCTCACCACAGGTACCCGGAAAACAATGCTCAATCCGACGATGAGGGCGTAAAATACCGTGCCGAAAATTCCCAACGAGTAAAAGTCCTCGCCCCGTCCAGTCAAAAATGCCCATGCCACACCGATGGCAACCCCAATGAGACCGGAGACGGAGTAAGTAACTGGTTGTCGCGTGGCGAATCGAGCGAGAATAAGAACGATTGCAGTAGCGATTGCGCCGATGAGAGTCGAGCGCAGATCACCGGTAAGGACGTAGACAATGACGAAGATGAGTCCGGGAAGCGTTGACTCGATCGCGCCTCGTAGTCCACCGATGGATTCCAACGGATTGAACTGGGATTCATTGAGTTGGCTGATGACCGGCGGTTGAGAAGTCGCCTTCGGTTCACCGTTCGATTCGGTATCGGTCACAGGGATGCTCCGTCCGCAACGATTTCGTAATGGGGGTTGTACATGTGATGTTGCGAGTCTCTCATACCGATTACACCGGTGACAGTTAAGGTTTGCCCGACTCGGATTCCAGGAATATCTCTGCGCCCCGACCATGAAACGATGAGAGTACCAGATTCGTCTTGAAGGTGAGCCTGCAGACATGCGGTGGCCCGCCTACTCGGATAGGTAATGGCGACCACTCGGCCTGTTACCGTTGTTCGTTCGCGCACGGGGCGAACGTGAGACACAGAGCCATCCCGGTGTGGAGAATCGGATGCGCTAGTTACCTCCATCGGGGATTTCCTCCAATTGCGCCGTTGCATCGGGAATCACGAGAGGAATAATATTGCCTGCTGGGCGTGGTGAATCGTCCCGGAATACAACGACATCATCAACAACTGAGTTAATGATCTCCCGTGCTGAATCGTCGATTGTTGCCTGTCCGATGATCTGAATCCGAAGCACCCATCGCGGTCCTTCGAC
Source organism: Actinomycetaceae bacterium (assembly GCA_030537615.1). GTDB lineage: Bacteria > Actinomycetota > Actinomycetes > Actinomycetales > Actinomycetaceae > Gleimia. Next base: position 11,858 of record JAUNVP010000024.1, on the reverse strand, counting down.
GAAAGCTAAACGGGTTGGAGTGACACCTTTATCTTCGGGATAAATGATCAGTTCGCTTCCCCAGGGTCCTTCCGCCCAATCATATTTCACTCCCTGCTCCGCAAATTGCGTCTCACTCATCTCGATGATTTCTTGACGAATACCGCCGGACTTACGATCAGCAATGACGGTAAAGATGACCGCAGAGGTTCCAGCCACGGCCCGCAGGGATTGGACTGCGCTGTGGCCAGGTAATTGCAGAGGCTGGAGTACGACTCGCGCTTTTGTTGGAACGCGAAGCGAACCGTAATCGACATAACCGTTCGAGGTGTCGCGTTCACTTGCGTCCCACGGTCCCTTAGTCTGCTGGGCTACCGGCGTTTCGTCGACGATTGGAGTGATCGGATTCTCTTCGATTTTTCTTCTGCGAAACAGTGCCATGCGTCTATTGTCCTACCCGAAAGAATAAAAGCTCACCCGCACAAGACTCTCACACTCATAGACGGAGCGTCTCAGTAGGTGACCAACTCTCCGCTGGTTTTCTTATTCAGCACACTCCGTGCACACCGGAAGACCATCTTGCTCATAGGCCAATTGTGACGTGTGATGGACGAGGAAACACTCGGAGCACGTAAATTCGTCTTCCTGTCGTGGAACGACTCGAACGGTAAGTTCTTCATTCGACAGGTCCGCACCGGGTAGCTCAAAGTCCTCAGCTACTTCGTTTTCGTCTTCATCTACGGCGTTTGAGCCAGCTTCACTCCTGCGACTTTTCAGCTCTTCGAGCGAATCTTCGTCTACCTCGTCGTCGTTTTTGCGGGGGGCATCGTAATCGGTTGCCATATTTACCTCTTTACGTTTGTCAGTGCAATGCACTGAGTAGGAATCACGATATTGAATATTAGGTGCTGCGCCGGGATACTAACACCTATTTGGATAAAATACGTAATGGAGCGACGACACGCGCTGGCAATCACTCACATCTGTAACGAAATCCTGCAATGCTTCGATGTGAGAGAGGGAGGATTCATGATCGAACTTGAACTGTTGGGTGCCCACGCGGACGGGTCACAGCTGGTATTTACTGACCCGGATGGGCAACGGTTCATCGTCCCGATTGACGACGCTCTGCGCGCCGCGGTTCGCCGGGAGGGAATCCGACTCGAAACCATGCCGGTTCAAGGTTCACAACTGAGCCCTCGCGAGATCCAACAACTCTTGCGTGCGGGCATGGAACCTGCCGAAATTGCCTCCACGTACGATGTCGATCCCGCCCGCGTCAATCGCTTCCACTCCCCCGTTCGTGCCGAGAAGAACTACATGATCTCGCAGGCTCTGGCGGCCCCAGTCGGCGCTGATAGTAGTTCTCCCGCCCTCGGCGATCTCGTTGTTGACCGCCTCGCTACTCGAGGAGTCGACACGCAGAATCTCTCCTGGGCCGCTTCCAGGCAGGACGAAAACCCGTGGGAAATTCATCTGACTTTCGTCCAGTCAGCTCGGCAGCACCATGCGAGTTGGCAGGTGGATAACAGCGGCAAGATCGTCCGCGCCCTTGATGATGAGGCTCGCTGGTTGACAGAAACGACCACGCCCAGCGCACCTGTGAACTCGGTGACTCAGCTACCCACCCCCGAAACACAAACCCCCCGTGAGAAACCAGTCACGGGCGAAGACGTTGAACGGATCCTCGATGAACTCTCGGCCGCGCGGGGCCAACGACAGATGATTGACGAGGTCGATACAGCGAACGAGGAACAAACGTCACCGGTCGTTCCGTTTCCGTCCACCGCATCTTCTGTTGCATCAGAGGACGACGACTCGGACACCACCAACGCCGACGTTCTTCCTGGCATGGACTCCTATCAGCCCAAGCCTCCAGAGGCAGAGCCGAAGAAGCCCGCCCGTAAACGCGGGCGTCGATCGGTTCCGTCGTGGGATGAAATCGTGTTCGGATCGAAGTCGGATTAGCCTACGCAATCCGAATTATTGGAATCGCCATTTCGTCCTCGCTTATCGAGCCGTGCACACCGATGAGATTGACCATGCCCTCCGATTGCACGCGTGAATCGACACAGACCCAGTTGTCATGCATAAGGAGCAAGCCATCGCCGACCAAATCAGCACCGGCTCGTCCACCGAGAACCTCAGCTAGGTCACCCCTGCGGACGATGGTTCCCCGTTCGCCTATGAAAGATTCCCAGGTGTCGAGGAGATCATAACGATTTGCCTCGCAGTGAATATGAACGCTACGCCCTTCACCTGCAATCATGTCTAGCCCCTCGGTCAGGCAAGGATGATCGGCAATGTCAATCCGGTACTGGGCAGAGGTATCGACCATTCCGTGATCTGCCGTGACGACAATCGCGCAGTCAGCTGGACATTCGCGTGCTAAGCGAGCCAAGCCCGCATCGACTCTTTCGAGTTCTTCTGTCCACTGAGAACTCGTCCAACCGTGTCCGTGCCCGACATGGTCAAGCTCCGACCAATACAGGTAAACGACCGGTATTCCGGCGCGCATCTGGTCAAGTGCGGCAGTGATTCTCTTGTCCCACGTTTCTGCACTCACGTGGACGGCCCCTCGTAAAGCGGCTCGAGTCAGGCCAGAATGGGCAAATTTCTCTGTCAACACGCGGACGGATTCAATGCCCCATTCGAGATTCCCTCGTTCGAATAGCGTGATGTGCGGTTGCCATAGTTCCGGCGGTTGCGAAGAGCCGTCAAACGAGAGCAGAACTGTGAGGTCATCGTGATCTTTCACGGACCACCCAACCATTCGCGTCTGTCCCGGAGAGGCTCCCGTTGCTAGAGACGTAATCGCTGCGGCTGTGGTCGACGGGACAACAGTCCTAGCTTCGATAATGTCCCCGCGAATGGAGCGCAAAAACGGTGTGTGTCCCACTGTTTCTCCAATGAGACGGTGTCCCATTCCATCGATGAGCACGACGCAGATGCTCGTTGGATGGTCAAAAGCTAACTGGTCGTCAAGTGCGGTGCGTGGGATATCAGCACCGAGTGCTCGATACACGGAGGGGAAAATATCCGTTAGGAGCGGGTATCTCGCGCGTTCTTCTAATCGTTCGGTAATTACTGACGCTAAGGTCATCGTTTCGCCCCTAACCGGCGTGGAAGCATGGTTCTGTCTATACGCTTTGGAACAATAATAGGCATGGCAAAAACGGTTAGTTCCAGCGTTGATGAGCAAATTGTCGAGATTGACGTGTCCGACGAGATGCGTAGCTCCTTTCTCGAATACGCCTATTCCGTCATTTATGCGCGCGCACTTCCCGACGCTCGTGACGGATGCAAACCGGTTCAACGTCGTATTCTTTATCAAATGTCGCAAATGGGCTTGCGCCCTGACCGTGGACATGTCAAGTCCCAAAGCGTGGTTGGCGAAGTCATGGGGAAACTCCACCCCCACGGTGACGCAGCTATCTACGACGCACTCGTGCGCCTCGCACAACCGTTCAATCTTCGGTTGCCACTCGTCGATGGGCATGGAAACTTCGGTTCACTCGATGACGGACCGGCTGCCGCGCGCTATACGGAAGTTCGTTTAGCTCCGTCGGCCCTCGACATGGTTGCTGATCTCGATGAAGATGTCGTCGATTTTGTTCCCAACTACGATAACCGATCCACCCAACCTGACGTACTACCGGCCGGTTTTCCACAACTTCTCGTGAACGGCGCATCCGGGATCGCTGTTGGCATGGCAACGAACATTGCTCCCCATAATCTCGGGGAGGTTGTCGCGGCCACCTGCCATCTCATCGACCACCCGAATGCGACGGTGGATGATCTGATGCGTTTTATTCCGGGTCCGGACCTCCCCGAGGGTGGGATCATCGTTGGACTCGACGGTATTCGCCAGGCGTACACTTCGGGCCGCGGGTCTTTCCGTACGCGGGCCAAAGTGTCGATCGAACGAGTGACCGCTCGTAAACAGGGACTGATCATTACCGAGCTACCCTATCTGGTGGGTCCCGAACGCGTCATTGAACGCATTAAAGACGCCGTAAACTCAAAGCGTCTCAAAGGGGTTTCGAATGTCACCAACCTGACAGATCGTCACCACGGTGTCCGTCTCGTCGTTGAGATCAAAAATGGGTTTAATCCCGAGGCCGTACTGGCCCAGTTGTACCGATTGACGCCGCTCGAAGACTCATTCTCGATCAATGCGGTCGCACTCGTTGACGGACGGCCCGAGACACTCGGACTTAAACGGATGCTCGAAGTGTATCTCGACCATCGGTTATCGGTCGTTCGCCGACGTAGCGACTACCGCCGACGCAAAGCTCTCGATCGTCTTCATTTGGTGGAAGGACTCCTCATAGCAGTTCTCGATATCGACGATGTTATTGCGATTATTCGCTCCTCGGACGATGTTGATTCTGCACGCCAACGTCTCATGATGGCCTTTGATCTGAGCGAACGTCAGGCCGATCATATCCTCGCATTACGCTTGCGCCGCTTGACGAAGTTTTCGCGGATCGAACTTGAATCTGAAAAGGCAGAGTTGGAAGCGCTCATCGCTCGACTTGAGGAGATTCTCGGTTCAGACGCTGTATTGCGCACCGTTGTGCGGGACGAACTGATTGAAGTCTCAAAGCGCTTGGCTACGCCGCGACGAACAATGCTCCTGTCGGTCGATCCGTCGCAAGTTGAGACACATGCGAAAACATCCCCCGTCCCACTTGAAATCCCTGATGGGCCCGCAACCGTTGTCTTGACCCACGGCGGGGGACTTATTCGCATTGAGGGTGACGAACCCTTGGAAAAGACGTCCATTCGCGGCGTATGGGATACCTATCGGGTGGCCATTCCAACGACCACTCGCAGTCAGGTTGGAGTAGTCGATCGATCCGGCACGCTTCACCGGGTCGATGTGGTGGATTTACCCGGAGCACCCCGAACAGCATCGAACGTATCGTTTGCGGGCGCGATCACCGCATCGCAGCTTCTGGGCCGTGAGATTGATCCGGTTGGTTTGATTGCGGTCGAAGATGAGTCAGTATCCGGCTTTGTCACTCGACTGGGTGTAGTAAAAAGAATGCGTCCCGAGTTCGCGAAATCAGACGAATTCGATGTTATTTCTCTCGCTGATGGCGATGAGGTTATCTACGTTGCTCCCTGCCCGGATGACGCTGATGTCGTTTTCGTTACCTCTGATGCTCAGCTCTTGCGCACGCCCGCAGCAAAGATTCGTCCGCAGGGACGCACCGCAGGTGGCGTGGCGGGGATTTCTCTTAATGCCGGCGCGCAAGTCATCGAGGCCGCATTTGTTGATCTTGACGAAGCTCACGTTGTGACTATTGCTACGTCGGATCCCGGTCTCTTTGACGCGATTCAAACCAGCGTTAAAGTGACATCTGGTTCGGTATTTCCTTCGAAGGGTCGAGCCACCATGGGAGTTCGCTGTCACCGCTTCTTAAAAGGGGAAGAACAACTGACGATGGCCCGGGTCTGTCCGTCCTCCGCGATCGCTTCAGGCGCCACCGGAGAAGCGATCGATCTCCCCGAGGTCAATGAGCGCCGCGATGGTTCCGGTGAACCGGTAAGCAAACAGATAGCGGCACTCGCATAGGCGCAGATGGGACTTATTCGACAGGATCGAATAAGTCCCACACATCAGGGGTAATTAACTGTACTCAAGCATATATAGTCGCGCAGTTGAGACGGTTGTGAAGCCGAGGGAGTCGTAAATCGATAGTGCCGACGTGTGGTTTCTCGAGCTCAACCCCGCTGATACCGCTTGCATTCCATCTTTCATCTGCGCCCGCATCGTGGCAGCAACGAGAGCGGCAGCCAGATGAGTGTCGCGATAGTCTTGGAGCAGTCCAAGCATGTCGATCGTACCTTCGCGCCAGCCGAGCACTGACCAGTCTTGAGCGTATTTCGAAGCCATGAGGAATCCAGCAATCAGCGGACGATCGCCTGAGCTATCAACTGCCACGAATGACCAACCGGGTCGGAAAGCGGCGCGCCCCGCCATCCATAGATCCATCGTTTGTGCAGAAGCACTGTGGTTCTCTTGAGCCACCCGGTTTGCCGTCTGCCAAATCGACTCTTCGTCGAAATCATTCCACGGTTTGATGGTGAGAAATGGTCCCAGCTCGATCTCGTGTATCTCCTGATCGAGGGGGGCACGCAGGTCGTAGAAGGTCCGCACCCATTCGTAGCCAAGTTCAATAAGATGTGCTTCTAAATCGCTATAGCCTTGTTCAACTTGGAACGCAATTTTACGAGATTGAGCGCCGGCCTCAGCGAGAAGACGTTGAGCTTCTTCCGTTTGCCATGTGACAAGAGCTCGGCCGATACCACGACCGCGGAACCGCGGATCAACTCCCCCTTGACAGGTGGCTATCACCTCGGCGTCATCTTTCAACCGTACGTATCCGTAACACTGCAGTTCGTTGTTGATGAAACCACCAATTGTTGAATGCTCCGACGTCGATCGGAAGAAGTCTTCAACTTCCTCTGCGGATGTTCGGTAGGGCAATTCGTCGTGGCTTTCAATTCGATGAAGCAACGCACTGAAGATTTCGACATCGGGTATCTCCAACGACCGCCATTCCAGCGATGGTATGTCCTCGGGTCGTGGCGGCTTAGTCCAAAACTTCCGGCGATCGAGAATTGCTCTACCTCCCTATCTCACTGTCCGGTCTTTCGTAGCTTATCGAAAATCATTCAGGATTACCTGGTAGCTTTCGCCAGCTACAGATCGAGGGCGTAAAAGACTTGTTCACCTGCCGGAGCAAACCCCAATCGCCTATAGAAGGAACGTGCGCCATGCGGGTTATCCTTATCAACGTCGAGACCGAACCGTTCAACTTTCGACGTGTACGCGGCATGCATGGCTTTGGTAATCAATGCTCGAGCAAGTCCGTGTCCGCGAGCACTCGGCTCCACCCCGAGAAGCTCCGCATAGGCCTCGGATACGCCGGTATGGATCCATCGTGCCGGATGCCGGCATACGAGAATGTAACCGGCAACAGCTCCGCTCGGTGCCAACGCGACAAACGACCATCGCTTTTGCATGTGTGGTCGAGCGTTGGTCCACCACTCAAGTGAGTCGGCACAGGTTCCCCAGTGATCGCTGAAGGCTCGAATGTGAAGGCTGCGGATCTCATTATCGAGTTCAGGAATCCACGGCACGATAGTGAATCCGCCGCTCGGTTCGACGACGTCTGGCTCTGCCGATTGAAAATCCCGATGCATAATTTGGAAGGTCCGATGCGGTGCAAAGCCGGCAGCCATATACAGTCTGCGGCGATCAGATACGTGTGAATCGACAAGATTAGCCAGTCGTGCTGGCAACTGCGATTCTTCACCGAACATTTCAACGAGTAGTTGGCGGGCTCTCGCTTCTTGCCACTTCAAAACCGCTCGACCAATTCCCCGACCGCGCCAGGCGGGATCGACGAACGCATTGACATCAGCTCGAGCAACCTCGCCATCGGGATTGGATGCTTCCACCCACGCGAGCGCGCGAATCGAGTGAGCTCCGTCTATACCGACAATGACGTCAGCTATGCGCCCGTCGGCCCCGAATTCCAATAGGTCGGCGATTTGCCCTTCACTACAGGATGAGAGGGCATTATCCGCATGTTCACATGCGCGGATCAGCGCGGTAATCTCAGCGCCATCGCTGGCCCGCAAGGTGCGCCAGGTCAAACCCAGGTGATCACTGGGATACACGATAGATGATGAGGGAGCGAGGCGCTCGGACAGAGATCGCGTCATACCGTTATCTTAGGCGATAGGCGTGTGATCTCTTGCATCGAGGGGATAAATCACGCATCGATCCGTTCACGATCAAGCTCCGATGCACCCGCCACCAGAAACTCCTTGCGGGGGGCGACTTCTGATCCCATGAGTAACTCGAACATGCGCTCAGCCTCATTAACCGCAGCTTCGTCGGCTAGAGTAATGCGTCTGAGAGTGCGGTGAGCCGGATCCATCGTTGTCTCTGCAAGCTGATCGGCATCCATTTCTCCCAGCCCTTTGTAGCGTTGGATCGGTTCTTTATACTTGCGTCCTGCTCGAGCCAGCCGATTGAGGTGGTGGTGGAGTTCTTCTTCCGAATACGTGTATATGAGTTCTTTTGGTTTACGCCCCTGTTTGGGGACCTCGATGCGGTGAAGTGGAGGGACCGCCGCATATACTCTGCCCGCTTTGACCAAAGGACGCATATAGCGGAAAAACAGCGTCAGTAAGAGCGTGCGGATGTGGGCACCATCAACATCGGCGTCTGTCATGAGGACGACTTTGCCATAGCGTGCTTGAGAAAGATCGAAAGTGCGGCCTGAACCTGCTCCGATCACTTGAATAATCGACGAGCACTCAGCATTGGACAGCATGTCGGCGGTTGATTTCTTCTGTACGTTGAGAATCTTGCCGCGAATCGGGAAGAGCGCCTGATATTCCGATGAGCGCGCGAATTTTGCGGTTCCGAGCGCTGAGTCGCCCTCAACAATGAACAGTTCTGATTTTTCCACATCATTCGATCGACAGTCTGCTAGTTTGGCTGGCAGTGACGATGACTCGAGAGCATTTTTGCGCCGCGAAATCTCTTTGTGAAGTCGCGCGGAAACGCGAGCTTTCATTTCTCCGACGATCTTCTCAATCAACGCATCATTCGACTGTTTAATGTCCCGTTTGGTCGACTTGAAACGAGCAGTGAAAAAGTCCGTCACAATCTTGTTAACAAGCGGGCGGATCTGCGGGGTTCCGAGAACCTCTTTTGTTTGGCCTTCGAATTGGGGTTCGGGAAAGCGAACAGTAACCACTGCTGTCATTCCAGCAATGACATCGTCCTTATCGACCCGACCATCTTTTGCCGTTACCTTGTATTTTCGCGGATTGTTCTCAACTTGGGCGCGAATGACTTTGAGGAGGGCTTGTTCAAATCCCTGAATATGTGTGCCGCCCTTCGGCGTCGCAATGATATTGACGAAGCCTCGTTGAGTCGTTTCGTATCCGACTCCCCAGCGCAGCGCGATATCGACTTCACATGTTCGTTCAACGTCAACCGGTTTGAGATGTCCCGACTTGTCGAGGCGCTGAATGGTTTCCTCGTAGGTCGCTTCACCCGTGATTCTCATCGTGTCCGTCACCGCACCGTCAGCTGCCAGGAAATCAACGAAGTCCTCGACTCCCCCGTCGAAGTGAAAAACTTCCTGACGCGGTTCGTCACCGCGTTCATCAACAACCGTTAGGGTTAATCCGGGCACGAGAAAGGCAGTTTGGCGTGCTCTTTCGAGTAGAGAATCCCAGTTGAACCCTTCAGATGAGGGGAAAATCTGGAAATCAGCCCAAAATCTCACTCGCGTCCCGGTTTGTGCCTTGCGAACCTTCCCAACCACATCGAGTTCCGACGAATCGGTAAAGGGGACAAACGGTGAGTTGGGCGTGCGTTGTGTGCTGTCGTCGAAACGACCGGGTTCGCCCCGCCGAAAACACATTTGGTGAGTCTTACCGCCACGATCGACCTGCACATCGAGACGCGCAGACAGAGCGTTAACCACCGATGCTCCGACGCCATGAAGGCCGCCGGCAGATCCGTATGAGCCGCCACCGAACTTTCCACCCGCATGAAGTTTCGTGAATACGACCTCGACACCACTGAGACCGACGGACTTCACCGTGTCGATGGGGATTCCACGCCCATTGTCGCTGATTGACACCGAATGATCAGGGTGGAGTGTCACGACAATCTGATCGCAGTGTCCCTCTAAGGCTTCATCTACCGCGTTATCGATAATTTCCCACAGACAGTGCATAAGGCCGCGGGAGTCTGTCGACCCAATGTACATACCTGGGCGTTTACGGACCGCCTCAAGTCCTTCCAGAACCGACAGGTGCCGGGCGGTGTACTCCTGCGGTTTAATGCTGGTTTGCGAGTTCTTAGCCACGGTCACATGGTAGTAGAAAGCCGCGTCATTCCAAGGCTCCCACGCTGGTCATCCCCCCTTTCGCCGGTGGCGAAAACTGCGTTTTCTATTCGCTACTAGTCGAGCAGATAGTTCACAATGAAAACATGATGAATGAAACAATGACTTGCGAAAACCCGCTCAAGGTTTCCGATCGTTGCGACGCCTGTGGGGCACGCGCATGGGTCGAGGTGATTATGTCGTCCGGGCCACTGTTATTCTGTGCTCACCACGGACGAACCCTACGCGAATCATATTCAAAGTCCGCACTCGAGATCCGAGACTATAGCGAGGGAATTTCCGCCGAATAGAATCCTGATCTTAGTTACAGACGGTTGTGGGGCCCCCCCGTTTTGGGGGGCCCCAACCCGCGTGGTTTTAAAGGTTATAACCCCAAACTATCGTAAGCGGCCGCTGGGGAAGGGTTTTA
>JAUNVP010000024.1:0-1507 GCA_030537615.1 Actinomycetaceae bacterium | reverse complement strand
CCGCTTGGCATTTCCCGCCCAAAACATTCTTGATTTTTGTAAGCGCGGGTTGGGGCCCCGGATTTTGGGGGGGCCCCACAACCGTCGTGTTATTCAAGGTAATCGCGCAATACTTGAGAACGCGACGGATGGCGAAGCTTTGACATCGTCTTCGATTCGATTTGACGAATCCGCTCACGGGTCACACCGTAGACCTTACCGATCTCATCCAGTGTCTTTGGCTGACCGTCCCCGAGACCAAAACGCATCTGCACGACACCGGCCTCACGTTCAGAAAGCGTATCGAGCACACGTTTGAGTTGCTCTTGTAGCAGATTGAACGATACGGCATCGGTTGGAACGATCGCTTCGGAGTCTTCGATCAGATCCCCGAACTCAGAATCTCCATCTTCGCCAAGCGGTGTGTGCAACGAGATGGGTTCACGCCCATACTTCTGGACCTCAACCACTTTCTCGGGCGTCATATCGAGTTCTTTCGCGAGTTCTTCCGGAGTAGGTTCGCGACCAAGGTCTTGCAGCATCTGTCGCTGGACGCGCGCGAGCTTGTTAATCACTTCAACCATGTGTACGGGGATACGAATCGTACGAGCCTGGTCAGCCATTGCGCGCGTAATCGCCTGACGAATCCACCACGTTGCATAGGTAGAGAACTTGTACCCCTTCGTGTAGTCGAACTTCTCGACCGCGCGGATAAGGCCAAGGTTTCCTTCTTGAATAAGATCAAGGAACAACATGCCCCTACCGGTGTAGCGTTTGGCCAGAGATACGACCAGACGAAGGTTCGCTTCGAGCAGATGGTTCTTAGCCAGCTGGCCGTCGTGCACAAGGATCTGGAGCTCACGTCGCAACTTCGAGGGGAGTTCGTCACTGTCGCGTTTGATACGCTGCTCGGCGAATAATCCGGCCTCAATACGACGTGCCAGGTCGACTTCTTCGGCTGCTGTAAGAAGAGAGACTTTACCGATTTGTTTCAGGTAGTCCTTGACTGGATCCGCTGTTGCTCCGGCAACTGTCACCTTCTGGACAGGCTCATCGGTGTCGTCCGAGTCCGAAACGACGAAACCACCAGCTTTTTCTACTGCTGGATCCGCTGTCCGTTTGCGCTTACGTCCGCGTTTACGAGGCGCGCTCGCGGTCGATTGCGCCTCTGTAGGCTGATCGTCCTCCTCATCGTCTTCCTCGTCCTCGTCTTCCTCATCATCGGTTTCATCTGCAGATTCTGCCGATTCTGTTGAATCGAGGTCGAGGTCGGCTTCGAGATCATCTTCGAGATCTTCAGCGTCGTCTTCAAAAACCTCGGGAGCATCGTCGTCGAGTTCTGTATCGACTTCCGCAGATGTTTCTGCGAGATCAATGTCTTTTTCTTCGGTAGCTTCTGGCCTCGAGGTTTTCTTGGCACCCGTTGTCTTTCGGGGTGACGATCCGCTCGTGCTCGTGTCAGCAGAAGCTTTTTTGGCCGTCGCCTTCTTCGCCGCCGTCTTCTTAGCTGGAGCCTTCTTGGCCGTCG
>JAUNVP010000023.1 GCA_030537615.1 Actinomycetaceae bacterium | reverse complement strand
TCCGCTCGGTCGAACCGGACGAATCACAACCGCACACGGCGTCATCGAGACACCGGCTTTTATACCTGTCGGTACACTCGCCAACGTCAAGGGCGTTCTTCCAGAGATGATGGAGGAGCTCGGGGCACAAGCTCTCCTCGCCAATGCCTATCACCTCTATTTACAACCCGGTCCCGACGTTGTTGAATCTGCCGGTGGACTCGGGCGGTTCATGAACTGGCCGCATCCAACGTTCACCGATTCGGGTGGTTTCCAAGTCCTTTCCCTCGGGTCGAACTACAAGAAAGTCCTGTCCGAACAGTTCTCGGGTCGGACGCCCAGCCCCGAAGAGGAAGCGGCTGAAGCGGTTCGCCGTAACCGAGCGGCCGTAGATGAGGACGGGGTGGTATTCCGCTCTCATCTGGACGGTAGCCGCCATCGGTTTAATCCCGAGGTTTCCATCGGGATTCAGCACCAGTTGGGTGCTGACATTATCTTCGCGTTCGACGAACTCACCTCACTGTTGCATCCCTACGACTATCAGGTTGAATCGCTCGCGCGAACTCACCGCTGGGCTCAACGTAGTCTCGACCATCACTGGACTCTGACCCGTGAGCGCGCGGATGCACCGTATCAGCAGTTGTTTGGTGTTTTGCAGGGAGCGCAGTACGAACCGTTGCGCCGGGAAGCTGCTCAGACCTTAGCGACGATGGAATCGGACGGCGAAGGCTTTGACGGGTTTGGTCTGGGCGGTGCGCTGGAAAAGGAAAACCTCGGCACGATCGTGTCGTGGATGACCTCTGAGCTTCCGGAGAATAAACCTCGTCACTTACTCGGGATTTCAGAACCGGACGATTTTTTTCGAGCGATTGAGGCCGGAGCCGACACTTTTGACTGCGTGAACCCCTCGCGTGTAGCCCGCAATTCGGCGATTTACACTCCGGATGGACGCGTCAACCTGACGAATGCGCGGTTCAAACGCGACTTCGGCCCGCTAGCCGAAGGATGCGGTTGCTACACGTGTACCCACTACACGACCGCCTACCTCCACCACCTCTACAAGTCGCATGAGATACTTGCCTCGACGTTGGGAACTATCCATAACGAGTGGTTTACTGTCCGCCTCGTTGATTCCATCCGAGAATCGATCGCAGACGGGTCGTACAATGACCTCAAGTCCGAGACTCTCGGGCGCTTCTACTCCAAATAGACGGTGAAAAATGTTCTTTCTGCCCCGTGTTTTACCAGCCAAGCCCGGTGAGTATCCGCTACTCGCGTCCGGAGAAGACCGCCGCTGGTGGCGCGTCCTACTTGGATTAGCGGTCGGTACGATCGTCGTTATCATCCTTTCTGTAGCGGTGGTATTCCCATTTTTAGCCCTCGATACCAGTGGCGTGATTATCGGCTCCTTGGATCTGGGCAACGACATCGACATGACGGATCCGCTCATCTTTTCCATGATGATGCTCAGTCTGATTATCTTCATTCCCGCTACCCTAATCGCCGCCCTCTTAGGGTTTAGATACCGCCTGGGCTACCTCTTTTCAGTGGAGGGAAGAATCCGCTGGGCATGGCTGGGCAAAACCTATGCGGTTGCGCTGGTCTTTTTTGGAGTAATCTATCTCGGCCTTGCACTATTTGAGGGCACCACTTTTCATCCCGCGGAGAATATCTGGCTCATTGTCATCCTCGTTCTGATTCTGACGCCGCTGCAAAGCGCTGCCGAAGAAATCGTGTTCCGCGGTCTCGTCATGCAGGTCATCGGCACGTGGTTTCCGCGCCCCACCGTCACGGTAGTCCTGTCCACGGTAGTGTCGGCCGTCCTGTTTTCCCTAGCTCACGGCTCACTCGATCCGGGAATTCTCGTACAGTTGGCCGGGTTTGCCGCCTTTTGCATATATCTGACGTGGAAAACCGGCGGTCTAGAGGCCGCCATCGCCTTCCACGCCGGGAACAACGTGTCGATCTTCCTGATCGAAGCCTTCGAGGGACAGACATCTTCCCTCATTACCGAAGATACGACGGCTACCGCCGGAGTGACGATCTTTTCACTTGTTATCGGGCTATTATTGGTCGCTTTGCTCACCTGGATGTTCAAGAAAACTGGGCGTTCCAATACTCACGATCCAATGAAGCGACCGCAGCCGACCCCGGCGTATCTTCACAAACGATTGACAAAAGGCGAGTTCATCCCTGAATATGCCAACCTGTATCCCGCGCATGTCGCGGCACAGTACGGATACCATCGGCACTATGAGCTTTAATGAGAACATCCGTACATCCCCTGGGCGCGCGTCGTCGGGTGGGCGCGGCGGGCGCGGCGCCGCTATTGGGGGCGGCTCGGCTCTTGGTCTTATTGCACTGTTTGTCATCTACCAGTTCACCGGGATCGACCTGACTCCTGTTCTCGATGACCAGCAGGCACCTCCGGTGGAGACATCGCAAGTTGGACAGGGCTTCGAGCACTGCACCGACGGTGCGGCCGCCAATACATACGATGACTGCCGCATGATCGCTACCGCCGAATCGCTCGATGCGATGTGGGGGGACCAGCTCCCCGAGCAGGCCGGCGTCAAGTATTCTCAGCCCGGACTGGTTCTCTTTAAGCAAGCGGTGGCTTCTGGATGTGGTCAGGCCTCGTCAGCAACTGGCCCGTTCTATTGCCCCGCCGATCGAACCGTGTATATGGATACGGATTTCTTCGGTTTATTGCGCTCCCAGTTCGGAGCGCAAGCTGGGCCGTTAGCGCAAGAGTACGTCCTCGCTCACGAAGTTGGTCACCACATTCAAAACCAACTGGGAATCTTCTCCACATACGACACGCGCGAACAAGGTGAGCAGGGGGCAGGCGTGAGATCGGAGTTGCAGGCCGACTGCTATGCCGGAATCTGGATGCACTATGCATCAACAACGATCGATCCCGATACGGGAGTCGCATTCATGGAGCCCCCGACAGACGCGGATATTCGCGACGCTCTCGAAGCTGCACAAGTCATCGGAGACGACCGGATTCAAGCGCGGTCTCAAGGACGGATCAATCCTGATACCTGGACGCACGGTTCGTCCGAGCAGAGAATGACCTGGTTGAAGGTCGGGCTTGATCACGGCAGTCTTGCCAAATGCGATACCTTCAAAGCTCCCGGTGTCTAGAAGTCGGCATGTAATCCGAACTTACGCTAACGTAGGTATCAGTGAATCAAAAGCCCGCATAGGAGTCTCATGCAGCCGTCGATTACTCTGCAGGCCCGCGCTCATTATGAACGTGGCGTGCCGCATGAAATCGCTATTCCCGATTCGTCGTTGTATTCGGTTCTGGCCGAGGCAGCCCAGTTCTATCCCGATCGTCCTGCCATCAATTACTTTGGCAATTCGATCACTTATGCGGAGCTGAAGAAGCTCGTCGATCAAGCCGCTCACGTCCTCATTCTTGCGGGAGTACGCCGCGGGGATGCTGTTGCCGTCTGCCTACCGAACTGCCCGCAGCATGTCGTTGTGTTCTACGCGCTCATGCGCATCGGTGCAATTGCCGCCGAGCACAATCCGCTCGCCCCTCGTGTCGAAATCGCCCAACAGGTCGCGCGTCATCGCGGCGAAGTGGCCATCGTCTGGGAGAACTCGGCTGAAAAATTCGAGTTCGGTCCCGGCAAACAGATCAAGACCCTTTTTACCGTCGATTTGACCACTCATATGCCGATCAAGGAACGTACCCTCCTCGCACTTCCTATTGCACCGGCGAAGAAGATGCGCGACCAGATGCGCGCCACACGCCCGCAGGGAGCGTTGAGCTGGGATCAAAAAGTGCGTCATGCCCAAGCGGTCGCTGACTCCGTTGCGCATGCTGAGCCCGGCGACGTCGCCGCGATTCTCCACACGGGGGGAACAAACGGGGTTCCTAAATCGGTTCCTCTGACCCATATCAATATCGGCGCCAATGCAAATCAAAATCTCGCATGGGTGTACCGTCTCCATGAAGGTGCGGAGAGTTTCTTTTCGCTACTTCCGTACTTCCACTCCTTCGGACTGACGTTCTTCCTCGTATGCGCGGTCAAGCTCGCTGCCGCGCAGATCGTACTTCCAAAGTTCGATGTTAATCTGTGCCTTGAAGCTCATGTACGGCAACCGGTGACGTTCTTTGTCGGTGTCCCGCCTATGTTCGAGCGCATAGCCAAAGCTGCTCGCGCTCAGGGAGTCGATATCTCGACTATTCGCTACGCCATTTCCGGAGCCATGCCACTCCCCCAAGACGTCGCGGAGGACTGGGAAGATATGACGGGTGGTTACATCATCGAGGGCTACGGGATGACTGAAACCTCTCCGACCATGTGTGGCTCACCAATGACGCCTGACCGCAGGCACGGCAGTCTCGGTCTCCCCTTCCCATCAACGGAAATGCGGTTAGGTAAGCTGGAGAATCCCGATGAAGAACCGGAGCCGGGCGAACCCGGTGAGATCCTGGTGCGCGGGCCGCAAGTATTCTCCGGATACATCGATGCTCCCGAAGACAACGCTGAAGCCTTTACCTCTGACGGATATTTCCGTACCGGCGATATCGGAACGAATGACGACGGATTCGTTTATTTGGCCGACCGGCGCAAAGAACTGATACTGTCGAACGGCTTTAACGTCTATCCATCCCAGGTCGAGGACGCCATTCGTTCAATGCCCGGGGTGAAAGATGTTGCTGTCGTTGGTCTTCCCACCGGTCACGGCGATGAAGTTACGGCTGCTCTCGTTTTGGAAGAGGGCGCAACGTCGTTGACGCTTGCCGACGTGCGAGAATGGGCGGAAAAGTCGCTGTCGCACTACGCCCTCCCCCGCTCTCTCGCTATCGTAACGGAACTTCCGAGGTCGCAGATAGGAAAGATCATGCGCCGCGCAGTGCGAGATAATCTTCTGAAAGAACGGGAAAACAAATAGCCGCCGCTGGCTGGGCCGCGGCGGCTATCGGTGCATTTAGACGTTGAATCCCAAGGCTCGCAACTGTTCACGACCGTCCTCGGTGATGCGATCGGGACCCCACGGCGGCATCCATACCCAGTTGATCTGCACGCCGGACGCGAGTGAACTCAACATCATCTGCGCCTGGTTTTCAATGACATCCGTAAGCGGGCAAGCGGCCGAGGTCAAGGTCATATCGAGATTAACGAAGTCGTTTTCGTCAATAATGATTCCATAGACGAGACCGAGGTCAACAATGTTAATTCCCAATTCCGGATCGATCACGTCCCGGAGGGCTTCTTCGATCTGCTCGGCGGTGAGATCACCGTGCGATTCATGATCAATCCCGGACTTTTCAGGAGCGGGGGCTTCAGCAAATCGCTGCTCGACAGGATCGGGATTAGCCATAGGATTCGTCATTTCTTCTCCTCCAGTGCGACTCCAGCTTGAGCAAGGGCATCTTTTAGCGCGTACCAGCCCAGTAGCGCACATTTGATTCGGTTCGGGAATTTCGCAGTGCCTTCGAGCGCTGCTCCATCTTCAATGCGGTCAAGGAGCTCCTCGGGAACTCCGCGTCCCCGCGAATGCATCATCGTTTCGAAATCATCGTAAAGCTGTGAGATCTCAGTAAGCGAAGCTCCGTCGATGAGTTCCATCATGATGGACAACGAGGCTTGCGAAATTGAACAACCGTCACCATCCCACACAACGCGCTCAAGCTCACCCGCTTCGTTCAGATTGATCGCCAGCGTCACTTCATCACCACAGGTGGGATTAACCTGATATGAGCTGGCTTGGGCATCGTCCGGGATCGGCCCCGATCCAATTCTCTCTCTCGCGTGATCGAGAATGACCTGCTGGTACAGCATATCCAAATCGGACACTTACATTCCTCCAAAGAAGCGGCGCACGTTCGTCAACGCCTCGGCGAACTGATCAACTTCTCCTAGCGTAGTCGTCATGGCTGCCGATGCACGACTCGATGACTTGACACCGAAAAACGCGTGTAGCGGGATAGCGCAGTGATGTCCAACTCGAACCGCGATCGATTCGGAATCGAGATACTGTCCTACGTCGTGCGGGTGGACACCTTCAACTTCGAAAGCCACCACAGCGATGCGCTCATGTTCGGCTGAGGGGCCGAGCAATCGCACCCCTTCAATCTGGTTGACCCGGTCGAGAAGAGCGCGGGTAATGGTGTGTTCATGAGCGGCGATTCGCTCCATGCCGACATCGCGAAGAAACCGCACTGCTTCAGCCCAGGCAACGGCCTGGGCAACCGGTTGGGATCCGGCTTCAAAGCGATTAGGAGCCGGCAAATAGCGAGCTGAATCCATCGTCACCGTGGCAATCATCGAGCCACCGGTCAAGAACGGTGGAAGTGTCGCCAGCAGATCAGAACGCCCCCACAGTGCCCCGATACCGGTGGGGCCGGACATCTTATGACTGGAGAACACAGCAAAATCAACGCCCAGCGAGCCCACATCGATGGGCATATGAGCTGATGACTGGCAGGTGTCTAATAGGACTAGCGCTCCCACCGCCTTGGCGGCACGCACAATCTCATCGACTGGAGAGACAGCGCCAGTAACGTTTGACGCATGCGTCAATGCAACGAGTTTCGTGTTCGGGGTAATGACATTGAGCGTGTCGAGATCGATACGTCCATCCGGTAGAAGGTCAAGATAGGCGAACTCGGCTCCCGTGCGCGCACACAGCTCCTGCCACGGCAGGAGGTTTGCGTGGTGCTCGGCACGGGTCGTAACAATCCGGTCGCCCGGGCCGACAGCGAACTGTTGTGCCGCCGATCCGCCGGCTCCAAGCGAGGCATTAAGCATCCCGTAGGAGACGAGGTTGATTCCTTCGGTAGCGTTCTTTGTCCAGACGATTTCATTCGTCTGCCCGCCAACGAAACTCGCCAGCTGAGCTCGCGCGTCCTCGAAGGCTTCAGTCGACTCATCTCCCAGGATGTGCGTGCCGCGATTCACCGCGGCATTGTGCTGGGCGTAAAACTCGGACTCGCGATCAATAACGCGTTGCGGTTTTTGTGACGTTGCCGACGAGTCCAGATACACGATCGGCCGACCGGTCCTCCCCTTTCTACGCAGAATCGGAAACTGCTCGCGCAGTTGCTCGATTTCCGAGTCAGAGAATGGGCCGGTTGGCCGATCGGTATCAGTCATGATTCCTCAGTTCTGGAAGTAGCGGTCGTAACCTTCGTCTTCAAGGCGATCGGCGAGGTCTGGACCACCGTGCTCGGCGATGCGGCCATCGACAAACACATGGACAAAATCAGGTTTGATGTACCGAAGAATACGTGTGTAGTGCGTGATGAGCAGCACCCCAAGTCCGGTGTTGTCGAGTGCCCGATTGACACCATCCGACACAATACGAAGAGCGTCAACGTCGAGACCGGAGTCAGTCTCGTCGAGAATCGCCATAGTCGGTTTAAGCAGTTCCATCTGAAGGATCTCGAGACGCTTCTTTTCACCGCCAGAGAAGCCCACATTGACGTCGCGTTCGGCGAACTTCGGATCCATGCGGAAGTTCTCGGTGGCTTCGCGCACTTCTTTCACCCAAGTACGGAGTTTCGGAGCTTCCCCATCAATAGCGGTCTTAGCGGTGCGCAGGAAGTTAGAGACGGTCACACCGGTTACTTCAATCGGATACTGCATGGCGAGGAAAAGTCCTGCCTTCGCACGCTCGTCGGGGCTCATCTCGAGGATGTTCTCTCCGTCTAGAAGTGCCTCTCCCGATTCGATTTCATATTTCGGGTGGCCCGCCAAGGCGTAGGCGAGAGTGGATTTACCCGAGCCGTTGGGCCCCATGACGGCATGGATTTCGCCGGAGTTAATAGTGAGATTGACTCCTTTGAGAATTTTCTTCGTCCCCTCCGGGGTTTCTACGGTGACGTGGAGGTCCTTGATTTCAAGGGTTGTCATTGACGTGCTCTCTCTTCTACTTAGTCGAGGTCAACCAGAACGGACTGGTCTTTAATAGTTAGTGAATATGTTCGGACCGGGGAGACTGCCGGAAGCGTGCCTTCCCCTGTTTCAAGATCGAACTCGGCCCCATGTGCCCAACACTCAATGCACTTATCTCCGACGTCTCCTTCAGAAAGGGAGACATCACCGTGAGTACATGCGTCGTCGATGGCGAACCAATCGCCTTCGGTGTCACACACGATAGCAATGACGCGGTCTTTACCGTCGCTGTCAGTTAACGTGACAGCACGCGCATTACCGGGATCGAGGTCGGCTGCACACGCTATTTGAAAACTCATGCGCCGATCTCCGCAGGTAGCTCCATGGCGCCGCCGGCTTCAAGTTCAGCCTCAATCGACTCCATCAGATGTTCTTGAAGTTCTTCGATACCGAGCTGGTTAATGAGTTCGGCGAAGAATCCTCGAACAACGAGGCGACGGGCATCGAACTCCGAGATTCCGCGTGACATGAGGTAGAACAACTGTTCGTCGTCAAAGCGGCCGGTGGCCGAAGCGTGTCCGGCCCCTTCGATTTCACCGTTTTCGATTTCAAGGTTCGGCACCGAATCGGCTTTCGCTCCCTCGGTGAGAACAAGGTTGCGGTTGAGCTCGTAGGTATCGGTTCCATCAGCTCTTTCACCGATGAGACAGTCACCCACCCAGACCGAGTGCGCATTGTCTCCTTGGAGTGCGCCCTTGTACGTCACCCTCGAGTAACAGTTCGGTTCGGTATGAGCGATATAGGGGCGGTGTTCGAGGTGCTGATCAGCGTCAACAAAGTACACGCCGTTCATTTCGATGTGGCCACGTTCGTGCGTGAATTCGGTATCCGTGCACTGCCGCACGAGGTCACCCCCGAGGGTCACGACATAGTGCTTGAGTTCCGTTTCACGTCCGGCGCGGATCCGGTGATTCGATGCATGGGTAGAATCGTCTTCCCATTCGTGTACCGAAATAACCGTGAGGTTAGCGCTGTCCGCAGCGTCGATTTCAACCGTTTGGTTTAGCCTGGTATGTCCAGTATGTCCAAGCACGACAACAGCTGAGGACGCTTCACCACAGCGCACATAAATTCGCTGACTCGCACATTCCAAGCCCTGTCCAACGGTGTTCACATAGATGGGTTTTTCCACCGCGGTCTGAGCGGGAATATCGATGAAGTTAACCTCGTTGGCCTGCGCCCACGATACGACCGCAGTGCGATCACCGGGGGCAAGGATCGGGGAAATTCGCTCGTCATCGGGGTGAACGATCTCGAAGGTGACACCCGAGTGAACCTCAGCCTCGGCTCGTAGATTCTGTGCTGTGTAGTTTGCTTCGTCGAAGAGGAAGTCGATGCGATTGAGCGGGGTGAAACGCCATTCCTCTTCCCGACCGTGGGGAACTGGAATGGCTGCCGGGTCAAACGATGTCGGTCGATCTGCTCGCGAAGAGTGCGTAGCCTGAGTCCCTGCACCGTGTGAATGCGACCTGGCCATAGCTTCAGTCGTTGTCATCCCACCGATCCTTCCATTTGCAGTTCAATGAGTCGATTAAGTTCGAGCGCGTATTCCATGGGGAGTTCGCGAGCAATCGGCTCAACGAATCCGCGCACGATCATCGCCATAGCTTCGTTTTCTTCGAGGCCACGGGACATGAGGTAGAACAGCGCATCCTCACTGACCTTCGACACCGTTGCTTCATGTCCCATTTCCACGTCGTCCGTGCGGACATCGACGTAGGGATACGTATCGGTGCGCGAAATCTTGTCGACAAGTAGCGCGTCACACAGCACGTTGGACTTGGAGTATCGGGCTTTACCGTCAATCTCAACTAAACCGCGGTACGAAGCGCGTCCTCCGTTTCGGGAGACGGATTTCGACACGATCGAGGAGGACGTGTGCGGTGCCATGTGCACCATTTTTGCACCGGTGTCCTGGTGCTGGCCTTCACCGGCAAAACCGATCGAGAGGGTTTCGCCGCGGGCGTGCTCGCCCATCAAGTAGCACGCCGGGTACTTCATGGTGACGGCTGAACCGATGTTGCCGTCGATCCATTCCATGGTGGCGCCTTCTTCAACAATGGCGCGCTGGGTCACGAGGTTGAGAACGTTGTTCGACCAGTTCTGGATCGTGGTGTAGCGAACTCGCGCATCTTTCAGCACAAAGATTTCGACGATAGCTGAGTGAAGAGAGTTCGTGTCGTAAATCGGCGCCGTACAACCTTCGACGTAGTGAACGTACGATCCTTCGTCCGCGATGATGAGGGTGCGTTCGAATTGCCCCATCGCTTCGGTGTTAATGCGGAAATAGGCTTGAAGCGGAATATCGACGTGGACGCCCGGTGGCACGTAGATAAACGATCCGCCAGACCACGCTGCCGTGTTGAGTGCGGCGAACTTGTTGTCGCCTGCCGGCACAGCCTTGCCGAAGAAACGTTTGAACAGCTCGGGATGCTCTTTGAGGCCGGTATCGGTGTCGAGGAAGATCACGCCCTGTTCTTCGAGTTCTTCTTGAATCTGCTGGTAAACGACCTCAGATTCGTACTGCGCTGCCACGCCTGCCACCAGTCGGTTGCGTTCAGCTTCGGGGATTCCGAGTCGATCGTAGGTGTTCTTGATCTCGGGCGGTAGATCGTCCCACGACTGAACTACTCGGTCGGTCGGCCGCACGAAGTACTTGAACTGATCCCAGTCAATATCGTCGAGATTAGGACCCCACTTGGGTACGGGTTTGCGTTCCCACGCCTTGAACCCCTTGAGGCGGCGTTTGAGCATCCATTCCGGCTCATTCTTTTCCGCGGAAATGTGTCGAACGACGGCCTCAGTTAACCCCCGTTCAGCATCGGCTCCGTACACATCGGTGTCGTGCCAGCCCCATTCATAGGCACCGATCGACTCGATGATCTCTTCATCGGTTTGCGGTTTTTCCGCACTCCGATCAACAGACGGTGTTGTAGTGGTCATGTGTTCCTTCCTATCGAGCCTTTTAGGCTCGCCTAGACCCTTTGAGCATCCCCGTGCGTTTGGAGAGTGCTGCCACCGGAATGTGCGTGGTACACACATGCTCCCCTCCTGCGAGGGTCGCGAGCCGCTGGACGTGTACGTCCAGTAGCCGTCCGATAGCGAGAGTTTCAGCTTCACACAGCTGCGGAAACTCTTCCGCAATTGAGAGGATGGGGCAGTGCCCCTGACATAATTGCACGGCGAAGTTTCCGCCGCCAATGTCACGCACGCTCGCCGCATAGCCGTCCTGGGTCAATGCGTCGGCAAGTGCCATCGCTCGAGCGCGTGGATCTCTTCCGGCTGCTCGGACAACCGGCGCGTATTTTCGTTCAATTTCGCGAGACCGCGAGGCCGCGAAAGAGTCGATTGCTTCTTCGCCAGCTGTTTGTGCCAGGTAGCTCATCGCTCGCGAGGCAATTTCTGCGTACGAGTCGTGGAGCCGCTGGTGAGCGACATCAGTAGCCACGTAGTGACGTGCGGGACGCCCACGACCGCGCGGGCCGCTGGGCGTAATTTCATGTTCGGCAATCTCACCCGACTCTTCGAGAGTCGTGATGTGTCGTCGGACAGCGGCAGTAGT
This sequence comes from Actinomycetaceae bacterium, assembly GCA_030537615.1. Classification (GTDB taxonomy): domain Bacteria; phylum Actinomycetota; class Actinomycetes; order Actinomycetales; family Actinomycetaceae; genus Gleimia. The sequence goes on along the minus strand of JAUNVP010000023.1, from coordinate 11,814 downwards.
AAGCCCGAGAATCCGGGCGATGACCGAAGCGGTCACCGGACCTTTTTCGACGACGAGGTCGAGGACGAGTTCGCGTGTCCCCTGCTGCTCAGAACTAACCACTACGCCCCTCCCTTCATCGTGTTTTGCACCGTGTCATCGGTGTGATCAGTGCAAATAACAGCCGGTCGATTCGGTGTGCTTCAACAGAGTCAGTGTACCCCTATTACGCAACATGTTCATTGCGTAATCCGATTTCTAGACTATCTCATCATCGAGATATTTGACACTTTTATGACGGTCGATCCGAAAACTTCACGGTTTCTCGCGTACCGACTTAGTCAAGCAATACTCGTACATGTGACGCGATTCTCGCACCGCCCCTTCGCCTCCCCATTGCACATCACACATTCCTTATCTAATATACCCCTAGGGGTATCCTGTGAGGGTTGACCGCTATGGTGAAACTCAGGACCTCTCGACCAGCAACAACAATAGGAGAAACCATGTGCTATCCGGTTCCTTGCCCGCGCTGTGGAAAGACCACGTGGAACGGTTGCGGCCAACACGTCGATGCTGTGCGCCAGTCCGTTCCCGCTAATCAGTGGTGCACCTGCGACGAAAAGTAACTCCGTCGACCGACGTGCGTTTCACCCCCGATGACTCCTCGTGCAGAGCTGACGACTAACGTCCGAAAGGCGAACGAAGCCACGGGGCGTCCGGGGCGCGCACGCACTCCCAGTTTTGCCGATATGCCGAGGCGGTTGCCAAAATACCGACCACTGCCGACGGATTGTGTAAGCGACCAGCATGCACCGCATCGACTGCTTCCGATAATGGCACCCATATCCGTTCCATGGCACTTTCCTCGTCGGAACGGATGAAGCGATCGGCGCGTGGAACTTCCCGCAGATCACGAGCAAGAAATATCCGCAGGCTCTCCGTCGAAGCCCCGGGAGTCGTGAAATAGTCCACCAGCGTATGCCAGGTATCAGCGGTGAGATCAGCCTCCTCCCACAGCTCACGCTGGGCCGCTTGGACTGGAGTTTCTCCCTTAACATCGAGTAATCCCGCTGGGATTTCCCACAGGGTCGCTTGCACCGGATGACGGTATTGACTGACCAGCGCGATCTCCGGCTCACCTGCTGTTTCTCGGTAAGCCACGATAGCGACTGCTCCCGTGTGAGCAACGTAGTGGCGAACAACCGGATCCTGCCCCTCCACAACGATCACGTGGTCTTCATCCATATCGAAAACCGCTCCGTTCCACACTCGCTCGTGCGAAGTCACGGGGAAACTCGTGTGCCGATCTGCAATCATCAGATTCCTTAATCTTGAGGTACGTGGCGCGGCTCAGAACCCGCCAATGGTGCAATGATACTGGTGCGTCCGAACCAGGCGAGGACGAGGCCCAGGGCCATAACCCCACCCAGTCCGGCGATAACTGTCGCGGGGAACGCGTGGAGAGGGACTCGCAAAAGGGCGCGGGTCGTCGCGAGACCGGCCACTGCAGCGCCGATAAGTACCGGTAGTGCTCGCACCGCCGTTGGAATTAATGATTCCGTAGCAGAGATTCCCGCATGGATTCGAATGGCAACCAATACCGCGATTGCTCCAACCGTCATGCCGATCGAGTGCCCAGCTGCCAACCCACGTAAACTCGCCACTCCATCGGTGAGTCCAGTGGTCAGCAGGCGGACAGCACCAACCGCGCTGACCGATACTGTGAGCCACGCACCGAGGGCGATATGCCACGCGGTTGCTGGCTTATTAATCGCATAAAGGACTCGCTGCCCGTGGAAGAGGAGCGAGTATCCGACCAGCGCTGGCGCAATGATGATGAGCGCACTGGCCATACCGGGAACAGGTGTGAGGAGTGTGAAAAACGCCTCCGCAACCGGTGCCATCGTAATCAACAGCGCAACTCCAACCAACGAGGCCGTCAGTACTCGCGTAGTCGCCCACGAGCACGTCGCGCAGAAACGGGAGTCGCAACCGGATTCCCCCTGTTCCGACAGCGTGGGGAATGCTGCAGTCGCAAGCGGATAGGCGAGGATGGCATACGGAAGCCAGTACACCGCCTGGACGTACTGAAATACTGCGACCGTGCCTCCCGCACCGTATGTCCGCATGAGCCAGAGTCCAACGACAACGGAGAGTTGCTGCGCCAATAGCGCTCCTAAACCCGCTATCCCGAGCGATACCGCTCGACGTCGCTCCTTAGCTTCAAGTCGATACGTCAGCCGCAGGCGGGTACCGCTTCGATACACGGGAATGAAGAGCGGCAACGACAGCGCCGCCACGCCAGCGGTTGTCCCCCATCCAAGAACAAGGACGGCGGTAGGCGTAGGCGCTGCATCCTTGAGTGGATGAATGAGGCCGTAGACGGTGAAGGTCGTAATCACGACGACCGAGGCGAACAATGGCGCAAGTGCAGGCCATAAGAACCGCTTCTTCGACTGTAAGATACCGGTGAGAACGATCGACACCCCGTATAAGGGGATTTGCCACGCAAAGATGCGTAAGAAATTCGCGATGAGCATGTGCTGGGAAGCGATGTCCGCATCTTTGGGAACGGGAAGGAACTGAGCAATGACGTCCGCCCCGAGAAATACGGCAACAGCGACAGCTGTCAAAATACTCGTCACCCAGGTGAGAAGAGCCGAGGCAATACGATCGGCAATATCGTGTCGGCCTTTCGTGACATGTCCAGCAAGAAGAGGAACCGTGAGCCCAGCGAGCGCTCCTCCAACAATAATCTCAAAGATGATATTGGGAATCTGATTGGCTGAGGCGTAGGCTCCTGCCGTTGCCCCCGATCCGACGAAAGCCGATTGGGCGAGCCACCGGCCAAACCCCACAATCCGCGACGCTAAAGTAGCGAGCGCAATCGTGCCAACTGCCCCGGTCGCTACCCGCCGGAGGTTGCGAAATAAACCGTGAGAGCTCGTCGTATCTGTGGGCACCTGCGGTGTCACTCCCGATTTTCAGTGGGAATACCGAGTTCGTCAAGGTAGCGCAATGCCGGAGTCGACCGGATAAGCTCGGTAAACGATACTCGCTCGGATGCCCCGATCAGTCCCAGCGTAAGAAGCGCCATCACCGTCCGGAATGCTCGCGAATCGGGAGCGGAGGCAAGAATTCCCACCTGAAGTCCCAAGGGGTTGGCGCCAAAATCACCAAGCATCGTTCGTCCGGAGAGATCTGTTTGCACAACAGCAGCAATCGTTCCGATGAGGGAAGCGTAGGCACGTGGCTCAGCGTGAGCAATGGTAGCGAGCGACGCGCACATCGCTGAGGTTTTGAGGGCTCTACCGGGACGCAGATCAAACAGATTCGCGATATTGGCCGAGCCCGCAATAATTGTCGTGTCGAGCACGAAGTCGAACAAGTTACGTCCCCGAGTCCGCCGATATTTCGCGGCGTACAGTGCTCCTGCCGAGCCAATAGCGGCTACTTTCAACACTCCGGTACTGAGGTGTCCGTTCTTCAGTGCATTCCAGTGCCCGCGTAGCCCTTTCGCTTTGCGCGGCCCATCGTGACGGCCATTATCGAAGTCGTCGATGGCACCAACCAGGGCCGTCGTGGTCAGCGCAGTTGCACCCGCGTAATCACCGCGAGCGATGGAACACCCCGTGAGTGCAGTTGCCACTGCAAATCCCTCGGATAACGATGTTTGATCCCCGCGATAATTCGTCCTCGACAAGCTGTCTGCGGATTCCAACAGGCGATTAATGACAAACGTGATGGTGGCGGCCGACATGCCAACTGTCAGCACGATGGGAAGCCGCGAGGCCGTCATGGCTACTCCTTGTTTTGGGGCAGTGGGGGGAGAGGACTGTCAGCGGTGCCCGCGTACCCGAAGGATCGGCGCTCCGCCTTAGCAGTTGGAAGGGCGAGAACAACGGATGCATTGGCCATGGCGGTTCCAACCGAATCAATCGTCGTCACTTGAATGTTGTCGGCACGCACGATAGTAACAAGCCCATTGTCAAACGACGTTTCGCCAACGACGACCGCCGAGGAGGGAGCGAGAGCCATCACTGATGCGAGTTGACTGAGCATATTTTTGTCAATGGCAGCCGACTCATCCGCGGGAGTTTCCTGAGGTTCCGCAGGCATCTCGCTGGTGTCGGTAGTCGGAGCTGGTGCCCCGATAATAACTATTGCTTCGGAGGTCGTTGCGTCTTGCGAGTAGGTGACGAGAGGGTTCTCGGGATCGGAGAGCATTTCGCGCAACAGCGCACTATTATCTGACGTGGTCGTAATCACTTCGAGAAGGGCGTGCGACAAAATTGCTGCGGCGGAGGCATCCTCCCCCTGTTGATTGGTCAAGTGTCCCGCAATCGGACCGGACAGTGACGTTCTAAATTGGGAGAGGTCACTCTCGTACCACCCGGGTTCGAGAGTAATCCGCTGGTTGACGACTCCGCCTGCCGTTTCAATATAGTCGCGGATTGCTTCAATATCTTCCCCACGGGTCTCATCGAAGGTGAGGATCGCAACGTGCCGGCCATCGAGCGTGCCGGGAAGAATCTGCTCAGTCATCGAGTGAATCCACTCGTTCCGCTTGGCGACATCTGCGCGCGAGATTTCGATTTCTTCGGTGGTTTTACTCTGTGCCTCACGAAGTTGCTCAACTTGGCTCGTCAAACCACTCGCAATCGGTGCTTGCAATGGTCCAGCCCCAAGCACGACGCCAAGTGCGAGTGCGATAAACACTGAAATCAAGGATACGAGGTGGTAGCGAAAATCAACCATAATGCCTCCAGCTACGTCGTGGGTGCGCCTGGCGCGAGACCAAGCCATCCGCGAACTATATTAATGACATCCCACAAGTGAACACTCACGATGGACAAAAATGCCTGTCCCGCGGGGGTGACGGCCATCGCAAGGAGTATGGCGAGTAGTCCTGCTGCAGAAAGCATGAACAGTTGCCACGAAGAAATCCTCGTGCGATAAATCCTCGACACACCTTTCGCGTCGACGAGTTTAGGTCCGACAACGAGCCGTGTAAAGAATGTCGATGCCATTCCCGCACGCCCCTTGTCGAGGAACTCTGTCAGTGTTGTATGCGTCCCCAGGGTAACAATGAGGGACGCACCGCGCGCGTCAGCGAGCAGCATGGCCGCGTCCTCTGACGTTCCCGTGGCGGGAAATACGACGTGTTCGACTCCCACTCGTTCAACGCGATCAAGACCTGGGGCTCGCCCATCTCGGTAAGCGTGGACGACGATTTCGGCACCGCAGGTGAGGGCGCGATCGGATACTGAATCCATATCTCCAATGATGACAGCGGGCTGGAAACCAGCCTCGAGAATAGCGTCTGCTCCCCCATCGACACCAACGAGCACTGGACGATAGTCACGGATATAGGTTTTCAGTAGGTTGAGGTCTTCTTTGTAATGGTAGCCACGCACCACGACGAGCACATGCTTGTCGTGAAACTTCGTTTTGACGTCGGGAATACCAACAGCGTTGAGCAGGAGATCGCGCTCGTGTGACAGGTAGGCCATGGTGTTGGCTGCGAAAGCTTCAATCTGGGCTGACATTCCCTCTTTCGCTACTTCCATGGCATGAGCATTCGATTCGTGGGTCTGCACTGTCCCCTGGGCAATGAGCCGGTCGCCAGCATAGATATGGTCACCATCAATGCGGACGCTCTCACCTTCGCGGAGCGTCATAATATCTGGCCCACAATCGTCAATGAGTAGGATCCCCGCGTCGAGAAGAATCTTCGGACCGAGATTCGGGTACCGCCCAGTGGTCGATTTAGCAGCGTTAAGTACGGCGGACGGTTCGCACATCACGAGTGATTCGGCAGCGACTCGGTCGATATCGGCGTGATCAATGACGGCGATCTCACCAGGTTCGAGACGACGCGCGAGCTTCTTAGTACGCTCATCGACACGGACGCGCACATTCTGTTCGCTCCGCTGTTTTTTTCGGGGCTTCCACAGTCTTTTCACATCTCTGATTGTGCCACTTTTGCCTGTGACAGTAGCTCAGCGGCGTGGGCGCGTGCTGTGGTAGAGGACTCGGAACCGGATAACATGCGTGCTAATTCGACAATCCGCTCCTCATTCGTGAGCTCTCTCACGGTCGTTGTCCCTCCATTTTTAACGATGAGCAGATGGTTCGTTGCCCACGCCGCGACTTGCGGAAGATGGGTTACGACAAGAACCTGACGGCTGAGTGCCAGACGAGCGAGACGGCGTCCGACCTCACGGGCGGCGCGACCTCCGACTCCTGAATCAATCTCATCGAAGATGTAGGCCTGACCGTGCGCGGCGTGCGGGGCGTGCTCGGCAAGGACCACTTCAAGCGCCAGCATAATCCGGGACAGTTCGCCGCCGGATGCACCGTGTCCCAAAGGGACGGGTGTCGCGGATGTATGGGGCTGGAGTTCCATAGACACGTCCTCCAACCCATGCGGGCCGGGCCGCTCACGCGGCGCCAGCATCACGTGCAAATGGGTATCTTTCATCGATAGGCCGGCCAGTTCCCTGTCGACGTGGCGTGAGAGGGACCGGGCGGCCTCGTGTCGTGAGCGAGAGAGGGATCGGCCAATCGTCAAGATTTCATTTTGGGCTTCAGCGAGTTCATTCGTCAGTTCGGCAAGCGCATCGTCTTTGCGTTCCCACTGGGTGACGCGCTCGCGCGCCGTGCCTGCCCAGTTGAGAAGTTCAGTAATTGTCGTGGCTCTGCCTCGCAATAGTGATGTGATTTGTCTGCGCCGAGCGTGGATTTCGTCGAGCCGAGCGGGATCCGCATCGAGACCATCGAGGTAATCGGATAGATCCTCACGGAGCGCCTCGAGTTCAGCACCGGCGGCCAGTGCCCGACTCGTCAGTTGCTGTAACTGCGGATCGAGTCGCTCGCTTCTTTGCAAATGCGCGCTCGCTTGCCCGAGCGCGTCGGTAGCTCCGATGCCCTGTGTTCCTCCACTCAGAAGGGCGTATGCGGCTGACAACGAAGCCCGGAGCTCTTCGGCATTCGTTATTCGTTCGGCCTCGATACGGAGCTCGTCATCTTCGCCCTCGTGGAGGTCGAGACGATCAAGAGTCTCGAGAACGGGCACTAATTGCTGAATTTCAGATTCAGCTTCGTCCAGTGACGCTTCGAATTCGTCCCTGGCTCGTTTTGCATGGACCGCTCTTTTCCACGCCGCGCGGTAGTCGGCGAGAAGTGACATGTGCTGTTCACCCGCGAACTCGTCAAGGAGTTCGCGCTGATAGGTGGCCGAGCGCAAGTTCAGTTGATCAGCTTGACCGTGAATAACTGCCAGGTGCGGACTCAGCTCGTGAAGCACTGTCACCGGGGTTGGGCGGCGGCCGAGATATGCGCGCGAACGCGATGGACCGACGCGCCGTGAAATGATGACATCTCCATCGCCTGCGGAATCGATGTCTAAAGCGGTGAGCGTGAGGGGATCGACGGTAAAAACCCCGTCAACTACGGCCTCAGATGCACCGGTTCGGATCTTTGATGTATCTGCTCGACCGCCGAGAAGTAGCTCAATGGAGGTGAGGAGAACAGTTTTTCCGGCTCCGGTTTCACCAGTGATCACCGTGAGTCCCGGCCCGAGTTCAAGATGGGCTTCCTCTATCACACCAAGATCGCGGATGTGGAGTTCGTCGATCACGGGGTGCTCCGCCCGTTTCCATTTGAGTGCCTCCATCCGCTCACTGGAAGATCAAATTTAGCTACTAAACGGGTGGAGAAGGGGGTATCGGATAAACGCGCGAACATCAGGGGTGTCTCGGACATGCGACACAGGATTCGAGTTCCCGATGGCGCGGTGATACACCGGATGCCGTCGCACCAGATTTCCAGGTCGGACCACTGTTCTTCATTAACCGACAGTTCGATCTCCGAATGGGGACCAAGGATAAGCGGACGGGTAAACAGTCCATGCGCAGCCAGGGGAACCATGAGCATTACTTCGGTGTCAGGCCACACGACGGGACCTCCAGCTGAGAAACTGTACGCAGTTGATCCCGTGGGGGTGGACAGAATGATTCCGTCCGCCCCGTAGGTTGAGACACCCTGCCCATCGACTCCGACCCCCATGTGCGCCGGGTGGGCGAGGTCGGTGCGCATGACTGCCGCTTCGTTGAAAGCCCAATCATGTTGGACTTTCTTGCCGGGCACATAGACTTCCAGTTCCAAAGTCATCCGTTTTTCAACGGTGTAGTCGCAAGCGGCCACCCGTTCAATAAGTGTTTCAACGGAGTCAAGCTCTGCTTCGGCAAGAAAACCCATGTGTCCAATATTGATGCCGAGGAGCGGAACTCCAAGCTCACGAGCAAACTGAGCGGCCCAGAGGATCGTTCCATCACCGCCAAAAACAAGAACGAGTTCAACCCGCTCTGTCGAGTTTTCATCGACAACACGAATGTCGTACTCTTTCAGACCTTGCCGAACCCGATCTGCCGTTTCCCGGGCAGTATCGCGGTTGAGGTTGACGATCGACATCACTGTTCGTGTCACGGTGCTTTCCTCTCTGCGGCCGGTCCGCTATTGATAGCATCCCACACCCGCTCGTCCTGCTCATCCTCGCCGATAGAAATCGGCGCACTATCGCACAGGACCACGAAATATTCAACGTTTCCCGCTGGCCCCGGCAGGGGGCTAGCAGCGACCGCCGTCGGCACAAGTCCGATATTACGTGCGCAGGTCAGCACCCCGGTGACGGCTTCATGATGGTGTTCGAGATTGCGAACCACTCCCCCGGAACCGAGTTTGTCTTTGCCAATTTCAAACTGCGGTTTGACCATGAGAAGAAAAATTGCTTCTGGCGCAGCGCACAATTTGAGCGCTGGGAGAACAAGCGTCAAAGAAATAAATGATAGGTCGGATACGACGAGTTCCGGTGCTGGAGCGACATCGTCGGGTTTGAGATACCGAACGTTCGTCCGATCGAGTACCTGCACTCTTGGGTCCGTCTGTAATCTCCACGCGAGCTGCCCGTAGCCGACGTCAACAGCGACGACTGATTCGGCTCCTCGCCGAAGCAATACATCGGTGAATCCACCGGTAGACGCTCCAGCATCGAGGCAACGTTTACCGCGGATCTGCGGCGCATCGTCACCAAGAATGTCGAGTACGCCCGCGAGTTTGTATCCTCCGCGCGAGGCATAGCGATCGGCTTCAGCTTCATCGATGACGATGGCTTGCGCCGGATCCATTTGCCGCGCCGGCTTGTAGATAATCTCACCGTCGAGCTTCACTGAGCCCGCTTCGATCATTTGCTGCGCTATCGTGCGGGAGGGCGCTAACCCTCTCCGCACGAGCTCAGCGTCAATTCTGCGCAGTCTCGCCACGGGATACACCCGATTCTAGACGAGCAGATAGTTCTGCCTCGGCGCGACGCAACGCATCGAGTTGAGTGGGAAGATCCGCTTGAGAAATATCATCCCAATACTCTTCCCACTCGGTCATGGAGTCGTCACTCACGGTGAGAGTCTTCCTCGTCGTTATCCGTCAAGTCGGATTCTTCGGAGTCCTCGAGATGCGCGGTTTCTTCCATCAGCGCTTCGAGTTCTTCTTCACCCGGTAGGTACTCGGGAATACCCTCAACATCCACGGCGTCGAGATCAGCGTCGGACACGTCGGAATCATCGACGTCAGCGCTTTCCGCGCTTTCGGACTCGTCACCGGACTGCGCTTCGACTTCGGATTCGTCATCGTCCGCTGGTTCGGGAGCCGTGACGATACCGCTCGGATCATCGTTAGGGACAACGGTGATCGTTGGGCAGATCACCTTTGGCCCCTCGGTTGCTTGATCCCAAGCTGCAGCAATGAGAGCCCGATAGGAATCCAGTGTCACGGTCACGTCCTCATCGAGAACAATTCCGTCTAGAGTGAGGTGGCCACGTTCGACTTTTGCGATTTGTCCGACACCACATGACCACGTGCCATCGCGGTGGTGCTGCGGGCGCGGGTGTGGCTCGGTTAGACCTCGCATGTCGAGGTGGACGAACTGGGGCCGCAATCCGCGATCAGCAAGAATAACCGCTTTCGCATCGTGGACTCCGGTGAGGACGTGCATCGAGGGGATCGACGCAGACAGGGCGCCAGAAATATCCGTTTCAAGTCGATCGCCGACGGCAACGGCGCGTTCTCCTCCGACAAGTTCAATGGCGCGTTGGAAAATCCCGGGAAGGGGTTTACCCGCGGCCATCGGTTTCTTATTTGTCGCGTGACGAACCGCGCGAACGAGCGCTCCGTTACCGAGTGCGAATCCACGTTCAACCGGCAGCGAAGCATCGAGGTTGGTGGCGAAGAAGCGGGCTCCGGCATTGATCGCTAGAGCGCCTTCAGACAGCATTTCCCAATCAACACTGCGATCGAATCCCTGGACAACAGCATCAGGCTCGTCATCCGCGCTATCAACGAGTTGGAATCCTCCGCCGGTGACAGCATCGCGAAGTCCCTGGCCGCCGATAACAAAGACCTTGGCTTCAGGTTCGAGTTCCTCTTTCATCATGGCGATAGCGTCCATCGCGGAAGTCATAATTTCATTGGCTTCAGCCGGGAATCCGAGCTCCGATAGTTGATCGGCAATTGCCTGCGGTGGGCGTGAGGAATTGTTAGTGACGAACGCGTGTTTCATCCCACCTTCAACGGCGGCACTCACGCTGTCGGCAGCATGTTCAACCGGGTTCTTCCCCATGTAGCACACGCCATCGAGATCAAGTAAGAGCGTGTCGTAACGTTCGCTCAATGGTTCGAGGCTGCCTTTGAGATCCGATCGACGGTCGTCGATGTCGGCTTCGGCGAGCATGCGGATGTCGAGGATGTCGTTGTCTTCTTCCTCGGGAGGAATCGTCGCCTCGACCTCATCTGCTTCTGCAGAGCGGTCGAGCGTGCGCAGGTATTCGACCTTCGCGAGCATAAGTCGGCGACGGAGCTGTGAGTCTGCTTCATCTCCGAGCTTGGCGAGAGCATCATCGACTATGACCAGAGCTGTTTCCGGCTCGTTGAGGTCGGAGCGAGCGCCGGCTGATACAAGGACGAGCTCCACTTGTTCGGAGATGTCGAGTCCGCTTGGGTCCGTTTCGTCAATCAGTTCGATGGCCTTTTCGGGTTTGCCGAGGCCGCGCTCACAATCTGCTTCAACGGCTCTGAGTGATGAATCATTCCGCATGCGACGAACTGCACGTACTTCTCTCAGTGCCTCGGCATACCGATCGGTTGCATAGGCGGTGAGTGCTGCAGCTTCACGAACGAGATCAACACGACCGGCTCGTTTAACTGCAGCCTGAGCATAGGAATACGCAAGTTCCGGGTCGAGATCAATGAGTTGTCCGGCCATGACGAGTAGTTTGGCGACGGCTTCCTGATTGCGTTCTCCGAGGGTTGCGAGGGACTCGTAAGCTGCCGCGTCAAGCTCGGTTGCTTCCAGACCTTCGGGGATGAGCAAGCCATCGATCATATTCGTCGGCTCATCAAATTCCTGATCGAACTTATCGTGCGCTGGAAATGCCTCAACCGGCTGCTGGTCGTGTTGCTGACGATCATCGCGATTGAACTTCCGGTCTCCCCGATCATCACGGCTAAACCTGCGATCACCGCGGTCAAAACGGTTGTCGCGGCCACCGCGATCGTCACGTTCAAAGCGATTATTGCGATCACCACGGTATCCGCGGTTATCCCGATTGAAGCCACGACCTCCACGATCGTCACGTTCAAAGCGATTATTGCGATCACCACGGTATCCGCGGTTATCCCGATTGAAGCCACGACCCCCGCGATCATCCCGATCGTAACCACGATTGTCGCGGTTATAGCCACGACCTCCACGATCATCCCGGTTAAAACCACGGTTAT
>JAUNVP010000011.1 GCA_030537615.1 Actinomycetaceae bacterium | reverse complement strand
GCACTCGAAGGAGTGTGGGAGAGTAGGAAACCACCGCAACCAAAACACACAAACAACGAGGGCCCGCCGAATAAGCGGGCCCTCGACACAATTGCCGATAAATCGAACACAAACCCGCGATCTCCAAGCAGTGACGCGATGGAGCGTTTACACTGATAACGCACGATCCCATCAATGCGAAAGGACCAAATCTTATGGATTTTGGGTAAATGAAGGACGACTTGACGAATAAAGCTAAAGATCTTGTATCGGATGAAGAAGCTACGGACACGATTCTCGATAAGGTTGAGGACGCGGCCTCGAAGGTTACTGGAGGCAAGTTCGACGACAAGATTCACACTGCCCGAGACGCAGTTGATGAACGCATCGGAGATGAGTAAGTTTCGTTGTTTACTGGAGTGGAGAGGCGGATTGTAACAATCCGCCTCTCCACTAATTTGCTCTTATTTCCGACCATTGGCTCCTCGCATGAAGGCTCTCTCATGGGGTCGTCTGGAGCGAGGAGCTCTTAGATCCAGCTGTGCAGCCACATGCGAAGTTGCCAAGACTCTCTCGTAATTTCCATACCCGTCCATACCGGATAGAAGAATACGGTTGCCAACGCGATAGCGATGAGGACCGTGGCGATCGCCGCGTAAATACCATTGCGTGTCACGGTTGAGCTTCGATGTGCGAATCTGACAGCTTCTCTCACAGCCCAGGTGATCGTCAGAGCGGCAAACGGTGCGATCACCACGGTGTAAAAATTGAATGTTGTTCGGTTGAGGTAGGCGAACCATGGAACATATGTGGCTAGATAGCCAGCGAGAATCGTCGCTTCACAAAACGCGTCTTTCCCATTTCGTAGCTTGAGGACACAGACAATGACGAGAAAGACAAGACAGAGGGTAGCGATCCACCAAAGTAGTGGATTTCCGAGCGCGAGAACAGCCTGAACACATTCAGTGTCTCCACAGGTGCCGATTTTGTTGTACACAAATGATGTCGGTCGCCGTTGAATGAGCCAGTCTGGTGCCGATGACATGTAAGCGTGCTCGGAGGATAATCCGGAGTGGAAAGTGAACATTTGCTGGTGGTAAATAATGAAATCGCTGAAGGCTCCGAGAAAACCCGGTGTATTGCGTCCCCATGAGCCTGAGTGTGTAAACCACGACCACCATGATGCGATGTACGCGAAGACCCCAGACGGGACCATGAGGAGGAATGCAGGGATTCCCTCAACGATGATTGCCGCGAGCACCGCATGAGAGAGCCTTCCGTAACGCGAGGTGATCTCGTAACTGACCACGAAGAGGCCGAGCACAGCGAGGACGTAGAGGCCTGACCATTTAACAGAGATCGCAAGTCCACTGAGTACTCCAGCGGTTATCAACCATGGACGTGCTCCGGCATGGGGTCCAAGCACGGCTCTTCCATGACTATCCTCCTGGTTAAACTCAGCAAGTCGGCGAGCTAAAATCGGCCTCGTCGATCGGTAATCGAGCACGACAGCCAAAAATGCTCCAAGAGAGAAGACTGTCAGAAAGACATCGAGCAGAGCGGTTCGAGATAGGACAATCGATACGCCGTCTCCGGCTAGGAGCATGCCAGCTAGGAGAACGAGTCCGTGATTGTAGAACAGATGCCACGCGATTCGACAGATAAGAATGACGCATACAATGCCTGCTAGGGCGGCTGTTATCCTCCATCCCACGGGATTATCCGGTCCAAAGAGTTGCATTCCAAGACCGATCAACCACTTGCCGGTCTGCGGATGTACCACGTAAGCCGGCTCTGGCGAGAGCATAGAGAAGTCTCCGTTAGCAAAGGCTCCGTTAATCGCATCGCGTACGGCTTTTTTATTCTCAGGATCGATGGGTGAGCCTTGGGGCAGACCCCATTTGCCCTCGAAGCCAAGCGTCCATAAAGCATAGGCATCTTTGACATAGTACGTTTCATCGAAAGACAGACTGGTAACACGGCCAAGTCCTGGAAGCCTCACAAGTGCTGCACAGAAGCCCGCGAGGAGCGTCATAACCCAGGCATGAACGTCCCGCGATAGGAGGATCTGTACTTGTTCTGTCCACGGTTTTTTCTCCAGCACACTGACAGTCTATGTAAAGGCAGAGCCTACGCGGGAGATTAGTCCGCGCATCTCGAAAATCTATGAGAGAGTCTTCAGGCAAGTGCACGTTCGGCTCCTAAACGTGACATGCTTACAGCGTGAGTACTGATCGTGAACAACCACTTCAAAGAGCCGGCTCAATTCTCCTCGCCGCCACACCTATCGGAGATTCTTCCGATGCCTCACCCCGACTTGTTCGAGCTCTCGGGGAGGCAGACTGTGTAGCCGCTGAGGACACCCGCAAACTTCTTGCCCTTTGTTCCCGTATCGGCGTTCGCATAAATGGACATCTCATGTCCCTTCACGAACACAACGAGTCACAGCGTAGTGCATCGATTGTCGATAGAGCTGAGGGCGGGGAGCGCGTCCTCATCGTTTCAGACGCCGGTATGCCGACAGTTTCAGACCCGGGTTTTCGCGTGGTTTCCGAAGCCGTACGTCGAGGCGTTCAGATCTCGGCACTTCCTGGTCCTTCGGCGGTACTCACTGCCTTAGCTGTCTCCGGACTGCCTTCCGATCGGTTTTGTTTCGATGGTTTTCCGCCCCGCAAAAGCGGTGAGAAACAGCGGTTTTTCACCGCTTTGAAAGACGAAATCCGCACTCTCATCCTGTTTGAATCTCCTCGGCGCATCCACGACACGGTAACGGTAATGGCGGACACTTTGGGCGGTGATCGTCCAGCCGTGCTCTGTCGCGAGCTGACAAAGACGCATGAAGAGATTATTCGCGGTGACCTCAACCATTTGATCCATGCCACGCGTGATGAGATGCGTGGCGAAATCACGTTAGTTGTTGCCGGAGCTAACCCGCGCGCTGAAAGAGCAGAAGATCACGTTGCCGCGGTATTGGCTCTTGCCGACGAAGGTATGCGACTCAAAGATGCGGCCGCACAAGTTTCGGAAGTGACGGGCATCAAGAAGAATGAGCTTTACCGGGCTGCGCTCGCGCGAAGGTGAAAATGTCCGTCACATAGAGAAAGTGGAGTCAGACGAGGCAAACCCACTAGGCTAGAGATATGAGTCGCATTCTTTCAGCAGTAGCCTGGCCGTACGCAAATGGACCCCGTCATATTGGACACGTCGCCGGTTTCGGCGTTCCTTCCGACGTATTCTCCCGTTACATGCGAATGCGCGGACACGATGTCCTCATGGTGTCAGGCACTGACGAGCACGGCACCCCCATTCTGGTGGCAGCCGATGCGCAGAAAACCACTCCGCGCGAGCTCGCCGATAAAAATAACCGCCTCATCGTTGAGGACCTCGTGGCACTGGGCCTGTCGTACGACCTATTCACCCGCACCACCACCGGAAATCATTACAATGTGGTTCGCGCCATGTTCGAAGTAGTGCGCGATAACGGGTACATGCTCGTTCAGACGACCCACGGCGCGATTTCGCCCTCAACCGGACGTACCCTTCCCGACCGATATATTGAGGGAACGTGTCCGCTGTGTGGCGCTGAGGGTGCGCGCGGAGATCAGTGCGATACCTGTGGCAATCAGCTTGATCCCACCGACCTCATCAATCCGGTGTCGAAGATCAATGGTGAAACGCCAAAATTTGTCGAAACTGACCACTACTTCCTCGATCTACCAGCCCTCGCCGACGCCCTATCCAAATGGCTCGATGAACGCGCCGAATCGGGAACGTGGCGCCCCAACGTTATTAAGTTCTCGCAGAACTTCCTGGAGGATATTCGCCCGCGGGCGATGACCCGAGATATTGACTGGGGGATCCCGGTCCCCGGCTGGGAAGACCAGCCCACCAAACGCCTGTATGTGTGGTTTGACGCCGTGGTTGGTTACCTGTCAGCATCTATCGAATGGGCACGCCGTACCGGCGATCCTGAGGCGTGGCGCAAATGGTGGAACGATCCCGAAGCTCTGTCCTACTATTTCATGGGCAAAGACAATATTGTGTTCCACTCGCAAATCTGGCCCGCCGAATTGCTCGGCTACAACGGCGCTGGATCTGAGGGCGGGGAACCGGGCGACTTTGGGACTCTCAACCTCCCCACTGAGGTCGTCTCCTCAGAGTTCCTGACGATGGAGGGCAAGAAATTTGCGTCCTCACGCGGCATCGTCATTTATGTGCGCGACATGCTCGAGCGTTACCAACCCGACGCATTGCGGTACTTCATTTCAGCCGCCGGACCGGAAAACTCCGATGCGGACTTTACCTGGGCTGAGTTCGTGCGACGGACAAACTCTGAGCTGGTTGCCGGGTGGGGCAACCTCGTCAATCGCACGGCATCAATGATTGCTAAACGTTTTGGGGAGATCCCTGCTCCGACAGAACTTGAGGATATTGACCGGGCGCTTCTCGACGCGATTGAACGCGGTTTTGACGAAGTCGGTGACCTCATTCGCTCGCACCACCAAAAGGCGGCCATCAGTGCCGTCATGCGGCTGGTGGGCGAAGCCAACAAGTATGTGGCAGATACGACTCCGTTCAAGCTCAAAGCGGAGGATGAAATCCCGCGCCTACGCACGGTGCTGTGGACGCTAGCGCAGGCGGTGAACGACCTCAATCACATGATTTCACCATTCTTACCCCACTCGGCGAATGCAGTCGATCGGGTGATGGGTGGATCAGGTCAGGTGGCGCCGATGCCTCACATTGAAGAGGTCGTTGACCTTGATGTCAAGGCCGAGGATGGTTCTGACCGAACCTATCCGATTATTACTGGAGACTACTCGAAATTCCCCTCGTGGGAGCGCCATGAGATTGCGGTAGGAACACCGGTCGCTAAGCCGAAACCAGTGTTTGTTAAGCTCGACGAATCGATTATCGACGAGGAACTCGAGCGGTATTCCGGCCTCGTCTAAAGCAACCGAACATAAATGATTCCCCGGTCACTATGGCCGGGGAATCATTTATGCGTCATCTACCGGGTTATTTCTGGCCCCATGCTTCGACTGCGTACTGGAGGCTGAGAGAACCACCTGTGAAGTTGCGAACGTCGAACCCGTGAGCCTGCAAAATGCGTTGGGCAAGGTATGACCTCACGCCCGATGCACAGTGCACCGCGATGGCTCTGCCTTGGGCGGCTTCGCGGACTTCGTCAAGACGGTCGCGGAGCTCGGGAAGCGGAATCAGTAGCGCCCCCGGAATCTGAATACTGCGTTCGGCCTCTTTCACCCCGCGCACGTCAAGCACCAGGTCGTTAGCGACAGCATCCTCGTAGTCGTTGTAATCCCACGTCGGAGCCTCTCCAGACAGGGTATTTTGAGCAACAAATCCAAGCATATTGACGGCATCTTTAGCGGCACCGAACGGGGGAGAGTAGGTGAGTTCAAGTTCGGCAAGGTCGTCGGCGGTCATTCCAGCGCGAATTGCGGTGGCAAGCACGTCGATGCGCTTATCAACGCCGTCCACCCCGACAGCTTGAGCACCGAGTAGGCGGCCATCTCGTGCGAAGGTCGCGTTCATGTGGATTTGGGATGAACCGGGGTAGTATCCGGCGTGATTGGGAGCATGAATACGGACGACGATGTGGTCGACACCCTGTTCGCTCAATACCCGCGTGGAGGCACCGGTGACGGCAGCAACCTGGTCAAATACGCGCACGATAGCGGTGGCAAGAACCGGCTTTTGTGGGGTGGTGCGGTGGCCGAGTGCATGGTCGGCTGCTCGGCGTCCCTGGCGATTAGCGGGTCCGGCGAGGAGGACGGGGCCGCGGCGCCCATCGGCGAAATCCACCTGTACAGCGTCGCCGCAAGCGAGGATATCGGGGTCGGATGTTACTTGATTCTCATCGACAAGGATGGCTCCGCGTTCGCCGAGTTCGAGGCCGGCAGCCTGGGCGAGTTCGGATCGAGGACGGACGCCGACGCTCATCAGGATAATGTCAGCATCGAGGGTATCTCCGTTAGTCAAACCGACTGAGGCGGCGTAACCGTCACGACCATCGGTAATGCTCTGAGCACCAACACCGAGGTGAAGATCGATGTCATGCTTGCGCAGTTCCCGGTGAAGAATACTGGCGAGATCGGCATCAACCGGAGGAAGAACATGGTCGACGAATTCGACGAGGGAGACATCCATGCCGCGGTGGGCGAGGGCCTCAACGGCCTCAAGACCGATGAATCCGGCGCCGAGTACGACGGCGCGAGGGGTGCGACCGCTAGACAGTGAGCTTTCGACTAGCTCGAGTACGCGATCCATTTCTGGAATCGTTCGCAGGGTGGATACCGCGGGATGGTTGATTCCTTCAATCGGAGGCTCAACGCCTACTGCTCCCGGCGAGAGGATGAGCTTGTCGTAGCTCTCGGTGTATTCGCCCTCGGGGCCGCGCGCTGTCACCGTCTTGTCGTCACGATTGATGGCGGTGACTTCGGTATTGATCCGCACATCAAGCGCTGCGCGTTTGGCGAGGGACTGGGGTGTGTGGAGGAGGAGTGAATCGCGGTCTTCGATTTCGCCGGCGATGTGATAGGGCAGGCCGCAGTTCGCGAACGACACGTACGGTCCGGCCTCAAAGACGACGATTTCAGCTTTTTCATCGAGACGGCGAGCGCGCGCGGCGGCAGACATACCGCCGGCAACACCACCAATAATAACGAGTTTCATTGCGGGTCTTTCGGTCGGGTTAGGCAAGGGATAGGAAAATTTTCTTGATCTGTTCGGATTCGGTGTGAGCACCAGGATGGTTCGCGCACGCTTGCATGGCGGCAAGAATCATGGCGTAGGTGGCTCGATCGACCGCTCGATTAGCAGCGATCATTTGGGGGAGTACGTCAAGGCACGCTTGGTCATCGTCGAGTTGACGGATCACGGCATCGAGCTGACCGCGCGCTCTTGACAGTCTGTTCCGCACGGCTCGGCGTTCGGCACTATCAAGATGGACGGTGCTCATGCGCTACGGCCTCCGGCGTTGACCCAGGAGGAGAATCCTCCCTTGAGGGAAACGGCGTCGAAACCGAGATTGCGCAGCGTTTTAGCTCCGCTCTTTGAGCGCATTCCCGACTTGCAGTAGACGACAACGGGGCGGTTTTTGGACAGTCGTTTGGGGCCGGCATCGGCCACTTGGCCGAGCGGAATGTGAGTGGCGTGGGCGGCATGGCCGGTTTTCCACTCATGTTTCTCGCGGACATCGAGCAACTGGGCTCCATCTTTCACCATCTCAACGGCTTGTTCGCCGGTGACATTGTTTTGTGAGCCGCCAAATAGATTCGAAAAGAAGCCCATAATAAATCCCCCTAGGGTGTGCAGTACTGTCACTACATACCCTAGGGGGTATTTTAGGTTCGGTCAATAGGACGCAGATCTCACGACTTCTTTTGACGTCTGTGATTGCTGAGAGAAGCCGATAGCGCGACGAGAAGCATGATCACTCCCAAGCCGCCGAATCCAAATACGGCAACTAAGTTCCAGTCGATCTGAAGAGCCCAGGGCATGACCATTACGGCGACGCCGACGAGGATGAGGATGAGTCCCCAGGTGAGGAGTCCGAACTTGATGCCGCGCTCTTCAACGACCTCCGGCGAAGGCTCACTCATAGGTTCTCGCGCCGGTTGGTGCGGTTGGTTCGAGAAGGGGAAAGCGGTCGGATCATCCGAATGAGAAGGGACTGAGGGAGATTCCGCAGGATAGTGTTCGCCTGTCGCCAGCGGTGAAAACGCCGGAGTATGATCCGATTCCGGTATGGCAGAGCCTTCGTTCGGTATGGGGGAAGTGGGGTCCGTTTGAGGTGCTGAAGGCTCACTCATGGGTTCTACCGGATTGTCCGAAGGCTCACTCATGACATCAGAGGGGTGATCCGTCACTTCAATAGGCGCATCGGTCACTGGTGCGGTCGCGATCTCGGAGACGTCGGTTTCCTCTGGAGTGGTTTCGATAACGGTCGTTTCATCGACTTCACCAGCGGGCAGTTCGGTCGTATCGTCAGAACTATTTTCCGGCAGTAATGTGGTTTCTTCTGCTGATTCATCGGGGGTGGGTGCTGAAGCATCATTCGTTGTCGTATTCATCGGTCAGCTCCTCCTTACCAGTAGAGGCCGTTGTTGTAGTTCATTTCTGCGCCGGTGATGAGAATGAACCACGGCAAGATTGCCGCCGCGATTATTGTCAGAACGGTTAGCCACGTCCCCGGTTTTCCCTGGAGGGCGCGAATTGTCAGCGTGAGGCCGGAGAGAATAAAAGCGGATCCAACGATGATGGGAAGTTGCACAATTATGAAAAGCTCAGCAGGGTCTTGAATCTGACTGGCGTATGGCAGACCAAGTCCGTCGAGTGAACCAAGGCTCAGCATCCATACGACTGCCCCGATGACAAAAAGTGCTCCGGTAATACCGAGAAAGGTTGGAAGGCCGGGACCGGGTTGGCGAGCTTTCTTCAGAGTAGCTGGTCTTCCAGCGGGTGGCATCTGCTTTTTGGGGTGCGGGGCAGAATAAGGGACGCCGGTGTCATAGCGCGGTTGAATCATGGGAGAGCCATGTTGATGATACGGAGGGTGGTAATGACCACGGTCCGGCGTTGCTATGTACGGTGTCGGCGGCGTGGCGTCGCCGTCATTGGAAGTCGCGGGAGCTTTGTCCTCATCCCCTAATGCACTACCTATTTCGGTTGATTTATCTTGTCCGGCGGATTCGGTCGATGCGCTGGGGGCATCTTCGTGTTCGGGGTCGATAGGATTTCTGAGTGGCTCAACCGAATCCTCTGGATGAGGAGTCGGGACATATGGCGCGCTGACAGTCGGCGGCGTTGCTCCATTTGGACCTGGTGTTGGTCGATCATTCTCATAGTGGGTGCTCCACGGGGCTTGTGGCTGGCCAGGATAGCGCTGCGAGGGAGGACGGTGCGCAGAATTTTTCCGCATTGACACTGCGATTAACAAGAAGGCGATAACGATCAGCACCCCGGTGACAGGAACGAGTGCTCGATACAAACCGATAGAAAAGAAATCTGGAGTATCAAAGATATTGACGCCAAAGCGAATTCCTCCGCTCAAGCCGCCCATCAGAAACGCAAAGATGCCGACATGTGCGATGTCGAAACGCCCTCGCAAAAGCTCTTCGATGTGAATGCGATCATCGTTCGGCTCCGGAATCAACGCCCATCCAAGCGCGTACGCGAGGAATACTATTCCTCCGGTGAATAGCGTAAGAATAACTGTCACCCCGCGCACGAGTGAGACATCCCAGTCGAAACGATAGGAAATGGCTGCGCATACTCCGCCGATCCATCGATCTTCCGGTCTGCGCCATACCGAGTTGCGCAGAGACTGGAAGAAAGTATCACCAAACGGTTGCGGGTTTTGAGGACCTTGATAGTTCGTCATAGTCCCATAATCGGCCATGGCAGAGCCTTCGCGCTATCGGGTAATGCCCTGATTGAACCCTGAAACGGCGCTACCAGCATGTCTCAACTTCAATTTGTTTGGCACTATGGGATTGTGACCATGCAACAACCACCTCAGATTCAGCGTCCTCCATTCGTGAGGACGCCCCGCGGATTCCCGGGACGACCTCGTCCCATTCTCGCGGGGGTGTGTTCTGGACTCGCAGTCCATCTCAATCTCTCCGTGCGACTCGTGCGCGCTGTCATGGTGGTTATCACACTGTCTGGAGGTGCTGGACTACTGCTGTACGTGTGGTTGTGGGCGATGGTTCCCAAAGCATCGGCAGAACAGGTGTACCGCGGTGACCGGTTAGCGAAGAAACTGCGACAACCCTTTGTTGAAAAGCAGATGTCTGGCCCCACGCAGGGCTACATCGTCGCCGCAGTGTTCCTCGCGCTCGCTTTCTATGCCCTGGGAGTTCTCAACGGCTGGTGGGGCGCGCCAGTTGATGCCATTGCCATGACCGCAATCGTGGTGGGACTATTCCTCGTATGGTCGCAAGCCTCCAGTATCCAAGACATCCGCAACCCCTCTGTTATGGGAATCCTTGCCGTCGGCGTGCTCTTGATTTTTGGAGGCGCGGTGCCTTTAATCGCTGGCTCACAGTCCCCCTACTCGATGGCCGTCGGTGGATTGCTCACGGCCGTCGTTATTGGGATCTTGGCTCTCGCCTTCCTCCCCGCGTGGTTGCGCGTCAACCGAGATTTATCGACCACCAAGATTGCTCAAGCGCGGGAAGCCGAACGGGCGGATATTGCCGCACACCTGCACGACTCCGTCCTCCAAACCCTCATGCTCATTAAGACCTATGCGAATGAGCCAGCTAAGGTGAAGTCCCTTGCGCTCACTCAAGAGCGCGAACTCCGCGCGTGGCTCTACACCGGGGCACAAGAAACCGCCGACTCGTTCGTGGCCCTTTTGAAGGACACCGCCGAAGAGATTGAAAAAACCTACGGTGAAGAGGTCGACGTCGTAACGGTTGGTGACTGCATTCCGGGCCCGAATGAATTGGCTGCGTGCGCGGCGGCCTCCGAAGCAATGAAGAATGCTGTGCGCCACGGTGAACCTACGGTCCAGGTCTATAGTGAAGTCGGCCAGGACATGGTCGAGATCTTTATTCGCGACCGCGGCAATGGCTTCGATCTGGCGGATGTGCCCGAAGATCGCCACGGGGTCCGCGATTCAATTATTGCCCGCACGGAACGGGTTGAAGGTCGGGTGGGACTTCGTAGACTGGAACCAGGAACTGAAGTGCATATTTCCGTACCGCACTCACATATGGAGCGACAGTGACCATTTCAATCGTGATAGTTGATGACCATCCCCTCGTGCGTGCTGGGGTGCGTCACGAACTCAGTAAGTATCCTGACGATGTCATAGTCATAGGCGAGGCCGAGGACGTCGACTCCGCTATCGCCACTATCGGCGAGCTTGAGCCCGACGTTGTCTTACTTGATGTGCATATGCCTGGAGGTCTTGGCGGCGGGGGAGCGGAGGTCGTGCAAAAGTGTCGGAATACTCGTAGTCGGTTCCTCGCTCTGTCAGTGTCGGACTCTCCTGAAGATGTGGTTGCGGTGATTCGTTCGGGCGCTCGCGGCTACGTCACCAAATCAATTTCGACGCCGGAGCTTATCCAAGCGATTCAACGCGTTGGAGCCGGAGACGCCGCTTTCTCGCCGCGGCTTGCCGGATTCGTCCTCGATGCTTTTGGCACAGCGGAGGTAGCCACCCATGATGATGAACTCGATTTGCTTTCAAAACGGGAGCAGGAAGTGATGCGACTGATCGCGCGCGGCTACACCTATAAGGAGGTCGCGTCGGATCTGTATATCTCCATTAAGACCGTTGAGACGCACGTATCTGCAGTGCTTCGAAAGCTCCAGCTTTCCAACCGAAATGAGCTGACCCACTGGGCAGCGCAACGCAATATTGTGTGAGGCTATCCGCGCACTTGCACGAGTGAGCCTTCGATCAGAGCTAGCTCGGCTTGAAGAACGGTGGGCGGGCAGTCTGGACCGTTGGGAGAAAATGGTTCGAGCGTGACCTGCGTTGTGTAGCTATCGTCATATCCCGGACCCACTACATTAAGCTCAAGCATCGCCTGATCAGCCGGGTAGGGCCACGGAACAACGAGGTAATAGTCGCTCCGGCTGGCATCGGAGGCGGTGAAATCCGCTTGGGTTTTATGGGTACTCGAGCATTGGGAACGGTTGGTGCAAGCGGTCAGCGTAAGCTCTGTTATGCGGTCCATTGCTTCAGGACTGAATTGGATGGTGATGGCTGGTTCAGCACCGATTTCGGTACACGCTTGCTCTGGTGTCGAAGGCTCACTCATGGGGTTTCGAGCCTCCGGACTCACTGATGATGTGCAGCTACTGAGGGCGAAAACAAGGGGTAATAAAAGTAGGGCGAGGGAGTGTTTCATGGTGCGATCCTCACGGCTCACTCATGCGAGATCTGATGATTTCATGGTAGGAGCGCATGCCCTCCGTTTCAAGGAACGAAGCTGGAAATGCTCAGGGTGATCCGTGGAGTTTAAGGGCTCGAAAAGGTATGACAGAGCCGTGGGATCAGTCGTTAAGTGGCCATGGGTGAGCCGTGCGGTGAGGGGGTGAAAAGCTATGGCAGAGCCGTGGGGTTGGGCGGTGAGTGGAAAGAGTGAGTTATGGGGAAAGAGAGTACGGGGAGAAAAGAGCGAGTTGTTTTAGTCTGTGCGAACGCTCCAACGTTCCCCATCGAAGATGACAGAGCCTTGGAGGACGTGGGGCGGACACTTAGGGCCGTTGGGGCTAACTACTACTAAGTCGATATCGGTTTGAGAACTGATGACGGTGTCGCCGCGCGTGAGATCAAGCGTGACGTGAGCGCGCTCCTCACTGTACGGCCAAGCCGTTGAGATGTAATATTCGCCGAGCTCGGGGGCGCTGAGGTCAATATCGCTTTTGGACTGTTCGAAAGACGTGCACTCTCCGTGGTCATTGCACGCAGTGAGCTTGACTTGTGAGATGTCGTCCATCACTGTGACCGGGATTTCAACGCTGACCAGTGGTTCTGCGCCAATCAAAGTGCATGCCACGGGGTTGGGATCATAGTCGGCGCTGGGGCTAAAAGAGAGCGTACACCCGCTCAACCACAGGGAAGGAAGAACGACGAATGTCGCTGTGATAATTCGCTTTTTCACGGCCACGGCCTTCCGATCGTCAGTGATGTCGGCATCGTGCATTATGGTGGACAGCATATGGAAGGTTTTTGTTACAAATCAACATTCATCCTATGAACTCACGAACGTCACTGTTTTCACTGCCCGATCTGCCACCGGCCGACGCGTTTTTCGATGTACCCGACGAAGATCCGTGGTCGCAACAAACGAACACGGATGATTTGGTGCGTGGCCTCAACCCCCCGCAGCGCGAAGCTGTTGAGTACGAGGGTGGACCGCTACTCGTTGTCGCAGGAGCCGGATCAGGGAAGACCCGAGTTCTCACTCATCGCATCGCCTACCTGTTGCGCACTGGACGGGCCACGCCGGGCCAAGTGCTGGCAATTACTTTTACCAATAAAGCGGCTGCCGAGATGCGCGAACGCGTAACAGCATTGGTGGGGCCTGAGGCACGCCGCATGTGGGTGTTTACTTTTCACTCTGCCTGCGTGCGAATACTGCGCGAACAGTATGAGGCCGCCGGTCTGCGATCGACTTTCACCATCTACGATTCGGCAGATTCCAATCGACTCATCACGATGGTTGCGAAGAACCTCAATATCGACCCAAAACAGGTGAGTGCAAAGCTCCTGCAAGCGCGTATATCCGATCTCAAGAACGAGCTGATCACACCGCAAAAGTATGCCGAAATCGCACCCAATGATCCGATTTCGAAGGCCGTGTCGGATGTGTATGCGGTTTATCAGCGGCGACTGGCTGAATCGAATGCTCTGGACTTTGACGACCTTATAATGCGGACGGTTGATTTGCTCAAGAACAACCGCGCTGTTGCTGAACACTACCACCGCAGATTCCGCCATGTGCTGGTCGATGAGTATCAGGATACGAACCACGCGCAATACGTCCTCATCCGCGAACTGATTGGCACCGGAGCGGACGGAATTCCCGCCGGTGAACTGACGGTCGTCGGAGATTCCGACCAGTCGATTTACGCATTTCGCGGTGCCACCATCCGCAATATCGAGGAGTTCGAGAAGGATTTCGCCGATGCGCATACCGTGGTTCTCGAACAGAACTACCGTTCGACACAGAATATTTTGTCCGCGGCGAACGCAGTAATATCGAAGAATAATGGGCGTCGAGCTAAGGCGTTGTGGACTGATTCGGGAAGCGGTGCACCAGTCGTCTACGACGCTGCCGATTCGGAGTACGACGAGGCGCGTTTTGTAATCGGGGAGATTGATCGATTAACCGAAGCCGACTATCGTTTTGGCGATATCGCTGTTTTCTATCGGACGAATGCGCAATCTCGTGCGCTCGAAGAAGCGCTCGTTCGCTCGGGCATCCCCTATCGAGTCGTCGGTGGCACGAAGTTCTATGAACGGAAAGAAATCAAGGATGCCATCGCTTACCTCCAGGCGGTGTCTAATCCCGATGACACGGTCGCTTTGCGCCGAATCATTAATACTCCGCGGCGCGGAATCGGTGCGAAGGCCGAGGGCGCTCTCATCGCTCACGGCGAAATGAATGGCACCAATTTTGGTAGCGCCTTGAAAGATGCGTGGGTGTCCGCCGATTGCCCGCGCGGGGAAGGAGAGATTGTTGATCTTCCCGAGGGAGTGTGGGAGGCCGCGGTTGAGGAAGAAAAGGCTACCGGCGGTGCGGGAGCGATAGCGGGGATGGCTCCGCGGGCCCTCAAATCCGCAGCCGGGCTGTACGGGCTCTTGCTGTCATTGCGACTTGCTCTCGATAGCGGTGCGACTATTGCCGCTGCTCTCGATGATGCGATGGATGGCTCCGGCTATCTCGCTGGGCTAAGGTCATCGGACGACCCGCAGGATGCTAGC
Organism: Actinomycetaceae bacterium; assembly: GCA_030537615.1. Classification (GTDB taxonomy): domain Bacteria; phylum Actinomycetota; class Actinomycetes; order Actinomycetales; family Actinomycetaceae; genus Gleimia. The sequence continues at coordinate 88,768 of JAUNVP010000011.1, read as the reverse complement.
CGCGTCGAGAACCTGGCTGAACTCCACGCCGTGGCTGAAGATTTTGCCCAGACCAATCCTGAAGGTACCTTAACCGACTTCCTCGAACGCGTGAGCTTGGTGGCAGATGCCGATCAGGTGCCCGATTCTGGCGATCTCGAAGGCAACCAAAATGGTGGTCAGGTCACTCTCATGACCGTACACACCGCTAAGGGACTCGAGTTCCCAGTGGTGTTTGTAACCGGTCTTGAGGACGGAACTTTCCCTCATCAGCGCTCGCTGGCAGATGAGAGTGAGCTATCGGAAGAACGGCGACTGGCCTATGTAGCCATTACGCGGGCGCGTCGCAAGCTCTATTTGACACGCGCAGCAGTTCGATCAGCGTGGGGGACACCGTCGGATTTACCACCGTCTCGTTTTCTCGATGATATTCCGGTCGAGCTCCTTGAAATCCGTCGTCAAAAGACGGCGATGGATAGCTATCGGTCGCCGTGGACCTCCTCTGACGATGATTTCGCGCCCCCGATCGGATCGGGGGGAGCATGGCGGAGTAGAAGTCGAGCGACCGGCTTATCTTCGCCGCCAGAAAAGGTAGCGCCCCGCAGACTTGGCGTTTCGAAGTCGGCGTCTACTGGAGGACGTTTGGGAGTCTCTCGCGAAAAGTCTAAACCGCCCGTCGAGCTTGCCCTGGGAGATCGCGTGGCACATGGAACTCTTGGTGAGGGTACGGTTATTGGACTTGAGTCGAGTGGGGCTTCGACCGTCGCCAAGATCGATTTTGGCGATGGAAAGCCGCGCCGATTACTGCTGCGTTACGCGCCCATTAAGAAGCTGTGACACTGGGCGGGAATGAGTGGCGAATCACATCTTATATCGTATATAGAATCGGCGAATTCTCGTGTTTTTCTCCCACGCATGAACAAATACCGATAGTCTTGAGAGCAGATGTCTCGACGTCGAGCTTCTTATCTCGATAGAAAACGACGAGGCTTCTCATGGACCAACACGATCCAGACGAAAGGTAAGGGCGTGGATCTATTCGAATACCAAGCGCGCGACATTTTTGAAGCGCACGGTGTACCCGTTCTCCGTGGCATCGTAGCCACCACAGCAGAAGAAGCCGAGCACGCAGCCCGAGAGCTTGGTGGCGGCACAGTCGTTGTTAAAGCCCAGGTGAAGATCGGCGGTCGCGGGAAAGCTGGCGGTGTCAAGCTCGCTCACAACCCCCAAGAGACCCGCGAAATTGCCGACCAAATTCTCGGCATGGATATCAAGGGGCTCACTGTCCACCGCGTCATGATCGCCGAGGGCGCTGCAATCGAAGAGGAGTACTACTTCTCTATCCTGCTCGATCGCGCTCATCGCCGACACCTGGCAATGTGCTCTAAAGAAGGTGGGATGGACATTGAAACCCTTGCCAAGGAACGCCCAGAAGCACTAGCTAAAGTTGCTATCGACGCGTCAGTCGGTATTGATGATGCGGCTGCCCGCGCCATTTTGACCGAAGCGGGGTTTGAAGATAGTGAACATGATGCGCTGGCCCCCGTCCTCGTCAAACTATGGGATGTGTACGCCGGCGAAGACGCTACTTTGGTGGAGGTCAACCCGCTGGTGAAGGTCGCCTCCGGCGATATTATCGCCCTCGATGGCAAGGTCTCACTCGACGACAATGCGACCTTCCGTCATCCCGAACACGACGATCTCAAGGACATCTCCGCTGAAGATCCCCGGGAAGCGAAGGCTAAAGCAGAAGGCCTTAACTACGTGCGACTCGAGGGCGAAGTCGGAATCATCGGCAACGGTGCTGGTCTTGTCATGTCAACGCTCGACGTCGTCGCCTACGCCGGTGAGCAATACGGTGTTGGTCCTGCGAACTTCCTCGATATTGGCGGCGGCGCTTCCGCCGAAGTCATGGCTAAAGGCCTCGACATTATCCTCGGCGACGAGCAGGTTCGCTCCTGCCTCGTCAACGTCTTCGGTGGAATCACTGCATGTGACGAAGTTGCTCGCGGTATTATCGGGGCGCTCGAACTGCTCGGAGAATCCGCCACGAAGCCGATCGTTGTTCGACTCGACGGCAATAAGGTGAAGGAAGGTCGCGAGATCCTTGAAAAGGCTCAGCACCCCCTCGTCACCATGATTGACACGATGGATGGCGCTGCCGCAAAGGCCGCCGAACTCGCTGCCACCACCCCCGCACAGGCCTGAGAGGACAGAACACCATGGCTATTTTCCTCAATGAAACAGATCGCGTCATTGTTCAGGGCATGACCGGCTCTGAAGGCACCAAGCACACGACGCGCATGATCGCTTCTGGCACCAAGGTTGTCGGTGGCGTTAATCCACGCAAGGCCGGTCAGATCCAGACTTTCGAAATCGAGCCCTACGGTCCGATGGCAGATTCTGTCAAAGCTGGAGCCCATGACGTTCCCGTCTTCGGGACTGTCGCTGAAGCGAAGGCATCAACCGGTGCAGAAGTGTCCGTTGTCTTTGTGCCACCGCGTTTCACGAAGGATGCAGTTCTTGAAGCGATTGACGCTGGCATGCGCCTCGTTGTCGTGATTACTGAGGGCGTGCCGGTCCAGGACTCGGTCGAGTTCCGTGAAATCGCCGCCGAAAAGGGCGTGCAGATTATCGGACCGAACTGCCCGGGTATTATTTCACCGGCCAAGTCGAACGTCGGAATTACCCCGGCTGACATCACCGGCCCCGGTCGCATCGGCCTTGTTTCTAAGTCCGGTACGCTGACTTACCAGATGATGTATGAACTGTCCGATATTGGTTTCACAACGTGCATCGGCATTGGTGGCGACCCGGTTATCGGGACGACGCACATCGATGCTCTCAAGGCGTTCCAGGATGATCCTGACACCGACCTTATTGTCATGATTGGTGAGATTGGTGGCGACGCTGAAGAGCGCGCCGCCGAATTCATCAAGGAGAACGTGACGAAGCCGGTTGTCGGGTATGTCGCGGGCTTCACCGCTCCCGAGGGCAAGACGATGGGTCACGCCGGCGCTATTGTCTCCGGTTCTTCCGGCACCGCGCAGGCGAAGAAGGAAGCGCTCGAAGCTGTTGGAGTGAAGGTCGGCAAGACCCCGACCGAGACTGCTAATCTCGCGCGCGAAATCCTCAAGTAATCTCTACTGTGTGGGGCCCGGTGAAAACACCGGGCCCCATTCTTTTCCCTAGGTACTAAAGACTCTCCCATGCACTGCCGAACGAAGGCTCACTCATGGAAGTGGGGGAACACGCAGAAGGCTCTGTGATGAAAACGCGCGCCGAATCTCGGCACTCGTCGGCGCGCGAGCTCCATCCACAGGGCAAGATCCCCCATGATAGAAGCGATGCAACCTGAATCTGATACTCCAGAAGTGAAGTCGGACGTTCCGACTCCCCTCAAGACGACAACCACCGTGCCGCTTGAGCGTCGTGAGATTGTTATTCGTCCTCCGCGCGGTTGGGTACGGATCACGATTGCGGCCGTCGAGGTCGCGTTCATGTCTTGGGCTCTTCCGGTTGCTTGTGCCCTCGTTGCATTTTTGTTGACGGCCTCGAATCCGTGGATGATGGAGGTCGACTGGAACGCGGCAATTGGTGTCGGCGCTGATGTGTGGGCACTGTCGTATCTCAGTCCCCTCACCCTTAACGGGGTTGGCATCGACCTCGTCCCTCTCGGGCTGACGATACTGCATTTCGGATTAGCTCGGATAGGACTGTGGCGCGCCAAGGCGGAGTCTTGGCGAACAGCGGGCTTTTTTGTACCGATCTACGTGGTGACCGTAGCAGCTCTAGCGGCCTTGTCGCATACCCACTCTTCATTCGGATGGACGACACTCGGGGCGCTAATCATTGTGGTTCTCGCGTGGTGTAGCGCTATAACCATGTGGGACACGCGCCCATCATGGTGGGATCAGATAGCGCTCTATCGGCGCAGTGTGATCGACGGGGTCAAGCTCACGGGCGTAATCGCCGTGCTCGGTCTGGTGTCCCTCGTAGTTGGAATAGTCTCCGGTTGGTCTCGGGTCCTGTCCATCCAAGAGCTTGTGAACGCATCGTGGGCAGACCTGATTCTGCTATGGATAGCGCAACTGGCGTACTTGCCGAACGTCATAGCTGCTGCGGTGTCGTGGTTGGCGGGACCGGGGTTTTACGCAGGCATTGACGCGATTCATACACCGAGTAGCTCACCGGTTGAACCTATCCCGTCCGTTCCTGTTCTCGGCGCGATTCCCCACACTGTCATTGGTATTTGGATTGTCATCATTCCAGTGATCGTCGGAATACTTGTGTCCGTTTACTTCATTCGCACACGCAAAGAAAAACTACTCGTTGACCATCTGACCCATGCCGCGGTATCTCTCGCAGTGGCTACAGTGGTCACGACAGTGTGGATGTGGTTGTCGACCGGTGGCGTGTGGAGCGCAAGAATGAGCCTTTTGGGCCCCAGATGGGCGCTTGCCGGCGTACTTGTTGCCCTCGAAGTTGGGGGTACCGCATTAGTTATCTACACGCTGTCGCATCCCGATGTCCTTGTGCGTTTAGGCATGAGAGAGCCTTCGGGAAATCGGGCGAGTGAGAGTGACGAGGACGGTGCTGACGGCTCTGTCATTGAGGAAGTTGAAGGCTCTGTCATTGAGGAAGTTGAAGGCTCTGCCGTAGAAACGGATGAGGAAGTTGCCAGCAACGAAGACTCACCCATTGAAGCCGTCTCAGACGATAGCGCTACCAAAACAGAAGATGAGACAATACAGCCAGCGCACACTCTTCACAAGCCATCGGAAGAGGATTCCCCCGAGGAACACGACACCGATTTAGATCCCGATCACCACAGTCCAACGGAGGACGGAGATGAGCATCACTGATCCGGCCATCACTCCCGAACCACTTGAACGAAACACCCCCGCCCGACTAGTCGTGCTCGTTTCCGGAGCGGGCAGTAATCTCCAAGCCCTCATAGATGAATGTGAGTCACCTGAATATGGGTGCACGGTTGTGGCAGTTGGTGCTGATCGAGAGGGGACTGGGGGAATAGAACGTGCCCGGCGCGCCCAGATCCCCACCTTTGTGTGCCGCGTTGCCGATTACGACGATCGCGACCAGTGGGATGACGCGATGACGCGAACGGTCGCCCAGTATGAACCCGACCTCGTAGTCAGCGCGGGGTTCCTAAAACTGTTGGGCCCGCGCTTCCTTACCGAGTTCGACGGACGAGTCATTAACACCCATAACTCCCTGTTGCCGGCGTTCCCAGGAATTAACGGTCCGGCTGATGCTCTGAACTACGGCGTCAAGTACACCGGCGCAACCGTGTTTTTCGTCGATCCCGGCGTCGATACCGGTCGGATCATTGCTCAAACAGTCGTTCCCGTGGAAGCCTCCGATACGGTCTCCACACTGTTGGAGCGCATCCAGGTCGCGGAACGTGCCCAACTTGTTGAAACTGTGGGCCGTCTCATGCGTGAAGGGTGGACAACTGCAGGACGCTGGGTAGAACTTGGCTAAACTGAAACTGGTCGTGACTGGCGAGGGTGGACAACCACCGGGGAGCGACCACGTGTCCAGAAAATGACGCCGCCCGCCTGGGTGTCATGTACAGATAGACACATCGAGGAGCATACCTTGACCACTCGCAAACCCATTCGCCGCGCACTGATTTCCGTGTACGACAAGTCCGGCGTCACCGATATTGCTCAGGCTCTCCATCGTCACGGAGTTTCCATCGTATCGACCGGCTCCACAGCGTCACGTATTGAAGAGTCTGGTGTACCAGTGACCCACGTCGAGGAACTGACCGGGTTCCCCGAATGTCTCAACGGGCGAGTGAAAACACTGCACCCGCGCGTGCACGCCGGCATTCTTGCCGACCGGACCAAACGTGAACACGTCAATGAGCTAGCCCGTCTCGAGGTCGAAGCATTCGATCTCGTTATCGTTAATCTGTACCCGTTTGCCGACACCGTTGCCTCGGGGGCATCCTTTGCTGAATGCATTGAACAAATCGACATCGGTGGCCCGACAATGGTGCGAGCCGCGGCGAAGAACCATGCGTCGGTCGCCGTCGTGACGAGTGCAGGATCCTACAGCGATGTCGAGGCCGCACTCGAGTCCGGTGGTTTCACTGATGCCGAGCGTCTCAACCTGGCGGCCCAAGCGTTTGCTCACACTGCAACGTACGATGCTGCTGTCGCCACCTGGTTTGCTACTCAATCAGGCAAAGATAATCTCCCCAGTTTTCTCGCCGCCTCGTGGAATCGCCTCGAACCGTTGCGTTACGGCGAGAATCCACACCAACGTGGTGCCGTTTACATCAACGCCGGGGGAGGATTCGCGGGCCGCAAGGAAAATGGTGGTATCGCCCGTGCCAAGCAACTGCACGGCAAGGCCATGAGCTATAACAACTACACGGATGCAGATGCTGCCCTGCGCGCAGCCTACGATCATTCCGAGCCCTGTGTCACCATTATTAAGCACGCGAATCCGTGCGGGATCGCTATCGGAGACGATGTTGCTCAAGCGCATCGCCGCGCCCACGCCTGCGACCCGGTATCGGCTTTCGGTGGCGTCATTGCGGTCAATCGTCCAGTCAGCGTTGAACTGGCGAAGCAGATCGCGCCCATCTTCACTGAGGTCGTGATTGCTCCGGCGTATGACGAAGGAGCTGTCGACGTCCTCGCCCAGAAGAAGAACTTGCGCGTGCTTGAAGTCGAGCCGCCCACGCGTGGAACTATTGAGTTCAAGCAGATTAGCGGTGGTCTCGTGGCTCAAGATCGTGACGACTGCGATGCTGATGGCGACAATCCCGACAACTGGACGCTCGTGAGCGGCGATCCCGCCGACGAAGCGACGCTACGCGATTTGGCATTCGCATGGACCACGGTGCGAGCAGTGCGTTCCAATGCGATTTTGCTCGTCAAAGACGGCGCCTCGGTCGGCGTGGGCATGGGACAGGTCAACCGCGTGGACTCGTGTGCTCTAGCCATTGAGCGAGCAAATACCCTCGGAGGACGCGAAACCGGGGACGCGAATGTCGATGCCGGTGTCGGTGGTGCTTCGGTGGCTGAGGTCGCCAGCAGTGAGCCGCCGCGCCGCAGTGAAGGCGCGGTTGCGGCCTCCGACGCATTCTTCCCCTTTGCTGACGGCCTCCAGCTACTCATCGATGCCGGGGTGAAAGCAGTCGTTCAGCCGGGTGGCTCCATCCGAGACGACCAGGTGATTGACGCCGCAAATCAGGCTGGCATCACCATGTACTTCACGGGAAACCGCCACTTCTCACACTGACGTCACCGATACGGGCCGGTTATCGAGTACGGTGGACTTTAGAGTCTAGGAGTACCGCGAGGGGAGATGAGTGTTTAAGTACATCGGCTCCAAGCGGGTATTCGTTCCCGTGCTCGGTAGCTTGGCGCGTAACAGTGGGGCGCGCACCGCCGTTGATCTATTCACCGGGACGACGCGCGTCGCTCAAGAGTTCAAGCGTAGTGGCATCGTGACGACTGCGGCGGATCTCGCGACCTATTCGCATGTTCTGGCGCAGACCTACATTGAACTCGATAGCGAAGCCATCGACCAGACCGAGTTGGAGGACGCGCTCAGATACCTTTCGTCGCTCGTGGGGGAGGCCGGTTACTTCACGCAGACTTTTTGCCTTGATTCTCGGTTTTTCCAGCCGCACAACGGTGAACGTATTGACGCGATCCGTGAAGCTATCGAGGCCGAGTTCTGCGGGACGGATCTGTACCCCGTACTGTTGACATCGCTGATGGAAGCTGCTGATCGTGTCGATTCGACGACGGGCGTTCAAATGGCGTATCTCAAGGACTGGGCGCCTCGGTCGTATAACGATCTTGAGCTCAAGTTTCCTGCCATGCTTCCAGGAACTGGCATTGCCCTCCATGGGGATGCAACGCAGCTGATTCATGATTTACCTGAGACGGACTTGCTCTACCTCGACCCGCCCTACAACCAGCACCGCTACTTCACGAACTACCACATTTGGGAAACCCTCGTGCGGTGGGATAAACCTCCGACGTACGGTGTCGCACATAAGCGCATTGATTCGCGCGATCAGGCGACGAAATCAGTGTTTAACTCAAAGCCCCGTATGAAAGAGGCGTTCTTCACGCTGTTGGAGGACGCGCGCGCGAATCTGCTCCTCATTTCGTACAACAACGAATCGTGGATCACCGCCGATGAAATGATCGAGCAACTGTATTCCATCGGTTGTGAAAGCGTGGTCAAATTAGCATTTGAGCATTCGAGGTACGTCGGAGCACGTATCGGTATACATAATCCGGCGGGGAAGAAGGTTGGCAAGATTTCCCATACGAGAAATACCGAGTGGATTTTTGTCGCCGGCCCCGCTTCGGATGTTCAACAAACGATCGTCGGCTATGAAGACCACCGGAAGGACGTCCCCCCAACGAACTGATCGTCCATGTGCTCACAGGCGTGCGATGATCGCATCGACGAATCGTTGGAGACCGCCGTTGCTGTAGCGTAAGTAAACCGACGGTTCGAACAGTTCGGCTTCAAGGAGAATCGGATCACCCGATTCGGGGGTGACGACGTCGATGCGCGCATATAGCGGATAGTGGGCGTCCTCGCTCCAGCGCTGAGCGAGAGCGAAGTGCGCGACGGCTTCAACAGTGGCAAAGCCGAGTTGTCTTTCGGCGTCGCTGGCGGTAACCGTACGGATATTCTCCGAACGATTATCGAGATATCCACCTCCCGGACGCAAGATCGCCCCCTTGCTGATGGCGTGGGAAAACTTCCCGTTGAAGAACACGAGTCCGCGTTCTCCGCCGTCTTGGACGCGATCGATGGCCGGTTGGATGAGGACGGTTTTGCCGAGGAGAAGAATAGTTCGACACAGGTCGAGGGCGGCTGGTTCTGCACCGGCAAATAGGCCGGTGTTCTCTGAACTGGCGGAAATATGGGGTTTGACGACGCATGCTTGGTCGAGCGCATCGTACTGTCGCAGCTCGTCCTCGCACGCAGCCAAACTGCGACAGTACGTGGTGGGGCAGACTGCGATACCGAGGTTTTCCAGATCTGACAGATATGTTTTGTCGAGATTCCAGCGAATGAGCTCGGGGGCGTTGAGCACACGCGTCGTGGATTCAATTGAGGAGAGCCACTCGTGAAACTCGTTGATGCGGTCTTGATAGTCCCATGGGGAACGCAGAACGAGAAGATCGTACCGATCCCACGGCGCGGGTTGCGACCAGGGGAGGACGTCGGAGGCCACCCCGGCAGCATTCAGGGCATCGCGTAGTCGTAGGGTGTCGGTGTCGAGATTCTGCGCGAGTACGGTGTCGGTGGAAATCAAGCCAACTCTCATCATGGTTCTTCCTGTCCCTCGCGCATGCTCGTCCCTAGCTAGCGTAGCTTGTGAGCACTGAGCAATCCCTCGGATGACATGAAGTGCCGTTGGAATCGCAGAGAGAATCTGCGCCCTTGTACCTAGAAAATTGATTCGCGGTTGTGCCTAACGTGAGTTGTCATGGCAATCGCGTGTACTGGCTCACGGAATAGACGTGAATTCGAGATAATAGATCAGGACTGCAATGGCTACGGAGGATACATGAGCGACAAGCCCAATGATTCAATGAAAATCGGTGTCTTGACATCCGGTGGAGACGCGCAGGGCATGAACGCGGCGGTCCGAGCCGTCGTCCGCACGAGCCTGGAAATGGGGGCCACCCCCTACGCTGTGTTGGAAGGCTGGCAGGGCGCGGTTGACGGTGGTGATCGCATTAAGAAGTTGGGGTGGTCGGACGTATCGTCGATTCTCAACGCTGGCGGCACTGTCATTGGTACAGCCCGGTGCGCGGAGTTTCGCGAACGTGACGGCCGGCGCCAAGCGTGCAAGAACTTGCTGGACCACGGTATTGACCGCCTTGTCGTCATCGGCGGAGACGGGTCATTAACCGGAACGAATCAGTTCCGACTCGAGTGGCCCGAACTCGTGGACGAGCTTGTAGAACGTGGCGAGATCAGCGAGGAGACAGCGAAAGCACATCCTCATCTCATGATCGTTGGGCTGGTTGGTTCGATCGACAATGACCTCGTCGGGACAGATATGACGATAGGTGCGGACTCGGCGCTCAATCGAATTGTCGACGCGATCGACGATATTTCATCTACGGCTGCGTCACATCAGAGGACGTTTATCATTGAGGTCATGGGGCGCCACTGCGGGTATTTGCCGCTCATGGCGGCAGTAGCTGGCGGTGCTGACTACGTGTTCACTCCCGAGGCTCCACCGGGAGCAGACTGGGGAGATGACCTGGCTGAGAAACTGCGTTTGGGGCGCGAAACGGGTCGTCGCGATTCGATTGTTATTGTTGCTGAAGGTGCGCTCGATTCCGACGGGAATCGGATTACCAGTCAAGACATCGCGGACGCCATTAAAGAACGGCTCGGGGTGGTTCCTCGTATCACTATTCTTGGACACGTCCAGCGCGGTGGAACTCCGTCCGCATACGACCGATGGATGCCGACACTGCTCGGCTATGGCGCGGCGCAGGAAGTCCTGCGAGCCACGCCCGAAACTGAGGCATTTATTCTCGGAGTGCGCCACAATCGCGTGACTCGGATTCCGCTCGTCCAAGCGGTGAAGGCAACGCGGAACATCGCCAAACTCGTCGACTCGAGAGATTTCAAAGCCGCTCAACGCGAACGCGGCGACAGTTTCAACGAGATGATGAAGATTAACCGGATCCTTTCCGAACCGCCGCAGACGCTGGCCCAAGCAGTGCGAGACGGAGCCAAACGCGTAGCGATTCTTCACGTTGGTGGTTTGGCCCCGGGAATGAACACCGCGGCCCGCGCGGCTGTACGCATTGGCCTGGATGCTGGACTACAGATGCTGGGAGTACAGGGGTCCTTTGGCGGCCTCATCGACAATCGGGTGTCGGAGCTCGCGTGGGCAGACGTTGAGGGGTGGGCGTTCAAGGGCGGCGCTGAACTCGGTACGCGCCGGCATATCCCCAGTGTCGAAGAGTTCTACTCGATTGGCCGGGCGATTGAAAAGAATGAGATCGATGCTCTGCTGGTCATCGGTGGTCTCAACGCCTACCTGTCGGTGCACGCGATGGTTTCCGAACGTGGTCGCTACCCGGCTTTCAATATTCCGATGATGCTGGTCCCCGCGACGATTGACAACAACTTGCCCGGCAGTGAGCTGAGTATCGGCGCCGACACCGCCCTCAACAACGCGGTGTGGGCACTCGATCGCATCAAAGAATCGGCAGCGGCGTCGCGACGCTGTTTCGTCGCGGACGCCATGGGACGCCGATGTGGCTACCTCGCCCTCATGGCCGGGATAGCGGCTGGAGCGGAGAAGGTCTATCTCAACGAAATCCCGACGGATTTGGCCGATATTTCGAGGGATGCTGCGTACCTCAAAGACTCGTTTGCGGCGGGACGGAGACTGTTCCTCGTGGTCCGCAACGAGAAGGCACATGAGACTTACAATCGTGAGTTTCTCGCTCGCGTCTTTGATTCCGAGGGGGAGGGCGTGTATGACGTGCGTCATTCTGCGCTTGGACACCTCCAGCAGGGAGGAGCGCCATCGCCGTTTGACCGTCTGCTCGCGACGCGGTTCGTGTACTCCGCGATTCAAGAGCTGGCCGAGACGCTTGCGCGCGGTGGTTCAGATGCGCGATACATTGGAATGGCGGGAGCAGAAATCAAATCAACGCCGGTGCGCAATATGATGGAGGAGCTCGATATTGCCAATCGACGGCCGTTCGATCAGTGGTGGCTTTCGCTGTATCCCATTATTCCCGTGGTATCGATGCCGCGCGGAGACGTTATTCCAGTTGAAATTCCAATCTCAGACCCACAGCCGTAAGCGGCACAGACAACAACGAATTAGAGGACACTATGACAACTCCTGTAGATCCGACATTGACATCTGCGTGGAAAGCACTCGGCGCCATCGCAACAGACTTTCACCCAAACCTTCGCGAGTGGTTTGACAGCGATCCTGAGCGAGCTAACAAGTTCACCTTTGACCTGGGGCAGTTGCGTGTTGATTTGTCGAAGAACCTTCTGACCGACGATATATTGTCCGCTCTCATCGAACTTGCCGACGAGGTGAAGCTTCGCGAGCGAACTGATGCCATGTTCTCCGGCGAGCACATCAACGTGACAGAGGATCGCGCGGTACTCCACACGGCTTTGCGTAAGCCGGCCGATGCCGAACTGACCGTCGATGGGCAAGACGTTGTTGCCGACGTTCATGCTGAGCTGAAGAAAATCTATGACTTTGCCAACCGGGTGCGCTCGGGCGACTGGGTCGGTGTAACAGGCAAACCGATTGAAACCGTGGTCAATATTGGTATCGGCGGTTCTGATCTGGGGCCGGTAATGGTGTATGAGGCGCTCAAGCCCTACGTCAAAGAAGGGCTGTCAGCGCGCTACATTTCCAATATCGATCCGACTGATGCAGGGGAAAAAGTCAAGGATCTCGATCCCGAGACGACGCTCGTGATCGTTGCGTCCAAGACTTTCACGACGCTTGAAACATTGACCAATGCCCGCGTCGTGCGCGAGTGGCTTCTGCGGAGCCTACGAGAAAAGGGAGCGCTGGAGGGCGCGTCCGAGGCCGATGCGGTGCGCAAGCATTTTGTCGCAGTGTCAACCGCACTCGATAAAGTTGAGGCATTTGGTATTGACCCGGTCAATGCGTTTGGATTCTGGAATTGGGTAGGTGGTCGTTACTCCGTCGATTCAGCGGTGGGAACCTCTCTTGCCATTGTCCTCGGACCGGAAAATTTTGCCGAATTCCTCGTCGGATTCCACGACGTCGATGAGCATTTCCGTACTGCTGAATGGAACCGTAACGTTCCCGCTCTCATGGGATTGCTCAACGTGTGGTACACGAATTTCCTTGACGCTCATACGCACGCAGTTTTGCCGTACGCGCAGTACTTGCATCGCTTCCCTGCCTACCTCCAGCAGCTGACGATGGAGTCGAACGGGAAGTCGGTGACCTACGCTGGCGATCCGGTGACCTACCATACCGGCGAAGTGTTCTGGGGCGAGCCGGGCACGAACGGTCAGCACGCGTTCTATCAGCTCATCCACCAGGGAACCCGTCTGATCCCCGCGGACTTTATCGCATTCGCCAATCCGACCTGGGCGATTAAGGATGGCGATGCCGACATGCACGAGCTGTTCTTGGGGAACTTCTTCGCCCAAACCAAGGCTCTCGCATTTGGGAAGACGGCCGATGAAGTGCGCGCCGAAGGAACTCCGGAGGAAATTGTTTCTGCTCGTGTATTCGAAGGAAATAAGCCGACGACATCGATCATGGCGGCGGCACTGACACCACGGGTACTCGGCTCTCTCATCGCCCTGTACGAGCACATTACATTTGTGCAGGGAGTCGTGTGGGGGATCGACTCATTCGACCAGTGGGGTGTCGAGTTGGGCAAACAACTCGCGAAGGAACTCACTCCGGCTGTCGCTGGAGATCGCGACGTGTTGGCGAAACAAGATTCATCGACGCGTTCGCTCATCGAGTTCTATCTCGATAACCGAAACTAAAAGTGACCACAGCGGGGCCCACCGATCGGTGGGCCCCGCTGTGATGTGCGATTACTTTCCGTCGTTGCGCAACCAGCTGGCGCGAGTCTTGATCTCCGCTTCTTCAGCGGCAACTTTTGCAAGCATGTCGACACGTTCGGCCTGATATTCGACGAGCGCTTCGTCGGTCATCGTCAGAGCGAGACGTGCTTTTTCGCGTTCGATATCGAAATTCGCGGTTGGCCATTGCGGATCCATATCGGCGAGCGTACGGGTAATGATCTCGGTAATGACCAGGCGTACGTACCACTTGCGGTCTGCCGGAATGACATACCATGGTGCGATCTCCGTTGAGGTGCGGCGGAGAATTTCTTCGTAGGTGTCCTGATAAGCCGACCAGTCGTCGCGGACATCGAGATCGTGCGGGGAATACTTCCAGTGTTTGTCTGGACGATCGAGACGCTCGCGTAGTCGCTTCCCCTGTTCTTCGTAGGAGACCATGAGACAGAACTTGAGAACTCGGGTTCCGCGTTCTATGGCGGCCTTCTCCATCTCGTAAATGTCGTGGTACCGCGAGTTCAGTTCGTCCTCGCTGACCACCCAGCTCCTGCCCTTGCCATCGGTGTGGCCCGAGCGCGCCTGGGCGGTGGGGACGAGCAGATCTTCATAGTGGGACCGATCGAAGAGGCCGATAATACCGGGCTTGGGGAGTTCGCGCTCCACCCGCCAAAGGAAATGGTGCTGGCGTTCTTCTTCGGTGGGAGCTTTGAATGCCTTGAGATGGATACCTTGGGGATCAACCTGTGAGATAACGTGCCGAGCGACGCCCCCTTTGCCTGCCGTGTCAAGGCCTTGAACCACAACGAGGAGGGCGTCTGACGCGCCCTCTTTCGATTGGGCGTAGAGGCGCTCTTGGAGCTCGGCCATAAGCTCAGCTCGACGTTTCATCATTTTCTTACCGGGTTTCTTTCCGGCCTCCCAACCGGGGGTTCCGGCCCGGTTGAACTTAGCCAGTTCAAAATCGGCTGGTACTCGTAGCAGCTCACGTGGGTCAGCAGTCCAATCTGCCGGTTGAGACTCAATCAATTGTCGGGTCTTTTTAACGGCGGTTTTTTGTGCTTTCTTCACCTGTTTCGCCACCTGCTTCGCTCGTGCGATCGCATCTTTGCGTCGCTGCTTTTCGATACCTTTTGCCTTGGGAATATTCCGCATGATGCCCCTCCTTTGTCCACCATTTTAAGGGCCACAGCACTACGATAGGAACCAGTGGGTGGTATCAACCCCGACTGTCAATCCTAAGGAGATGTCAATCATGACAGAAGCTCGCATCGTAACTGTGACCGGCGCGGCCGGTAATATTGGTTACGCTTTGCTGTTCCGTATCGCATCGGGACAGCTATTCGGCCCGGATGTCCCAGTAAAGCTCCATTTGCTTGAGATTCCTCCGGCCATTAAGGCAGCTGAAGGCACCGCCATGGAGCTGGACGACTGCGCATTCCCGCTCCTGAAGGGGATCGATATTTTTGACGACGCCAAGAAGGCATTCGATGGAACTTCCGTCGCTATGCTTGTCGGCGCACGCCCGCGGACCAAGGGGATGGAACGTGCCGATCTCCTCGAAGCCAACGGAGGCATTTTCGGCCCCCAGGGTAAGGCGATCAACGAGGGGGCTGCGGATGACTTCCGCGCTCTCATTGTCGGCAACCCCGCAAATACGAACGCTATCATCGCGGCAGCGGCTGCTCCGGATGTTCCGGCAACCCGCTTCACGTCGATGATGCGACTCGATCACAACCGTGCACTGTCGCAGCTTGCGCACAAGACCGGCAAGGATGTCACGACGATTAAGAACCTCGTGGTGTGGGGCAACCACTCGGCCGATCAGTACCCGGATGTTTCCTACGCAACGGTCGACGGCACACCTGCTAAGGAACTCGTTGACGACGAATGGCTCGATGATTACTTCGTGCCCACTGTCGCCAAGCGTGGCGCAGCCATCATCGAGGCACGTGGTGCTTCATCCGCGGCTTCGGCGGCCTCGGCTGCGATCGATCAGGTCCACACCTGGATTCACGGTACCCCCGAGGGTGAGTTCATTACCGCTGGCGTCATGTCCGATGGTTCCTACGGTGTTCCCGAAGGCTTGTCATTCGGTTTCCCTGTGATCGCCGAGAACGGCGAGTACAAGATCGTCTCCGATCTTGAGGTATCGGAGCGCACTCGCGCCGGTATCGATCACAACATCACAGCTCTTCAAGAAGAGTACGATGCGGTCAAGGCGCAGGGCTTCCTCAACTAAATAGACACCTATTGTGGGTGTATTCACACATACTTTGTGTGGATACACCCACGTCTTTTGTTCAGTAGTCGATAGTTACCAAATCGAAATGTGTCGATTTGATGACCAATGCATGAAAATACTGACTCCGAGTGCTCGACACGGAATGATAAGGGCAGGGACTAATGACGGTCCCACGTAGACAGAATCGTGCGCCGATGCGCGAAGGGACAAGGAGAGACAATGCGTCGAATGGTAGCGCTTGCCGGAGTAGCGGCTCTGAGCCTCACACTCGCGGCCTGCGGGGGTGGTGATTCCGGTGGCGGAGAACCCGCCGACACGGGAGAGGGAACCACAACTGAAAAGCCGTGGGAAGGAGATGCTTCTCAAGTCTCCGTAACCACATGGTGGGAGGCCGGTTCTGAGAAACTGGGTCTCGAAGCACTCGTGGAAGTATTCAACGAGCAGAATCCGGATACCGAATTCATCAACGCCGCTCTTGCCGGTGGTGGCGGTAGCCAAGCGAAACAGAAGCTCGCGGCCGATCTTGCAGCAAACAACCCGCCCGATACGTTCCAGGCTCATGCTGGCGCTGAGCTCACGGACTACATTGATGCCGCTCAGATCACCGATATTGCCGGTCTGTACGATGAACTGAAACTTCGTGATGCTTTCCCCGCATCGTTGATTGACCGACTCACGGTAGACGGTGCAATCTACTCGATCCCGTCGAATGTCCACCGAGCAAATGTGGTGTGGGCAAACCCGACAGTACTTGAAGAGGCAGGTATTGACCCGGCCGCTGTACCGGCGGATATGGATGCCTGGCTGGCGGATATGGAAAAGATCAAGGCTGCCGGTAAGACCCCGCTGACTCTGGGTATGGCTTGGACACAAAGCCAGCTCCTTGAAACCGTGCTCATCGCCGACCTCGGTGCCGACGGTTACAACGGCCTCTTTGATGGATCAACCGCGTGGGATTCCGATGGCGTGAAGAAGGCGCTCGGACACTTCGAGAAGCTCCTGACGTTCACGGATCCGTCGCTGTACTCCGAAGACTGGGAGCCTGCCATGCAGCTCGTCGTTGATGGCAAGGCTGCCTACAACGTGATGGGTGACTGGGCGATCGCTTCGTTCGATTCACAGAACAAGGTTGCCGGTCAGGATTACATCTACTTCCCGGTTCCGGGAACGGATGGAATCTTCGACTTCCTCGCCGACTCGTTCACTCTCCCCGTCGGTGCGCCGCACCCGGGCGGCACCAAGGCTTGGTTGCAGACCGTTTCTTCCAAGGAAGGCCAGATTGCCTTCAACAAGGTCAAGGGCTCGATTCCCGCTCGCTCCGACCTCACGGATGCTGAAAAGGGCGAATTCTCCGACTACCAACAAAATGCCATGGAATCCTTCGGTTCGGACACGATCGTGTCTTCGATCGCCCACGGCGCGGCTTTGCCGGTCAAGATGTCCAATGCCATTAACGACGCGGTAGCGAAGTTCGTGGAGGGTGGTTCGTCACTCGACGAGTTCCAGCAGGAGCTGGTCAAAGCCACCGATGGTATCGGTAAATAACGACGCATAAATAGTGGAGTGGTCGGGTGATCCCCGGCCACTCCACTGAGCGTTAGGAGCGAGCATTGGCTAACAAACCACACGTTTCCGTCTCGAAAAAACCGCTGGCATTGCGGTTGCGGCAATACGGCCCGCCACTTATTCTCATCGCACCGTCCGTCATCCTCGTCGGGATCTTTGTGTACGGCCTCATCGGGCATAACTTCTATATGTCAATGCTCGACGCGCATACCGTAGCCCAGTCAACCGGTGCGAAAGAATCTTCTTTCGTTGGCTTCGAAAACTACGTCACCCTATTCGGCGATGCCGACTTCATTCATTCGCTCAAGAATCTCATCCTCATGACTGTGGCTTTCCTCATCGGGACGCTGTGTCTCGGGTTCATCTGGGCGTGGATTCTCGAAAAACCCATCGCGGGAGAAGGAATTTTCCGCTCGATCTTCCTCTTTCCCATGGCAGTCTCTTTCGTGGCTTCCGGTGTGGTGTGGAAGTGGCTACTCAACTCAGCGCAGGGTGAGGACGCCGCCGGACTCAACCGACTGTTCCAAATGGTGGGGCTAGGATTCTTGCAAAACCCGTGGGCGCAAAACATCTCGACGGGTATCCTCGCCATCGCAATTCCTGCTATCTGGCAGTTATCGGGCTACGTCATGGCACTATTCCTCGCGGGCTTCAGAGGGATTCCGGCCGAGCTACGCGAAGCAGCCCGCGTGGATGGGGCATCGGAGTGGAAGATCTACCGATATGTCATCTTCCCGCAGTTAGCTCCTGTCGCTCTTTCCGCGGTCATCATCATTGGTCATATGTCGCTCAAATCATTCGACCTCATCATGTCGATTACGGATCAGCGTACCTACGCAACGAAAGTTCCCGCTATCGACATGTTCAACTACATGACTGACGGTGACTACTCCATGTCGGCCGCCGTCGGCGCAGTGCTCCTCATTCTGGTGGCGATCGCCGTCATTCCCTACCTCATTTACGATGCGAAGGAGGATCGGAACTGATGAGTGTCGCAACCCCGAATAAGGTTTTCAAACCGAGCGATCAACTAGCGGTGCGTACCACCCCGGCTGGAAAGGCCATCCGCTACGCGCTCTTGATCTTTTCACTCGCCATTGTGCTCATTCCCGTCTATGTCCTTTTCATTACGTCGTTTAAGGGCGTTGGAGATGCGGATCCGTCGCGCACCTGGTTCCTTCCCCAAACGTGGGAGTTTTCCAACTGGACTAAAGCGTGGAATGACCTGTCGCCGGCACTTGTACGCACGCTCATGATGGTTATTCCATCGTCAATCATCTCGGCAATGCTCGGCTCCGCAAACGGTTTCGTACTGTCCAGGTGGCGCTTCCCGGGAGCGAATGTCGTGTTCACGCTGATCTTGTTTGGAATGTTCATTCCCTACCAGGCGGTCATGATTCCACTGCTCAAGATGATTCTTGCGCTTCAAGTACCGCAGGGCATACCAGCTCTAATCTTGGCGCACGTCGTCTACGGTATTCCGATTACGACGCTCATCTTCCGCAACTACTACGAGTCGGTGCCATCCGAGCTCATTGAAGCAGCGCGCGTCGACGGAGCGGGGATGCTGCGAACGTATTTCTCCGTGGTTCTGCCGATTTCGATACCATCTTTTGTCGTCGTGCTGATTTGGCAGTTTACATCTGCCTGGAATGACTTCCTCTTTGCACTCTTCTTCGGCGGGGGTACGCAGCGAGGGCCCGTCACGCTCGCACTCAACAACCTCGCGAATGGCTCGATCCTGTCGGAGTACGGGGCGTCAATGGCTGGCGCTCTCATCGCATCTATTCCGACGCTCATCGTCTATATCCTGCTCGGCAAGTACTTTGTTGGGGGATTGATGTCCGGATCCGTCAAAGGCTAAAGCAGAACCGGTTGAGGGGCGAGAGCGTAAAATCTCGCCCCTCATTGCCTGCTCATAAGTGCAAGTTTGACCCGGTGGCCCCTACAGATGCGCATTGTGTGGGACAGTGGTGGGAGACATGAGAGGGACTGACCGATGAGTGACGATAGTCGAAGCGACCTCATATTGGAGGCCGCTGAGCTGTACTACTTCGAGGGTCTCACGCAAGCTGCCATCGGGCAACGTCTGGGATGTACCCGGTGGACAGTGGGCCGTTTGCTGGAACAAGCGCGCGAGACTGGCCTCGTAACGATCACTATCAACCATCCGCGTGCGCGCACCCGAGAACTGGAAACTGCTCTCATGCGCACCTTCGCAATCGACAAAGCAATTATCGGCCCCGGAATCGAAACAGCGAGTACCGATGTGTCGCGCGCTGCCGCATCATTTCTTGCTGACATGCGCCCCCGCCCCTCGACAGTTGCCGTCTCATGGGGGCGCACCCTCGCCCGGGTCGCGCTCCAACTTCCTCACAACTGGTCGCCGGGGGTTAAGGCCTACCAAACCAATGGCGGCCCCACGCGCTCAGGTAATGATTCCATCGCGCGGTCGCTTGGAATTCTTGCGGAAAAAGGCCCGGGAATAGGCCACACCCTTCCGGCCCCTGCCATCGTGGGAGCTACCGAGTTGAGTAATCAGCTTCTCAAAGAGCCCGTGATTGCCGAAACGCTTCAGGCTGCCGCTGGCGCTGATGTCACGGTGTACTCGCCCGGATCGGTGACACACGACTCCGTCCTTGTACGCTCGGGATACTTGCGGCCCTCACACATTGACTCTATTCGTAAAAGTGGGGGAGTCGGAGATATTTTGTCGCACTTTGTCGACTCTGACGGAGAACCGATTTCTTCCGAACTTGACGCACGCACGATCTCACTAGGGCTCCACGCCTTGAAAGAATCGAAACAAACGGTCGCTATCGTCGATACCGCCGACAAGGCTCCGGCACTTCTCGCTGCGATTCGCGCGGGATATGCATCAACTGTCATCACTGACTCAGAAACTGCACAATCAGTACTCGCACTCATTGAATAAAAGGAGAAGATCATGGCAACCATCGCCGTCCTTGGCGCCGGAATCATGGCAACGGCGCTTACTTTCCCACTGACGGAAAATGGGCACCGCGTCAATCTGGTGGGAACGCACCTCGATCAGGAGATTATCGAGTCCATTCAAAAAGATGGAACTCATCCCAACCTGGGTTTGAAAGTGAACGATGGAGTCACCGCGTACCAGTTGGAAGATGCGGATAAGGCTTTTGAGGGGGCCGATGTCGCCATGAGTGGCGTCAATTCCTTCGGCGTTCACTTCGCGGGCAAACACCTGTCGCAGCTGGTTAAGCCAGGAATGAAAGTCCTGTCAATCACCAAGGGGATGGAGGCCGAAGAGGACGGAACACTCCACATGCTTCCCGATGTCCTCAGGGGTTTCTTTGACCCCGAACTGGCCAAGCAAGTCACCTGGTCGGCCATCGTTGGCCCCTCGATTGCCGGTGAGGTCGCGGTACATCACGACACGTGTGTGGTGTTCTGCGGTGAGGATCAGGATTCGCTCGATTACCTCGCCGACCTTTTCCGCACGGACTACTACCATGTGTGGACCTCAACGGACTTCCTCGGCCATGAAATCGGAGCGGCCACGAAGAACATCTACGCTTTCGCCGCGGGCCTGGGCCAGGGGCTACTCATCAAGGAAGGTAAAGCTGATGACCGCTACGTTCGCTACAACTACAATGCGGCGGTCTTTGCGCAAGGCCAAAAGGAACTGCGTCAGTTCATGACTCTGCTCGGTGGCGTGCCCGAAACCGCCGACGGCTTAGGCGGCGTCGGAGACATGTTCGTCACCTCAATGGGCGGTCGGAATGTGCGCGCCGGCGAATACGTTGGCCAAGGAACCCCATTTTCTGAAGTGCGTGACTCGCTGATGAAGGGAGTCACTCTTGAAGGGGTCAATGCGATCCGTGTCATCGGAGGTGCACTCGAACCATTGACCGAGCGCGGCGTGATCTCGGAAGAAGATTTCCCCCTGTGTCGCTACCTGTACGAAATTATCGAGCACGATGCTCCTCTCGATATGCCGTGGGAGAAGTTCTTCGGCGGCGAGAAGTAGCTCAAACCCGTCACGTCGACTGAGGGCGAACCAGCGTAGAGGCTAGGGTACGCCCTCAGTCTTCACGGTAGAAAAATGAGGCATGACATAGTCCTCGTCGTTTCGTCTGTTGAGCGCGGCGGGTGTGAATTCACCGCTGTTTCCTGCCGTGCCTTAGAGTAAGACCATGACTGAGCACGGCGCGAAATTCATCTTGACACTCTCATGCCCCGACCGGCCGGGCATCGTTCACGCGGTATCTGCATTAATTGCAACGAACGGTGGAAACATCATCCAGTCGCAGCAGTTCGGTGATCCCGATACCGGTTTGTTCTTCATGCGAGTTGAACTCGAGAGCCCACGGGGGCGAGCCCCGATCGAAGCGGGACTGGTTGATTTCGGAAAGAACTTCGAGGCGCGATGGGACCTTGATGAAATGGGGCGGGCGCTACGCACTATCATCATGGTTTCACGAGAGGGCCACTGTTTGACGGATCTACTGTACCGTCAGCGTTACCAAGATCTACCGATCGAAGTCGTTGCAGTTGTTGGCAACCATCCGGATCTCGCTCCTGTGGCGCAGTTTTACGGCAAGCCTTTCTTATGCATCCCGGTGACCAAGGACAATAAAACGCAGGCCGAACGGGAACTGCTTGACCTCGTTCGAGCCGAAGACATTGAACTGATTGTTCTGGCTCGCTACATGCAGATCCTGTCCGACGCACTGTGTCAGGAACTGGCTGGAAGAATTATTAATATTCACCATTCGTTCCTCCCGTCGTTTAAGGGTGCGCGCCCCTATGCTCAGGCTCATGACAGAGGCGTCAAACTTATCGGTGCCACCGCGCACTACGTCACCGCTGACCTCGATGAAGGGCCGATCATTGAACAGGATGTCACTCGTGTAACCCACCGAGAATCGACACGCGACCTCGTGGCAGAAGGGCAAGACGTTGAACGGAGGGTTCTCGCGCAGGCTGTCAAATGGCATTCCGAACACCGCGTCCTCATGAACGGTGACCGCACGGTCGTCTTTAACTAGGAGAGGAAAATCTCCTCAGCCGTACTGTGAAACTCATACTCCTGCGGCTCACTCATACGGTATCGTAAGTGGCGTCGTGACTGGCGCGCAGGTGGACCACCACCGGGGAGCGACAACTAAGATTCAACGGCCGCCCGCCTGGGTCTTCGAATCACCCGGCACGGCGCGCACTGTGCTCCGTCCGGACTGCTAACCAGTCGTATCGGAGGATTCATGAGTACATCACTTAACGACATGTCACTGGCCGAACTTGACCCGCAGATCAGCCAAGTTCTTCACGATGAGCTTACCCGTCAACGTCAGACTCTGGAAATGATTGCCTCGGAGAACTTCGTTCCCAAGGCAGTTCTCGAAACCCAAGGCTCCGTGTTGACGAATAAATACGCCGAAGGATATCCGGGGCGCCGCTACTACGGCGGTTGCGAGGCCGTCGACGTGGCGGAAAATCTCGCCATTGAACGAGCAAAAGAAGTCTTTGGTGCCGCCTATGTCAATGTGCAACCCCACTCAGGGTCGCAAGCCAATGCCGCTGTTCTCGCTGCCCTTGCCAATCCTGGTGACACAATTCTTGGTCTGTCTTTGGATCACGGTGGGCACCTCACCCACGGTATGAAGATTAACTTCTCCGGTCGGCTGTACGACGCGCACTTCTACCAGGTGAATCCCGAGACTATGCGCATTGAGATCGAGGAAGTCCGCAAGATTGCCCGTGAGATTAAACCAAAGGTCATTATCGCGGGGTGGTCCGCCTATCCGCGAGTTCTCGATTTTGAGGGATTCCGCGAGGTTGCCGACGAGGTTGGTGCAAAGCTGTGGGTTGATATGGCACACTTTGCTGGACTTGTTGCCGCTGGTCTCCACCCCAATCCTGTCCCAATTGCCGATGTCGTTTCGACCACAGTTCATAAAACGATGGGTGGGCCGCGTTCGGGCATGATCTTGTCTCGTGATGTTGAACTGGGCAAGAAGCTGAACTCGCGCGTGTTCCCCGGTGAACAGGGGGGACCACTCATGCACGTGATCGCCGCAAAAGCAGTGGCAATGAAGGTGGCCATGACTGATGAGTTTAAAGATCGCCAGAAACGCACCGTTGAAGGTGCGGCCATTATCGCCGAGCGACTCAATCAAGCAGATGTGAAAGATGCCGGAATCTCGTTGGTGACGGGAGGAACGGACGTCCACCTCGTCCTCGTCGACCTGCGGAACTCTGCGCTCGACGGTCAGCAGGCGGAGAACCTCCTCCACGACGTGAACATTACCGTCAACCGCAATGCTGTTCCGTTCGATCCGCGGCCTCCGCGAGTGACGTCGGGACTGCGTATTGGAACGCCGGCTCTTGCCACTCGTGGTTTCGGGCCGGACGAGTTCCGCGAAGTCGCCGACATTATTGCCACTACCCTTGTCCAAGGCGCTGCGGGTGAGGTCGATGTCGACGGTCTGCGAGAGCGTGTTAAGACGCTAACGGATGCGTTTGACCTGTACGGGGAGCTCGACTGATGCGGGCTCCGTGGAACGGGACGGCGCAGGTGCTCGACGGTAAAGCCTGCGCCGCGACAATCAAAAATGAGTTGGCCGCCCGCGTACAAATACTGCGCGAGCAGGGGATCATTCCTGGTCTTGGCACGATCCTCGTAGGGGATGATCCAGGTTCGGCTACGTATGTGGCGGGTAAACACCGGGATTGTGCGGAAGTTGGGATCGAATCAATTCGCGTCGATTTGCCCGCGGATGCCACTGAAGCGCAGATTCTCGGAGCCATCGACCAACTGAATTCTGACCCGGCGTGCACCGGATATATCGTGCAACTTCCGCTTCCTCGGGGAATCGACACGAATCGCGTGCTCGAAGCAATTGATCCCGCGAAAGATTCGGACGGTCTCCACCCAACGAATCTGGGCCGGCTTGTTCTGCGAGTGTCGGAGGAGATCGATTCACCGCTTCCGTGTACACCGCGCGCGGTTATTGAACTGATGGAGCGCAACGGCATCGATCTGCGCGGACTGGATATCTGTGTGGTCGGTCGGGGAACAACGGTGGGACGCTCAATCGGCTTGCTACTGACGCGCAAAGACATTAACGCAACGGTGACGCTGTGTCACACGGGAACGGTTGATCTCGCACAGAAAGTGAAAGCTGCCGACGTCATTGTTGCCGCCACGGGAGCGGCCGGAATCATCACGCCCGACATGGTGAAGCCGGGTGCCATTGTCCTCGATGTTGGCGTCTCTCGCGTCGAAGGAGAGAACGGCAAGGCTCGCCTTGCCGGTGATGTCGCTGACGGAGTGGATGAGGTCGCGCAGTGGCTCTCTCCCAATCCCGGTGGCGTCGGTCCGATGACTCGGGCACTACTATTGGCCAACGTTGTGGAAGCCGCTGAACGCCAAGCCCGGGTGAAGTAGCCCCAGTCCATCTGCCATACTGGCGGCATGAGTTTTTCACTGAGCACTATCAACGTCAATGGAATTCGTGCCGCCATGAGGCGGGGAATGGCCGACGCATTAGCCCGCACCCAACCGGACATTATTGCCTTGCAAGAGGTGCGAGCCTCCGATGCTATCACTTTCGAACACTTGGGTGAGCTGTGGGATGTTGTCAATTTCCCCTGTGAGATTAAAGGCCGCGCCGGGGTTGCCGTTGCGGTCCGCAAAGACAGCCCCGTGAAGATCAGCTCCGACACTGCGCGCTTCGGGGCTCATACGGACGGAGAACCCGTGCCGGTCGATACTGGCCGTTGGCTTGAAGTCGATGTCATCGACGGTAATCGGACGGTGACAGTAGTTTCGGCCTATCTTCATTCCGGGCAAGTGGGCACGGAAAAGATGGATCAAAAATACGCGCATTTAGAACTTGTCACCGAGCGGATGGAGGCGCTCATCGGCAGTGGCCGCGACGTTATCGTATGCGGTGATCTCAATATCGTTCACACCGAACGGGATATCAAGAATTGGAAGGGAAACCATAACAAGACGGCGGGTGTTCTCGACGAGGAGATCGCCTATGTCGATGCCTGGTTGGCACAGGGGTGGCGAGATGTCACCCGTGATCTGTCGGGCGATGAGCAGGGCCCCTACACCTGGTGGTCGTGGCGCGGAAAAGCTTTCGATAACAACGCCGGTTGGAGGATCGACTACCAGTTGGCCACTCCCGGCCTCGCGGCCACGGCATCAGAGGTCGTGGTCGACCGCGCGGTCGATTATGCCTCCCGGTTCTCAGATCACGCTCCGCTTCGAATCGCCTACGCTTAAGACATCGGCCCGCGTCAAATGACGCGGGCCGATGGGTGTTTCATTTACGAGTCACGGTCACCGATCTTTTGGGTCGTGCCCAGTGACCACAGTTGTCTGCGATATTCGTCAGCTTGCTGATCAAGACTATCGATTTTATGCCGTAAACGACGTCCCTCACGTGAGTTCCACTGTGCGGAATCGAGGATGACTTCTTCGCCCTCGGGATCGAACCACGGATCTGGTTCGACATCTCCGGTCATCGTATGATGCGGCCACGCCAGCGAATCCATGTTGCTCATGGTGACGTAATTCGGCGTTGCTCGCCCATGAATGTGCTGGGGGGAATTCGGCACCGTGGCGAACGGTGGATTAGCTATCCACGCAGCCGCCATGAGCACCACGCGGGCTATGAGGTTAATCCACAGCATAAGAGTAACGATGGCGGCTCCACCGGCGAGGAGCGGATCATCGACCGCGCCAACCGCACTCGTTCCAAGATAGCGCAAGATAGCGGACCCGACGCCCACGATTGCCGCTCCGGCCCACAGGTCACGGGTCGGAGCGCGCACTCCCGCGACGTAGCGGATGAGGAGCACGACGACAATGGTGTCGACGACAAATGCGGTTACGAGAGATCCGAGCGAAAGTAGCGTTTTCCCGAATCCGCCTGTCAATCCGATCAGTTCAAGGAACCATCCGCCGAGTGTATTCGTCACAATGCCCAGTGCCGCTGTCACCACCACGGAGAGGGCAATGACAATGAATCCGATGAAATCCCGGATCTTGATGACTACCGGATTGTCGGGGAGACGGACAATCCCGAACATGGACCACAGAGACATTTTCAGCGCAGCCATGACCTTTGACGCTGAAAACAGGAGGACGACGACGGAGACGAGTCCGGTGATTGTGAACGGGCTGTCTTGTTTCAAAGAATCCGGGTCGACGAGTCCAGTACCGTCACCGGACTTGAGGAGGCCCGGCATTGCACTATTGATTGCTTCGATAAGTGACTGGCGAAGCTCCTCATTTCCACCGAGGACGAACATGAATATCGTCCAGCCAATGGCGATTGCAGCCGAAATCGAGAAGAGCGCGACATAGGAGATACCGCCGGCTAGGAGATTCCCTCGCTTCGTTGAATAGCGCTTGAGGCCGCGCCCAACGCGAGTGTACTGCCACCATTCGAGTAGCGTTGTCACTTTAGCGCCGATTCCTTCTGCGCCCAACGCCTCTTTAAATGATGGGCCGTACAGGGGAGGAGCCACTGCGGCTCGAGGATCAAAAGCATCGGATGCTGGTTCGGTATCGATCGATGATGCCGGGCGAGTGGTTTGCGGTCCTTCTGCGAGAGGGGATTCATGAGACATGTTCCGAACCTATCGCAAATGCTTCAATATGGCGTGTTGAATCTAGAGATTCGAAAGGAAATTCACGCTGGATGGTTCATTACGCCGTGGGGGCGGTGAAATTAAACAGTGCTTGCGACACATAGGAACCGTCCGGGGTCACTCGATCGAGACGGAATCCCTGCACCGTCCACTGGGCATGGAAGTCGGCACATGCGGTCTCCGCGGAGTCGAGAGTCTGATCGGGAACCTGCTGAGCAATGGTGACGTGCGGGTGGAATTCAAAACGTACCGGAACATCGAGGACTCCGGTGCGGATCTCACTTTCGAGTTCGATGAGGTTGTGGCGACCGGCTTCAACATCGATGTAGACGACAGGTGAAACCGGACGAAATGATCCGGTTCCCCGAAGCTCAATCTTGAACGGACAACATGAAGACGCGACAGATTGAAGATGCTCGAACACTTCTGCTCGCTGATTTTTCTTGATCGGGGTGGGCGGCAGAAGAGTAATGTGCGCCGGTGTCTGATTCCCGTGTTCATCTCCGAATTCGACCCGCCTAGTCGTCAATTCGGACATCCAGGGTTCGGGTACCGCAATGACAAGGCCGATTAATTCTTCGTCCTCGTTCACTGGTGGCAGATGCATAGTGTGAGTCTTCCTCAATTGACAGGTGATCGCAAGGATTCTATACCGCATACATTGTGGTTGCCGGCAATTGCTTCGGCAAGCGCGTCAAAAGTACCGGAAAGTTTCCCACGCACCGGCGTAAGCTAGGAGACGCGGATACCAACACGACGTAAGGAATAACTATGGCAGTTATCGTGAACGATGCCTGGACGATGGACGAAGGCGCAACGCGAGTACGAGCACTTTTCGAACAGTATTTCGCCGCGCAGCCGACAGCAATTCATTCGGCACCGGGACGCGTGAATGTCATTGGGGAACACACCGATTACAACGGGGGTTTCGCGCTACCGATGGCTCTTCCGCACCGGACTTTTGCTGCTGTACGTCAACGCGGAGATCGTATTGTCCGTCTGGTATCCGCCCAAGAATCCGGGGTGCGAGAGGTGAATCTCGACGATATCGACACGCACGATTCGAATAATCCGGTCGACGGTTGGCCCGCGTACGTCGTCGGCGTGGCGTGGGCTCTCGAACAAGCCGGTCACGGACCTCTTCCCGGCCTCGATATTGCCATCGATTCGTGCGTTCCTTTTGGCGCGGGGTTGTCATCGTCGGCAGCTCTTGAGTGTGCTGTTGCGGCCGCGTGGGATTCCCTTGTGCCGATGGGGGCAGATGGAGCCCGACTCCTCGATTCCGACGAGGGGAGGGCCCGCCTCGTTAGTGCGTGCGTGCAGGCTGAAAACGAAATCGCTGGCGCCCCGACTGGCGGTATGGACCAAGCGGCGTCACTTCGGTGCGTAGAAGGGCACGTCATTTTGCTAGATTGTCGAGATCAGTCAGTGCAGCACATTCCGTTTGATCTCGCAGCGGTTGATACCGAACTCCTTGTCACTGACACGCGCGCGCCGCACGCTCTCGCTGACGGTCAGTATGCTCGCCGGAGGAATGCGTGCGAGTCTGCGGCACGCGCACTCGGTGTCTCACTACTCGTCGAGCTTTCCGATGATGTCGATTGGTCGAAACTAACGGAAGAAGAGACGAAACGGGTGCGCCACGTGACGAGGGAGATTCATCGAACACTCGCATTCGTGCGTGTGCTGGAGCGCGCGGATCTTACTGCCGATGCGCTACGCGAACTTGGACAACTGATGGATGAATCCCATGAATCATTGCGGTACGACTACGAGGTGACCTGTCCGGAACTCGATACGTCAGTCGAAGTGGCGCGGGCTAACGGAGCCTACGGAGCACGAATGACCGGTGGTGGATTCGGTGGCTCATCCATTGCTCTCGTTCCTACCGATGCGGTTGATACCGTCATGGAAGCTATCGTTGAGGCTTTCGATAAGAGCGGTTTTAACGAGCCGCACTTTTTGCGCGCTTCGCCATCCGCCCCGGCACAGTAGGCGAAATTGCCGTCGTCGTGCAGAAAGTGACACACTGAGAGCGCTCGAAAATCATAGGAGGAAACGTGGCGTCTCAGCCGTGGCTCATCATTGGACTTGGCAATCCTGGAGCTGAGTACGAAAATAACCGACATAACGTCGGTCGCATGGTGGTGAGCGCTTTGGCTGACGAGGCAGGAGCTCAGTTTTCCAGTCACCGCAGTGGCGCGTACGTTGCCCAGGCAAGAATCGGCGTGGGGGAGGGCGGACGTCCAGGTCCAGTCGCGATCCTCGCGTACTTGACGTCCTACATGAATGTCTCCGGACAGCCGACACGAGCTCTCATGTCCTTTTACAAGACCACCCCGGAGCGACTCATCGTGGTTCACGATGAACTGGATCTCGCTGAACATACCTTGCGGTTAAAAGTCGGTGGGGGAGAAGGTGGTCACAATGGTCTGAGGTCTATTTCCCAAGCTCTAGGAACGCGTGATTACGCTCGTTTGCGAGTGGGGATCGGACGGCCTCCCGGACGGCAAGATCCGGTATCTTTTGTACTGTCAAACTTCCCCCGATCCTCGCGTGCCGATTGGGAAGTGACGATCCAGAAGGCGGCTGACGCACTCACCGAGATCGTCACAACATCCTTTTCCTACGCCCAGCAGCGCCTCCATACTGCGCAGTAAGGTATCGCCATGATTCTTTCCGGATTGCTCGATATTTTGCGCAATGATGAGGCCGCTGAGGCCGCATCATTCGCCCTTAATGAGGGCCTCAATGCAACCATTGTCGCTCCGCAGGGAGTGCGAGCACCACTGCTTGGACTCGCTCAGGCACAGGACAAGGCGCGCCCTCTTGTCATCGTCACCCCGACCGGACGCGATGCCGAGTCACTGGCGCACGCGCTCCGTTGTTATAGCGACGGTGTCGAGGTTCTCCCGTCGTGGGAAACCTTGCCGCACGAACGGCTATCCCCTCAACGCGACACAATGGCTCGACGAGTCGCTGTTATGCGGCGATTGCGGCACCCCGAAGGGGGAGCTCATACGCGGACCGGCGAAATCCGTACTCTCGTTGTCCCGCTGAGGGCCTTCCTCCAGCCAATAATTGGCGGACTTGGCGATCTGGAACCACTGCGGTTGCGGGTGGGGAATATCGTTGCGCTCGATCACCTCATTTCACGTCTGACTGAACTCGGTTACGAGCGGACGGACATTGTTCAGCGTCGCGGTCAGATTGCGGTGCGCGGCGGCATACTCGACGTGTTTGCGCCCATCGACCCGCACCCGGTACGCATTGAATTATTCGGCGACGAGGTCGACGACATTCGCTACTTCTCGATCTCGGATCAACGGACGGTGGGGCCTGCTGAGGACGGATTGTGGGCTCCGGCCGCTCGCGAACTTCTACTCAATGACAGCGTGCGCGCTAAAGCCGCTCACCTGGTGGGACGCTTGCCCGGAGCGGCGCAGATGCTCGAACTTATCTCCCAGGGAATCCCGGTTGAGGGGATGGAATCTCTCAGTCCGGTACTCGTTGATCGAATGGATTCGATTCTTGACCTGGTTGATCCGCACGCAGCCGTTGTACTCGTGGATCCGGAGCGGTGTGAATCGCGCTGTGATGATCTCGTGGCAACGACCGAGGAGTTTCTCGCTGCCGCGTGGTCGGCAGCGGCGGGAGGCGCGGAGATTCCCCTGCAAGCTGGAGCGGCCTCTTTCAAAACGCTGGCGCAGATGCGGGACGATGCCGCTCAGCGGTTGATGGGCTGGTCACATCTGACAGCCCTGCCACCCACCGAACTCGCTACCGCTACGAGCGAAACGATAGCGACGAATGCGCCGGTCATTGTCAGCCCGACTCTCATGCAAATCGGCGCTCGCGCCGTGCGGCCGTACCGCGGCAAAATCGACGAGGCCGTCAAGGATCTGACTCAGCTACAAGCTGATGGATGGACAGTGGCTGTCACGACCGATGGCCCCGGCCCGGCCAAGCGCATTACGAGTATTCTTTCCCAAGCCGATGTCCCGGCCCGCGTATGCGAAACCATCACTGAGCCACCAACTCCCGGTGTCATTGATGTGGTGGCCGCGCCAGCAGGCCCCGGATACGTCCTCGAGGCCGAAAGATTCGCCGTTATTACGGAATCGGATCTCACCGGCCGCAGTGGTCCAACCACTGCCGATATGCGGAAGATGCCGTCGCGCCGACGCAAAGGAATCGACCCGCTCACCCTTTCTGCCGGCGATCTCGTTGTCCACGAGCACCATGGAATCGGACGATTTTTAGAAATGGTTTCGCGCACCATGGGAACGGGGAAACAGGCAGTCACTCGAGATTATCTGCTCATCGAGTACGCTCCCACGCGACGTGGGCAGCCCGGCGATAAGCTCTATGTGCCAACCGATCAACTCGATCAGGTATCGAAGTATTCGGGTTCTGATTCTCCAACTCTGTCTAAAATGGGCGGATCCGAGTGGGCGAAAACCAAGGCGCGAGCGCGCAAAGCGGTGCGAGAGATCGCGGCGGAGCTTGTTCGTCTCTACGCTGCGCGACAAGCTACCAAAGGACACGCCTACAGCCCAGACACGCCGTGGCAACGCGAACTGGAAGATGCGTTCCCCTACGTTGAAACGCCCGATCAACTCGTCACCATTGACGAGGTGAAGGCCGACATGGAGCGGTCAGTGCCGATGGACCGACTGCTGTGCGGAGACGTTGGCTACGGCAAGACGGAAATTGCCGTCCGCGCCGCATTCAAAGCCGTGCAAGACGGCAAACAAGTGGCGATTCTCGTGCCGACCACGTTACTAGTTCAACAGCACATGGAAACGTTCGCGCAACGGTATGCCGGATTCCCCGTCGACGTCGTGGCACTGTCTCGGTTCTCTTCGAAGGCTGAGGCAGCAGATGTCAAGGAACGGCTTAAAGCGGGCACGGTCGACATTGTTATTGGTACTCACTCGTTGCTGACGGGGACAGTGCGGTTTAAGAATCTCGGTCTCGTCATCATTGACGAGGAACAGCGATTCGGTGTCGAACACAAAGAAACGCTTAAACAACTGCGGACGGATGTCGACGTTCTATCTATGTCGGCCACGCCGATTCCCCGCACTCTGGAGATGGCGGTGACGGGAATTCGTGAAATGTCGATTCTGCAAACTCCTCCCGAAGAGCGCCACCCGATCCTCACATTTGTTGGCGCATACACGGACCAACAGGTGAGCGCGGCGATCAAACGAGAACTTTTGCGGGACGGGCAGGTGTTCTACGTCCATAATCGCGTCGAGGATATCGCCAAGGTTGCTTCCAAAGTGAATGATCTGGTTCCGGAAGCGCGAGTGCGAGTTGCCCACGGAAAACTGAGCGAAAACGAACTCGAACAGGTGATCGTTGATTTCTGGAATCGAGAGTTTGACGTTCTGGTCTGCACCACCATTGTTGAAACAGGGCTTGATATCGCGAATGCCAACACCCTCATCGTCGACCGAGCAGATGCCATGGGATTGGCGCAGCTTCACCAGTTGCGTGGCCGAGTTGGACGCGGTCGAGAACGCGGGTACGCGTACTTCCTCTATCCTGCTGATCAGCCACTGACCGAAACCGCACACGAACGACTGACAACGATTGCGACGAATACCGATCTCGGCTCCGGTATCGCCGTTGCGCAAAAGGATCTGGAAATCCGCGGGGCGGGAAACCTGCTCGGCGGTGAACAATCCGGACATATCGCCGGAGTCGGCTTCGATCTCTATGTGCGGATGGTGGCCGATGCCGTGACAAACTTCCGCGGGGAAGGTGAGAAACCGCGCGAAGAGATGCGCATTGAACTACCGATCGACGCCCATATTCCAACCGATTACATTGCGGGTGAACAACTCCGGTTAGAAACTTACGCCAAGATCGCCACGCTAGAAACTCCCGCGGATGCCGACGATATTCGAGACGAACTGTCCGATCGATACGGTCCAATTCCCCGGGAAATCGATCTCCTCTTCGCGCTTGCCGCGCTCCGAGAGCGGGCCCGTGAACTGGGAATTGGCGAGATCGTTGCCCAGGGCAAGTACATTCGCTTTTCGCCGGTCGAACTGGGGGATGCTCAAACCATGCGGCTCAAACGTCTCCATTCTGGCAGCATCATTAAGACCGCGGTGCGTTCACTCCTGGTTCCCGCCCCGACGACCTCGAAGATTGGGGGAGCAGCGGTTGTGGACGAGGCGCTTATCGAATGGACTGAGCGATTCCTTGACAACATCGTGGACTACCGCCCATCGCGCACCGCATCCGCACAGTCATGACACGCATGCAACGGGCTGTTGTTCAGCGTAGAATTAACCTCACGCAGTCACGAAAGGACAAGTGGACGTGAATATTCGCCACCAGTTGACAAAACGTTTGACCGTAGGAGCTTCCGCTATCGTTCTGTCATTCGGCCTTGCGGCTTGTTCCGCTCAGCCTGGCACAGCGGTCATTGTCGATGACGAAGAATACTCCGAGGACGTGGTGTCCCAAACAGCGCGAGAACTGACTGATCTATCAGGAAACCCCTTTACGCCGACCGATGTCGTCAATCTTCTGACGATTAACAAGTCGGTCATCGCTGTGGGAGAAAAGAACAACATCACGCTCTCTGGCGAGGATGTGCGAAACTCTTTCGCAGAAGTGAACGATAATCTGTCTGACTCGTCAGTTGAAGTCCTCAAGACTATTCACGTGGCTAATCTGCTCAGTCAAAATATCGACGAAATGACGTTCAGCACGCAGCTTCGGGAAAACCAGGAAAACTTGTCTATTGAGGTGAATCCACGATATGGCAAGCTGACGGAGGAGAAATTCCTGAGCCGTCCCATCCTGGATGGAGTCTTTGACCCACTGGTTCAGCCGGGTAACTGAAATCACTTTTCGGAGCTCTAAGGATAGGACTATTGCCCCCCGCAGATGCTCGAGAAGCGCGATCTAAACGCTTGGGAGTAAGTTGATCTTCTCCCTTCCACTACCTGACGAGTGTGAAACGTACTACCGTTAGAGGTACTGCGACATTAATCGCACCCCAAAAGAAGGAGAAAAACGTGGCACGAATTGAGGCCATTGGCGCACGTGAGATTCTAGATTCTCGCGGCAACCCTACTGTTGAAGTTGAAGTACTTCTCGAAGACGGCACGGTTTCACGTGCCGCAGTTCCCTCCGGCGCATCGACCGGTGCTTTTGAAGCGGTTGAACGTCGCGACGGAGACAAAGATCGTTACCAGGGGAAGGGAGTTCAAGACTCCGTTTCTGCGATCACCGACACCATCGCACCTGAACTCATCGATGAGGACGCCACCGAGCAGCGTCGTATTGATGAAGCGATGATCGATCTCGATAGCACTGACAACAAGGGCAAGCTGGGCGCCAACTCAATCCTCGGCGTATCGCTCGCGGTTGCGAAGGCTGCAGCAGAGTCCTCCGGCCTTCCGCTCTACCGTTACCTCGGTGGACCAAACGCTCACGTTCTCCCCGTTCCAATGATGAACATCCTTAACGGTGGTTCGCACGCGGATACGAACGTGGATATCCAGGAATTCATGATCGCTCCGATCGGTGCCCCCACCTTC
Organism: Actinomycetaceae bacterium; assembly: GCA_030537615.1. GTDB lineage: Bacteria > Actinomycetota > Actinomycetes > Actinomycetales > Actinomycetaceae > Gleimia. The sequence continues at coordinate 54,166 of JAUNVP010000011.1, read as the reverse complement.
CGGGAGGCATTGCGTTGGGGCGCTGAGGTCTACCACACGCTGAAAGCTGTTATTAAGGACCGCGGCCTGTCGACCGGACTTGGCGACGAAGGTGGCTTCGCGCCGAACCTCGATTCGAACGCAGCAGCCCTCGACCTCATTATTGAGGCCATCGAGAAGGCCGGATACCAGCCCGGTTCCGATGTTGCACTGGCACTTGACGTGGCCTCGACTGAGTTCTTCTCCGACGGTGCTTACCAGTTCGAGGGCGAAGGTCGCTCTTCAGACTACATGGTGCAGTACTACGAGAAGCTGATCACGGATTACCCACTCGTCTCCATCGAAGATCCCCTGTCTGAAGATGAATGGGATGACTGGACTTCATTGACCGCACAGATTGGTGAACGTGTCCAGATCGTCGGCGACGACCTTTTCGTGACCAACCCGGTTCGCCTGCGTCGCGGTATTGAGACGAAGGCTGCGAACTCGCTCCTCGTGAAGGTCAACCAGATTGGTTCGCTGACAGAGACCCTGGATGCTGTTGAAGAGGCCCATCGTCACGGCTTCACGACGATGACATCGCACCGTTCCGGTGAGACCGAAGACACGACGATCGCGGATCTTGCGGTTGCCACCAACTCCGGCCAGATCAAGACCGGTGCTCCGGCTCGTTCAGAACGCGTTGCGAAGTACAACCAGTTGCTCCGCATCGAAGAAGAACTTGACGATGCCGCGCGCTACGCGGGTGCTGACGCATTCCCGCGTTCGAAGTTCTAACTTCACACGTTAAGGAGGGCGGATCTGGAGATCCGCCCTCCTTTCCTGTGTGTCTGTTTATCCGCATTCGACATACCCGCCTCGATAGATGGAAACTGCTCGATGATTTGGAACACTAGGACACATGAGTAAGCAACCAGATTCTACGCGCGCTCGGCGCCCACGCGTACCGCGTAGCGTGACTGGTTCAGTGCGCTCACCGAGACAACCGGCGAGGCCGGCTCGCCGTACCGAAGTGGTGCGGTTGGAGCCGCGTCAAAAGCGAGACTCGCGAGCCTCAGGCGTTCAGACGCGCCGGTTGCCAAACCGGAAGCGAGCGACTCCGGATGTGTCGCTCAGAGCCTTTGCGCTCGGTCTCGTTCTCGTGCTTGGAATACTCGGAGTTTCCCAACCACTGCACCAGTGGTGGACAATGCAACGGGAATACAAATCACTCGTCTACCAGATTGAACAGGCGCAACAAAAGAACGAGGATCTGCAAACGCAGATTGATCGTTGGGCCGACAAATCTTACGTGGCTTCCCAGGCTCGCGCTCGCCTCGGCTATGTCATGCGTGGAGAAACGCAGTACGCGGTTGTCGATCCGGGCGATGACGCAGTTTTACCGGCCCAAGCCACGCCGGCTCACAAGGATGGCCCTCCGCGGCCCTGGTATTTGACTGTGGCTGACACGGTCGACGCGGCGGCTGAACCCATTGAAAAACTGAACGATGAGCCACTTGAAGATGATCCGGAAACCTCAGAAGAGGGGGAGTAGTGTCCGTAGATATTTCCGATGCTGAGGCGATTGATCGGGCGATTGTCGAGCGCCAGCTCGGTCGAGTTCCCCGAGGTGTTCTCGGCATTGCCGCGCGTTGCGTGTGCGGGGCTCCTCTGGTTGTCTCTACCGCGCCGAGGTTGCCTGATGGCACTCCGTTCCCGACGCTGTATTACCTGTCGCATCCAGCTGCAGTTAAAGGGTGTTCGACGCTTGAAGCTCAGCAGTGGATGGACGAGTTGAATACGCTTCTCGCGGAGGATTCTACGATCGCTAAGCACTATTGGAACGCGCATCAAGACTACATTGACACGCGAGAAAGCATTGAGAAAGTCCCTGAAATCGCGCACTTCTCCGCTGGCGGTATGCCCCAACGAGTCAAGTGTCTCCATGCGCTTCTCGCGCACACCCTTGCGGCTGGACCAGGTGTAAACCCAATCGGTGACCTGGTCTTAGAGCGCTTAGTGAAAGACGGGCTGTGGGATCACGATACCTGCCGATGTGTTGATGGACAGCGGCCCGGTGATTTCACCGGTGAGAACCTGGTGAGTGGACGTACCGACTGTGACTGAACGACGTGAGCGCGTGGCCGCCATTGACTGTGGAACGAACTCCATTCGGCTCCTCATAGGTTATCGGGAAGAAGAGAAGTGGACGGATCTGGTGCGTACCATGACGATTGTCCGTCTCGGCGAGGGCGTTAACGAAACGGGGATCCTCAATCCGGATGCGGTGGATCGCACCGTAGCGCAATCGCAGAAGTACGCGTCGATTTGCGAAAATTACGGTGTTGAACGACTGCGTTTCGTGGCGACGTCCGCAACCCGTGACGCCGCCAACCGGGATGAGTTTTTCTCCCGGATCCACAGGGCCGTTGGCGTGAGACCTGAAGTGATCTCGGGGACGGAAGAAGCTGAACTATCCTTCCGTGGTGCAACGAGCTCACTGACTCAGATTGCCTGGCCTGCACTGGTCGTCGATATCGGCGGAGGATCGACCGAGTTCGTCGTGGGGGACGCCACCGCAGAGGGCGTGCTGATCGATGCCAGTTGTTCCATCAATATGGGATCGGTGCGCGTAACCGAGATGTTTCCCGACCTCAATGCGAGCGGCGCTCGACGGGCGCGAGCGATTGAGAATGCGTCGCGATGGGTGGACGAAAAGATCGACGAAGTCGCTCGCACATGCGATCTCGATCGAGTACGTACGCTTATTGGAGTGGCGGGAACGGTCACCACGATCACAGCTCACGTACTCGGTCTTGACGCCTATGATTCGACGCGGATTCATGCCTCGCGACACACGTTTGAACAGATGATCCGATCATGTACTTTCATGATCGAGGAGCCAACGGCGGTCAAAGCTGATCTTGCCTATATGCCAACAGGTCGCGCTGATGTTATTGGCGGAGGCGCTATCGTATGGCTACGAATCCTCCGGCGACTGCAGACCATACAGCCAGAGCCGTCCATCGTCGTGTCAGAACATGACATTCTCGATGGAGTAGCTCATTCGCTTCTAACGGTCGGGGAATAGTGAACCGCGGCGCAAGTTGGCCGCTCGGCCACGAGCGTGGCGCGTAGCCCGGTAGCGAACCGCCAGACCGCCGCCGATGGCTGCGATTGCCGTGCCCATCATGACACCGAGCTTGGCGTCGGGAACGAGATGCGGATCGTCGGGGAAAGCTAAGCCAGCAACCAGAAGTGCAACCGTAAAGCCGATGCCAGCCAACAGGGCGATCGCATTGATATCGGGCATATCGACACCGGCACCGAGGCGGAGCTTCGTCCACCGCGTAAGGAAGAACACGGACCCGGCAATACCGAGAACCTTACCGACCGGGAGACCGAGCATGACACCGATGGCGACCGGATCGACGAGGACTTCACGCAATCCGCCCGAGCCGGAGACATTTACGCCAGCCGCAAAGAAAGCGAAGATCGGCACGATGAGTCCGGCTGATAAAGGATTGAGCTTCTCAGCCAAGTGATGCGACCACTGGGGTTCGCCCCCCGACCGTGTTGCTGGTACGAGAAGTCCCATGGCGACACCGGAGATCGTTGCGTGCACTCCAGAAGCGTGCATAAAGCCCCAGGCGACAATGGCAATGGGAAGGAGGAGCCACCATTTGAACAGACGCTTTTGTACGAGAAATCCAAATACGCCGATGGCGAGGAAAGCGCATGCGAGGGCAATATAGTTAAGATCTGTTGAATAGACGACTGCAATAATGATGATTGCGAGCAGATCATCAACGACCGCGAGGGTCAGAAGGAATGTTCGGGCAGCTGGGGGCATACCCTTTCCAAACAAGCCGAGTAATGCGACCGCAAAAGCAATATCTGTGGCCGCTGGAATAGCCCACCCCGAATAGGCGCCCGAGCCCGCCAATACCTGCACGGTGAGGTAGACGAACGCCGGACCAGCCATACCGAATGCCGCCGCCAGCATGGGAAGGGCAGCTTCGCGGATGTCCCGCAGAGCACCGGTGACAAACTCTGTCTTCAGCTCTAACCCGACGACAAAGAAGAACACCGTGAGAATACCATCAGCCGCCCACGCTTCGACCGGGAGGTGCAGGTGGAGAGACTCCGGTCCGAACGTGAAGTGAGCCATAGTCTCATACACGCGATGCCATGGTGAGTTTGCCCACACAAGCGCGACGACTGCGGCGACCACAAGCAACATACCTGATCGCGTTTCGTCAGATACGAATCGAACGGCTGCGTTCGGTAGATCCTTGATCCGTTCAAGCGCGGTTGGCGGCGTTGCGTGGCGGGCTAGTTCGTATCGATGCCGGTAAGTCGACGACATAGAATACGGGCGCGGTACGCCGATTGAGGCCGGAGAGTTATAGGACGAGCGGCGGAGAATACCGGAAGGGCGAGCTACTCCCGGGCGCCGTTTACCGTCTGACCACATGAGATGCTGACCTTTCTTGACGGGCTGTCGGCCGTCGAAATGTGTGACTGGTCTACGGCCGGCTCATCGTATGCTCAAAATACTAGTCAATTTTGTGACGTGCGGAGCACAGTTGCCGGGGTTGCATCGAAGCGGTGGCTTCTCAGTAGAATAGGAGCGCGCCCCCATAGCCCAATTGGTAGAGGCAGTCGACTTAAAATCGACGCAGTGCCGGTTCGAGTCCGGCTGGGGGTACAGTACATCCAGGTAGACATAATCTGGTGAATTCAACTCCTAACCGTCGCGCTAATGGAATAATTATGACAGTCTTGGCGTTAACGTTGTTACACGGTTTGATGTTCGCTAGTCATAAGGAGTCTTAATGGCGAACCCAGTAATGAATAGTCTTGAACGGACTTTCGATCGCACTCCAGCGGGTTACCCGACGATGCCCGGCTACCAGCCGGGACAACACGGGCAATCGACCGCGGCTCCCGACGAGTTGGGAGCACGTGTGACTCGCGGCCAGTCGGCAGCGAAACAGTATCAAGATTTTCAACAACTCGAAGAAGCCTACCGGGCACCCGCAGCAGATGCAGTCGACCAGGGGCGCATGACGTACGACGATGTCGTAATGAAGACGAGTATCCTGTTCGGAATTCTCGTTGCCGCGTCCGCAGTATCGTGGATCCTCACCATGGTCAATCCCGGCCTCGGGAGCATGCTCATGATGGGTGGCGCGATTGGCGGGTTTATCCTCGCGATGGTCATTATCTTCAAAAAGACCATCAGCCCCGCAACCATCATGGCCTATGCGGTTGCTGAGGGGGTATTTCTTGGTTCGCTGTCTGCGATCATGGAATACGCGTATCCCGGTATTGTTATCCAAGCCGTCATTGCAACGTTCGCCGTCGTAGGTACCACACTCGTATTGTTTGCAACCGGTAGGGTGCGCAATACGCCGAAAATGCAGCGGATGGTTCTGATTGGTCTCATTGGACTGATTGTTTACAACGTACTGTCCATGATCCTTTCTGCGACCGGAGTAATTGCTAGCCCGTGGGGCATCGGCAGTATGACCATTATGGGGATCCCGATCGGCATTATCGTCGGGGTCGTTGCCGTGATTCTCGGTGCCATGGCACTGATTGGCGACTTCGATATCGCACAGAAGGGCGTGGAAAACGGCGTACCAGCTGTATTTGCGTGGCGGGTCGCTTTCGGGGTCATGGTCACAGTCATTTGGCTCTACGTCGAAATCTTACGTTTGCTTGCGATCTTGCGCGGTGACAACTAACAGAAGGCTCACGAATAACACCGAAAGGACCGTGACCATGTCACAATTCGTTAAAGTATCCGAAAACTTCCTCCGTAAGCCAACCATCGAGTTCCTCCAAAGTGAAGCACCGGCTGGCCTTGAGGTTGAAATCATCCGGGAAGGAGCTGGCCCCGAGATCAAGCCCGGCGACCATCTCCAGTGCCATTACCTCGGCCAGGTATGGAACGGAGAGGTTTTCGATAACTCGTATGATCGAAACCAGCCGCTCGAATTCACTGTCGGAGTTGGCGCAGTGATTGCTGGCTGGGACAGGGGCCTACTTGGTATCCGCGAGGGCTCACGCATCGTTCTCAGCATTCCCTCCGACATGGGATACGGCGATCAGGGAGTACCACAGGCAGGTATTCAAGGCGGAGACACGCTCGTGTTTGTCACAGACGTCGTTAAAGTTGGCTAAGTCCACGTGCGTCTTGTGTGGAGGGAGAGCATCGAGGGATGCTCTCCCTCCACTGTTCTACGTGTCGAGAACTCCGATAGGGCACGACATTCCATTGGGACCATGATTGCAGTAGCCGTGCGGCATATGGTGCAAATACGCCTGATGGTAGCGTTCAGCCAGATAAAATCTACCGGCCTCGTCAGACGAAATGATTTGCGTTGTAATGGGGCCAAATCCCGCTCGTGTTAGCACAGTTTGGAAAGCATCTCGCGTGGCATAGGCACGGTCGCGCTGATGTTTCGTCGTGTAGAAAATAGCGGAACGATACTGTGTGCCGATATCGTTTCCCTGCCGGTTCCCCTGCGTTGGATCATGGTTTTCCCAAAAGGTTTTGAGAATGAGTTCGGCTTCTGTTCGCATTGGATCATAGACAACACGAACTGTTTCCGCGTGACCGGTCTGGCCGGTGCATACCTGTTCGTACGAGGGGTGCGCAACGGTGCCACCCATGTACCCGGTCGCTGTCGCGATGACCCCAGGAAGCCTCCACATGATCCGTTCTACGCCCCAGAAGCACCCCATTGCGAGGTAGATGATCTCGTGAGGTTCATCCCACGGGCCATTCAACGGGGTAGCCAGTACCGGATGGAGCGGATTGGCCGGGTTTGGGAGATAAGACGGGTCTAATTGTTGTTTCGCCACCAGAAATCCTTTCTCGTGTTCCTACTGTAAAGGATGAATCAGGAAGCGGGACGCTCATCTGTGCTGCGACAGGAATAAAGTCTGTCGCTATACTGAGGATGCTATTGAGCCAAAGGAGTGATCGTGACCAATACGCGCAAAACGCGACGCGTCGGAGAGCTTTTTGAGCGCTTTTCGGAACCTATCGCACGGGCCCGTTCAAAAATCGAACCCGAACCTCCGCAAGTACGTCGGTTTGTCTATCCGACAGCCACTACTGAAACTCCCAGCGAATTGGTCCCCTGGACACTTCGCGTCGCAGCCGCGTGGTCGTGGCGAAGTCTAGTCGTCATCGCCGCACTTGCTGTCGCAGGTTGGGCGTTTTCGTATCTGACGATGATCTTCATCCCCGTCCTGATCGCCCTTCTTTTCGCTGTTCTCCTAGATCCAGTTAACCGATTTCTGCAAAAAAAGTTCCGCTTCCCGAGAGCCTTATCGGCAGCAGTCAGCTTAATCTTGGGAATCAGCCTCGTCTTCGGCCTCATCTCTGCAGCCTCCAGCCAAATTCTTGCGCAGTTCGGCGATCTCGCGTTCAAAGTGAGCGAGGGCATCGACCGGTTGATGTCCTGGCTATCAGAGGGCCCGCTTCAGCTCAACGCGACAGCAGTTGAACAGTACATCGATTCGATGACGTCGGAGATCACTGACTTCCTCCAGGACAATGGATCACAACTAGCATCTGGCGCACTGTCGGTCACCATGTCTTTGGGCAATGCCGTGACCGGGTTCCTGATCGCGATGTTCGTTCTGTTCTTCTTCCTCAAGGACGGTCGGAGAATCTGGCTGTGGTTTGTCCGACTCGTTCCACAAGCCGCGCGCCTGCCCATCCACGAGTCAGCCATTCGCGGGTGGATCACGCTCGGAGCCTACGCCCGTACCCAGATCCTCGTGGCTGCTATCGATGCTATCGGGATTGGTTTGGGAGCCTACTTCCTCGGCGTTCCACTGGCGATTCCCATCGCAGTTCTCGTCTTTATTGGTTCATTCATCCCGATTGTTGGTGCCATCGTCACCGGCGGTGTGGCTGTCCTCGTTGCACTTGTCGATCAGGGAATCAACATAGCGGCACTCATGCTATTGGTCATTCTTGCAGTTCAGCAGATTGAAAGTAACCTGCTCCAGCCGTGGTTGATGTCAAACGCGGTGTCACTCCACCCCGTAGCCGTCCTACTTGCAGTGGCAGCAGGATCATTCCTCTTCGGAATCCCCGGCGCCTTGTTCTCAGTACCGATAGTTGCCTTCCTCAATACGTCGATGCTCTATTTCCACGGCTACGATAAGTTCCCACAGTTAGCTCAAGATAACGATCGACCAGGTGGACCACCGGGCACTCTCGATCGACAAATTCTCGCGACCTACGATTCGACGATGATGAAGATTGATCCAACGAGCAGCGAGGGAGAACACAGTTCAGTGATTCCCGATGATGTCGATCTTGATCCTGAAACAGAACCCGAGCAGCTTGAACCCGTCGCGTTGGAGACCAATAAAACAGACGACTAACGCGCGGATGACAACCTGAGAGACAATATGTGGGCCCCACCTTCTTGGTGGGGCCCACATATTCGTTTGGGGTCTTCAGCTACTTATTAAAGGGAACTGCATCAATGATAGTGACAGAGATTTCGCGACCATTCGGAGCGTAATAGGAGACGGAATCGCCGCGTTTGATTCCGTTAATTGCCTGTCCAAGCGGAGCGTCAGGGGAATAAACCTTGACGTCACTATCAGACTCAGCAAAGCGTGAGCCGAGCAAGAACTCGAGTCGCCTGCCATCGATATCTGCGGTGACGAGCATACCGGGTTCGACGACACCATCGTCAGCCGGGGTCTCACCGACCTCAGCATCACGGAGAATTTCCTCAAGTTGTTGAATACGGGTTTCGTTCATCGACTGCTCTTCGCGGGCAGCGTGATAACCACCGTTCTCTTTCAAATCCCCTTCTTGACGGGCGTTAGCGATCTTCTGAGCGATCTCCTGTCGGAGTGTTGCCGAACGGTGTTCAAGTTCTTCGGTCAAACGATCAAATGCTTCTTGCGTAAGCCAGACCTTGTCCGACATGAGAGCCTCCTAGAAAAACAATGGCGTCTTCGGCGCCACACACTCTGGTTTTGCGATACCGCAATGTTTCAGCTTAGCGGCTAAAGGACCCGATGAGGAAATCCGTATTGCTGAGTGTTTCATACCTTAGCAAATCGAGTGGCTTTCAAGGCACTGATTCCTCGCTTTTAGTGGGCGATAACTGCGAGGTAGGCAGCGACGCAGTGGCACACCCAACCGAGTACCGTAAATGAATGGAATACTTCGTGGAATCCAAATGTTTCAGGAGCGGGATCGGGCCATTTGAATCCGTAGACGACTGCTCCGATAGTGTAGAGCAGGCCGCCGGCAAAAAGCAGAATAACAATGGTTGGCCCTGCGGTTACCCAGAGTTGCGGTAGATACCAAATTGCGACCCAGCCGAGCACGATATAAATCAGAGTCGTCAACCATCGCGGCGCAGTCGGCCAGAATATCGCTGTACCGATACCGAGGGCGGCTCCAATCCACACGATCGACAAACACATCGTGGCATCGTAGCGGGGGAGTGTTGCAACGCAGATAGGAGTGTATGTACCGGCAATGAGAAGGAAAATATTCGAGTGGTCAATCCGGCGCATAATCGCCAGCGCGCGAGGTTGCCAATCGATGCGGTGGTAGAGCGCGGACATACCGAACAGTGTGATTGTGCATACCAGATAGACAGCGCTGGCTACTCGAGTGGAAATCGTGGGAGCGAGGACGAGAAGAATCAGAGCCGCTACGAATGATACCGGGGTGGTAATGGTGTGGATCCAGCCGCGCAACAGCGGTTTCAGATCCTCTTCAAGATGTGCACGAAGATTGGGAGGTATTGAGGCCGTAGGCAATGCAACTCCTTCCGCCAAACTTACGGTTGCGTAAGTTAAGGCTACGTGACCGTAAGTTTTACGTGCAACTTTGTTAATGAATTGGCAACTTTCTGTCGGTTCAGTTTCAAGTAGTCTCCACATTCAGGTTTCTCACTTAGGATCATAGAAGACAGCATCCATTTGGGAGGGACAGATGAAGAATCAACTCCTCTACAACCTCTATGAGCGACACCTGGCGCGCGAACTCGACGAAGCCGATATTCCCCGCCATGTCGGAGTCATCCTCGATGGCAATCGACGCTGGGCTAAAGCGGGGGGAAACGCGACCGCATACGGTCACCGTAAGGGCGCCGACAAGATTGAAGAGTTCTTGCAGTGGGCGAGCGAAGTTGGCGTCAAAGTTGTCACTCTCTGGATGCTTTCGACAGATAATCTCGCCCGCGAATCGGACGAACTCACGCCGTTACTCTCAATCATTGCTGACGCCACTCGCCAATTGGCTGCTGATCGCAGATGGCGTTTGCGTCTCGTTGGGGATCTCTCGCTTCTTCCCGAGGACGTGGCGACAGAATTAACGGATGCGACCAAGCCGAGTTGGAATGCCGGAGAGGCTCCCGGCAGGCTTGATGTCAATATCGCTATCGGTTACGGAGGCCGCCACGAGATCACTGATGCCGTGCGATCTTTGCTCCGCGAATGCGCGGAAAAAGGCATGACGCTCGAAGAAGTGGCGGATGTCCTCACTGTCGCGGACATTACCGACCACCTGTATACGGCCGGTGTCCCCGACCCCGACCTCCTCATCCGCACGTCGGGAGAACAACGATTGTCCGGATTCTTACTGTGGCAATCCGTCCATTCCGAATACTACTTCTGCGAGGCGTATTGGCCTGATTTTCGTCGAGTGGACTTCTTGCGCGCGCTGCGCGACTACGCTCAACGCGAGCGTCGCCTCGGTCGCTAGTCCAGCTCGTCAGCCCACGGAGGATTGGCTCCAGCTCGGGAAACCGTGATCGTGGAAACTGCGCTTGCGCGCTCGAGGATACGAGTCACCGTGTCCCTATCGATTGTCGCGAGTTGCTTACGTCGAGCAGCTCCGAGCAGATCTTCACTCCACAGCGCATCAATCAGACCACCCATGAAGGAATCACCGGCCCCGACAGTATCGACGACGTCGACCGGTGGAACACCAATGTTCTCGGATCCCCCGGCGAAAAACGCGGTCGCTCCGTCTGCGCCGCGAGTAACCACGACGAGACTGGCTCCGCGCTCGAGCCAACGCGCGGCCGTGTCCTCGACGGACTTTCCGACAGTCAGCCAGAAAATATCCTCGTCGGATACTTTGACAACGTCGCTGAGGGAGACAATCTCTTCCACCCGGCGAAGTGCCTTCTCGGGATCTCCCATAATTGACGGGCGAGCATTGGGATCATAGGTGATCGTGGCATGAGGCCGAGCGCGGGTGAGCGCATCAACGACCGCGGTTCCGCCCGGTTCGAGAGTTGCGGCAATGGAACCCGAATGGGCGACGATAGTTGAACTATCAATGTCGATGGGAGGAACTTTCCAGGTCAGATCAAACTCGTAGGTTGCGGCCCCCGATTCGTCGATTGTCGCGCGCGCAGTCGAGGTGCGATCCGCGCCGAAAGATCCCTCGGTAATCGTCACTTGAGAAGCGCGAATATGATCGGCAACCTTGCGTCCTCTCTCATCGTTGGCCAACCAGGTGACGAGTTCGGCGGCGCGTCCAAGCCGTCCAAGGGTGAGGGCAACATTTGCGGGAGAACCACCGGGAATTTCGCGTTCTCCATCGCCGGTAACGACGATGTCGACAAGCGCTTCACCGATGACAAGTGCTTTGGGAGACATGGTGGTGATCCTATTCTGTCGTTTCGGAGACTTGAGTTGCTCGTTCTAGCCGTTGTTGTGCTTCAGTGAGAATCTGCTGGCACCGTCTGGCAAGTTCTTCCCCGCGTTCCCACAGCGTGAGCGTTTCTTCGAGGGGAGCAGATCCGGTTTCGAGTTTTCTGACGATGGCAACGAGTTCGTCGCGAGCTTGCTCATAGCTGAGCCCAGCGACCTCGACGGTGCCTTGAGATGTTTCAGTCATGGGGTTCACTTTCCGATTCTTTATGAGGGTTGGTTCCAAACACGGTGACGATCATTGAGCCGCGGGCGAGGACGGCTTCAAGTACATCGCCCTTTTTCACCGACGCGGCATCAGTGAGCACGCCGATGCCGGGAGCTTTGATGATTGAGTACCCGCGTTCAAGTGTCGCTTGGGGGCTCATTGCACGAAGTGACGCGGTGGCTGCGGTGAGATTACTCTGTTCGTCGGCTAGCCTCATCGTCATTCGGTGTCGCAATGTCACAAGAGTTTGTTCGAGTCCTTGGATATGCGTTGTGAGTGACGCGGCTGGGCTGGTCAACACCGGCCGTTTGGTCAGCAGTTCAAGATTCTCGGCTTCGCGCGCGAGCCGTTGCTTGACGCGTTGGCGCAAAACGGTCAATGCTGTCGTCAAACCTTCATTTTCTTGCGCGAGGTCAGGTACTACTCGGCGCGCGGCGTCTGTTGGCGTTGAGGCACGAAAATCAGCAACGAGATCAAGAAGAGGAGCATCGCCCTCGTGACCGATCGCTGATACAACGGGGGTGTGCGTGGCAAAAGCCACTCGAATCATCTGTTCATCCGAGAACGGCAGGAGATCTTCGACCGCTCCGCCACCGCGAGCGACGATAATAACGTCAACGTCCGGAACGGTATCGAGTTCTTGTAGCGCGCGGGTGACGTCGCCAACGCATCCAGATCCCTGGACGAGGACTTCTCTGATCTCGAACTGCGCACCGGGCCAGCGGGCAGTCGCATTAACAATCACATCATCTTTTGCTTTGGCATTTTGTCCGCAGATCAGACCAATGCGGCGCGGTAAGAAGGGCAGTGGTTTCTTGTGTTCGTCATTGAACAATCCCTCGGCGGCGAGTTTTTGTCGCAGGAGTTCGATCTGCGCGAGCAGATCACCGATTCCGACGGGGTGAATCTCTTTGGCCATGAGATTCAAGCGGCCAGATTTTGTCCAAAATGACGGCTTGACGTGGGCTACGACACGAGAGCCCGGTTTGAGCGCTCCGCCAGCTGCGGCAATCACCCCACCAAAAGCAGTGACGTCCATAGATACTTCGGCATCGACATCGCGGATCGTGAGGAAGGACATGCGCGTGGCGGGGCGTTCATTTAACTGAACGATCTGTCCCTCGACCCACAGAGGAGACATTTTATCGACATAGGTTTTGATATTCTCCGACAGGAGGCGCAGGGGCCACGGGTTTTCTCGCGTAGTCTCGCGTGCGAAGCGTGCGCGCGGTTGCTCGTCGGTGGGCCTGTTGGGTGGGCGTTGTTGGATACTCACACATACTAGGGTGTCATATTTGCGATCAAACGTGGAGATATCCACAACAGTGATCTGCATCGAGAGCGGACCCTGAAGGGGACAAGTCGTGCGTTTCTCGCTAGATTAGGGGGCGTGAGTGACGTGAAGCCCGATAAGAAGATTCTGCTGGCAGCCCCGCGCGGATACTGCGCCGGTGTTGACCGAGCTGTTGATGCTGTAGAAAAAGCGTTGGATCTCTACGGTCCACCTGTTTACGTACGCAAGGAAATCGTACATAACCGCTATGTCGTCGAAACATTGTCTCGGCGCGGAGCAATCTTCGTCAACGAGACCGATGAGGTGCCCGAAGGCGCTCGTGTGGTGTTCTCCGCTCACGGCGTCTCACCGCAGGTACACGCAGAGGCCGCCGCTCGCAACCTCGCCACCATTGATGCGACATGTCCGCTCGTCACCAAGGTCCATAAAGAGGCCGTTCGGTTCGCCAAGAGTGACTACGACATTATTTTGGTTGGACACCAAGGACACGAGGAAGTCGAGGGAACCCAAGGGGAGGCTCCCGACCATATCCAGGTGGTCGGAACTCCCGAAGAAGTGGATGCTGTCGAAGTACGAGATCCCGATAAAGTCGTGTGGATTTCGCAAACGACACTGAGCGTCGATGAAACGATGGAGACAGTGGCGCGGTTACGCGAACGGTTCCCCAATCTCCAAAATCCGCCCAGCGACGACATCTGCTACGCAACGCAAAATCGCCAAGAGGTCGTCAAAACAATTGCGCCGCAAGCCGATGTCGTCATCGTGGTTGGCTCAGCTAACTCATCGAATTCCGTGCGTCTGGTCGAAGTCGCCCTCGATGCTGGTGCAGGGGCTTCCTATCGGATCGATAAGGCGGATGAACTTGATCCCGCTTGGCTCGAGGGGGCTTCAGTTGTTGGACTGACGTCGGGGGCCTCGGTTCCCGAAATTCTCGTGCGTGACGTGATCGAGCGCTTGAAAGACCTGGGTTACCCTCAAGTAGAGGAAGTGCGGACTAAGACGGAAACGATTACGTTTGCCCTCCCCCGTAACCTGCGTGCGGAACTCAAGGAGAAGGGGCAAGCTGATCCGCGTAAACGGCGCGAACCCGGCCCCGATCACACGTGTTAGCTCCGGCGTATCCGAGCGGATTACTCATCAGCGAGCCGACGCAGTGTCACTGCTGACAAATGATTGGCATCCTCTTGTGGGACCGTGTACCCCAACGTGCGCGAGAGTTTGGTGGCCCGTGAAGAACTGGCTGAGGGGAGCGGTTCGGTTCTCAGAATTTACCGCCGCTCCAGTATGGCTAAAGACTATCGATCGGTGCATCGGGATTCTCAAACAGAAGCGCGTGATCGATGAGCGTGATAGACGAGGGCCTCACGAGAGATTCATTGTCGGTGCCGTTTACTTCGGCTAGCGGTTGAACGCCTGGCCTACTGGGCTTCATCAGGTCATCGGGAGCTTCCAGATATGGATGGGGGGGGGAGAGCGACAGATACCGGGAGAGTAAATTGAGTTTTACCTCTCGTAGGTGATGGGGATGCCTTCCCGGTCACCGCGTCGAAGCGAAAACTCATATCGTGCGATCGGGTCCATGTGCGTGAGCCACTGCCGGACGGCCGCCGTGCGATCCTGCTGAGTGAGCAAAGCGGTGCGATCTTCCGCCCAGTTCGATTCAAAGTAATCATTACTGCGGCGAGGAACATGCAGACGTCGTCCCGTCTGCACATCAATACGAGATTCTCCAACGACCACGACGATAGTTGATTCACGCATTGTGAGCTGTGGAGTCCGAGTAGATGGTGGATAGAAGAAGTCCCGATAGCGGACAGGATCGTCAATGGTTGGTGGATCGTACGGGGAATCAGATTGAGGTGCAGAAATGATGAGGAGTTTTTGGTGGGGGCCGAGCTTGGCCGAACCTGCCACCTGAGAGACGGCTTCCGCGTCAAAGAGCCCCTCGGGGTCATCGACAACCACCTGCGGGGAGGGAACAGGCGGGAGATCAAGCTGTACGCGTTTAGCCTCGTAAATGCGAGGCTGGAGGAGCAGGAATGTGGGAATGACAACGAGGATAGCGACCGCGGTGATGAGCATCCGATAGCGGAATGTATCGAGAGCTCGGTCAAGCCGACGGAAGAACCGCTTGACCTTTGCTCCCATCCGCAACTCAAGTTTGTGTTCCTTCCCACGCGGAATGGTTACGGTTTCTGCCTGCCGGTCGAGGGCATAAATCTGGTGGGATTCGAGAGCGTTCGCATGTGCTCCGAGGTGTTCAACGTCGTCGCTCAGACACCGCAGGCGCGCGCTCAGTTGATCACCGGCCGATAGCGTGTCAAGTTCGATGAGAGCATCTGCCGGGGCAATTGTGCCGCTCGAAATGTCGCGGGTGAGTCTCGTGAGAGCAGCAGTGCGGCTACCGGTGCTGTCGCAGGCGTAGAGTAGCGACACTTCCTGGTCCCACGCACTGGCCCAACCGGGTTTTTGCTCAAGTATGGTGCTCGTGCGCCACAGGGATTTGACCTGGGCGCGCAGGAGCTGAGTGAGAGCCAGCCGTGACACGGAAGACTCGTGGTCCCGAGAGTTATCTTCCCTGTCGGCCTCCAAGGCTGCGACGTAATATCGCTGCCAGTTTTGCCACCGAAGATCAAGCTGTTGTCCATACGCGGGGAACTGGTGTTTGAGGAGATTGAGTTCGAGTTCGAGCGCATCGATTCCCACGGTGAGAGCGCTCGAGATCCGTTGGGAGCGGGATTCGCGTTCGTGCCTTTGGCGCGCTCGACGCACCAGTGCGGTGAGGAACGGCAAGAATACCAGGATGGTCACGAATACGCCGACAGCAACGGTCCCACCCTGTTTAAGGGCTTTCCACACGGTCGTCAATCGATGCGTTTGCTCGATACTATCCCCCCGCAAATCGTGGGTCGCGATGACGAACGCATTCCAGATGCCAGCTTCCACCTCACCAATGGAGAGTAGGCGGTTGAGTTGGTCCTGAGCCTCCCATTCAATAGAGCCAAGTGTTGCCGCAGAGGTGTTGACAACGCCTTCCCCAATTGAGAATCCAGTGTGGTCAGAGACGATCCACACGACGATGGACTCAGGCGGCGCGACGAGCAAACGTGTCGTCGTCTTGTCAAACTGCGCGAGCCGCTCTTTCGCTGAAGAGCTGATCTCCACTGCCGGTCTGTTGGCGAGATCCTCAGAGTCCGCGGTGAAGACCACGATGTCTACGGGAGACGTCAAACGCAACGTGCGCAACTGTTCGTCGAGGGCTTGAGTTCCGCGGATAATGTTGGCGTCATCGCGGATGATGACCGATCGCGGTTGGTGGAGCGAATCGTCATCGGTGCCGGACAATTCTCCAAGTGCATGGGTTGAAGGCTGGGCTGGATCCCCGAGCTTATTAGGGGCGGCCACGAGGTACCCCGGTGCATTTGTCGGAGTGTAAAACGTGCCGACCTCTTGCGCGGTTGCGATCAGTCCTGCCGTTGCAGCTACGGCAATAGCGACAATGAGATTGCGGGGTGAAAATGCGACCTTCAGCCGGCGCCGCCGATTTTGGCTTTGTTGCTTGGTAACGGAAGCTTGAGTAACCGTCGGTTTTGCGGGGCGTGTGGTGTCGGCATGAAGCGGATTGTCCAAAGTGGTGGCGTGCGAAAGAGCTCGTACCCGTGCGGGGTCTTCAATCAAGTGCCGCCCGGAAAACTCGTGTCCCTCCTGCTTCTCATAGAGCACAAATGCTCTATCGGCCTGCTGACTCATGTCGTGAGCAAGGGCATCGAACTTCGTCAGTTGGTAGATAACTCCGGTGACATGGTTCGGCTTGGGTTGATCGCGCAGTTTACGTTGCCACGCATCAATAGTCTGATCCAACTGCGGAGTGGAGGCCGTAATGCTCTGATCTAACGTGAGAGTCGCCTCAAGACTGCGGCGAAGCATGTCCCACGTGGGTTCGAGGTATTCGCGGGCCCGGGAGGGATCGGCGAGCGCTCGCGCATCGTTCATCAGCGACTCTTGCCCAGCCTCGACAAGTTCAGCCAGACGGATAAGACGATAGAGGCGATCCGCTTCGGCTTTTGACGTCAACTGACTGTCGCTCAACATACTGGCGTCAAACTGCTCGCGAGCACACTCCAGGTAGAGATCTTTCCACGCCTCGAGTCGACTACTCAGAACAGGGGTATATTCCGTCTGCGGAACCGCAGCGATCTCCAGTTCTACAGTGTCGAGACGATCGGTGCATTCCGTATAGATTCTTCGCGCACGTTCGAGAGTATCGTGTCGCTGTGCACGCGATAAGCGAAGAAGCGGAGAACGTAGAATTTGGTTGTCCCGGTCGCGCCAGTACGCCGCGTGGGCAACGGCGGTGAGGAAAGCAATAAGTAGTGCCGCTAGCGCTGTGAAAATGATGCGTTGCTCGTTTTCGAGTTGGAACATCCCGACCTCAGCTGCGGCAAGACGCTGGACGTACTCAGCCATGTCGGTTGCAGGAACATGCCCCATGACAAGAGCTGCTTTAATGGCTTCTTCGGTATCGTTCTGCATCTGTGAGTTGCGCTGAAGTGTCCACCTGATGCCGACGTGAACTTCAATATTGTCGGGGTCAATCCACAGGAGGAACACGGACTCGCGTGGGGCGGAGATAATGCTGAAATACTCTGGCGCAACGGTTTTCAGGCACGAGATTCCTGGATGACAGCGCTCATCAGTTGGAAGAGCCCACTCGGCATCGGGAATGCCTCCGATATACACGACGACGTCGCGCGTCTGCCCCCATTTCACCGTTTGCAAAGCGTCTTCCAGTTCGTCATTCGCGTAGTAGTCAACCGAATCGACCACTTTGATGGTCCGTGCATGCTGACCCGAGAAGGACTCAACCCCGCTGGCCAAAAAGACGATCGTACTGAGTGCAAGAGTGATAATAGCCGTCACGAGAAGCCGCGATCGGGCAAGCTTGTGGGGCCAGCGGATAGGTAGTTCTTCTTCGATACTCACACGGCTATTGTGGCATGGTGCGGACAGTATGCGTCGTGCGTTTCACCATTGCGAACATGAACGCGTATGGACGGCAGTGTCACGTGTCCGTGTGATTGACCTGCCGAGGGAGAATGTCGAGTGAGGTGGGAGCGTCATTGACGTCGTATTCGAACGAAGCGATCTTGCGGGTGGCTACCACCAGGCGTTGGTCAAAGGAACCAACGGCGGCATTGAACTGATTGACGGTTGTCGTCAATGCACTACCCAGGTTTGTCAAATGGCCGCCAAGTACGTTGATCCGATCGACGAGGGTGCGCCCCAAATCGAGGATCGCGTGAGCATCTTGCGACACGTACTGACGCGACCATAAATTCCCCACTGAGCGCATGAGTGTCATGAGACCAGACGGGCCAACAATAATGATTCCGCGCCCAAGCGCATCTTCGAACAGGGCAGGATCCTCGTCAAAAGACGCTGATACCAGTGCTTCGCTCGGCATAAATAACAGAACTGAGTCAATCGCACCGTCTACTACTTGAGCGTAATCACGTTGCGCGAGTGCGCGAACGTGTCCGCGCACAGCTTTGGTGTGATCGCGCATCAGTGCGCCCGCACGTTCGTCGTCCTCCGTGGCCCGAAGGTAGGCGTCGAGCGGTACTTTCGCGTCGATAATGATCGCGGCCTCTCCCGGGAGACGGACGATCACGTCGGGGCGCGAACCACCGGCGCTGTGTACCTGCTCGTCAAAATCGATATGCCGCGTGAGCCCCGATAGTTCGAGGACACGTCGCAAACTCACTTCGCCCCACGTACCGCGCTTAGGAGACTGCCGCAGGGCACTGTCGAGCCCCTGCGTTGACTCGAGGATGAGCTGATCAACAATCTGCGCCTGACGCATTTGCTCGGTCAAAACCGACAGGTGCGACGCCTGATGTGAGCCGAGTCGATTGACCCGCTGATCGAGTTGGGCCAGAGACTCGCGCACGGGAGCGAGCTGCGCGGACACGTGTTGGGCAAGCGCTGCGCCCTCAGCACCATTATTGCTTGGCGTGTGAGGCTGGTTACGAACTCCAATTACATACCCAGCAATGATGCCAATGAGAAGCGTGAGAGCAGAAAATATCCAGGAAACTGTCGACATGTTTCCATCCAACACCATGCTACGGACATTTCAATTGCACCGTTATTGCGAACAGAAGGAGTCGAATGGATCTCACCTCGCCTGTGTGGGCAGTGAGCGCGGGTGTGCTCGCCGTGATTGCTATTGGAGTAACCGTGTATCTTGCTACTCGTCGACATTGGACTACCCGCTTCGGTACAGGATTGGGAATTGTTCTCTCGGTGCTTTTGGTTCTCACGAGCATTGGACTGACCTCAAATATTCAAATGGGGTGGGTGAGTGATTGGGAGAGCCTTCGCTACACTTTCGGCTCCGATACCGGCACTCGACAGCCGGCAAAGATTGTGAAGCCGCAGGTTGAGCCAGGTGCTCAACTTCCCGAGGAGCTGGCGCCCTCCGACGATCCGCAATGGAAGCTCGACTTGCGGCCGGCGCCCTCCGAACACACCGAGACGGCAAGGTGGACCGGGCCGAATTCCAACGTGACGACGGCGATTGAAATCTGGACTCCCCCCGACTACTCGCCGAACGACGGCAAAGAGTACGGGGTCATTGAGTTTCTCCACGGCTACCCCGGATCACCCACGGGTGTCGTCGACGCTCTAGAACTCGATCGCACGTGGGAGAAACTTGGCAAGACAGGCAAAGTGAAACCGTACATCGTCGTTATTCCCGATCTAGTCACCCGTAAGGGAGAACCGGACTGCATTAACTTTAAGAATCGGCCACCGATCGAAACCTGGGTTACTGCTGACGTCCCAAAGGCAATTCGCTCGACCTATCCGAATGTGTCCGGACAGCGGGATCGGTGGTTACTGGCAGGAATCTCATCGGGCGCTTACTGCGCGGCTAATCTCATGACGCGTCACCTCGATACCTACGGGGCGGCGGCGGCGCTGTCGGGCTACGATCAGCCTATGCTCGGCTCTTTCGAGCAAGCCAGTTCGCCAGTACGCAAGGCGAACGTCATTTCATCACTTGTGCAGCGACTGACCTATCCGGCGCGACTGTACTTGGGCGGTACACAAACCGACGAGGACTCCGTTGAGGTGATCGAGAACGTCGAACGCAAGCGGCCTCCAAAACTCGACCTCGAAACCACGATTGACACTCGCGGCGGGCACACCTGGACAACCTGGGCACGGCAGCTCCCGAATGTCCTCACCTGGTGGGATCGCGGGGCGCCGGAAAGAGCAGATAGCTCGCTCGGTCCGGATGGAACGAACAATGCAACTGGAGATGTGCGCGCGGGCATGAACGGCTTGCCCGGCGCGCGAGGTATACCGCAAACCGATGAAAGCATCGGTATGCGAGTGGTGCCGCGAGAGAGCGTTGCTCTGTTCTCATTCCGCGGGATCGGCCTCATCACGGTTGTCTGGCTCGTTGGCGCTGGGCTCACCCTTGCGGCCTCGATACGGCGCAAGCGGCTAGTTCCGGCCATTGGACTGGTACTGGCAGCGGTTATCGCGCTCGCGGTCGCATCGCTGCTGAGCCTCAACGCCTACGATGGTTTCTTCGCCTCATTCGCGGACTTCCGGGACGGTTGGCGCGCACTCTTCCCCTAGGTTTTGCTTTGTAAGAGGAGGATTTCTCTTGCGGGTTTTCAGCGGCTGTAGGCTCTGTTTTGTACTCGTAGGCTCTGCCTAGCGGAAATGAGTGCTGTTAGAGAGATCTTACGGGCGCTACACAGAGCCCATGCATGGTGGAGAGAGCCTACGGCCAACTTTGGTGTAGCAACGTGAGGGTGCCCACCCCTTTTACCGTGCAGGCAGAGTGTGCCCTAGACTGTCGGTGTGGCTTTAACTATTGGAATCGCAGGACTGCCTAATGTCGGCAAGTCAACCCTATTCAACGCTTTGACCCGCGCGACCGTGCTAGCGGCGAACTACCCGTTCGCAACGATCGAACCCAATATTGGAGTTGTGCCGCTTCCTGACGAGCGACTCAAAACCCTCAGCGGTATTTTCCAGTCGGAACGCATCATTCCCGCAACGGTTTCGTTTGTCGATATCGCGGGAATTGTTCGCGGAGCGTCGGAGGGCGAAGGACTCGGCAACCAGTTTCTTGCCAACATTCGCGAGGCCGATGCAATCTGCCAGGTGACTCGCGCATTCAATGACCCTGATGTTGTCCACGTCGATGGCAAAGTGTCACCCAAAGACGATATTGAGACGGTTTCAACTGAGCTGATTCTCGCCGACATGCAAACCTTGGAGCGTCAGCTCGACCGCTTAGAAAAAGAGGTGCGAGCGCGGCGCACGGAACCCGAAGTACTGGAAACTGCGAAAAAGGCGTATGCGCTCTTGGAGCAAGGTACGTTGATTTCTGCCGGAGCAGAAGAGGCCGAACTCGATCCGGAGATCCTCAAAACATTCCACCTCATGACCGCAAAGCCCTTTATTTACGTGTTCAACATGGACTCTGACGGCATGGAGAATGACGAACTCAAAGCTCAATTGCGCGAACTCGTTGCACCGGCCGAGGCAATTTTCCTCGATGCTCAATTCGAGGCCGAACTTGTCGAACTGGATGAAGACGAAGCCCGTGAAATGCTCAGTGATGCCGGTCAGGAAGAATCCGGCCTCGACCAGCTAGCACGCGTTGGATTCGACACACTTGGCTTGCAAACATATCTGACTGCAGGGCCAAAAGAAGCTCGTGCCTGGACGATCCACAAGGGATGGACGGCCCCCGAGGCCGCCGGCGTTATTCATACCGACTTCCAGCGCGGATTCATTAAAGCGGAAATTGTCTCATTCGACGAGCTGGTTCAAGCTGGCTCTATGGCGGACGCTCGGGCGGCAGGTAAAGTGCGGCTTGAAGGCAAAGACTACGTCATGGTTGACGGTGATGTCGTCGACTTCAAGTTCAACGTGTAAGTTGTGAATTCAACGGTTCGCGACGGTCTGAAAATACTCCAGCGTCGGACCGGTCGTGCCACCAACTGAGTGACGTGTCGAAATTTGCCACAAATTTCGACACGTTTTCTCGATATGTTGATGCCATCGACATATTCGCCCGATGTGGCTAACAGTTTTACACGCTCGCCATGAGCGGAAATCGTGCTCTAGCAGTACGTCAATTCCTTCGGGGACGGTTCTGTTGGTAGCTACGTGGTGGCGTACCAGAACACATGCGTAGGTGGGGACAAAAGGTATCGAAGAGAGAACTCGGCGACACCACTTATCTACGCCTTAGAGGAAACTGATCTCGGCCAGGAGAAAACTCCAGGGATAGCGTGAGCGCAACGCGAACACGTAGCCATGCCCTCATCGACTTTTAGCTGACGCACACTGACCCTGTACCTATCGCGGGCGATGACCACCGCGCCGCACGACGGACACAGTGTCGATTGTCCAGCCGGGTCATACACATTTCCCGTGTAGACGAACTGTTCCCCGCAACCCATAGCAATGTCGCGGGCGCGAGCAAGAGTCTGCGGGGGAGTGGGCGGTACATCCCGCATCCGATGATCGGGGTGAAAAGCTGAAAAATGATGGGGAACGTCAGGGCCGAGATTGGCAACAATCCAGCGACTCATTTGCTCGATTTCCTCATCCGAATCATTGTGACCGGGAATGAGTAAGGTCGTGATCTCCAGCCAGGTCTCAGACTCCCTGACATGGACGAGGGTATCGAGCACAGTAGACAAGCGCGCCCCGGTGATTTTGCGGTAAAACTCGTCGGTAAACGCTTTCAAATCAATATTGGCTGCGTCCATCGGGGCAAAGAACTCTGCTCGAGCGGCGTCACTAATGTATCCGGCACTAACAGCGATCGGTAAAAGTCCGACCTCGCGGCAAGCAACTGCCGTGTCGATAGCGTATTCAGCGAAAATAATCGGGTCGTTATAGGTGAAAGCAACCGCTTGACAGCCGTAGTTGAGGGCGAGCTCAGCGATCTGCGTTGGGCTCGCTTCAGTAGCGAGTGAATCAAATTCCCGGGAGGTCGACATCTCCCAGTTTTGGCAGAACTTACACCCCAAGTTGCAGCCCGCAGTCCCAAATGACAGCACCTTAGCACCGGGGAGAACATGATTGAGCGGCTTCTTTTCTACCGGATCAATCGCGAATCCAGAGCTGCGTCCATAGGTGTCGAGGACGAGCTCGCCCCGACGATTCATACGCACGAAGCAAAATCCCCGTTGCCCTTCGCGCATTCGGCACTCGCGCGGACACAGGTAGCATCGCACCCGATCGTTATTGGTTGCGTTCCACCAGCGGGCCACGGGTGTTGTCATTGTCGTGGGAGGTGGAAGCTGGTCACCTGATAGGTCTCCACGGTTATCCGCGGATCCCAGTTAGGCCAGCCCCCCTTATGTAACAGTGCCGATACGAATTCTCGCGGGTTGGGGAGTTCATCCCACACCTGCGGCAAGAAGGTCGCGCGGCGAGGCCCTTGAGAAAGCGTCACCCCATCGATACCCGGGCGAAGTCGCGCCTCGACCTCATTCCGCTCCAGACCGGGACTCCCAGATATGGGGGAGGGAGCGCTCAAAAGTGAGACTTCAATATCGAGCAGTGGGAGCTCTCGCGCCGAGAGAGGTTGGAACCGTGAATCGGAAAATGCTGCGGCTTGCGCATTGTATTGGACATCATCGCGGAGCCGCCGGTGGGCGAGGAGCGAACCGATACACCCGCGCAAATGCCCGCCACGTTCAAGAGTGACGAATGTGGCGCCCTCAGAATCAAGATCTTCATCGGTATCCGGCACAGCAATGCTTGGCATTCCCAGCCGTGTCGCTATTGAGTTGTAGGCGAGGGCGGGGAGGGCAGAGGCCGGGCGCACAGCTAGCGCCCCGTAACCAACAACCCGCGAACGGTCCCCGGCCGTATCGCCCGAGTTGCAACTATCTAGAACGACGGGGGCGAGGTGGTGTCGGCGGGCAAATTCGATCAGCCCACTAACCGGATACGCACCGCATGCCTGATCACCCGATAAAGGGCCATCTAGAGTGAGAATACGGTGCACGGTGTCGGCGTCGACAGCACGCGCTTGGGCATAGGGCAAATAATGGCTGAGATCGGAACTGACCACAACCGCAGTGTCCTGATGGTGCCACGCCATCTCGATAATCTCGGCGACGGCGGAAGCAGAAACGCGCCCCACGGCAAGCGGAACAATCGTGAATCCGTCATCGAGGTGGCGCTGTAAGAAGGGAAGCTGGACTTCGATCGAATGCTCGGCCTGGTGGACGACTGGTGCGGTCACTACGGACGGGTGGCTGACAATCTGATCAGTCAGGTCGTGGTCGGTAGGAATATCACCGAGAGGAGTGGCGTGCATATCCGCACCTGCCAGAGCCATTCCATCAATCCCCACCCTGTGGCAGGGGCCAAGAATGAGCACCCGCCGAATCTGTCGAGGAAGGCAACTAATCGCCGTGGCTGCCAAGGCTCCCGAATAGATGTATCCGGCGTGCGGACTGATCACCATTCGAGATGTAAGCGCCGATGGTTGAGCTTGAGCCAAAGCGTCATCAACCACGCGGCGAAGTTCATGCGGGTCGTGCGGGTAGAACAGGCCGGCAACAGCCGGTGGGCGAGTTACTGTCATGAAACATCCCTCCACCTTCAGGCTAGCGACAAGTTATATCGGCGGGGTGGGAATCAGTCTCCGGTGGGGGAAGCAAATTGAAATCGTGCGACTTCTTCGTGTCGAGGTCGCTTTGAAGGACCTTCACCGAGATAGGAGGCGATCAGTTTAGCTTCGCGGGCGCACCACGGCGAAGAAGTAAAAGAGTCGAGAATCCTGAGCCAACGGGTCGCTGCAATTGGCCGTCGTAGACGTGCCACGGTGAGGTGAGGGGTGAAGGTACGTCCGTCGGGGGTGGCTCCGCAAGCATTGGCGGTGCCTCGAGCAGTCCCCGCCAATGCTTCGAGACTGCCGGAGAGAGCTACGGGCCTCAGCCACAACACTTTAGCTCGGTCAGGACTTGGGAAAGTACCGCCCCCGCACAGCTGAATCGTCGGAGCAACTTTGTGAGCCAAGTTGAGTGACAGTCGATCGATGAGTTCATCGGTGCGAGCCTCGGGTACTGCGGCTAAGAAAGCCAGGGTAATGTGCCACTGGTCGGGACTGATCCACGGCATTTGAGGTCGGGCATCGAAGAACTCCGTCAGTTCATCGACTACCACCTGCGGTGGATACAGAGCTATAAACATCCGCTGTCCCATAAACCCAGCCTAACGATTACCTGGTGAAAGAAGGTGTAGATCACCAACCCTGTACCTAAGCTCGAGATATGAGAAACGAAACCTGGTCGCACTTTACCGTCGAGATGGCAGTTCCGGCGACAGCCGACGTAGTGTGGTCACGGCTGTGGGACCTCGGGCGTCACTCTCATGCCGTCCCATTCACCACCGTTATCAGCCAGAGTGAGTCTTTAGATTGGGGAGCGCGGTTTATTGCCCGCACCGATCTCGGTTTCGGGGCCATTGATGACCGGATGGTGGTGCGTCGTTGGGAACCACCGAACCGAGCCAGAGTGGAGAAGATAGGTCCCCTCCTATTCGGCACTATTGAAGCGACAATCATGGAAGAGGCCGCCGGCTGCCGGCTGATCTGGGAACAGACCTACGCGGTACGGGGCTTGCCACGATTCCTTGCTTACGCGTTTGGTCCTGTGGCTAAGTGGAGTTACCAAGCAGTTCTCGAGCGGATTATTGAGAGACGCTCGATGGAGGATGCTTTTGAGCATTACAAGATAGTAACTGGCCAAAATCGTGACTAACGTGAGAGACATATCAGTGGAAGTCTTTTGGCGACTAGGGGTTCCGTGTGTACAATGTGAGTACAGAAAGGGAAAGGCGGGAGATTTCTATGGCTGTTGTCAGCAAGAATAGGAGAATCAATCTCCGGGCTACTGAGAGACAAGAATCTGTGCTGAAGCAAGCAGCGCTCGCATCAGATTCCACGGTGTCTGAGTTTATTTTGAGTAGTGCAGTCCAAGAAGCTGAGAGAATTCTGGCCGATAAACGTTGGTTCGGAGTATCCGTCGATCAGTATGAACAATTCGTAAAGATGCTTGATATGCCGGTCAGCTCCAAAAAGCTCGCG
This sequence comes from Actinomycetaceae bacterium, assembly GCA_030537615.1. Lineage (GTDB taxonomy): Bacteria > Actinomycetota > Actinomycetes > Actinomycetales > Actinomycetaceae > Gleimia. The sequence continues at coordinate 27,832 of JAUNVP010000011.1, read as the reverse complement.
AAACTCTTCGCACGTGATTCTGTTTTTGATGCACCTTTTGAGATGGAAGACTAGTGTCTAGCGGGATTCTTCAGGCACCTCGCAAGTTGGAGAAATCAGATAATAGAGCTGATTTTTTCTCCGGAGCCCCAGATCTCGATGATTGGTTCCACAGGTATGCGTGGCAGAATCAGCGAGCGAATAACTCGGTCACGTATATCACTACACTCGACAGTCGGGTAGTCGGCTATTATGCCTTGGCTGCAGCTGGGGTGAGTGCTGAATCTGTCGATCCGGATTTCGCAAAGCATCGCCCCAAAGATATTCCCTGTGTACTCTTGGCGCGTCTAGCTGTCGATAAACGTGCGCAAGGCAAAAGAGTGGGGGTGTCGCTCTTGCAGGATGCTATGCGACGGGCTTTTACAACGAGTGAGTCGATTGGAGCGGCAGCTCTACTTATTCATTGTCGCGACGACAATGCACGTAAGTTTTACATGCATCATATCGACCTGTTGGAGTCACCTTTGCAACCTCTCCAACTACTCTTGCCTCTCAAGCAACTTAAGCTCGCCATTGGCAAATAGCTGGTTATAGCGATTCTTCCAGTCAGTGATTGTGGTGAACCGTAGCCGAGCGTTGTGTTGCAAGAGAGACTTCGGGTCCCAGAGCCAGGCGGGCTTCGTAGACGCAAGATTCCAATCCGCTGAATCGAGTACCTCTTTTGCTTTGTGAGGTTGGTTCTCGCACAGGAATGCTGACGCTAAATTGATCGCTGTGATTTGATCAGGCAAAAGGGAACTTCGGGATGTGTGCTGAAAAGTGGCACGGCTTTTGGCTGGATCTATCGGAAGTAGACAAAAAGCATAGATTGCAACAAGATCTCTATTGCGGGGAAGGCGATCTGCCGCGTCTTTCGCAATTGAGCATGCTCGTTCTATTTCGCCACGCTCGAGTTGAGCAACGATGTTCTCGAAGAACTCTTGTTTCCGCATCCCGGGGAGTGGTTCATCTTCGTGATTCAGAACTAGCTCAGAGGAAGCATCAAGAAGCTGTTCGAGAGTCACGTTTCTTTCATTGAGAATATGCATGGGGATGCTAGTAGTCTCAGCTACTTTCTGAGGATCGCGAAGATAGGCCATTTCCCAAAATAACGATGCTCTCGACCAATCGGCTAGGTAAGTTTGGGAAAACCGTTCATAAAGCCACGTGGCAACCTCAAGTCCGCCAGGGGGAGCTTGATCCGCTAAATCTGGCTCACTGACCAGGTAGCCTCCTAATCGCCAGTCAATAATATGAGCCATTGCCGCTGTAGCAAGCCATTCCATGCCTTTGCGGTGTGTTTGCCCGCTGAGACATGCGATAACTAATCGGGAGAATTCGTGCTCTCTATAGTCTTCGGGAACATCGGCGTCAATCTCTCGAAGCCACGGTTCAAGACGATTAAAGACTTTCCGCTCTAAGCCATCGAACGTTATTCGTTGCCAGATAACGGCTGAAATGATGATGATTCTTCGTAACAGCTCGGGACCTATATGCCGTCGGACGAGCCAATCCGAATGTATTCCACGCTCGGCGAGACGACCTAGCGCGTCAGTAATGAGAATCGCCCGACGCAAACCATCTCGGTCAGGGAATCGTTTGATCTCGCGGTTCACGAAACTCAATAATGCAACTGTGGGCCAAGAATGATCGGGAAACTTGTCTTTCCACTCCAGTGAGATTCGGCCGACATCGAAGTCGGTATCGGGAAAGCCAACAGGGCTACGTGTGGCTAATGATGCATCTAAAACCTGTGAACATGCGTGTGTGTGACCGCATAAGGCATGCCAAGAGTCCTCACACGCGGTAGTGAGTAGCTTGAGACCTCGGATGTAGTCATCGTGCATCGTGATGTCTACCTTCAATTTATGAATCGGAGCTATGAAAAGAATAGGTCATCGTCTTGAAGAGAGCCGTGATTTCGGATTATCCCGAACTTTAAGACACGTCAACCGTTACCAAAATCAGGTAGGTTTGCCTTATTTTTGAGACTGTCCCGGTGGACGACAGTTTTACGGATATGTGACACATTTTTCTCTTAAAGCATGTTTCAGTTTCTCGTCAAAGGTACCTTTGGACTACAGTCGAGAAACAGCAACCATCCGGTTGCGGCGCACTCCAGCGTCGCACACCCCTGGTGATAGCTCTGAGATCTTCAGAAACCCGCTTGTAGTGAATGGAGAAATCAGTTCAGCTCCACAGAAGGTAAACGTCCATGCTCTACTATCTTGCTCGTAGAATTGCGAACTACGCGCTTTTGCTTTTCGTCGCGGTGTCGCTCGCGTATCTGATCGCGGCCACGACACTCGATGCTAAATCTGCGTTCGACCTCACCGATCCCACCCGGGACTGGGCGGCAATTGAACGAATGCTTGTCGACTACAACCTGTCGAAATCGGTCCCCCTGACCGAGCGATACACAACGTGGTTATCTGGCATCTTTGGCTCCTGGGACTGGGGGAGGACGCCCCGAGGCGAGAGCGTTAACGGTATCATCGCTGTCAAAATCTGGGTTTCTATTCGGCTGATTTTCATTGGCTCATTTGTCGGTATCGTCGGCGGTGTAGCTGTGGGCGCATGGACGGCGACAAAGCAATACTCCTGGGCAGATCGGACGATCTCCCTGCTCTCGCTCATCATCATCTCAACGCCGGTGATCGTGCTTGCCACCCTCTTGCAGATCGGCGCAACCAAATTCAATTTGGCCACCGGAACGACGTTCTTCGAGTTTGTCGGTGAGACGGGCAAAATTGGGGACTATCCGGGAGCCTGGATCGTTGACCGAGCTCAGCACCTTCTCCTGCCAACAATCTCGATGTCGCTGGGTGGAATCGCGTCATATTCGCGTTATCAGCGCAACTTGATGCTTGACACGCTGGGCGCTGACTATGTGCGCACCGCCCGCGCCAAAGGCCTACCCAAGACACAGGCTGTGATCCGTCACGCCTTGCGCACGTCACTGGTTCCCATGGCAACGTTCTTCGCATTTGCGGTTGCCACGCTGTTCCTCGGGGCTACCGTTACCGAGCAGATTTTCGGTTGGCACGGCCTCGGCATTTACTCGGTTGAATCAATTCGTGGTCAAGACGTCAACGGTACAGCGGCAGTGGTTGCTTTCTCCGGGGCCTCAACGCTCACCGGTGCTCTGCTGTCAGACATACTCATAGTCGTTGTCGATCCGCGCGTGAGGGTGAGTTAAGCTATGACGCATTCAAACCCGAATCCCGACGAACGGGATGTCAAGAACGCAACCGACCTAGCGGGCGAAGATCTTCTGCGCTCCGGTTCTGACACTGAATCAGCTCAGTTGGACGCAGATTCAGGAGCTGTACCTCCCGCAAAACGCATGAACCGAAGCGCCCTCATTCGACGCCGTTTCTTCCGTTCGCGTACCGCAGTGGTAGGCGTTGTCGGCTTCACCCTGATTGTCCTCATCGCCATTATTGGACCGTATATTTCGCCGTGGGACTTCCAAGAAGTCGATCGCAAAGCGTTCCTCAAGGCACCGTCAGCAGCCCACTGGTTTGGTACGACGCAGGGCGGACGCGACGTTTTCGCACTCACCGTTGAAGGTCTGCGCAAATCGCTCGTTATTGGTGTTGCGGTTGCTCTGCTACAAACGACGCTCGCCGCACTCATCGGTTCAACTGCCGCCTACTTCGGCAAGATTATAGACCGGGTGATTTTGTGGTTCATTGACCTTCTGCTCGTTATTCCGTCATTCCTCATTGTTGCGGTTATTTCGCAAAAGACCGGCGGCTCTAACGGCTCCATTACCCTCTTTATCCTGCTTCTGGCAGCTTTCGGATGGATGCTGACTGCGCGCGTCGTGCGGTCAATGACGCTATCGGTCAAAAACCTTGAGTACGTGACGGCGGCTAAGTACATGTCCGTTCCCTCCAGCACCATCATCCGCAAGCACATCATTCCGAACGTTGCGTCCTATCTCATTATCGACGCTGCCTTGGCTTTTGTTGCCGCGGTGATGAGTGAGACGGTTCTGTCGTACTTTGGCTTCGGTGTCCAACCCCCGAACACGTCGCTCGGCGTCATTATCGCCGAAGGGCAGGGAATGGCAACGAGCTACCCGTGGATCTTCCTCGCTCCCGCAACGTTCCTTACCCTCACGCTAATCTTCGTTAACTTCATCGGTGACGGCCTTCGGGACGCAATCGATCCGTCGTCCAAGTCGGGAGGTCAAGCATGAGTCGCAAGAAGCAGCCGAAGCGGGAGTTTGAGACCACTGAAATCCCGCAGCGTAAAGAAGGCGTACCCGTCCTTGAAGTTAAAGATCTTCACGTCACGTTCCCGTCGGAGGACGGAAATGTTCACGCTGTTCGCGGAGTCAACCTTTCGGTGAACTCAGGTGAGGTACTGGGCATCGTTGGCGAATCAGGATCTGGAAAGTCCGTGACCTCAATGGCTGTCATGGGACTGCTGGACGAGAACGCCAAAGTGGAAGGCTCCGTCAAACTTCACGGCACCGAGCTGCTGGGACGCTCGGATGGGTGGATGTCGAAAGTGCGCGGCAAAAAAGTGGCCATGGTTTTCCAGGATCCACTCTCCGCTCTCACACCTGTCTACACGGTGGGAGACCAGATTGTCGAAGCGCTTGAGATCCATCAGAATATGTCGAAGCGTGAGGCTCGCGAACGGGCGATCGAACTTCTCGACATCGTGGGTATTCCCAACCCACAGGTTCGATTCAAATCGTTCCCCCACGAGTTTTCGGGCGGTATGCGCCAGCGCGCTATTATTGCGATGGCCATCGCGAACGATCCCGACCTCATCATTGCGGATGAGCCGACTACGGCGCTTGACGTCACCATTCAGGCGCAGATCCTTGACGTGTTGCGCAAAGCGCAGCATGAAACCGGTGCTGCCGTCATCATGATTACGCACGACCTCGGTGTCGTTGCGGGGATGGCTGATCGAGTAGCCGTAATGTACGCGGGCCGCTGCGTTGAAACCGGGCTTGTAGATGATATTTTCTACCGCTCGGCAATGCCGTACACGATCGGTCTACTTGGTTCGTTGCCTCGTCCGGATATGTCATCGAATGAACCACTCGCGCCCGTCGAAGGTAACCCGCCGTCGATGCTTGATCTACCTCCGGGTTGCCCATTTGCTCCGCGGTGCCCGCTGGCGAACGAGACGTGCCTCCAGAAGGAACCCGAGCTGCAGGCAACTACCGACGCGGCGAAAGACACAGTTGAACTCCATCGCGCCGCGTGCATCCGGGCAGAAGAGATCACCGCGAATCGATGGGATTACAAAGACATCTATCCGGTGCCCGCACCATTTAGTGATCCGACGCAAGCCGCCAACCGTTTCGATCGCGAAGAAGTGCTGAAGATCGATGGTCTTCGCAAATACTTCCCGTTAATGAAGGGCGCGGTTTTCAAGCGTCAAGTTGGAACCGTCCATGCGGTCGACGGGATTACGCTCGATATTCGGGCGGGAGAGACTCTCGGACTCGTCGGTGAATCAGGGTGTGGAAAGACGACTACGCTTCTTGAGATCCTCGAACTGAAAGTTCCGGAGGATGGCACGATCGTCGTCTTTGGGAAAGACACCGGGCAGATGGGGAGGCGCGATCGCAAGCAGGTTCGTCAAGATCTCCAGGTCGTCTTCCAAGATCCGATGGCGTCGCTCGATCCGCGGATGCCGATCTTCGACATTATCTCAGAGCCTCTGAAATACAACGGATACTCGAAGGCTGATACTGAAAAACGAGTGCGTGAACTCATCACACTTGTCGGCCTTGAACCATCCCACCTCAACCGCTACCCCCGCCATTTCTCTGGCGGCCAGCGTCAACGCATCGGTATCGCCCGCGCCCTCGCGCTCGAACCGAAGCTTCTCGTCCTCGACGAACCGGTGTCCGCACTCGACGTTTCTATCCAAGCTGGTGTCATTAACCTGTTGGAGGAGCTGCGAGCCAAACTCGGACTCTCCTACCTGTTCGTCGCTCACGACCTCTCCGTTATCCGACATATCGCTGATCGCGTTGCTGTCATGTATCTGGGGAAGATCGTGGAAATTGGGGATGTTGAAGAGGTCTTTGACCGGCCCCGACACCCCTACACACAGGCGTTACTTTCGGCGATTCCGGTTCCGGATCCGCAGAAGGAACGTACCCGCGACCGGATTCTTCTCACGGGTGATTTGCCTTCACCGGCTAATCCTCCGTCGGGTTGCCGGTTCCGTACTCGGTGCCCGAAATTCCAGATGCTCAGTGAAGCACAGCAACACGCATGTTTGACCGAACAACCGGATCTTCAGGGCACTGACGAAGCAGTAGACTCCCTTAACGCGTGTCACTATCCGGAGGCGGTGCACGTCTTCTGAACAGTGGGCACAGCACCGACTCCGTCGCAACTTTATGCCCAAAAGGTGGCATCAATGTTGCGATTGTGTCAAGACACGCGCCCACATGGCGGCCTAAAGAGTGTAAAAGCATGTCTTTAGGTAGCCTAAATGCACGCGTGGATTCGATATCTAGAATCCCATGATCCAAGTACAACAATGGAGGTACTCATAGTGCGACGTACAACCCGTGCGCTTGCAGTTGTCGCTGCAACTGCTGCGCTGGCACTCGCTGGCTGTTCCGACTCCGGTTCCGGAGGAAACGGTGGCAGCGGTGCAGCAGACCAGCCCGCTGATGCTCCCGCATTAAGCGACATCAATAAGGTCGATCGTGACAAACTACAGCAAGGTGGCAAGCTCCGCTTCGCTATCACCCAGCTTCCCGTTCAGTGGAACTATCTTGAAGCATCAGGTGCGGCTGTTGATCTCAACACGATCCTCGGTTTCGTCTCTCCCAGCAACTGGGACTACGCCGAAGATGCCAGCACCACCCCGAACGAGAACTTCGTGAAGGAAGTGAAGGTCGAAGACGGCCCGCCGCAGGTTGTCCACATTAAGCTCAACCCCGAAGCAAAGTGGAACAACGGCACCCCGATCACGTGGAAGGACTACGAAGCCACGTGGAAGGCCTGTAACGGAGAAAACGAAGACTACCAGTGTGCGTCAACCGATGGCTTCAACCAGGTAGCTAATGTCGAGGCAGGAGAGGACGATTTTGACGTCGTCATCACCTACAAGTCGACTTACCCGGACTGGACCGCAACGTGGTCAGGTGTGTGGAATGCCGAATCACTGGCGGATGCAGAAACCTTCAACACCGCCCAGCTCGAAGGCCCGAACACTGATTGGCACGCTGGCCCCTTCAAGATTGACAGCGTTGATGCCGCACAGAAGGTTGTCAAGCTCGTTCCGAATGACAACTGGTGGGGCGAGAAGCCTCTGCTCGACGAAGTGACCTTCCGTGAGCTTGACGCCGACCTCGCACCGCAGTCCTTTGCGAACTCGGAAATCGACGTCCTTCAGTACCTCATTTCGGCTGACCAGTACACCCGCGTTCAAAGCCGTCCCGACGGTGAAATTCGCTCCGCAGGTGGCCAGCAGTGGCGTCACTTCACCTTCAATGGCAATGCCAAGAACCTTGGAGACAAGAAGGTTCGCCAGGCTATCGTTCGCGGCCTTGACCGTGAAGCCATCGCTGAATCCGATCTCGCCGGACTGCCGATTGAGCCGTCCGAACTGATGCTCGGAAACCACTTCCTCATGCCCGGACAGAATGGCTACCAGGACAATGCTCAGGATCTTTCCTACGATCCTGAAGCTGCAGGTAAGCTCCTCGACGAAGCTGGCTGGACGCTCGAAGACGGCAAGCAGTTCCGTACGAAGGACGGTCAGGAACTCGAAGTTGACTACGCGCTCCTCGCAGGCGTCCCGACCTCAGAAAACGAGGGTAAGCTCCTGCAGTCCGACATGGAGAAGATCGGTGTGAAGGTTAACCTCGTGAACAAGAGCTCTGACGACTTCTCACCAACTCTCATGGACGGCACCTTCGGTATCATCGCCTTCACATGGCAGTCCACCGTGTACCCGTTTGCCAACATCGGCCAGATCTACACCTGCGATGCAGATAACAACTTCTCGAACATCTGCAACGAAGAGATCGATAAGCTCACCGCTGAAGCCGACGTTGAGATGGACGAAGCCAAGCGCTCCGAACTGGGCAACCAGATCGACAAGCTGGTGTGGGAGGAAGTCATGAACGCTCCTCTCTACCGCCGCATGGAGTTCACCGCGGTTCCCAAGGATCTCGCGAACTTCGGTGCCTTCGGACTCTCCTCTGGGCGTACGGAGAACATCGGATTCACCAAGTAACTCTCGCACCGCGAGCATCTGATTTCTAGATTGCTCGATGGATTGGGGCCTCGGATTCCTTCCGGGGCCCTTTTCCATGTCGCGATCCCAGTCAAGGAGCTGTAGCGTGCTTAGGCTCTGTGTGCCGGCCGTAGGCTCTGTGTTGCGTGCGTAGTCTCTCTACCGCTACAGAACTACGACCACAGATAGTGCCGCCAGCACTGCAATCACCGCTATTTCGAGGATATTTGGAGAACGGGATATTGCGGGTGCGCCCAGGGCCTCCGCAGCGTTGCGCACCGAGGCCGGTGTCTCGTCGTGGATCTCGCGGAGCATGGTCAAAAGCTCGCGTGCCTGGTTCGTGTCGAGGCTGAAGCGTAGTTGCTTGGCCGACAGGTCCACGAATGGCAATGGACGTGGTTCGCGGTTAAACGTGTCCCGGATCGGTGTCGGTTGCGCCGCTGATACTCGATAGTCACCATCGTCGGTGACGAGAATCAGGCCCAAGTTCGCATTTGCTGACCCGAAGAGGCTCCACGGTATGCGGATTGTTGACCACATGTTGCGCGCAATGATCTCAGATTCTGTGATGACCAGGCGAGGCACCCACCACATGAGTCGAAACAGGTCGGCAATGAGCCAAATGAAGGGGAGTGCAGTCCACCCGGTTTGGATACCGTCCGAGACAAGAAATAGGACCGACAGAACAGTTGCCAGAATCATCACCACCGCGGTTCCGATGCGGCCAAGAGATGACTGAACAGTAATAATCGGGTGCACGGTGCCAGTATGCCTTACCGAGAGGGAGGATGACACCCGCGTCCAGCCTCGCGCCGCACTCAGACGTAGCCCGCCCCCGATCGGCCCCATCCATTGAGTACCACTGCCGCGAACGTGTCGAATTTCGCAGAGTATCAATGCCAGACATCGCCTTCGGCAGGACTATTGTTAGAACGCACAGCTCTCGCATTTGAAGCCGGTGTCAACGCCATTGACCACCCCTCTAGGACACATATGACTATTCGCCCTGATATTCGAAACGTCGCCATCGTGGCGCACGTTGACCACGGAAAAACCACTCTCGTCGATGCCATGCTCTGGCAATCTGGAGCGTTCGCCGAACATGAGACGGTTGAAAAACGAGGCGAAAGAGTCATGGACTCGGGTGATCTCGAGCGTGAAAAGGGCATCACTATTCTCGCGAAGAACACGGCCATCCACTATCGCGGCCCGGCCGCGCAGGCAATGGGATTGGCAGACGGCATCACCATTAACGTTGTTGATACGCCCGGACACGCCGATTTTGGCGGAGAGGTCGAACGTGCGCTGTCGATGGTTGATGGAGTGCTCCTCCTGGTTGATGCTGCCGAAGGCCCGCTCCCACAAACTCGGTTTGTGCTGCGTAAGGCGCTTCACGCGCAGCTTCCTGTCGTCGTTGTGATTAATAAGGTGGATCGCCCTGATTCACGCACGGAAGACGTCGTCGACGAGACGACTGATCTTCTACTATCTTTGGCGGAGGACCTGCAAAATGAGGGAGTTGACGTCGATCTCGACTCTCTCCTCGACGTTCCGGTGATCTATGCTTCAGCCAAACTCGGTAAGTCATCACTTGAATGTCCGGCACATTCGGAGGTTCCCGGAGACGACTTAGAACCACTGTTTGAAACCTTGTTGTCACGAATTCCCGGTCCGACTTTTGACGAGGCTTCACCGTTACAAGCGCACGTCACGAATCTCGATGCTTCACCGTTCCTTGGGCGTATTGCTCTGCTGCGAATCCACAATGGCACGTTGCGCAAGGGCCAGACGGTGGCGTGGGCAAAAGCGGATGGGCAACTCGCGAATGTCCGGGTTACAGAGTTGTTGCGCACCGAGGGTCTCGAGCGCGTACCCGCCGAACAAGCTGAGGCTGGAGACATCGTCGCGGTAGCGGGTATCGCAGACATTACCATCGGTGAAAGCCTCGTTGATCCGGAGGATCCTCGTCCTCTTCCCCTCATTACGGTCGATGACCCGGCGATTTCTATCACGATTGGAATCAACACCTCACCGATGGCAGGGCGAGTGCGTGGCTCCAAGGTCACTGCCCGGCAGGTGAAGGATCGTCTCGACCGTGAACTGGTCGGTAACGTTTCGCTACGAGTTCTCCCCACCGAAAGACCCGACGCCTGGGAGGTCCAGGGCCGAGGAGAACTCGCCCTCGCTATTCTCGTGGAGCAGATGCGGCGAGAAGGTTTTGAACTCACCGTGGGCAAACCGCAGGTCGTGACTCGGGATATTGACGGTGTACGACACGAACCCATTGAACAGTTGACGGTTGATGTGCCGGAAGATTATCTCGGTCAAGTAACTCAACTACTAGCCGCCCGAAAGGGGCGGATGGATTCCATGGTCAATCATGGTACCGGCTGGGTGCGACTCGAGTTCAAGGTGCCGGCGCGCGGCCTGATTGGATTCCGCTCGCGGTTCCTGACAGAAACGCGCGGCACCGGTATCGCGTCCTCGCTGGCAGCGGGCTACGAACCCTGGTGTGGGCCGATTGAAACGCGCACGACGGGTTCTCTCGTAGCAGACCGGCCGGGACAGGCTACGCCGTACGCGATGATTAACCTGCAGGAGCGAGCAACATTTATTGTTCAAGCCGGTTCGGAAGTCTACGAAGGGCAGGTTGTCGGCGAGAACCCCCGCAACGAAGACATGGACGTTAACGTCACGCGTGAAAAGAAGCAGACAAATATGCGAGCGGCCAGTGCCGACACCTTTGAAGGTTTGGTGCCTCCGCGCACGCTCACCCTCGAAGAATCACTCGAGTTCGCGGCTGAGGACGAATGCGTTGAGGTAACGCCCGAAGCGATTCGGATTCGGAAGAATGTTCTCGGCTCCCAGGACCGCTTCAAAATCGCGGCTCGCGCGCGGAGGGAAGCTCGCGGACAACAGTAGCCTGCGCTTGAAGATGGACTAGAACGGCGACTCGGGAACGACTTTTCCCGTCACCATCGTCTGAGCATGAACTGTAATGAGGCCCCGGCGGGTATTGACGGTCACGTGGTCAGGAGCGATTTCCGTCAAGTGCCCGAGTGCATCGTACAAGCCGTCGTCAAGGCGATAACGCACGACTACGCGCTGTCCGATTTCCCACTTCATCCAGGGCAGTTCGGGCTCAAGTATCGGATTCGTTTCCATGGTGTGATAGTAGCCGCGAAAGACTCCTCGATTCGGTTTGAGAGTTGCGGGAGTAAGATAATGAGCGAAGAATGTAGCCATAGGAGGGCGTCTTGACGTACGTTATAGCGCAGCCGTGTGTCGACGTGAAAGATCGCGCATGTGTTGACGAATGTCCGGTCGATTGCATCTATGAGGGCAACCGGAGTCTCTATATCCACCCCGAAGAATGTGTGGATTGTGGAGCCTGCGAGCCGGTTTGCCCGGTCGAGGCTATCTTCTATGAGGACGATCTTCCGGACGAATGGTCAGACTACTACCGCGCTAATGTCGACTTCTTTGAAAAACTCGGGTCGCCCGGAGGCGCGCAAAGAGCGGGTGTGCAGGATTATGATGACAAGATGATTGCTGAATTACCTCCGCAAAACCAAGACTGAGAAAGGTCGATCCCGTGCCTATCCCATTCCCTCGCGACATCGAATTTCCAGCATTTCCCTGGGACACGATTGAAGATGCTAAAGCCATCGCGCAGCAGCATCCCGACGGTATCGTCGACATGTCGATCGGCACCCCCGTTGACGAGACCCCCGAGGTCGTCCAACAAGCGCTGCGCGAGTCGTCAACGGCAGCCGGTTATCCTTCAATCATTGGCTCAGAAGAGTTCAGCGCCGCGGTGGAGGCCTGGGCTGAAGCTCGCGGGGCAATCAATCTGTTTGAAAAGGGAGTACAGGCTATCCCGACAATCGGTTCGAAAGAAATGATTGCGTGGCTGGCCTTTATGCTCGGCCTGAATTCTGACGACCGGATACTGATTCCCGAATGCGCTTATCCAACCTATGAAATTGGAGCCAGGATTGTGGGGGCAGAAACCATTCCGGTGGGAGATGACCCCGAGGAATGGCCTGACGCCTCGATGGTGTGGATCAATTCGCCCGGAAATCCCAATGGGCGGGTGCTGTCAGTTGACCAATTGCGAAAAATCGTCGCCTGGGCTCGTGAACGCGGAGCGATTGTCGCTTCCGATGAATGCTATGCCGCACTGGTGTGGGATCCGGAACTGATCGAGACTGGGGGTGTTCCCTCGATCCTCTCCATCGATGTGTGCGACGGAGACTGCTCCAACTTGCTCCTGCTGTATTCGCTGTCGAAACAGTCGAATATGGCCGGTTATCGGGTCGGATTCCTCATGGGAGATAAAAAGCTCGTTGATTCGATCGCTGAGCTACGCAGACACCTGGGAATGATGGCTTCAACTCCCGCACTTTCCGCAATGTGCGCGGGGTTGCGTAATGCTGTCGATGCGTTTGAATGGCCTGGAGACGGCATCACTTCCGCACCTCCCACCTGGGAAGAATGTCCCTACGACCACGGAACGCTGGTTCACGGAGTGTCTCATGTCGTCGAACAGCGGGCCCGTTATAACGCGAGGCGCCAACAGCTGATCGAGGCTTTTGACAAAGTGGGTCTGGTCAATCATCCCGATTGTCGGGCGGGCTTGTATCTGTGGCTACGCGATGAACGACATGGAGCTTCCGGACGCGAACTCCTGACCGCGCTCGCCAAACTGGGGATCTTCGTCGCTCCCGGGGAGTTTTACGGTAAGGGAAATGAGGACTACATCCGGGTTTCTCTGTCGGCCACAGATGAACGAGTTCAGGCGGCTTGCGATCGACTTTCTGAGGTTGGCGATTCCTTTCGCGCGCAATAATCTCGATGACAAGATACTCTAAGTGGTGAAGCTTCGGCAGGGACGCCGAGCGAGAGAATCTAGTCCGAGAGACTTAAAGGAGAGCCGCTATGGCGAATAAACCCGTATCCGATGCAAAGTCAAAGCCGAAGGCCAAGGACACGAAGGAGAAGCCCGCCGCAACCGAACCAAAAACCGATGGTAACGGTGTTCTCAGCGTTGATTCCTCATCGGTTGAACTCCAGCGAGTAAAAGCCTCGCAGGGATCCGACGGTCTGTTTGTCGGCAAAGTTCTCCCAGAAACTGGCCTAGTCACCTACGATCCTGGGTTCACGAACACGGCGTCGTGTGCGTCGAATATTACCTACATTGACGGAGCCGCCGGTGTACTCCAGTACCGCGGATACCCGATTGATCAACTAGCCAAAAACTCGAGTTTCCTTGAAGTGGCTTACCTCCTCATCTACGGAGAACTACCGCAAGCCTCGAAACTCGAAGAGTTCATGCGTCGCATTAAGCGCCACCGTTTGCTGCATGAGGACTTCAAAGCCTTCTTCACCGCTTTCCCGCATAATGGACACCCCATGGCAATTCTTCAGGCGGGAATTGCTGGCCTAGCGACCTACTACCAGCACACCCTCGATCCCAGTGACGATGAAGCGATGGATCGCGCTTCCGTCCTCCTGCTGTCGAAGGTGCCGACGATGATTGCCTACATCGCCAAGCGCGCCGCGGGTCTGCCTCTCCTCTACCCGGACGCACAGCGTTCATACACCGAAGACTTTATCCGCATGACCTTCGGTCTGCCCTACCAGGCGTTCGATATCGACCCGGCTCTGGTACGCGCTCTCGACATGCTTCTCATTCTTCACGCCGATCACGAGCAGAACTGCTCAACGGCAACCGTGCGCCTGGTTGGCTCGTCGCAGGCAAATATGTACGCGTCGGTAGCTGCGGGCGTTGGAGCTCTATCTGGTCCTCTCCACGGCGGCGCGAATGAGGCCGTACTTCGTATGCTTGGTGAGATCCGCGACTCCGACCTCACGGTTAAAGACTTCGTCGAAAAGGCGAAAGATCGCTCGTCTAATGTCCGACTCATGGGCTTCGGTCACCGCGTGTACAAGAACTACGATCCGCGTGCAGCCATCGTTAAAGAGACCGCCCACGAAGTACTCTCTCGTTTGGGTAAGACCGATGAGATGCTCGATATCGCTATGGAGCTCGAAGACATCGCACTGTCGGATGATTACTTCATTGAGCGTAAGCTCTATCCGAACGTGGACTTCTACACCGGCCTCATCTATGCGGCCATGGGCTTCCCGACCAAGATGTTCACCCCGCTGTTTGCTCTCGGGCGTCTGCCGGGCTGGATTGCGCAGTATCGCGAAATGGCCCGCGATCCTCAAGGCCGGATCGGTCGTCCGCGCCAGGTCTACACCGGTGAGACCAACCGCGACTACGTGCCGCTTCGCAACCGCGTCAAGCAGCCGACCCCGCGTTCATAATCACGCGGAGCGTTTCAACACTGAGGGGCCGAACTTTTCGGCCCCTCAGTCGTCTCAGAGACGGTTCCACAGCGACGGCCAAAAAACCCCAAGTTCTGTCGCAATTGACCGCACGAGCGGCAAAGAGATTCCGACAACGGAATGTGGATCGCCAGTCACGCCAGCAATAAATGGGCCACCGAGGCCGTCGATTGTAAAAGCGCCCGCTACTTCAAGCGGCTCGCCGGTGTCGATGTAGGCATCAATTTCGGCGTTGGTGAGTTCGGTGAAGTGTACATCTGTAGCGACCGCTTTGACGCGGGTGGCTTCAACGGACACGGTTTCGCCTTTCACCCGCACAAGAGACACTGCGTGTCCTGTATGCAGCGTGACCGTCTGACCAGAGAGTGCTCGGATGCGCTCGCGGGCTCGCGCGGGGGAGTGGGGCTTACCCACCAGCTCGCCGTTCACTTCCAGCATCGAATCGCAGGCCACAACGATGGCCGCTTTTGCCGAGTCGAAGCCATGCTGGCCCGCGAAATCTTCCAGTTCCGCCACTGTCAGAGTGGGGATCACGGCCTCGGCTTTGACGCGCGCAAGCGCGTGGACCTTGCCCTGAGTCTGTAAACCGTCACGGTCGTCAAATGCTGCGAGGACTGCTGCTTCATCCGCCGCGGACACTCGAATCAACGGCTCAATCCCCGCATTGCGCAGAGTTGTCGCCCGTGCCGGGGAGGCAGAAGCAAGTACACAGATCGTCGACGGTTTCGTCATGACAGTCGCAAAGCCGTGCGTAGCGCTGACAGTGGGAGACCGCCGTGACCTAGCGCTTCGTCGTGGAAATCGCGCAACGTTGCACCACTATTGGTCGCAAGGTAGTCATCGCGGGCGCGTTCCCACTCCCTTTGACCAACCTTGTAGGATGAGGCCTGCGCGGGCCAGCCGAGATAGCGAGTGGTCTCAAATTGGAGGAAGGCCGGGAGCATGGCGACATTGGTGGCCATAAATGCCCACACGTCGTTGCGATCCCAGATTCCTTCTTTCGCGGAGGACGCCCCGAGATCAGCGTACGGAGAGTTCGACAGGGCCGTGCTGTACGCTTCTTCGCTCACGCCGATGCGATCGAGGTATGTGCGGGAGGGACGTTCTTTTGCCAGGTGTACACCGATGTCAACGAGGATGCGGGCCGCGCGCAGGCGCTGTGCATCGAGCATTCCGAGTCGTTCTGCTGGGTCGGACAGGTATCCCAGATGATCCATGAGGTCTTCGGCGTACAGTGCCCACCCTTCGCCGTGTCCGGAGAACCAGCAGGCGTTGCGTCGCCACGAGTTGAGGGTGTCTTTTTGTGCTACCGCACGCGATAACTGCATGTGGTGGCCGGGCATTCCCTCGTGGTAGACGGTGGTTTTCTCTTGCCAGGTGTGGAAGATCTCTTGGCCCGGTGGAACTGCCCACCACATCCGCCCTGGCCGGGAGAAGTCATCGGAGGGCGCGGTGTAGAAGATTCCGCCATCGCCAGCGGGGGAGATCATACATTCCAGGGCGCGCATGTCGTCGGTGACGGTGAAGTGCTCTCCGGCTAAGTCTTCGACTGCTCGATCAGAGGTTTCTTGCATCCATTTTTTCAGCGCGGCAATACCGTGCACCTGGTAGGTCGGGTCATCATTGAGACGCTTAAGAGCCTCGTGGACGGACGTTCCCTCTCCGTATAGATCGTTGACGATGGTCTGCTGTTCTGTGTGGATGCGGGCAAGTTCTTCTTCTGCCCAGGCGTAGGTGTCGTCGGGATCGATCCGTGTGCCCAGAAATTGCGCACTGTGAAGCAGGTAGCGTTCGCGTCCGACGGCATCTTCGTTGATTGCCTGCGGAGCAATCGTTTCGGCAAGCCACGCTTGAAATTTACGGGTAGCGCCTGTCGCTTGGTGGGTGGCGCTTCTCAATCGATCGAGAAACTCTGGTGCATGCTCTGTTTGTTCCAGGTCGTCGATCATGCGCTCGAATGGATTGTTGTTCGACACCTGCTGGCCAAGGTCATGGATGACCGCCTGGACTTGCACGCGGGTCGGGAAACGTCCTCGTTCACTCGCGTCGATGAGGGCGGATCGGTATTCGTCGTAAGCGGAAGCGACGGCTTCAACTCGGCGAACAATATCATCCCATTGGGCAGCTGTTTCCTGGGGCATCATCGTGAAACCGTCGCGAATACTCTGCACCGGGGAGGCAATATTGTTCAGCTCGCCAAGATATTCACCGGCTTCAAGAAGTGCCTGCTCGATATTCAACGATTGGATCAGAGCCTCCGTAGTCACTTCGTCAATGTGATCGACCGGTGTCGTGGCATCTACCTCACGCTGTACTCGTTCGATGAGGTCGAGCCACTGTGCTTGTCCCTCAGCAGAGAAATCCTCGATCGCTCGTGAGGGGAGTGGGCGGCCCAAATCGATGGCGAAACTGGGAGAGAATTCAGCCAGGTCATCGACATACCGATCAGCTACTGTATCCAGTTCAGTCGTGGTACGCGCGGTCATGTACTACCTCGTTCATTCAAACTACAGTGGTTTTTCTCAGCGTACCTGCGCTAGCCTCCAAAGCTCGACTTGGTGCATACGAGTGTTGGAAGTACAGTCGCAGTGCGATCGAGCAGACCTGAGAGAATGTCCGCTGGTCAGAAAAATGTTAGGTAAACCATACGTGAGGGCGTGAGAATGATGGTTTTCGCGACAAATTCGCTCGAAATGCCGGTTTCAAGCTGACATCGCGGCGAGAAACACTTAGTCTCTAGTCTGTGAGGACAATAGATCTCTACTATTGTCGTCAAGCGATAACTAAAGATCGCCAATACTAACTTCAAAACGAGAGGTCCAATATGTCTGTCAACCGCACTCAACTCGTCGCCGCTATCGCGGAGAAGGCCAACATCACCAAGGTGCAGGCTGATGCTGCACTGGCTGCTTTCCAGGACGTGCTCATCGAGTCACTGTCCGAAGGTGAGCCCGTCAAGGTCACCGGCCTGTTCTCCGTTGAGCGCGTCGAGCGTGCAGCGCGCACCGGCCGCAATCCCCAGACCGGCGAACAGATTCAGATTCCGGCAGGCTTCGGTGTGAAGATCTCTGCTGGTTCGACCCTGAAGAAGGCTGTTGCTAAGAAGTAACGTCCCTCCAACGGATTAAGCATTCAAAAGTGGTCAGGCAATGCCTGACCACTTTTGAATTGTGCGACTTTAGTCGGCTTTTGCGTCACAATCAGTCATATACTGAAGTGCGTGGGTGTGAACTCTCCACACATTCCGAACGTGAAAAGGATCGCTATGAGGGTAGGAATTTTCTCCGATGACACTGCCATCGGAACAGTCGCCGCAGACCTGATAAACGAGCTCTATCTGCGTAAACCGGATGCCGTTCTAGGACTTGCGACAGGATCGAGCCCACTGACTACTTACGCGATACTCACCGAAAGAGTGAAGGAAGGGCGCGTCAGCTTTGCTCAGGGGCAGGCGTTCATGCTTGACGAATACGTCGGCCTCGATCTTGATCACCCGCAAAGATATCGCAATGTCATTGACCGCGAGTTTGCGTCGGGAGTTGACTTCCCCTCGCATGCCATCAATGGGCCCGATGGAAATGCCCCCGATCTGGTTTCCGGCGCCGCCCTCTACGATCGCTCTATTGCTGAGGCAGGGGGAGTCGATCTCCAAATTCTCGGTATCGGTTCCGATGGACACATCGCCTTTAACGAGCCGGGCGGCTCGCTGGCTTCGCGCACCCACGTCGGCGTCCTCACCGAACAAACGCGCCGGGATAACGCTCGATTCTTTGACAACGACATTACTCAGGTTCCCACCCACTGTGTCACGCAGGGACTCGGCACGATCATGGAGGCCCGTCGCCTCGTACTCATCGCTCAGGGAGCGGGGAAAGCCGAAGCTGTGCGTGAACTGGTCGAAGGCGCGGTGAGTGCGCACTGGCCCGCTACCATCATGCAAATGCACCCCGATGCCTGGGTTCTCGTTGATGACGATGCGGCCTCCGCACTGGACCTTGCCGATTACTATCGCGAAGTGTGGGAAAAATCGCGAGCCTAGGCTCGGTGTGTGCGCCGGGTGTCATTTGCGCGCGGGCATGCTTACACTGAGGGCATGACAGTCTCCGATCACCAGGATGCGCCACAGTCGCCTTCCGCGCCTGCGGCACCTTCAACAGCTTCGTCAACGTCTACTCTCGAGCGCACAGAAACGCGAGAGGAACGCTCACCGGGCGACGGCGATCGGTTTGCCCATTTCGTGCGTCGGGATCGAGTCGATGCGGCACTCATCTCCGGTCAACCCATCATTGCTCTGTGTGGGAAAGTGTGGATTCCACTGCGGGATCCGTCGAAGTATCCGGTGTGCCCGCGGTGTAAAGCGCTTCGAGATGAAATGAAGAACTTTGGCGGGAACTGGCCCTATTCCGACGGCAACTCGGGAGACTCCGAACAGTGAGCGGGGGGTCGACCGGCCCCGACAACTTCTCCTACCCGCAACAGGCATCGTCCTTTGCAGCCGAACAGCTTTCACCAGCTTTTCCGGCGCGCGCGGCATGGGGAACTGCGGGCCATTTGCGCGCGTGGCAAGCGGAAGCGCTGGAGAAATATCTTGGCTCGGGTGCCCGCGATTTTCTCGCCGTCGCAACTCCCGGAGCGGGTAAAACAACATTTGCTTTGCGGGTTGCCGTTGAACTGATGGGCGCCGGAATCATCAAGAAACTGACGGTGGTGTGTCCGACCGAGCATCTCAAAGGACAGTGGGCAGAAGCGGCCGCTCGCGTCGGTATCCATATCGACCCTGCGTTCCGTAATTCCCAGGGGCGAGCGGGATCGCACTTCGATGGTGTTGCCGTCACCTACGCTCAAGTAGCCGCGAATCCAGCCGTTCACGCGATGCGCACGAACGCTCACAGCACACTCGTAATCTTTGACGAGATCCACCATGCCGGTGATTCACTATCGTGGGGAGACGGCGTCGAGCAGGCGTTTAGCTCAGCTACGCGACGCTTGAGCCTGACCGGTACGCCCTTCCGTTCCGATTCTGCGCGGATCCCATTTGTCACATACGCGGAGGACGAGGACGGAATCCGGCGCTCTCGCGCAGACTACGCCTACGGCTACGCACAGGCACTGGCGGACGGAGTGGTCCGTCCCGTCCTTTTCATGTCTTATTCAGGTTCAATGCACTGGCGTACTCGTGCGGGGGATGAGATTGTCGCTCGTTTAGGTGAGCCCCTGACAAAAGACATGATGAAGCAGGCGTGGCGTACCGCACTCGACCCCAAGGGACAGTGGATTCAGGCCGTGCTTGCCGCCGCCGACCAGCGTCTGAGCGAAGTGCGCCGATCCGTAGACGATGCCGGTGGTCTCGTGATCGCGACCGACCAAAACAGTGCGCGCGCCTACGCACGACAACTTCGGTTGATTACCGGCGAAGCGCCGACCGTCGTAATCTCGGATGATGCCGGCGCCTCGGAAAAGATTGACGAATTCCGGGCGGGAACGAGCCGCTGGATGGTGGCCGTGCGTATGGTGTCGGAGGGCGTTGATGTGCCGCGCCTCGCGGTCGGGGTCTACGCAACTAACGCGTCAACCCCGCTGTTCTTTGCACAGGCTGTTGGACGATTTGTGCGGGCTCGTAAACGTGGCGAAACCGCTTCTATTTTCATTCCATCGGTTGTTGACTTGCTTGAGCTGGCGGAGCATATGGAAGTGGAACGCGACCACGCCCTCAAGAAAATGGGGGAGGAGATTCCCGACGATGAGATCGCATTGCGCGAAGCCAACCGAGAAGAACACGCGAGCGATGATCTGCTCCCCGGTTTCGAAGCACTCAACGCGGAAGCCGAATTCGATCGCGTGCTGTTTGACGGAGCATCCTTCGGGACGGGAGCTGATGTTGGCTCGGTCGAAGAGCAGGAATATCTCGGTATTCCCGGCCTGCTTGAACCCGAACAGGTGACGACGCTATTGCGGGCCCGCCAGGAGCAGCAGACGAAGGCTCAGCGCCGGCAGTCGCAAGCGCAGAAATTGCGTGAAGGTAATGCGGGTTTGCCACTCCACCGAGTACGTGCTCAGCGACGCAAAGAGCTGTCGAATCTCGTGTCGACCTGGGCTCGGAGGTCGAATACGTCGCACGCAATCGTTCACGCGGAACTGCGGCGCCGGTGCGGTGGGCCCGAGGTAGCGCAGGCTTCGACAGAGCAGATCGAGGCGCGGATCAATCTGCTACGCGATTGGTTCATTGGCAAACTGTAGTCGCTGCTCGGAGTGATCGCTGGTAGCATCAAGTCTGTTTTGATCGTTCGAGTTGATGATGTGAAAGGACGGAACAATCGATGGCATGGCTCGTACTCGTCGTGTCTGCGCTGTTCGAAGCCGTGTGGGTTAACGCTCTCGATCGGATTGCTGACGGTGCGCACACCATTAGCAACTGGTCGGCTTTTGTTGCCGGTACTGTGATTTCCGTCGGCGGGTTGGCGTGGGCTCTGCGTACCCTGCCGGTCGGCACGTCCTACGCGGTCTGGGTCGGTATCGGTGCGTCGGCGGCCGTGATTTGGGCGATGATGGCCGGCACTGAACCTTTTTCGATCGTGCGGATCCTGTTAATTGTGGGCATCGTTGCCTGCATGATCGGGCTTAAACTGACGACTTAGCGCGGGCATGTAGTCTCAGCGACTGCCAGTGCCTTCATCGATCCTGACGTAGCGAGTCGGGATCGCTGCTTCACCTTCTGATAGACGCCACGCCTGATAGGGCAGTTCATTGCGTGATTCACGGTGGCGTGTCTGGGCAGCTTCGAGCGCGTGCGGGCCCCAGTGCTCCTTGTGGATTTCTCCGTTAGTAATAAGTGGAACTTGGAGCGGCCGAGCGCCGGCCCGCTCAAGTTCTGCTAGCGCCTGCTCGCGAGTACCGCCGACGACGAGCAGTTCTTCGCAGGCATACCCGTCCTCACCTCGCACACGACCAGCGATCTTGCGCCCGCCCACCGTGGATTTCGACGAGGACTTCTTAGCGACGTCAATCATCGTTCCGTTATCGTCTGCGCGCTCGACAAGTTTGTAGACGAGGGCGGCGGTGGGGACACCTGAACCGGTGACCAGTCGGGTTCCAACGCCATAAGAATCAACCGGCGCGGCCCCCAGAGCGGCAATCGCGTATTCGTCAAGGTCGGATGTCACGGTGATCTTTGTTGAGGTCGCGCCGAGCGCATCGAGCTGGCCGCGAACCTTGAACGCCTGAGCGACGAGGTCACCGGAGTCCAGCCGAACGGCTCCGAGTTCTCCTCCGGCTTCGCGGGCGATCTTCACTGCGCGTTCCACTCCCTCGGTCACGTCGTAGGTATCGACGAGTAGTGTCGTCGACGTACCGAGAGAATCAATCTGCACTCGGAACGCTTCTTCCTCACTGTCGTGCAGGAGGGTAAACGAGTGGGCTGACGTACCGATGGTGCGGATACCGTAGCGGATTCCCGCTTCCAGATCGGAGGTGCCTAAAAATCCACCAATCATCGCGGCTCGCGCCGCGGATACCGCCGCGCGTTCGTGCGTGCGGCGCGCCCCCATATCGAGACAGGGCCGGCCGTGAGCGGCAATCGTCATTCGGGAGGCCGCCGACGCCACCGCGCAGTCATGGTTGAGGATTGATAACGCGAGCGTTTCGAGAAGGACAGCCTCAGCAAACGTGCCTTCGACCGTGATAATCGGTGAGCCTTCAAAGTAGCACTCGCCCTCACCGTATCCGTACAGATCACCGGAAAAGCGGAAGTCTTTGAGGTAGTCAATGGCCTCGTCACTGACAATCGAATTCGCGTGAAGCCAATCGAGCTGTTCGGGGCCGAATTCGAAACGTTCGAGCGCTTCGAGAATACGGCCGGTTCCGGCGACAACACCGAATCGACGGGTAGCGGGGAGCCGACGACCAAAGAGTTCGAAAACGGAGTGACGGTGAGCGGTTCCCGCCTTCAAAGCGGCATCGAGCATCGTCAGCTCGTACATGTCAGTGAGGAATGCAGTGGAAACTGAAGCAGGCATGATTAGAGCTTATCGTCAAAACCGCACGACCGCGCTATCTTTTGCCTAGGCTAAAAGCATGGTGGCGGAACCGTTAACGAAGGAACGGCCTTCCCCGAATACGCGGGAGGCCACCTCCGCGAGCGCCGAATGGCTAACGGTTGTCTGGGATGACCCGGTCAACCTCATGAGCTACGTGACGCATGTGTTTCAACGACACTTCGGGTACTCGCGCGAGCGAGCTCACGCACTGATGATGAAAGTGCATGTCGAAGGCCGCGCCAACGTGTCGCGCGGACAGCGTGAACGTATGGAAGCTGACGTGGTAGCGATGCATTCCTACGGGCTGAAAGCGACTCTCGAGCAAGTCACGGGTGACTAAATGGTGAATCTCCAGTGATGATTAGTGGATTCGAACGCTGTGAGTTTGGATACGTTGCTCGACTCGACCGTGAACTCTCCCTCATACTGCAACAGCTCCTTGGAGAGACGATTACGGTTCTCGATGCGCCCGACGATTCAACGATTTTGAGTTCGATAGTGACAGAAGAGGAGTTTCGAGAAGAACCAGACGATCCGGTTCTACGCATGTTGCTTCCACCGATGAGTGATGATCCGCTTGAAGCCGAATCGCTCCGCGCCCTCACTGAAGATTCTTTACGCACTGAGAAATCCGCACGATTGCAGATGATTCTGTGTGTGTTGCGCGATCACGTTGCCGGTGAAATCGATCAGATTGCGATTGACAACGGTCAGGAATGGGAGTGGTTGAGAGGTCTCAACGATTTGCGTCTCGTCCTCGCTCAACGACTCAACGTTGGCAGTGAAGAATGGGACGAGCTCGCTCAACGCGCGGAACATCTGCTGACGGTGGCTTGCGCCGACGAGACCGCGAGCGTCGAAGAAGCGATTGCCATCATTTATCACATCGTGTCGTGGTGGCAAGATTCACTGCTTCGGGCAGTTGAACTTAGCGGCGGTGCCAGTAGTCTCTAATGTATGGACCTAGCGCCGATTGGAATTTTTGACTCCGGTCTCGGAGGACTCACCGTTGCGCGTTCCGTTATGGATAAACTTCCGCACGAACGCATTGTGTATGTCGGCGACACGGCGAATACTCCTTACGGTCCCAAACCCATTGCGCACGTGCGTGAACTCGCCCTTGATGTCATGGATGAACTGGCAACGAGGGGGGTAAAGATGCTGGTTATCGCCTGCAACACCGCGTCTGCAGCCGTGTTGCGCGATGCCCGGGAACGGTACGAAGTCGACGCCGGGATTCCCGTTCTCGAAGTGATTCAGCCGGCGGCGAGACGCGCGGTTGCTGCGACAAGTAATCGCCGCATTGGAGTGATCGGTACTGAAGCGACAGTTTTGTCGCGCGCCTACGAGGACGCTTTTGCCGCGGTGCCGGATCTGACGGTGGTTCAGCAGGCATGTCCGCGGTTTGTCGAGTTCGTTGAAGCTGGAATCACGACGGGCGAAGAGATCAACTCTGTTGCCCGTGAGTATCTGCAGCCGGTGAAAGATGAAGGCGTGGATACGCTCGTCTTGGGGTGTACGCACTATCCGCTGTTGACCGGAGTGATTTCCTACGTGATGGGCGATTCTGTCACCCTCGTGTCGTCAGCTGAAGCCACAGCAAATGACGTGTATGCGCGACTTGTTCAACTGGACAAGTTACGTTCACCCGCGGATGGCCCTCCCGAGCATGAGTTCTATGGCACCGGGTCGATCGACAACTTTGAAAATCTTGCCCGACGGTTTCTTGGTCCCATCGTTGGCAACGTTCAACACATGGAGGTGTGAGCAATGAAGCTGACAGTAGTGGGCTGTACGGGATCGATGTCAGGGCCTTTTTCCCCGGCATCGAGCTATCTCGTTCAGGCTCGCGGGGAGGATCCCCACACGGGGCAGACCCGGATGTTCAACGTCCTCATGGATCTGGGGCCGGGATCGTTTGGAGCGCTCTGGCGCTATATTGATGCACGCAAGATCGACGCTGTCCTCTTCTCTCATCTCCATGCCGATCACATGGGGGATGTCGTATCGTTACACGTCCACCGACGCTGGTATCCGACTGGCCCGCTGGGGCCGATTACGCTTGCTGGCCCAGTTGGTCTGATGGATCGAGTGCGTGGTGTCGACGGTGTCGGCGCGGAAGAAACCTACGCGGGAGAGTTCATACCGCATGTTTTGAAAGCGGGAGAAGCTCTGACTATTGGTCCTCTCACGTTCACACCCTACGAAGCAAATCACACGGTCCCCGCTTTTGGGTTCCGCGTCGAAGGACCATCGGAAGGGAATCCCGACGAGCGGGTTGAAATCGCGTACACCGGCGACACCGATACGTGCGATTCCATTGTCGAGATGGCCCGGGGCGTTAAGTTACTGATGTCAGAGGCCGGCTTTACTAATGCGGATGAACCGCGCGGGGTGCATTTGACAGGGGCTCGTGCCGGAGCGATCGCCAAGGAAGCGGGAGTAGAACTCCTGGTTCTCACCCATATTCAACCGTGGACTGATCCGCAGGTGGTTATCGCCGAAGCACGCACCGTGTGGGACGGGGCGATTTCTACCGCCTACGCCGGAGCCACCTACACTATCTAGGCTCCCGGCCACACCGGTAGTCGAGTGTGACAAGCAGGGGAGTCTCCCTACGCTTGTAGCGCGCTGGCGATCACCGGGGCGAGGGCGGCGAAGGCATGAGCTCGGTGAGAGATCGCATTCTTCTTCTCAGTTCCAAGCTCAGCGTTGGTCAAATGCTGTCCGTCGGCGATAAAAATCGGGTCGTAGCCAAAACCACCGTTCCCGCGAGGTTCGGTGACGAGGTGGCCAATCATGTGTCCGATTTCGACGTGTTCGTCTCCAGCTGGAGTAACGAGTGCTGCCGCGCACGTAAATCGAGCACCCCGGTCTTTGGCGGGAACGTCCGCCAACTGGGCGAGGAGCAGAGCGAGGTTGGCTTCATCGTCTCCGTGTCTGCCGCACCAGCGCGCCGAGAAAATACCCGGAGCGCCCCCAAGAATATCGACGCACAAGCCGGAATCGTCTGCGACGCACGGTAGCCCGGTTGCGTGGGCGAGGGCGCGGGCTTTGAGCAGGGCGTTACCGGCAAAATCGGGGGCATCCTCCACCGGTTCCGGCACGTCAAAATCGCGGAGCGTACCAATGCTATCGGCTGACAGTTCGGGCACAAGGGGAGACAAGATGGCGAATAGTTCGCGGACTTTATGCGCGTTGCCCGTGGCTAGGACGAGCGAGTAGTGGCTCATTGATCGAGAGCTTCCTGCTGGAGTCGCTGCAATTGTGCGCATCCCGAAACTGCGAGATCGAGGAGTGCATCTAATTCGCTGCGATCAAATGAGGCGTTCTCTGCCGTTCCCTGGACCTCAACGAATTGGCCGGCCCCTGTCATGACAACATTCATATCCGTATCCGCGCGGACATCTTCTTCATAGGGGAGATCGAGACGGGGTTCCCCATCGATGATTCCAACGGAGACAGCAGATACGGAGTCTGAGAGCACCCGGCGATTGGCTGTATCCGGTGAGATGAGGCCGTGCTGTTGCCCCCAACGAACCGCGTCGGCGAGTGCAATATACGCTCCCGTAATAGCAGTGGTACGCGTGCCCCCATCGGCTTGGAGTACGTCGCAGTCGAGAACGATAGTGTTTTCGCCCAGAGCCGCAACATCGACGACGGCGCGTAGACTGCGGCCAATGAGTCGAGAGATTTCATGCGTGCGGCCGCCGATCTTCCCCTTCACCGATTCGCGCGCTGACCGCGTCGATGTTGAACGCGGGAGCATCGCGTACTCAGCGGTGACCCAGCCTTCTCCGCCACCGACGCGCCAGCGGGGCACGCCCTCGGTCAAGGAGGCTACGCACAGCACACGAGTGTTTCCACACTCGATGAGGCACGAGCCTTCCGCATTGTCGATCCAGTGACGGGTAATGGTAATTGGACGCAGTTGATCGGGAGTGCGTCCGTCTTTTCGTGTTGTAGCCATGGCTCAACCGTATCGTGCTGGCGTAGCGTTAGGTATATGAGTTTGAAACTACCGCTGTCTTCGGGGGCGTGGAATCCCTGCACGTACGCCCGTCCATTCGTTGATGCCGCCGGCGTTGTCGCTGGTACGGTGTCGGTCGACGAGTTCTTAGCTACCGTGACCGAGCATTGTGCCGACGTCGCTCCAACTACGGTAGAGGCTTACGTTGTCGGTGCGCGACATCGTTTTGTTCCGGTAGCAGGAGGCGCTCGCCACGGTCTCGATGACATCGAACAGCATCTCGTCAAACGCGTCTTTTTCCTCGGAGTTGACGATGATACGGCACTGTTGGGAATACAGGTGCATGCGGGAGACACCGAAGGTTACGCGGATCTTCGTCGGTGGACAGCCGATCTCAATCCGACCGATATGCAACTCATCGCCACCTGCGCCGGTCTGGGATCGTGGCATGATAACGCAGAGTTTTGCGCCCGATGCGGAGGACGTGCCCGCTTTGACGCCGGCGGATGGCAACGCGAATGTGAGCGATGCGGGCGGATTGAGTATCCGCGTACCGATCCATCAATCATCGTTGCCATCGTCGATGACGAGGATCGATTGCTCGTCGCACACAACACGATGTGGCGTCCGGGGTATGCGTCGCTCGTGGCTGGATTCATGGAGATGGGAGAATCCCCAGAACAAACGGTGCAACGAGAAACGCTTGAAGAAGTTGGGTTGCACGTTAACCGGATCGAGTACGTCGATTCGCAAGCGTGGCCCTTCCCGCGTTCCCTCATGCTGGGATTTCGCGCTCGCGTCAAGGAGGGAACACCGGCGATCCCTGTGCCCGATGGGCAAGAGATCGAGTGGGCGCGCTTCTATTCTCGCGAGGATTATGGAAAAGCACTCGAACGAGGCGAAGTCGAAGGACCGGGCCCTATCTCCATCGCGCGGGCCATGATTACCAACTGGTATGGTCAACCGTTACCGCAAAGGAGATAGTTCTCCACAGGGATCTCGCCGGTGTCTCACCCGTGCGTCACAATAGCTAGAGTTGGACACGCGAAAGGAGTGCGCGTTGAGTACCACAACCGATGCCGAGGCCCTGCTGGAAGCCCTTGACCCTGAGCAGAGGCAGGTGGCTACGCAGGTTCGTGGACCGCTCGCGGTTCGGGCGGGGGCCGGAACGGGAAAGACCCGAGCGATTACCTATCGGCTCGCTTACGGTGCGGCG
>JAUNVP010000010.1:6780-105992 GCA_030537615.1 Actinomycetaceae bacterium | reverse complement strand
AAACCCAGGACTACCAAATAACCCAATCCAAAAAACGGGGACCACCACAGGGGGTCTAGCCTCACTCTAACCATCATTTTGGGGGTCGTAGGCTCTCTCTAATGAAAATGGGGACTGCTACGCAGAGCCTACGTGTCACAAGAAAGAGCCTACGGTTGCCAGAGTGAGCCTGCACGGATGTCCCTGTGCCTGCTCCAGTGACCTTGTACCTACGCGGTACCTGCGCGCGGGATCCTGTACCTCGAACCTGTACCTACGCGAGGAGTACGGCGGCCTCCCGAAAGGTGGAGAAAAGGAGGCCGCCGTAGCTTATGTTGCGCACCAAGTGCCACCTCGGCACGTGAATAAATCGCACTCGAGGCAAGTGCGCCGAGCAGTGAAAACCGCACCCAAGGTCGGTCACGGTCACCCGAGGCCGCCTACCGCGCACCAAGCAATCCGCGAGCGACCCGAACCGAGGGCTAGCGCAAACCGTACGAAAGCTCCGGATGAGCGTCTGCGATTTCCAGCAGGCGGTTGTACTTGGCGATGCGCTCACCGCGAGCGGGAGCTCCGGTCTTGATCTGGCCGGCGCCGGTAGCCACTACGAGATCGGCAATGAATGAGTCGGGGGTTTCACCGGAGCGATGCGACACCATCTGCCCGTATCCGGCCTCATAACACATCGTCATGGCCTCAATAGTCTCGGTGAGAGTACCGATCTGATTGACCTTGATCAGCGATGCGTTGGCAACACCGTTTTCGATCGCGCGCTTAATAATCGCCGGATTAGTGCAGAAGTTATCATCGCCGACTAGTTGCACCCGGTCACCGATCGCGTCTGTGAGCGCTTTCCACCCCTCGTCATCGTTTTCTGCCACACCATCTTCAATTGACCAGATCGGATAGTCGGCAATCATCTGTTCATAGCGAGAAACCATGTCGGAGGACGACAGTTCTTCGCCGGATACCGTGTAGACGCCGTCGTCGTAGAACTCTGAGGATGCTGGGTCAAGCGCGATCATAACTCCGTCGCGGCCCGCCGAGTAACCCGCGTTCGTGATCGCCTTAACCAAAAGTGCACACACTTCCTCAGGGCTTTCAAGATCAGGGGCAAAACCGCCTTCATCTCCCAGACCGGTGGAGTGTCCACCAGCAGCCAGGAGACTCTTGAGCTCCGCATACACTTCCGCACCGGCACGCATGGCTTCAGCGAAGTTCGGAGCTCCCAGTGGCGAGATCATGAACTCCTGGAAATCGAGAGGATTTGGAGCGTGTGCCCCACCATTGAGAACGTTGAAGCACGGCACCGGCAACCTCGGTTCCTGCCCTGTAATTCCGGGGAGCCACTTCCACAGAGCCGTGCGATCATATTGTGAAGCGGCCCGCGCAAAAGCCATCGACACACCGAGGATGGCGTTGGCTCCGAGCCGTCCTTTATTCGCGGTGCCATCAAGCTCGATCATTGCCTGGTCGAGTTCTGCAAGGCTATCCCAGGTTCGTCCGAGAACGAGGTCGCGCAGTTCACCATTAACGTTAGCCACTGCGGTGAGGACACCGGCACCTCCAAAACGAGCTTTGTCGCCGTCGCGCAGTTCAACAGCTTCACGCGCTCCAGTTGACGCTCCCGAAGGTACGCCGGCAATCGCACGTACACCGTCCATTTCGAGGGCTACTTCTACGGTGGGCTTTGCCCGCGAGTCAATAATTTCGTGGGCGTGAACGTTCGTTACTGTGTAACTCATAGCCAACAGCCTTTCTCTACTGAAAATAGAGGCAACCTGCGCAAGCATTACTGCCTCGCAGGGACCGTTGGCTTCTGGATCATCAAGAGCATCCAGTAAGCGGTTTCATAGGCGAGCCCCACCGCCACTTGACAATCAAATTACCACTATTTGCTAGAACAATTCGCGACTAAAGTCAGTGGCCGAGAATCCGACACGCCAGCATACAACCGACCATCAAACGGCAACCCTGTACCGTCATCTTTTCCTCGCAGTACTGTCAGTAGTCGACATCTGTGTAGCGGTGCGAAGCAAGAAAGCGGTGACCTGCGTTGATACGCACTCATTGCGATACTCGAGTCACCGAGCTAGTGGCGGTCTCAGCATCTCCCTGTTTCAATGATGACAGACGCGTGTTTCGCCGAAAGGACAAATGATGAGGTTACTGACCGACAGTGATATTTGGAGTGTGTATTCCATGTCCCAGGCACTTGACGACGTGGCAAATGCCTTCGTTGCGACGAGTGCGAACGAGGTCGATCTCCCCCTGCGCACCCGCATCAGCATCAACGACCGGCGCACCCTGTTGATGATGCCGTCCTACAGCTCAAAAGTGAACGCTGCAGCCGTTAAAACGATCGGACTGTACCCCGATAATGCGAAGCACAATCTTCCCACAGCCCCGGCCACAACTATTCTCATCGACACTGAAACCGGGCAGGTTCGGGCACTTCTCGACGGAGACACTGTCACCAAGATCCGCACCGGAGCATCATCCGGGGTGGCTTTCCGCTACCTGGCACGCCCAGACTCTCGTATTGGTGTTGTGGTGGGCACCGGCGGACAAGCCTACACGCAACTGCTCGCTATGGTGACCGCGTTACCGAGCCTGGAGGACGTGCGGATCGTCAATCGGAACCGCGGCCGCGCGGCAGCATTCGTAGACAAGATCCAAAGCTGGCAACCGTTTATCGATAGCGGATATTCCGGAACGGTTTCCATCGAAACTGATAGCGACACAGCGGCCGATGGTGCTGATGTCATTATTCTCGTCACCTCTTCGCATGAGCCGGTAGTGTCGGCACAGAACCTCAAACCTGGGTGCACGATTTCATGCGTCGGGTCTTACCAACCGCATATGCAAGAGTGCGGATCAGACATTGTGGAAAGAGCTGATCGAATTGTCTGCGATCAGGTCGAGGCATGCCTTGAAGAAAGTGGCGACCTCATTATTCCGCTCAAAAAGGGTCTCATTGATGAGTCGAAGATCAGTGATGAAATTGGGGAAATTATCGCCGGAAAGAAACCTGGCCGCTCCAGCGACGATGAGATCATCCTCTACGAAACAGTTGGCGTGGGTACTCAGGACCTGTGGGCTGCCGCACGCATCGCTGAGGCCGCCGAAAAACGTGGTGTCGGAGCCGAATGGAGAATAACACCGCTCAGCTAGACTCTCGGTATGTCTAATCCTCCGCCTCCGGTTCCATCATCTCCACCGCCACCCCCGGCCTCACATCCTCAATCTCGACAGCAAACATGGATTGTCGTTGCGGCTATTGTGGCGATTGTGGGCGTCATTTTTGGCGTAGCTTTCTACCTCCTGTTCCTCCGCTCCGACAACGAAGACAACTCAACGAGCGAGCCAACATCATCGGAATCAACCGCGAGTCCAGAGGTATCAGACGCTCCATCGGCTACGCCAATCGAACCGGACTCTAGCGCGAGCGCTGAAACCCCGGAGGAACCAGATGACATATTCGCTCAACTCGCAAAAGTTCCAGACAACGCGATCACTGACTATGCGATGACCAGCGATACCCTCATGTTTATTTTTGTGTCTTCCGCCTTCACAACTCCCAGTAAGAACATTTTGTGTTATTTCGCATCCGCCAATGACGTGGTGTTTGAACCTCATTCTCTTCACTGCGATATGGCCGAGGCTCCTGACGTGCGGCCTGAAGATATTGAGGATAGTCCTCAAGCTTACGACCTTAACTTTCTCGGTGGCACTCTCGACATTACGTCCACGAATGTTGTTTACGGAGCTTGGCGCGGAGGCCCAAACGCGTTGACGAATTGCATTCACGCCCCGAACCCCGATATGTGTCGAGATTTACCTCTCGTCCGCGACCTCCCCTACGGTCAGGCCATTCGACACGGGGACATCGCCTGCCTGAGCGAAGAATCAGGCCTCACCTGTGTATCGCTGTCGCAGGGGAAAGGCGTGTGGGTCAACCGCGCAGATTACGGTTATATCTTCCGATAGCATCTCTCCAGTCGTATCAAGTAATGCGGGAAGTAGCCCCGCTACGATGTCATTTGACCACTACCGACATGCCTGCAAACAGCATGCTATATTGGTCGGAATCCTTTGACACAAAACACAGAGGAATGCGAGGACGCATTGGACTCCAACAATCCCGACAACGAGCAAGCATCTCAAACTCAAACTGAGTCCGGAGATACCAAAGCCACCGATGACGGCTCAACGCAGAATTCGTTTGCGGCTAAGTGGAAAGGCCCGCTCATTTCCGGAGCTATCGGAGTGCTGGCGGCGCTAACGGTTATCGCCCTCATCGTCGCCTATTTTCACTGGCCCTCAATCTCCGCCTCAATCGGGCAGGGTCACGGCGACGAATCCGATGCACACTCGCTGATAAGGTCGAAGCAATCACCGCGCATTGTGCCTGCCGCTGAGCTACTAGAGATACGCAAGCGAAGTCCAAATGCGGACAAAATCCTCGCCTACAAAGAGTCGTATTACGATCCACCCTACGAGGGGACAGTCGAACTGTACGCCAAAGCTGAAGACGTCGGAGCAACGCTAACGGTAGCGTACTTGACACTTGAGAAAACCGAGACCCGCACTGTCGAGGAATACAAAACCATTGTCGAGCATCTTGATCCCGGTCAGGAATGGTCAAAGACCGTGGATGCCCAAACTAAAGCCGATGTGTATTGGATCATCAATGTGAGACCCGATGACAATAACTTCGATGGGACTATGCGATGTAAGACCACGTTCAACAGTGAGGTAATTAATTCTGACAATTCGCGTTATAACGTGCGGTGCGCCATCAGTGACCACATTATTGACGAGGGACTTGGCCGAGGAGATCAGTAATGTTTCGAAAATCAGTCCTACCCATCGTGCTAGCGATAAGTCTCGCCATTACCGGACTCGCCGGATGTGGAGATAACAATACCGCATCAAATTCGGCCTCCGGCGCTAGTGGTGCATCGTCAGGCGCACATAATGCGTCCTTTGATTGGCAACCAGAAATCGTACTCACCGAAGATGATGCTCTCCTATTCGAGAGCCACGCTGTTTCCAAGTGGCACGAAATCCAAAAGAGACTGAGCGAAAACCCGCTCCCCGGAATCAATTCTGTAGGAACCGGAGATTTCTCATTGTTTCTCGACCCACAACTGCAAATTGGCATTCCCACGGCGAATGAGCGCCACAGCGGGGATAAAGTGGTCGTCTATCCGGGCCGGGAATATGAGTTCGGCGACCAGAACTCCATCCTATTCGAAGACGGCAGTGCAAAGTTTGGGCCTGAAGTGCTGTCCAATGAGTCGTGGGGAGTTTTCCCCACCTACTACATGCTTCAACGCACTGCTCGCAATGGGAAGTCACTCGACCGCCCGCTGGTGACTCCCATTCGCATCGAAGGTCGTGAACTGTACGAACCACCCTCGTTCAACTACGTTGACGGACGAGTTCTCGTGACACTTCCCGATCTCGGTGAGGGAGTGGAAGAAGTTCTTCTCGGCAAAGTGCAATCGTACATTGACACAAAGGCCGAAGCCGAACAGGCTCATACGGTTTTCTGGGGCTTTCGTCCACAGGATGGGGAGATGGTGGATAACACCATCGACATCAGTAGGATCGAAGCAGCGCCAAGCATTCCAAAGGACAAAATCTCTGAGCAAGGCGCCATTTCAGCCAATACTTTTATGCGCCTGTACAAGAGTGACGCGAGGGACTTTCTGTCGGTTGAGGTCGCTGCTCTTAAAGATTCCTTTTTTGGTAACTCCCGTACCCACATGTTCTTCATGGTGAAGAAAAATGGGAAATGGGTTGCTTCCCAAACTCGAAATATCGATGATTTTGCGTTGCGTATCCCGATAAGAATCACCGATGATCCCACCGGAGCCCAACCCACTGTGGACAACTGGAGAATGGGGAGTATTCCGAAGACGATGACGGCGCTGGCAGCCGACGGCCAGCTCCGGCAGTTCCCCATCACGCTTAAAAACGTCACCTATGGCACCTCTCGCGACGGGCAAACACCGATTCGCGGCTATGCCTTTGTCCGCGGCTCCGTGCTGGCTCGCGAGTTTTACCTCTCCATCCCCGATGACAACGGTCAGTCTCTGGCACAACTCGAAAAAGAACTGAACGAGATTAACGACTACTCTCCCCCGGTTGACTACGCGGTGCTCGATACCAGCACTCCCGAGGCGCTCGATGGTTGGCTCGAAGCCGCCCCCAAAAAAATCACGATTCCGGCGGATGTTTTCGGCACTATACCGGCATCGCGGTTTGTAGCCGCGAACCTGCTGGAGGGGTATAACGAGATTTCGTTAGCTGACTACCCCGAAATAGCAACGCGCGGGCAGGTTCTTGAAGTGGTACGAGAAGCGGTTAAACAGAACCCTCTCACGTTGGCTCCAGGCTCCGGGACCCCGGATTTTTGGTTCGACAGTGACGAACAACTATTGAAGATCAAGATCGATATCGAGGATGTTGGTTCTCGAGACGAATACGTGGCAATGCAAAACCAGGTCCGCGAGCGGGTTAGTGAAATTGTCCATGAAATCATCGACAAAGGTATGACAGACGAAGAAAAGGCATTAGCAATCAACGATTGGCTGGTTGATAACGTCGAATACGACCGCAGATATGCGGACGATTACGGCGAGCTCCCCGAGGAATATGATCCGAATCTGCCACCGGAGGAGTCCTTGGCAATACTGGCTGAGAGCCTATCTCGACGCAACCTTCTGCGCGGAGGACCTACCGCCCCCGAAGCAACTGCGTATGGCGCTTTCTTCAACGGGGAAGCCATCTGTTCCGGCTATTCCTACGCGTTCTCGGCACTGGCTCGAAAAGCAGGTTTGGAGAGCGTACAGATCTCTGGAACAGTCGGCTCCGATGGACACATGTGGAACAAGATCTATCTTGATGGCAAATGGAAAAACTACGACACAACGTGGAATGACTCCGACACTCAGCGAAATGAATTCATTGGACTAGACGATAGTGAGATCCAATCTAAGGGTGAGCGCACGATTGAATGGAGTAACACATTCCCGCTACTTAACTCCCAGCAGTTCCACTACTAGGACACGTCGTAGAAGCCGTCGGCTAAGCCGATGACAATGGGAAAAATCACGCCTATTCCGCCGAGAATGAGGACCCAGAAAGCATAGAGCGAAACCATTTCAACGTTGTAGCCCGGACTCTCAAAGACGGTGGCATTTGCGAGCACCATCAGGCCAACGGCCCCTATGCCTATGGCGGCGAAAGCCGCGAGGTAGACGATGGGAAGCATCGGCAGAGTTAGTACCTTCGAGAGGAATCGTATTCCGAACAGATTGGCAAGGTTGAGCACCACCAGCCATCCAACCGTAATCCATAGCGCCTTCATGGCCAGCTCATCGCTGTCGGTATAGTGCGTGAGATTGGTCCACAGTTCACCCCAGGTAAAAGATTTACCGTCGGCG
Source organism: Actinomycetaceae bacterium (assembly GCA_030537615.1). Classification (GTDB taxonomy): domain Bacteria; phylum Actinomycetota; class Actinomycetes; order Actinomycetales; family Actinomycetaceae; genus Gleimia. The sequence goes on along the minus strand of JAUNVP010000010.1, from coordinate 98,556 downwards.
ATGTTTCGCCCCGACGCATCGGTAATATTCATAGCGCGCCAGAGCCGAAATCCCGAATGGACGAGGGCGACGAGAGCGCCCTCTGCCAAAACGAAGACGGCGAAAACAATTGGCTTTTCTCGCGCATTGCGACGCAGTGATCGTTCCTCATAACCAGCGCCAACTGACGGAGTGGATGACGCAGCGGATTTGCCCCAATCGATGACGAAAAGAACCACGGTCATAGGGACCAAAATGAGAGCCGGTGTACCCAGCCAAACCAGAATCTCGATGGCAATAGCAAATACTGTGTTGAAATCGGGCATACCTGTAGTGTCTCAAAATTCGCCCGTTTAACTGCCAATTTTCCCGCTTTTCTTCGAGCCTAGCCAATGGCTATCAATGCTATGACAGCGCGAGTGGCGGTTTTCTAACTTCTGATAAATATACAAATTCCTTATATGGTGAAAGGAGCTGCCGGCCGGCTCACGCCGCTGGTTTGGCGAGGAGAGTGTTCACTCTTCCAGACCTGCCCTCGACGCGAAAGGACTGATCGTGAGCGATCGGCAACCGATCCCAGACAGCACTGATAAAGAACGGCGACGCAAGTTCCGTCGAAAGCACCCTCAGGAACTCAAAGCGGATAAGGCCGCCCGCGCAGACCATTCATTCATGGGACACCCCAAGGGGTTAGCGACTCTTTTCGGCCTCGAACTGTGGGAACGCTTCTCGTACCTTGGTTTCCAGGCCATTCTCGCCCTCTACTTCGCCGATGCGATTGCTAACGGCGGACTCGGATACGAAAAATCAGTGGCTTCTTCGGTGGTCGCGGCCTACGGAGCCCTGGTGTACCTGCTTGCCATTGCGGGCGCGTGGATTGCCGACCGGATCTCGGGAACCTACCGAGCCGTACTGTGGGGCGGAATCATTATCGCCGCTGGGCACATCTTCATGGGTATCCCGAGGGAGTTCGCTACCTGGGTCGGCCTCGCCCTCATCATCATTGGTACAGGGTTGCTCAAACCGAACGTCTCAACGATGGTGGGTGAGCTTTATGAAAAAGGTGACCACCGCCGCGACGCGGGTTTTTCCATCTACTACTCCGGTATCAACATCGGTGCTTTCCTCGGCCCGCTCGTTGCCGGGTGGCTCGGTCAGCGAATCGACTGGCACTGGGGTTTTGCGGCGGCTGCCGTCGGAATGATCCTCGGTCTCATTCAGTACGTCCTCGGCCGCAGTCACCTCGCAGGCCGGATGCGAGCAGCCGCAGTTCAAGAAGCATTCACATTCGACAAGTCCTTCTACCGCACGGTTGGTCTTGTCCTCGCTGGCGTAGCCGTAGCCGCGATCTTTGCTTTCAGTTCGCCTGATGGGCTCTCGCGTTTGGTCAATGTCGTCACCGGGATCACTGCAGTTGTACCAGCGGTCTTTCTCATCTACATGTACCGCTCTCAGCGCGTCACCGACATTGAGCGACGAAACCTCGCCCCGTACTCTCTGCTACTGGTTGCTCTCGTTGCCTACAACCTCATGTACTTCCAGACAGGTAACACGCTGAACTTCCTCGCACTTGAACAAACTAATAACGTACTGATGGGATTCGAATACCCCTCCACCTGGTATATCTCACTCACCGCGATTGTCGAGATCATTATGGGTCCGGTTCTCGCCTGGCTGTGGGTGCGGATGGGACGGCGCCAGCCTCATGTTGCTGCGAAGGTCGGCATCGGTACGGTGCTCGGAGGCACTGCCTTCCTCATTATTTCCCTCGGTGCGTGGACTACCGGAACCAGTGGACTGATCCCAGCACTATGGGTGGTCGCCTGCTACGTGTTCCTTGGATTGGGAGACCTCGTCCTGCAAACCTCCGGAATGTCGGCAACCACCAAACTTGCTCCGCGCGCATTTGCGTCACAAACCATGGCGCTGTGGTTTGCCGCCATGGCACTCGCGCAGGGTATCCAAGCTCAGGTCGTGAAGTTTTCGACCGGCGACAATGCCGTTGTATTCTTCGGCATCCAAGGCCTCATTGTCGTGGCCTACGGTGTATTCCTCATCAGCCTCACCCCCTGGCTGAGCAAGCGAATGCAAGCTGTCGCCTAGTCATCACTCCCGCAAATGAAAGGATGATTTGATGCAGATCGTCAAGGACTTCCCCTTCGACGTGACCATCGTGGAAGACTGGATTCCGCTGTCAGATGGAACCAAACTGTGGATGAAGGCCTGGCGTCCAGTCACTGATGAGCCGGTGCCCGCCATCTTAGAGTACCTGCCCTACCGAGCCGGCGACTGGACAGCCCCGCGCGACCACGAACGCCATCCCTACTACGCAGGACACGGATACGTCTCAATTCGCGTCGATATTCGAGGCCACGGCAACTCCGAGGGCGTTCCGGGCGACGAATACGACGCCCAAGAACACGCTGACGGGGTTGAAGTCATCAACTGGATTGCCAGTCAAGAGTGGTGTACCGGCAAGGTCGGCATGTTCGGGATTAGCTGGGGAGGGTTTAACTCCCTGCAGCTCGCTGCCCTCCAGCCGGAGCCGCTGAAGGCGATCGTCACCACCTGCTCGACCGATGATCGCTACGACAACGACGTGCACTATCTTGGCGGCTCCATGCTCGGCGTCGATATGCACGCCTGGGCGGCAACGATGATGGCTTTCGAGTCGCGTCCACCAGATAAGCGCGTATGGGGTGACAAGTGGCGCGACCAGTGGCTGTACCGCCTCGAGCGGATGGAACCGTTTATCGATACCTGGCTCAGCCACCAAACCCGCGACGACTACTGGCGTCACGGCTCAGTGTGCGAGGACTATTCGAAACTTGATGCCGCTGTCATGGCTGTTGGCGGATGGTACGACCCCTACCGCGACACCGTGCTACGCCTAGTTGAGAACCTCTCGGCGTTGGGGAAGAATGTGCGCGGCCTACTCGGGCCCTGGTCGCATCAGTATCCTGACCGCGATCTGCGACCCGGCCCCCACATCGATTTCCTCGGAGAAACCCTGCGGTGGTGGGATCGGTGGTTAAAAGACGAAGAAACCGGCGTCATGGACGAGCCGCTTCTACGCACCTGGATTACTGATTCGGTTCGCCCAGCCTCCGTTTATGAAGAAATGCCGGGACGGTGGGTGGCTGAGAATAGCTGGCCCTCCCCCAACATTGAATCTCGTGCTTTCGAACTGAATGAGGGCGTTATCGCACCTGCCTCTTCCGCAACTGAGGACGGGGTGGTGGTCGCCTCTCCACAAGATACCGGAATGGCTGCCGGGCGGTATTTCCCATTTGGTAACGCCGCTGACCTACCCATTGATCAGCGCGTCGACGACGGGCGCTCGACCGTCTTCGACTACGTCATGGATGAGCCGATCGAGATTCTTGGAAACGCCTCCCTCAAGCTCCGAATGAAAATGGGAGCTGAAAAGGGACAAGTCTATGTACGATTGACCGACGTTGCTCCCGATGGCTCATCGACGCTCATTACCCGCGGGAACCTAAACCTGACCTCCCGCGAAGGTCGTGACAAGGTCGTGCCTTTCCCGGCAGATCAGTGGGAGGACGTCACGGTACCACTAGCCGGCATTGGGTACAGGATTCCGGCCGGACACGCGTTACGCGTCGCAGTATCGACGGCGTATTGGCCGTGGGTGTGGCCGCAACCCGAAGCGACGGTCATTACCGTCGACACCAATGCGTCCCGGCTGGATCTGCCAGTACGCTCAACCTCAGCCGAAGTGCGCGCAGCCGATAATGCGGTGTCATTTGCCCCGGCAGTTCAGCCTGAACCGCTTGACGTCAAGTACCCGGAATCTGGACGCGCGGGGTCGCAGCGCCCCGAACGCCTCATCTGCACAGACGTGGTGAAGAAGGAAACGATGCTTCAAGTCGATCCGGCCTACGGTGGGACACGGATTTACCCGGACGGCCTCCACTTCGATGAGGATTCCGTCGAAAGGTACTGGATCACGTGGGACGATCCGCTCTCGGCCCGCACCGAATCGGAGTGGTCAATCGGCCTCGCCCGCCCCGACATGGATTGGGAGGCGAGTCTCGAATCGACCACTCGAATCACCTGCGATGCGGACAACTTCTACACCGAATCGACAGTGGTTTGTTACGAGGGCGACGACGAGCTCTTTAGTCGAAAGTGGACTCAGACTATTCCGCGCACGGCATCTTAACGCCACTGCGGTACACGGCCATGTCGGTGCTACTCGTGCGAGTTTAGATATCTCTACACACTGTTGCAGGTGCTACCTCATTCGCATTGGCGAGGTAGCACCTGCAACTTTGACCTATCAATGAACTAAGCTCTATGGACATTACAGCCACTTATAACCATGATTTTGCACCTATTTTCATGACAAAGCAGACTGTTTGACTGCTACTATAGTCCCACTCATTTGTTCGAACGAATGAAATGATTGAGGTTACGAATCATCGAGGATTCGTGCTTCAACTCTTTTCCTAGCAATGATGCTGGCTTTCTCAAGGAGTACACAATGCGCATTATTCAATTGTCTGATACCCACCTACGCGGAGATGGAAAGCTCTCGTTCCAAAAGTGTGACACGACGACGAACACTAAGCGAGTAGTCGAGTACATGTGCAATCTACCCGACTATGACATTCCCGAATATTTTGTTGTGACCGGTGATCTAGCTGAAGGTGGTACTCGCGAGGGACTGGAGATTGTTCGCGACCTACTCGCAGAACTCCCACGACCGGCTTATGTCGTACCGGGAAATCACGACAAACGTGACCTGTATATGGAAATCATGGCTGACAATGCGCCTATTGAGAAAGAAATTGCGCCGTTCGTCTGCTACTCAATCGACGATAAACCGATTCGTTCGATCTTTGTCGATACCTCCATCCCTGAGACTCACTGGGGTGGGTTAGCGGATGAGGTCGGTGATTGGCTTGAGGCTAAACTAGCCGAAGATCAGCAGACTCCAACGATTGTCTTTGGACACCACCCGCCATGCACAACTGGGTTGCCTGCAATGGACGAAGGCTTCGAGAACGCCGACCGTTTTGCCAAGATTCTTAACTCGCACCCTAACCTCATCTACTGCTGCGGCCACCTCCACACCCCATTTATCACCATGTGGCGTGGAATCAACATCCGGGTGTGCCCATCAGTCAGCATGCAAATGCACGTGGACTTCCGCGAAAAAGATGGTCCCGATGTCACCCCCGAAGAAGCCGCAGACAACTTCAAGGGTGGCGGCGACGCATTCTTCCTCGCCAATCCGGCCTACTACATTCACAACCTGATGGGCGATCGAATCAACACCCATTACGTCCCCATTAATATCGATCCAGATTTCTCCGGTCCCTGGACCTTCAAATACTACGAAGGTGAATACTAAATAACCGTTCGCTTTGACGTATTAAGGAGAAATCATGGCTAAAGAGTCACCGCCGAAAAATCTGAGCGAATCGGAACGGACCAAACGACTCGACCAAATCGCGTGGATCACGCTCTTTGATTCCGCCGTTCAGTGGTACTGCTTCCTGCTGTACGGGACCGCCGCGGGAACCGTGTTTAACAAGGTCTTCTTCTCTCAAGTGGATGACCCGAACGTTGCACTGATCTTGTCGTACATGTCGTTCGCTATCGGATACATCGCGGGTCCGTTCGGAGCCGTATTCTTCGGTCACGTCGGCGATCGCCGTGGTCGAAAATATACGATGCTTGCTTCACTCATATTAATGGGTGTTTCGACCTCAATCATTGGCTTGCTCCCACCCGCAGCAACAGCCGGCGTGTGGACCGCAGTTGCTCTTCAACTCATGCGAATCGGCCAGTGCTTTGGTCGTGGCGGCACTTGGGGCGGTTCAATTCTCTTGGCATACGAGAACGTTCCAGAACATCGCCGCTCACTCTATGGGGCTATCCCCCAAATCGGCTTACCGGTTGGATTCGGACTGTCCTCTATCCTGATTGCCATTCCATCTATCACGATGGATGAGGAGAAATTCCTCAGCTACGGATGGCGAGTACCGTTCCTGGCAGCCATTATCTTGACAATCCTCGTGGTGGTTCTTAAAGAGAAGCTGTCGGAAACAGACGATTTCAAAGAAGCGCAAGCACGGCTCGAAGCACAGGATAAAGAGGCCGCTCGCGAGAAGCTCGGCTTCATCCCGATGGTCAAGGGGTACTGGGTCACCCTCCTACTCGGTGCGGGCACGCGGTGGGTCGACGGCACCTTCTACAACATTTTCATTGTGTGGATCTTGTCGTACTGCATCATCTACCTCGATATGCCCGTGTTCGAGACCTACTTGATCACCATCATTGCGTGCGTGTTCAAGATCCCGGCGACATTCCTCGGAGGCTGGGTCGCGTCGAAGATTGGTAATACCAATACGTTCGTTATCGGGGCGCTATCGTCAGCCGTGCTGAGTATCCCCACCCTCAAGCTCATTGAGGCGACCAAGGGGCACTTCCTCCTGACCACGACGGTTATCGTCATCGGTTGGTCGATTGCCTACAACCTCATTTGGGCATGTATGGGGTCGCTGTGGTCGTCGTATTTCGAAACCGAAGTCCGTTACTCGGGAATCTCGTTCGTGTACCACGTCCCCAGTTTCCTGGTGGCAGGCATGGTACCACCGATCTGTACCTATCTGGTTAGCGTGGCTGACGGAGACACCATTTGGGTGGGAGTTTTCTCCACCGTAGTTGCGCTCATCTCGGCGTGGTGTGCCATTGAGCTACGCAGAAGGGCGCGCAAGGGTCTGAAGTAATTCGTGTGGTTCGTCTGCGATCCTGACAATCGGGGGCGGCTCCTCATCGGGAGCTGTCCCCGATTGAGTCCAATAGCGGGCATTTTAGTCATGCACTTCGATAATCGCTTTGGCCCCGCGTTCGGCCTCGGACATGATGTGGTTGACCGCAACATAGTGCCCAGCCTCGGGAAACACCAGCTCTACAAACCCGCCCTCTGCGGGCAGGAGGCCGAGCGCCTGCGATCCCCCGAATTCCGAATTGTCTGCGCGTAGAGTGTAGGCACCTTCCTTAAACACGGTGTCGAACTGGCCGCCAACAACATGGAAGGAAAGCGGCAGGTTGGGCCCCGCGTTCAGCACCCACATGCGCACGCGCTCCCCGGTAGCAACTTCGAGCGGGTATTGCACGTATTGGTTGGGGTAGCCGTTGAAATGCGTCGTGTCATGGACGCCGGCAACGATCTTCTGCGCATCGGCGATCTCGCCCTTCGTACCGTAATAGGACTCGCCCTGAATAAGAACAAATGAACGATCAACTTCGGGCAGATCTTCTGGTTCTATCACCACGGCGCCATACATGCCGTTGGCAATATGCAAGCTCATCGGCGCTGTCGAGCAGTGGTACATCCAGATTCCCGCTCGCTCCGCGGTAAATGTGTAGGTTAGTTGCTCACCGGGATCGATAGTACGCATCGGTTCATCAGGCGCTAGGGCACCGGCATGAAAATCAATCGAATGTCCCATCGTCCCATCGTTGACGAGGGTGACGACAAATGTGTCCCCCACCCGGCCGTGGAGGACGGGGCCCGGCACCGTATCGTTGAATGTCCACAACCTTTGAGTGAGCCCCGGCGCAGCTTCCATCTCCGATTCGCTCACCCGCATGGTTACTTCATGAGTCACTGGCCCTTCCGCCGGCGCAAGAGGCGGAAGTTCGGCTTCAAAGTGGCGGGCAGGATCCATCGGCTGAGCAAGATCAAAAGATGCTGCTGACGAGTGCGCGTGGGATTTCGAGCCGTGGCGCTCTGCCATGTGAGAGGAGCCGCCCCCAGTTGAACCAGTGACACGAATGTGGAACACCATCCCCATTTGTCGGTGCCCGGCAATCGAACACCAGCCTTCGACGTCTGCAGAAATAACTCCAGCATCGAGTACGGTGCTTTCTCCTGGAGCTAGTCGCGGCGTGCGAGCACCGTTTTCGAGCACGAGGTCGTGCGACTGATCACCATCATTGGTGATGGTAATTTCCAGTGCGTTACCGCTGGGGACCTCAACCAGTTCCGGAAGGAAGCGCATTCCTTCAATCGACACGGTGACACGGGTGACCTCACCGGTTCCGCTCCCTGCTGTCACGGTTCGAAGCGGGAGTCCAGCGCCGACCGGGTCAGCGACGACTGCTCCTCCGACCAGGAGTGCAACGGTGGTGACGGCGGCCAGGGAGCCTCGCCGGTAGCGGCGCAGAGCGTTCACGTTCGTACTTTCGTCGGTTAGAGGCGGCGGAGCGTCCTCCTTTTCTTTGTCACTGACAGGCAGAAGTGCGCGGATAATCATCACGACGCTCAGCACTCCTCCGACGAAAGCGGCCATCGAGGTGACCACCGTGATCAAGCTCCCCGAGGCGAGTAGGTAAATCGGTAGGGAGAGGTTAATGAGTCCAATCCGCCACGTTGCCCAGGTATCGACGCGGGCAATGCGCACGCGCAGTGGTCGCGGCCCTCCGCCCACCATGACGGGTAGCAGATAGCTGAGCGATCCGAGCAGAACTTGAGCAATTCCGCCGCCGAGTAATGGGACGAGGAAATCCCCCAGGTTGGTCAAGGCATCCGCGGTTCCCTGAAACGCAACTCGCACTCCGGTGGCCCCGATGGTCGCCAGGAGCCACGCCGCCCCTGCGGCGACTGACATCGCGGGGAACGATCCTTTCCCCAGCTCCCAGGTGGTGCGCGCCAAGGGCACGAGGATGATGACAGTCAACGCGGTGAACCCGGCGATAGCAGCTGTCAATACAATCCGAGATGCATTCGCGCTGATTCCGAACAGTACCGCCCCGAGCGCCGCCATTGCCGGCATCGTCATGAGGAAAGGCAGGAACCGACGGGCGGTAGCCTCCGCGCTCGGGGGTAGCGGTGCTCGCAGCATTGTTGGCCACAGTGTTAGTAGCGTTGCCACGATGGGGAGGGCCACCCAGCCAAGGACGTTGAATGCGACATGTGCTCCGAGGGCGGCGATATGCCACTGTGGCGCCAACCCGGTTGCCATCAGATATCCGAACACAATTCCTGGCAGGAGCATGACGGCTGCCGCAACATAGGCTTGAACAATGATGGTGAATCGCGCAGGCAAGGCCTTTTGTAAGCCTTTGCCTAACCGAATACCGTGTCCGGCCACGGCTCCCCCGACGAGTACCACCCCCAGGAGGAGTATCGGTGCGATACCACTGAGCATTCCCGTCACTGTCACCGCAATACCAGCGTTGAGCAGTGCGAGGAGACCGATTTGTCCGCGGCGATTGGGGTCGGGGCGGAAGCGAAGAATGGCAGTTGCAAAATGCTCAGTCCACACGAATAGGGCATTCGTGATTGCGCCAAGTGTAAAGGTGTGGACCATGAGCCACCGAGCATCCGGTAGAAAATGGTGGCTCACAATGATGAGCGCATCGAGAAGGAGATACGCCAGAACAATTCCACCGGTTACCTGATGCCACCGCGAGCGCATTATCGCCACTACTGCACCTCCCGGAGCGTCATCGGGGAACCGTTCTCCCCTTCACTCCATCATCAATTTGCCCATATTGAAGTACGTGCCTCATTGTAGGCACGATCTTGCGTACCCCCAACAGATAGTGATTGAGCGCGCGATTACGGGCCGTCGACGAGCTTTGCCAAGGCCACCGTGGCCTGCTGGAGGGCAATGAGTCTTAGACGGTGATTTCGATCTGGTTGCCCTCGATGGCAGCAACGCAACTCTCGTAATAGCCATCGCCAGTGGTTCGAGGGCCGGAGATCACCTGATAGCCGTCATTCTTCAGCCGCGCGGTCAATTCGTTAACGGCCTCCTTGCTACCGACACTGACGGCGATATGGGCGTATCCGGTGCGATTAATCGGCTTTTCCAGATCGTCCATATCTGGCCGAGTCATGAGCTCGAGGCGCGCCCCGGAATCGAAGGTGAGGAAGTACGATCGAAAGCTCGTCGTCGGATTGTGGTACTGGTCGTTCGACGTGACATCAAAGTAAGTTTCAAAGAACGTGCGTGCGCGTTCAAGATCATTGACATACACGGCGACGTGTTCAATGTGCATGATTTCTCCCTTTCCACAGCGGGAAACTGCGTGTCTTGGGCGGAGAGTACTTTTACGCTAGTGACGGCGAGAGTGGTGAGTCAAGAGTTGTTGTATCTCAGCATTGGAACAGTATCTGCGCTAGCTCATAACGTTTTTCAGAATTGAAGGAGTGGGCTCATGATTCAAAGTATTAGTCTTTTGCTGAGGTGAATGTTTCTGGGTCCGATGCTCTCAACAGATCATAGAAGAAGAGTACGAGAGCAGACACCAGAAGAACGGAGCCAACGAAGACAAGCCAGAATTCTCCCGGGGCGATGTATTCGACGCCGCACTTTTGGAATAGTTGGGTAAGGTCGGCGGAATCTATCGGAGTATCAAGAGTATCCAACTTGTCGCACTGAGAAGCAGTCAGTGCCGATCTTCCAGAAACATAGTCTGTGAACAGCTGCGTCGGTTCAAAACCGAGCTCCCGTACCGCGATAAATAGGGTGAAATAGATGAAGCTAGGGAAAACGAATCGCCGATAGACGAGATTGTGCACCGGCCTCCACAGCCGAAAACAGGCTTCGAACAGGCCGAAAATATAGAATACGACGGCACTCAAAGCGGGGATTTCCAGGAGCATGGCTGGCCTGAGCACGGCCGAACCACCCGCAACCACTGTGGGGAATGCTTTAGCTGACAGCGGAAGAATCGATGCGACCACCATTCCGAGCGCTGTTCCATACCCAATGCGGAGTGCGAGTGTCGACAATGCACCTCGAATATCGATTGGAATATTGATGAAACCTATGGCATTGAGCAAAAGAATTACCGAAACCGTGGTGAATATTGAGAATGTCAGTAATGGAGTGAAGAACAGTACGTTGTATCCGATGATGTCGGCAATCAGTTTCCGATAGGGTTCGGGTAAAAAATACACCGTTAACGGGGTGAGGAACAGTGCGAGCACATATCCAGCGCCGATGAAAACACCGATGATCTTGGAATATTGCCAAAACCCCAAGCTCGGTAATCGGGGGTCGAACTCCAGCCACCCGTGCGGTGCGATGCGCCCGCGTGCTCGTTTCCAACGCCCCGCTAGAGATCGGTCACTTGCGGCCTTGAATGCTGAAAACAGCTCCCACACTCCCCGAGCATCTCGTTTCTTGCCCGCTGACAGAACGCCAGCGCATAGGAGAATGAGGAACACGGATGAGCTCGTTGCGGTGATAAAGGCTATCTGTAGTGGTGGTCCGGCGAGTGAGGGCGGAGCGGCGATCAGTCCCGCAAGACTGCTCGCCAGGACAACGCCAGACAGCTCTTGAATCAGGCGCACCCCACGGAATGCGGCATCTCGGTCCACAACTGTTTGCCACATGCGAACCCCAAACCACAGCGCAAGCCCCAGAGGGATCGGGAGAAGGAACCAGTCGGCCATGAGTCCCCTATTCTGTACTGATAGCGACTCATTATATTTCGAGAAATTGCTTTCTCGTCAAACGCCTTCACCAGGCCCCTATTGCAGTGCAGTAGCGCGTTCGACGCTCCGGGCGGTGAACCACCAGAAAAAGACAATCGCCAGCGGGATAAGAATGAGCACGCCAATGGGAAGTAAAGGTTGATTGCCGAAATCTGCAGATACTGAGAAAGGAATTCGGGCGGTGGCATCAAAAGACCATTGTTCGGGTATTCCACCGGCGGTCAGTTCGAGGTAGATAATTCCCGGAACGAAGAAGATGAGGGCTACTGTGAGGAGTTGCTGGACAAGCCAGGTTAGTACGGCCACGACAGCGAGACCACCGAGTTTACCAAAACGGACAAATTCAGGACGATTACCGACGGTGACAACAAATTCCCACCAGAGAATGTAGGACAGTAACAGTAGAACCATAACGCAAATTGCGGTTGTCAGAATGGTGCCGTTGATTTGTGAAAAGACTGATTGAAACGCCGCCCAGATATCCCCTGTGCTCATTCCACCTTTAAGCATGATATTCACGTTCACCAGTATGATCTGAATGAGTGCAACGATGATAGCGCTGAGCCAAACCCCGAGGTAAAAGATGGTTTTCGCAGAAACAATCACGCGGCCTCTGACTGGAATCATGTGGATAAAGAATGCGGTATTACCGTACATTGATTGGTAGTACATCAACACGGTCACAACGAGGCTCGCGGAGATCCCCGCCACAGCGACGATATTCCCAGTCGACCGGCCAATGGCTGTTCCGAGAGATTGAGGCAGAAGCCAGATCATAATGATGATGCCGATGACTGCCAGTGTCGATAGCCCCCACACCAATCCCAGAGGACGTGAGGTGGTTTTGAAGTCGTGTTTCATTATCTTGGCGAACATGAGAACATCTCCCTAAATAGACCGTCGATACTCTTTCCATCGACTTCCCGAATTTCGTCGGCATCGCGATGCATGGCGATTTTCCCCCAGCTCACAAATACGGCCTCATCCACGACGGACTCGATGTCTTGAATGAGATGCGTGGAAATAACCATGAGGGAATCCTCGTTGAATCCGCGGATCACGCCGTCGAGGATGACTGAGCGGGCGGCCGGGTCGACGCCGCTAATCGGTTCGTCGAGCAAATACACCCGCACATTTCGCGACATGACGAGTGAGATCTGCAGTTTTTCGGCCATCCCTTTGGACATATGCCGGACTTTCAGATTCTCCCCCAGATCGAAGAACCTCAACATTTCGAGCGCTTTAGCGCGATCGAAATCATCAAAGAAGTCTGCGAAGAGATCGACGGCACCCCTCGCGGTGAGTTCGGGAGAGATCATCGACTTATCCGGCAAAAACGCAAGCAGTCTTTTGGTCTCAACGCCCGGGGCTAAGCCGCAGATCTCCACAGTGCCGCGATAGTCGGATAGCAGGCCGGCCATCACCTTCATCAGCGTTGTTTTGCCGCACCCGTTTTGTCCCATCAGGCCAACGATGCGTCCGGCCCGAAGATCGAGATCGACACCATCGAGTGCTGGCCGAGCCCCATAGCTCTTATGCAGACCACGTACGTGCACCACCGTTTCAGGTGAACTTTGAGAATCATAGAGATTCATTGGTCCTCACTTTCTGCCCATAAGGCCTGCAAGAGGTGTACTGCTTGGGCGTGAGACAGCCCTAAGCCTTGCGCTTTTGTCGTGTATTCGAGGGCGAATGTGCGAGCTGCAGCATTGCGCGCTTCATCAATTCGTTTTTGATCGTCTGTTACGTAGCGTCCGGCAGTTCGTTCACTTTCAGCAAGCCCCAATCGCTCAAGTTCAACAAGCGACTTTTGAACCGTATTCGGATTAACTCCGACTTCTGCGGCAAGTTCGCGCACGCTCGGAATCTTTGCTCCCGCGGGCCACACGCCGGTAACGATGCGGCGCGTGAACTCATCAATGAGCTGCTGCCAGATGGGTTTACTGGAATCGAACTGCATCGCACCACCTTTCTTACTGTACTACTACAGTAATACAGTTTTGAGGGAGGGGCAACCTCCTTCCACGCACTCGCCGCCACTTCCCGCCCTCGTCTCCCCGCTCTGTCCCAACCTCTCCAACTCCGCCTTCCGTTCCCTTATCGATTCAGACACCTCACGACGAAAAAGACCCGGAAAATCGTCGATTCAGACACTCACAACAGACGAACTGTCGGAATCGACATATGCGCGAGCGTGCCTCATCGTCGGGCATCAATTCAGACACTTGTAGCGGGTGTAACGTCAGAATCGGTGACTGCACAGACACGCCCTCTTCGAATCAGACACTTCGTTGGCAATAGGCGTCAGAATCGACGCAAAAACCACCGAAATTCGCAAGCAAGTGTCGGATTCGATAGAAACGGGTATGCCGGCGCCTAGCAGCATGAGAACCACATGTCTGATTCAACAAAAAGCGCGATTGTAGGCTCTCTGTATCGAACGTAGGCTCTCTCTAACAGCAGGTAGATTTACTAGGCAGAGCCTACAACCCCTGAAAACACCTTTAGGCAGAGGCTACGCACCCCTTCACGGCTCTGCCTTGCGAGCGTAGGCTCTCCCGAGTGGCGCTCCACCCACCGACCCCCAGCAACACGCCCTCCCACTCACCGATTCCAACACTTCATCTGCAACAGCTGTCGGAATCGACGCGAAAACCACCCGAATAAGCAACCAAGTGTCTGAATCGACATTTGTAGAAGTGCACCATGAACTGGCAACACCGAATCCGACAGTTCGCCTGCATCCCAACCAAAGCACGCACCCACCCGAGCCACACCACTCATCAACTCGGACACGTCGCCGGAGCTACATGCGGCTCTCGATGCGGCCCCCACCGCGCGGCTCGCTTTCTCAGTTATCGCCGACAACGACTCCTTTCTTGAGGATGATGTTGCCGTAAAGCGCTGTTTCACCTGTAAGGACGACAGCGAAGGCCTTTTGGGCTTGCGCGTAGAAATCGAATCGCTCGAAATACTTGGTGGTGTATTCGCCCTCGGCTTGCCTAAGGATCTGCTCGTACTCAACCCAGATCGGTGGGGTGGGATCGCCGTCGACGGTTTCCATCAACCCAATCTGCCAGTCACTGTATCGATCGAGGGGAAACAGTTCGAGGATCGCACTCAAAAGCTCGGGAACACCCAGTCCATCAGCCCGAACGACATGATCGTTATTGGTGTCGCCAGGAAAATTGCCATCGGCAATAACAATTTCGTCTCCGTGCCCCATAGTCATCATGGTGTGAACTAGTTCGGGACTCAAACATGTCGGAATCTTCTTAAGCAACGGCTCTCCTCACTCACTTGTCGGCGTAATGGTTTTCCCTATTCCAGCCGAGCATAACCACGCATCAGTCTCATCTTTCTGCACCCCAAGCACATGGAGTTGTGCCAGCAGGTTTCCCAATGCAGAGGCCTCGTTCGCGGCCACACGGACCTTTCCGAGCTCTTGCGCGAGCAGATCGACAAGAAGCGGATCCTGGGTTCCTCCTCCCATCAAATGCACTTCTCCATCCGCACCAGTTAATCGGCGGATAGTCGCAACTGCTTGACCGATCGAACGAGCTACAGACTCGTTGATCAGACGGAGTATTTGCCCAATGTCCTCGATCCGATCCTCACCATTCGCCTCGAGCAAATCGTTGATTCGACGCGGCATGTCTCCCGGTTGGCTGAGCGATGGATGTGAGGGGTCAAATGTGAAGCCGGGTGAAGCCGCCTGCCGCGCAAGAGCATCCAGCCGAGAAAAACTGACATCGTGCCCCTCTGCTTCCCACGCCCTGCGGCATTCTTGAGCCAGCCACATTCCCGTGAGATTGACCTGAACGCGATTAGCGCCATCAGTGGTGGCCTCGTTTGTCACCGCTGGATCAATAACGGGGGGCGCTACGGCTCCAACGATCGCCCACGATCCACAGGATACGAAAACGTCTTGAGGCTGCATGTCGAGAGAATATACGGCGCACGCAGTGTCATGAGACCCTGCTCGGACAACTGCTGTGTGTCCGCGGTGACCGATGACGGTCAGCTCGTCTGCCAGCGCAGGAAGATGGTTCGTCGCCTTGACAGCATCGGCAATCTCAGTCACCCACCCGCCGTGGTCGATCCCCACGAGTGAGGACGTCGAAGCCACACCTCTGGACGCCCAAGGGCCTGGATCATCTCCTCGTTCCCACCCGGTGATATCGGCAGTCAGGATGGCGCGAGCGACAATATCTTGAAGGAACATCACCGTGTCACCGGGCAGTTCATTCGCTTGTGTCGACATATGCGCGAGGCGATAACACGTGTTGATGTCCTGTGGCGCCACTCCCGTAAGAGAGAACTGCGTGTTCTCTTCGATTGTTTGCCGAAGGATTTGCCGACCAAGGGTGCCGCGCCGGTCCCTGTACGCATACACGGGACCAACAACCGCGCCTCCTGCATCAACATAAGCGTAGTCGACACCCCACCCGTCAATAGCGACAGAATCTGGGGCTTTGCCGAGGTGTCGAGTAGTTGCTTCACACGCACGCACGGCCTCGGCAATCAGATGGTTGAGGTCCCATGTCACCGACCCGTCCGATGTGACATGCGCCTGGTGCGATGCGCGGTGAACTTCCGTCAGTCTCATCTGCCCGTTTTGCCGGATCCCTAAGTATCCGCGGATCGACGAGGATCCCATATCGATTGCGAGGACGCTACGCATCATGGCTTACCGGAAGAATGGGCCGTATGCCTGGCATGCACGGTAATCCGCGCTTTCTGGTTCGAGCGTGCCGAATAATGACCAGTTCCGTGGGCGAAAGACATCGGATGATTCAACGTTATGCATCATCACTGGAATACGGAGCATCGCCGCTAGCGTTAGTAGGTCGGCACCAAAGTGTCCGTACCCTATCGCTCCGTGATTTGCTCCCCATTTGTCCATCACGTCATAGCACGACGTGAAAGCTCCTTCTCCGGTTAAACGCGGAGCGAAGAATGTTGTCGGCCACGCGGGATCAGTCCGATCCTCAATGATTTGTCGCGCCTCATCTGGAATCTCGATACTCCACCCTTCGACAAGCTGCAATACCGGCATGGAGCGCGCCACCAGATTGATGCGCACCATCGTCATCGGCATGTCTCCCTTGGTGACGAAGTGCGTTGAGAAACCACCGCCGCGGAAATAGCCCTTGTTAGCCGGATGGAAAGAACTGGCTTTGAGCGTTGCTTCAATGTCTTTGTCGGTGACATTCCACCACTCTTTCATGCACGGATTTCCCTGGTCATCGGTCATCGCACCAGCAGCATCAAGGGTAGTTGCGCCCGAGTTCCGCAAGTCCAGGAATCCTCCTTCGCCGTACCCGGTGAGCTGATGTCCTGTCACTCGCTTGACCGCCTGCGGCGACCAGTACGTGCGTACGTCGGAGAACATTTGCGCTCGATTGGTCAGCAGATGGTTGAACAACATTGATACTCCGTTGAGAGCATCGTTTTCCGTCGCGAAAGTTAGAGGCTGGCGCGGACCATTCCAATCAAAGGTTGTGTTGAGGAGCGTCTCGAGCAGATCGGCATTTGGCTTGTAATCTGTCCATTGGCGCTGCCCTTGAAAACCGCCGACAATGGCGTTATGGCCTGCAGCCTCCTCGGCGAAACCAACGTCCGCCAATTTGGGATTGCCGATCATTAGATCGCGTCCGATAAGAACCATTTTCGTCACATAGTCCCACTGCGCTACGCGTTCCTCGTCGGAGAGATAGTCTTTTTCATCGTTGACGATGTCGTCGCCCTCGTTCAGAGCCTCATCGACCCATTTCCTAGCTCTTTCATATTCGTCTTTGTCGTAAATCTCCTGGGTTATTCGACGGTCCACTTCAATCATGTCAACCGATTCGACTCCCATACCGAGGTAGTCGCGGAAGAACTGACGATCAATCATCGAGCCCGCGATGCCCATGCACTGCGAACCAATCTGCAAATAATTTGAGTGTCGAAGAGAGCCCACCGCAATTGCCGCGCGTGCAAAACGCAGGATTCGTTCAGCAACTTCCTCAGGTATTTCCTCATTGTCGGCATCCTGTACGTGGTGACCATAGATGCCAAAAGCCGATACCCCGAACTGTCCGTAAGCTGACATCGCGGCCGCTAAAGTAACCGCACCGGGCCGTTCCGTACCGTTGAGCCCCCAGAGTGCATGCTGAATCGTCGGGTCAAAATCAAGAACCTCTGTGACGTAATCCCAGCACGGCGTAACGGACAGTTCGCCGCACACATCGTAGGGAGCAAACTGCTTCCGGACGATTTCCGCTTCACCTGCGCGCCCTATCGTGCGTTCAGCGACAACGCATTTCACAGGTTCGCCATCCGCATACCGCAGGTTAGTCGTGATGAGGTCGGCGGCGCGGCGAGCCATCGCCATAGTTTGATCTTCGAGTGACTCTCGCACCCCCTGCCGACGACCATCGATAAGAGGGCGAATTGCGATTACTGGTTGCGCTGACATCAGTTACTTCTTTCTGGCTTCATTGCCGTATTCAGCTTTGATATTTAGCCTAATTGGCGTCGACTACTTGAATGTTAGCGCTCTCACATGGGAGATGCAACAGCCACTGGTTGACGATTGTGAAGAAGATGCAGACTACCGGATACCTGGAGTTTCACTCGAGCTATGCGTGAGCTTTCGGTGTGAACTCGCTTGTTGAACCGCGGACAACGACATGAGTATGCAAAGTCATGAGTCGGTTTTCGCCAGTTGTTAGCAGATGTTCAATTTCATCAGAAATCGCATCCGCCAACTCACCGTAGTCCTGGTGGACTGTTGTCAGCCCCGGCCTCTGGTAGGCGGCAACTTCGATGTCATCGAAGCCAGTGAGAGCATAGTCTCTGCCCGCAATCAGGTTACGGCGATTGCCCAGGACACTGGCAATACCGATCGCAATGTTATCGTTGCCAGCCATCACCGCATCGAAATGCGGAGCGGAAGCTAAGACTTCGCCCGCAGCTTCTCCATCCGCACACCCCCAGTTTGCAACGGGTATCACTCGTACCGGCAGATCGTTTTCTTCGCAATAGGTCGTGTATAGACGCCGACGAACAATCGCATCGACATCCTCATTATCGGGCATAACTTGCACAATATTGCGGCATCCTCGCTCTCGCAGGTGGTCGAGCAGACCGATCATCCCAATTGATTGGTCTACCTCAACGCGCGATACAGGAGCGGACGGAATCTCCGCATTGATGGCAACAACGGTCGGTTGATTGAGGTGCGACAAGAGCGCATAAACAACTTCTGTTCTTTGTCCCATGACGACAATGGCGCGGACGTTTAACCCCTGCAAATAATCGAGCGCTTGGAGCACGTCATTTGCATCTTGGGGATTGGCTGTCGCGGACACGACGAAATGACGCCGCAGACGTTGAACCCGTTCAAAAGCTGTGTACGACCTCATTCGACCGTATGACATATGTCCGGCCATGAGGACGCCGATCACGCGCGACTGCCCCGAAGCTAACATTTGAGCGGCAGGATCGGGACTGTAACGTAACTGTTCGACCGCCGCCAGAACCCGTTGTCGGGTACTTTCGCGCACCGGGCCCTTGCCTGACAGCACACGCGAGACCGTTTGTGCAGACACACCGGCGAGGCGAGCGACGTCAGCCATGACCACCCGTTTCGGCGCCCCTTTGCTCC
Organism: Actinomycetaceae bacterium; assembly: GCA_030537615.1. Taxonomy (GTDB): domain Bacteria; phylum Actinomycetota; class Actinomycetes; order Actinomycetales; family Actinomycetaceae; genus Gleimia. Next base: position 79,435 of record JAUNVP010000010.1, on the reverse strand, counting down.
GTATCGCCAAAGCCTCCGCCCTCCTATAATGCGCGCATTACCGCGCGTTTCAACCAGGATAACTCACTTGTTATCTTCCAACAGAAACCTCAGCGCGGTTTCAATACCGATCCAAATTTAACCATAGACAGGTATTTTCGGTGGGAGGCTCGTATCGACGCAGAGGCCACGCGCCAAATCAAACGACCTGTCATTATCTCCCTTTCAGCTCGTTTGTTCACACCGTGTTGCCACATCTGCATGATACGTCTGGCAGCCGCGGTCGTTCGGTGCGCACCCCCTGTCCACCGATACAATCGCCGGCATGAGGCAATTTGATTTCAGCGATGAAATAGACCTGTGGCGAGATACTCGTGATACCGTTCTCGCCGCTTGGCGTGATGAGGCCGTGCACGTCTATCCTCAAACACCCACCAGAGGAGGACCCCGGTGGTTTCTCCGCACCGGTCACGAACCGAATAGAACGGGTCAAAGGGTTTTATTCATTGGGATGAATCCGTCGAGTGCCACCGCTTTTGCTACGAGGCCCCACGGCGGGGACCCCACCATTGAGGCGATTCTCGAACTGCTCGACACTCCCAAATTCGACCTCGTTGGGGAATACCAGCGCCTGTGTATCGTCAACCTCGTCCCTATCATCAATTCCCGGTCGAAAGATGTGGGGAATGCGTGGAATAGCATGACCCACAATGCCGAGTTATGCGACCTCAACCTCGAAGTCTGTCGGTGGGCGATAGAGTGGGCTGACGTCATTATTCCCATGTGGGGTGGATCGATGAATAAATCTGAGTTCACATGGAAAAAGGAGCCGAGCGAGACGATCGAACGTCTGATCCGCAAGTACGACAAATCCGCATTCGCATTCAAGAATCGTGATAACACGCCAACGCACTGTGCATACGGTAACTGGAACAGGAGGCAACTCGTCGCGTTTCCGTTCCACTAGCCTATGGTGACAAGGCGCAGGTTAGCTGCACTCTTGGGTAATGACGGTTGTCGGAGCCACCTGAGGGAATCGAACCCTCGACCTATTCATTACGAGTGAATCGCTCTGCCGACTGAGCTAAGGTGGCGTCGCGCCAAGTAGGCACGCGTCTAACTGTAGCTAAAACCCGGTTGAGGTTCCAAACGACCACGGTGTGAGTTGTGTCCAGAAACTGCTAGACCACTCAGTTGCCGCTAATCTGAGCAGATCGTTCCCTCCTCGGGCAGTTCACCAGAGATGAGGAACTTGTTCACTGCCGCTTGGATACACGACGAGCCCTGCTTTGTATACGCGCAGTGCGACCAGCCCTCCCAGGTCAAAAGTGTAGCCGACTCCAATTGACTGGCCAGAGCCTCAGCCCACTGATACGGGGTCGCTGGATCATGCGTTGTGCCGACGACGAGAATAGGAGCCGCTCCTGATCCGGTTACTGTTCGACGCGTGTCTTTAGCCGTGATCGGCCACGCGCTTGCCATAGCCGAAGCCAATCCGAACTCGCTCCCAACCGTGGGGAACTCGGCTTTCAGACTATCCGCTTCTTGCTGCCATTCAGCTTCCGTACCAGAAGCCGTGTAGTCGAGCAGATTGATGACATTGAACGCGTCGTTCGAGTTTGTCGAGTATGTCCCATCGGGCTCACGGTCAGCATAAAGATCTGCGATTTGAAGCAGAATCGAACCATCTCGATCGTAGATCGCCTGGCCCAAACCAAAAGACACATACTCATAAGACTGTGTCGAGTACATTCCAGCCAAAATCGCAGATAGCGCTAGTGATTTCGTCAGCGGCCGGTCGGGATCAGACGTGGGTAGGGGGTTACTTGCGAGGGAGTCGAGCCACTCTTTCAGGTTTGCTTTCGCGCTGTCCACGTCTCCGCGGAGCGGAAAATTCGGATTGGAGTTCTGCTCAGTTTCAATCCAGTGCCCGAGCGAAGCCTCAAATCCTCCCGCCTGGGCGCGCGATACGTCGTCGATGGTAGCTGCAGGATCCATCGCTCCGTCGAGGACGAAGCGCCCAACACTTTCGGGAAACTCATCCGCGTAGAGAGCACCGAGGAAAGTGCCGTAGGAAAACCCGAGGTAGTTGAGCTTTTCTTGTGCCAGTGCGGCACGAATAATGTCGAGGTCGTGTGCGGCTGACAGGGAATCGGAATGCTGCGCCATGTCCGGAGAATTCTCCAGACACTTCGCCCCAAAATCGGCCGCCATCGTTTGAATACCCGCGATCGTCTCGACATCGGCTGATCCCGCTCGCATCTCGTCGATTTCCTCGTCACTTAAACAGCGCACCGGTGTTGATAGTCCGACACCACGAGGGTCAGGGGCCACGATGTCGTAGTGTTGCATGAGCTCGGTTGGGAACAAGTTCTCAACCATAGACGGTAAACCGTTTATCGCTCCGCCTCCCGGGCCCCCCGGATTAATAACCAACGGTTCTTTTCCAGTACCCGTCGAATACCGCACGAGCTTGAGATCAATAGTCGGTCCCTCCGGATTGTTGTAATCCAACGGCACCGACACTGTGCCGCAAGTGTACGACTTCGAGATAGCGGCACCATCAGTTTGCTCCACAACCGCGTTATCTTCTGCGCAATTCGTCCACTCCACTCGCTGATCGTAGGCCGTCTGGAGTGTTTCCGTCGGCGCTGGAATCGACACCTCGGGCACGGGAGTAGCCGAGGGGGTTGTGCACCCAGCAAAGAGAGCGGCAACTGCAACGACTGCACCTAGTGCGACTTTTCTGGACATGACACCTCTTGGGATCGAGCGGGCTTTCTCAGTGTACTTTGCGGGGGCGAGAAAAACTCACTTCACCAGCGTGACGGCCATCGCTTCGATAGCAAGCACAGGAGCGACATTGGCGCGTAAGCGCTCCCGCGCGGTTTCGATCGCGCGCGTCTTCCGCATCGTGTCACTCGTGGTTGTCCGCTGCGCAGTCGATTGAATGAGATCTTCGAGTCCAACGTTGATGATGGCAGCCCCCGTGTCCAGTTGGACAGCCATGACATCCCGGTAAAACGCCAGGAGGTCGAGAAGAGCGCGGTCCAGGAAGTCGCGCTCAGCGCGCGTGGCGCGGCGCTTTTGCTCATCCTCTAACTGCTTAATCTGCGATCGCAGAGCAGGATTGATTTTCTCGCCTTCTTCTATTCCCAAGGTGCGCAACAAATAGGCCTTTTCCTGGGCATTGCGTTCTTCTGTGTCTGCTTTCGCCTGCTCTTTCGCCGTTTCAACGAGATTCTCGGCCGCGAGTACGGCCTCTCCAACGCTGGTCGAGCGAATCGGATGCTCAATAATCGTTCGGCGCTGCTCGCGTAGCGTCGGATTCTCCGCTAAGCCTCGAGCTCGCCCGATGTGCGACTGGGCGAGGCGCGCGGACTCGGCGGCCACATCCGGTGCAATCCCCCACCGGCGGACAAGGAGCTCGGCAACATCTCCTACCGGCGGAATTCGCAGACCGACATGACGACACCGCGAGCGAATCGTGGTGATGAGGTCGTCGGGGCTGGGGGCACACAGTAACCACACCGTGCGCTCGGGGGGCTCTTCGATGGCTTTCAGTAGCACGTTGGACGTGCGCTCAACCATTCGGTCGGCGTCCTCAACGAGAATGACCCGCCAGCGCCCCTGGGTGGGAGACGTTTGAGCGGCATGTATCAGCCCGCGCACCTCATCAATACTGATGATGATCTTTTGTGTCTCTAGGTCATTGACGTCGGCATTGCTCTTACTCAAAGTGGTCCGACACCCGGCACACTCCCCGCATCCGACTTCATCGCCGGTGCACTGCAAAGCTGCGGCGAATGCACGTGCTGCCGTTGATCGTCCCGACCCCGGTGGCCCAGTAATGAGCCACGAATGGGTCATGCCGCGAGCGCCATCTCCCCCATGCCCCTCGACAATATCCCGTGCCCGAATAGCCGCCTCACGCAGCGCATCCACCGCTGTTTCCTGGCCGACAATGTCATCCCATACGGACATTTCAGTCCTCCCGCTTCAGATCGCTCAGATAGGGACGCACCAGCGGATCGAGGATCGCTTTGACCCGCGTATGAATCTGGTCGGGAGTCGCCGAAGCATCGATGACGTGGAATCGATCCGAATTGGCATCGGCTAAGGCTAGGTACTGCTCGCGAATCCGGGAGTGAAACTCGAGGGGTTCACGTTCCAACCGATCGAGCTCGCGGGTGCGGCGCGCACGAGCAACTGCCGGATCGATATCGAGCAGTAATGTCACGTCGGGAAGCAGATTATTTGTCGCCCACAGACTCAGATCACGGATCTCGTTCGCGCCAAGTGCCCGAGCCGTCCCCTGATAGGCCACCGACGAATCCAGGTAGCGGTCTTGCACCACAATCCGCCCGTCTGCCAGTGCCGGGCGCACTTTCGTAGCAATATGGTAAGCACGATCCGCCGCATATAACAGCGCTTCACAGCGGGCATCAATATCATCGGGACCATGCAAAATAAGCTGACGAATCTTGTTGCCTAGCGGCGTTCCGCCCGGTTCCCGAGTAACTACCGGGTCAATTCCCACGCTGGTGAGCCACTGCCGGATCAGTTCAATCTGAGTCGTTTTACCGCAGGAGTCTCCGCCCTCGAAAGTGATAAAAAGACCGTGGGATGAATCGTTGCGCATGACGCTATCTTCGCACAACTCACCGACACCTGACCTATTCGCCCGGGTATCTCATCCCGAGCTCGGAACGCGCCTGATCCATGATCTCGAGAACCGCAAGTGTGTCATCCCACGGCATAGTGTCCGATTGCATGAGGTCGGCGTTGACGCATCGCGCCACCTCGGCCGCCTCGTACTGGAGGCCGCCGGGAACATGTCCATCCCACGTCCAGGTATATTCGTCTTCCAGGCCCGTACCGGGTGTGTCAACGGCGTGGGTCACAGTTATGCGGCCGGGCTGATAGAACTGTTCACGTAGCTCAATGCGTCCCTTGCGGCACACGATCTCTGCCGACGTTGCCGAGCGGGCACGCATATTAGCCGTAGCCAAAGCGAGCGCACCCACGTAGGTGAGAGTAACGCACTCGTTCTCATCAACTCCCGCTGGATTAACGAAACCAACTGTATCCACCATTTCCGGATCCCCCAGGATGGACTGGATGAAACTGAGCGGATACACGCCGAGATCGAGCAGAGCTCCCCCTCCCAGCTCGAGCCGCTCCAAGCGGTCGATGCCGTCGAGGCGCTGGCCATGGTCGGCGCGGATATGCACGATGTCCCCGAGAGTTCCACTCCGCAAAATCTCCCTCACCATGAGTTGATGGGGTAAAAACCGCATCCACATGGCCTCCATGACGAAAACGCCCTGCGCTCGCGCTTCCATAAAAATGTGTTCGGCCTGAGTCCGGTTCAGAGTGAACGCTTTTTCCACTAAGACGGGCTTACCCGCCCTCACCGCCAGGAGAGCATGTTCGAGATGGAAGGCGTGTGGGGTGGCAACATACACGGCCTCCACATCAGGATTACGGACAAGTTCTTCGTAGGATCCATGCGCGTGCTCGATCGAAAATCGGTTCGCGAAAGTTTGCGCAGTGTCGATACGGCGGGAGCCAACCGCGACAATATTACCCGTCGAATACGCGGGCACCTGGTGGGCAAACGTCGCCGCAATACCGCCCGTCCCAATGATTCCCCAGCGTAGGGCAGGCGCGCTCATCGGATCTGGAATAGTGAAGTGTGGAGCGATTTCACGCACGGCTTGGGGAATATCCGCCTGTGTCGGAACTTCAATGGGCGGAAGGTTCTTGACATCGGTGTCCATCGCGAGCCCTTTCTGCAAGCACTCTTCACAATTAACCGTATGCGCTCGGTACTACGCGGGCAAGAGGACGCTCGGGACGCTCAGTTCACGACGAATGAACTACCAGCTAAGCCAGCTACTGCCCGTGTACAAAGCGAAGAGCATTCCGATCAGTTGCCACACCAGCATGGCCCGAGCCCAGTTCTTGCGAGCGGGAGAGGGCGTTTGACCGGCTGCCACCACGACGAGATAAATGAATCCCACGATTGGAATCAATGCCAAAAGCGTCGCAAGCATCCAGCTCCAAAACGAATCGTCCGACGAATCATAACCCCATCCAGACCGCACCGGATCAAATGAGGACTGAGACGATTGTGAGTAGCGTAGCTCGATACGACTATACGGATGCGATGGGTCTACCTGCGATCCCGGAGGGAAGTTACGCTCCTGCTCGGAATAATGCTCCGGCTGATGTGTGCTCATCCGCGTTCGTCTCCATTCACACTGGTAGACGCTACTTCGTCGCCTTCTTCGTGGGCTTCTTCCGCGCGGTGGTTTTACGCGTGGTCTTCTTCGTAGTCTTGCGTTTCACCGGTCCCTTCGCACGCTTTTCAGCCAGCAACTCGAAAGCTCGCTCCTGAGTGATAGTTTCAGGCGACTCCGACCTCGGCACCGTCACATTCGTCGTCCCATCGGTGATGTACGGGCCGTAGCGACCATCCTTGATGACAACCTTCTTCTCGGATACCGGATCGATATCAAACTCCCGCAACGGCGGTTTCGCGGCGCGCCGCCCCCGCGTCTTAGGTTGAGCCAAAATTGCCAGGGCTTCGTCCAGAGTGAGCGAGAAAATCTGCTCCTCGGTTTCTAGAGACCTCGAATCCGACCCCTTCTTGAGGTACGGGCCAAAACGACCGTTCTGCGTCGTAATCGGCTCACCGGATTCAGGATCCTTACCTACTTCGCGAGGTAAAGTCAGGAGTTTAAGGGCGTCCTCAAGCGTCACCGTCGCTAAGTCCATTGACTTAAAGAGGGAGGCCGTACGCGGCTTCTTCTTCCGCCCCTTTGGTTTCTCCTCGCCCTCAGGCTCTTCCAAAACTTCGGTCACATAGGGGCCAAAGCGGCCATTCATCGCCTTAATCTCGCGGCCCGTTTCAGGGTCAGTGCCCAGAACCCGGCCGTCAAGCTCCGCGGCCTTAAACAACTCGGCAGTCTTTTCCGGGGTCAGCTCATCGGGAGCAACGTCGTCAGGAACATTCGCGCGCTTGCCGTCCTCCCGCTCAAGATACGGGCCAAACTTGCCAACGCGTAGCGTAATCCCGCCACCGAGATCGCGGGAGTTAATGGCACGGGCGTCAATGTCGCCCAAAGACTCAACTTCTTCACGTAGGCCGTGCCCGTCCTCAGCAACCTGCGGGGCATCCTCCCCCTCGCCGAGATAGAACGAACGCAACCACGCGACACGGTTCTTCTCACCGGCAGCAATGAGGTCGAGCCCCTGCTCCATCGAGGCGGTGAAATCGTAGTCGACGAGGTTCCCGAGATTGTCTTCGAGCAACTTCGTCACCGAGAACGCCACCCACGACGGCACCAGCGCCTGACCGCGTTTGGACACATAGCCGCGGTCAACAATTGTCGAAATCGTCGACGCATAGGTCGAGGGACGGCCAATTCCTCGTTCCTCTAATGCTTTGACCAACGAGGCTTCGGTGTATCGCGGTGGCGGCGTTGTCTCGTGGCCTTCAGCTTTCGCCTCCACGACGTTGACCATTTCGCCCTCGGACAGATTCGGCAGACGCTGCTCGTCTGACTGCTTGGCGTAGCGGTCCGCGTCGCGCCCTTCTTCGTAGGCGGCAAGGAAGCCGCGATGAGTGATGACCGTGCCCGACACCGATGCGACCACATGGTGATCGCCTGCCGTAAGTGCACCGGCTTCAGATACATTCTCGACATCCATCCCGATGCGGAGCGTGTCAGTTGTCCCCGTCGCGTCGGTCATCTGCGAAGCGATGGTTCGCTTCCAAATGAGGTCGTAGAGGGCGCGCTCAGTCGAGTTCAACTGAGATGCCACCTGCTTAGGAGTACGGAAGTAGTCGCCGGCAGGACGAATCGCTTCGTGAGCTTCCTGTGCACCCTTGGCCTTTTTCGCGTAAAACCGCGGCTTTTCAGGAACTGATTCCGCGCCAAACAGCTCGCGCGCCTGCGCACGAGCGGCCTTCGTCGCCTCCTGGGACAAAGCCACAGAGTCCGTACGCATGTACGTGATGTAACCATTTTCGTACAGAGACTGGGCCGTACGCATAGTATCGCGCGCGTTCCAGCGGAGCTTGCGTCCGGCCTCCTGTTGCAAAGTAGACGTCGTGAAAGGGGGCGCTGGGCGACGCTTATACGGCTTTTGCTCAACCGATTCAACGCGAGCACCGTCTCCACCAAGCACGCTAATTGCGTCAGTCAGAGCTTTTGCCCCGGCCTCATCGAGATGGAGGATCCCTTTCGGCTTCTTCAGCTGCCCATCATCACCAAAGTCCCGGCCGCTCGCCACCCGATCATCGTCCACGTGGCTAACTTTGGCGGTGAACTCTTCGCCGGATTCAAGATCAACATCGATATCCCAATAGGTCGCCGAAACATGGGCCATACGTTCGCGCTCACGATCGACCACCAGACGCGTCGCAACGGACTGAACACGGCCCGCCGAAAGCCCTCCGCGGACCTTACGCCACAGAAGCGGTGACACCTCATACCCCACGAGGCGGTCAAGAATACGACGCGTTTCTTGCGCGTCGACGAGGTCAATGTCGATCTCACGAGTGTTTTCTAAGGCTCGTTCAATCGCTTCACGGGTGATCTCGTGGAACACCATGCGTTTAACGGGAACTTTCGGTTTGAGTACCTCGAGTAAGTGCCAGGCGATGGCTTCACCCTCGCGGTCCTCATCCGTTGCGATGTATAGTTCGTCGGCCTCTTTCAGTGCCTTGCGAAGTTCGGTGACCTTTTTCTTCTTATCCGGACTGACCACGTAGTACGGTTCGAAATCGTTGTCGATATCGACCGCAAATCTCGACAGCGGTCCCTTCTTTAACTTCGCGGGGAGTTCAGATGGTTGGGGAAGATCACGAATATGACCAACAGATGCCTCGACCGTGAAATCCGGTCCGAGATAACCCGCGATCGTCCTCGCTTTGGCTGGAGACTCCACAATTACGAGTTTCTTCGCCGCCACTATCGTCCTCTTTCTTCAACAAATCCGCGTAAGTGCGCCTGGCGTTCAGAGTATACGCGCCACACGACACTCACCGTACACCCTGACACAGGAGCCGTGTTTTTTCCTAGCTCTCACTACAGTATGTGGACACGCCACTAGATGCGCCTGACCATTCCCGCAGCAATGAGGTCGGGGAAGCGCCCAATCACAGCCTGAGCCACATGCTCCCGGTCGCGTCCTGTTACAACGCTGATTGCCGTGATGGTCTGGCCGAGCGTCAACTCACCATCACACACTCCGAGGGCTGCCGCGGTGTCGGTGTCGAGCTGAAGTCGCTGGCCAAACCCGTCACCCTGGGTTGCGATAATGATCTGCGGATCAGGCTCACCCGGTTCGTAATGGCGTTCTTCACGCACATCACTGGCGCGCACAAACACATCCTCCTCGTCCGCACGCCAGTTATGCTCTGCGAGGTCGGACAGCACACGGTCCAGGTAGCTCCCGTTGGCTGACGTTGACGACACAATCGCGCTGAAACGCTGATGCGCAGTGTTCGCGGTCTTTTGGAGCGCGATAATACCCAGTCCAATGTTCAAGACAGACCGGCTCGCAAAATCGTCAAGCCACGCACTGTAGTCAGCTTCTCGCTGCTTCGGCGTGCGAGTGAGGACCGTAGCATTGTCTCGCATCCACATCTCGATGTATTCACTCGCTGCAAGGCTCTCTCTTTCAATCACCCAGGCGTGTGCGGGTTGATTCGTGAGCCACGCACGCGGGTGATCGTCCCAATCCTGCCCGGTCGTTACCTCCCAGTTCCCCAGTATGAAGGCTCTCCCATGCGTTGTGAGATGTTCGATAGCCCCGTGGAGGACGTCTGCCACCAGGGTGTCCCCCGCTTGGCCTGCGTCCCGATAGGTGACGAGGCCGGCATCGCGCAAAGTGTCAGGCGTAATAACAAACGGCGGATTCGACACGATGAGGTCGAACTGTTCGCCGGCGACTGGCTCAAAGAGAGAGCCTTCGCACACCTCGATGTGAGCCTCGTTGAGCGCCGCGTTGAAGCGCGCGAACTCACAGGCGCGCACGGACAGGTCGGTGGCAACCACGCGATCAGCATGTTGCGCAAGGTACAGGGCAAGGATTCCGCACCCGGTTCCAAGGTCAAGCGCCGTTTTAACACGCGTGCGCGGCGTGAGGTTGAGGAGGGTACGGGTGGCTCCCCCGATCCCGAGCACGTGATCATTGCCGGGAGCTTCCCCGCTCAGCGCTTCTCCCAGATCCGACGCCACCCACCAGCGGGTGACTTGGTCGGTAAACGTTGCCTCATGGGGTTGAATCTGTACCGTCGCGCGGAGAAAATCATCCCCTTCTATTAGTCCCAGCTGGCGAAGCCCAGGTACTGTCGTCTGCGCGAACGCGGCCTCAACCTGCGCCGTCGCGACCTCATCACCGAGAACAAAGAGTCTGATTACCGTCGCCAGCGTGCTCTGGCTGTGTCGCGCTCGACGGAGCGCGGGCACCCGCTGTTCACGGTGGAGGGCGGCGTGTGCGGCCTCGCCCAATAGGTCGGAGACTGCGTCGACCGTGAACGTGGATGCTTCGAAATCCGCACGCAATGCGCGCAGGAGGACGGTATCAACAACTGGAACACTCATGTTCTAACGCTAAACCACCCGCGCCGCGCAACCCTATCCTCACGCACCGAACCCACCCAATGTGCCCGAGGCGTCCTAGGTGTCCTAAACGTCCGACACGCACCCCGCGTTCCACCGTCGATTCAGACACTTCGCTCTACAAACTCCCGCACAGATGTCGGAATCGACCTATTTTCGAAGGGAAGTGTCGGAATCGGTGCTGCTGGGGGACCGAATCCATGTGAGACAGTTGTAACGCGTGACAGTCCCAGCGAGCGAGCCCACCCTAAAAGCGATATGTTGAAAATGTTGCGGAACACCCGCTTACCGTTCTTTGCAACGACAGACACCGTACAACTGAGGAGTGAGAATGGCTGTCTATACCCTTCCCGACCTGGATTATGATTACGCGGCACTTGAACCGCATATTTCGGCACAGATCATGGAGCTTCACCACTCGAAGCACCACAATACCTATGTGCAGGGCGCCAATGCTGCCCTCGAGAAGCTTGAAGAAGCTCGCGAAAAAGACGATAACGCGGCAATTAACCTGTACATGAAGAACCTCGCGTTCAACCTCGGCGGTCACTCGAACCACTCCGTGTTCTGGAAGAACATGACCCCCGAGGGGCAGGGGCGGCCGGAGGGCGAACTCGCGTCGGCTATCGACGAGTACTTCGGCTCTTTCGAGAAGTTCCAGGCACAGTTCACTGCTGTTGCCACCGGCATTCAGGGCTCCGGATGGGGAATCCTGGCATACGACACAATTGGTCAGCGCCTCACCCTGTTCCAGCTCTACGATCAGCAAGGTAATGTACCCGTCGGCGTTGTGCCGCTACTCATGCTCGACATGTGGGAGCACGCTTTCTACCTCGACTACAAGAACGTCAAGGGAGATTACGTCAAGGCGTGGTGGAACGTTGTCAACTGGGACGATGTCGCCAAGCGCTTCGAGACCGCCCGTGAGAAGTACGGCGATCTGCTCGTCGCCCACTAATCGCGCTGCACCTATCGAGTAAAAGGCCGGCCCCGAAGGGTCGGCCTTTTACTACGCCACGTTCAGCCCTTCCGCGGTGCACGGCCCACGCCCACGCTAAGACTCGGCACATCACCGAACATACGTCAGGCGCGGGGACTGTGTTCGCAATGTCCCCGCGCCCAAAACGCGATCCGAATATTCGAATCATTCCTCCCGCTACTCAGCGCCGGCCAGTGCCTCCACGGGAGTAGCTTTCGCCGCTAAGTGGCCCGGGATTATGGAAGCCAAAAGCGCCGCGCTCAGGGCAACGAGCGCTGCCAATCCGACCTCTGGCCACGGGATGAGAAGTCTGCGGCCAATCTCTTCACCCATCGGCATCGCTTGAACACCAAACCACCCAAAGCCGATCCCCAAAGCGATACCGACCGCGATCGATGACACTGCGATGACAAAGGCTTCGGCGCTAAGCAGGCCACGCAAGCCGCCGCGGGTAAGGCCAAGTGCTCGCATGAGGGCGTTCTCACGCTTGCGCTCGACCACCGACAGCGCAAGCGTATTTGCAACCCCGACGAGCGCCACCACGATCGAGACACCGAGCATGACCAGGACACCGATCAACAGTCCATCAATGAGGGACGTTATTCCGGCTCGCTCAGTTGCACCCCCAGAGACCTTCGCATGGGGAATGATCGACTGTGATTCGGTGACGACATAATTAACGTCTGACATGGTCAGATCATCCTGGAGCTTGAGGAAAACCACTCGGTCTTGCGCGGGAGCTCCCGATGCGGCTTCTAGCTCCTCAAAAGTCGTCGCAGATAGCGTAAAGATGGGAGTGCGTGAATCGAAGAACGTGTAGCGGAACGACTGGTTCCCGACGTCGACATTGATGGAGTTGTCAACCGCTCCAACCGAACCTACCCACACCCCTACTTGCCCATCGCCGGGCATCGCCACGTCCGCGCGCGCGATGGCCGAGAGGTCAGTTGCTTCAGCGATCACTTCGGGCTCGCCGTCGACGAGAACGTTGATACCCCGCACGGTCAGCGTGTCCTCGACCCCTCTGATTTGCTTCAGGCGATTGACCTGATCAGCATTGACTTCGCCATCGATTGCCGTGATAGTGAGGTCGATTGGACGACGCTCATCGAGTTCAGTTTTCGCGGAATGCTCGATCGACCGTGCACCCACCATCATCATGACGACCAGGGTGAGACCGAGGATGAGGGCGGTAGCGGTCGCACCCGTACGGGCAGGATTACGCCACGTGTTCTCCCCTGCGAGCTTGAACGTCAAACCACGAGCGCCAAGTATGTTGCCTAATGCTTGCGTCACATACGGCATCGCCCATGTCATGAGGATAAGTACACCGATGAAGGTGATAATTCCGCCGAGGAATGCGATAAGGAACGGTATTGGATCCATGCCAAATTTCGGTCGAGTCATCGCGAACGCCATGATCCCCACACCGCCCAGTGTGACGGCGAGGCCGACGATGAGACGCCCCAGACGCTTCTTCCGCGCGGTTGATTCTGGATCATTCGGGTTAAGCGCCCGCATTGGAGACACTCGAGCAGCTCGGATGGCCGGACGCATTCCGGCTGCCAATGTGATAAACAAACCGAATGCGACAGTGGCTGGATACGCCCACATGGGGACTGCTTCAACGCCCTCTGCAAAAGAGTGTGTCAGTTTCGCCGCGTTATTGACGAGGCCCGCAATAACGACCCCGATGCCGATCCCAATGAGAGACGACACAGTACCCACAAGGAAATTCTCTTTAATGAGCAAAGTGCGGACCTGCCCCGCATCAGCGCCGATTGAACGAAGCAGAGCAAGTTCACGCTGGCGCTGTGCAAGCAAAACCTGGAAGGTCGTCGAAATGACGATAATCGCCGTAATTGCGGCGAGCGCGGGGAAGATAAGGATAATGCCAAGGACAGCGGATAGCTCCTTACTGAACTTGTCGATCTGAGAATCGATATACGTGTCCGTTGGGGTGACACCGACCCGGTCGACGTCGAGTTCGTCAAGTTTCTTCTCGAGCGCCGGTGCAGCCGCGGTTTCCTGACCATTGTGCGCAGCGACAAGAATTGTTGTTGGCGTGACGTATTCACGTAATGCGTTGATCTGTCCGGAGGCAACAGTCACGGTTGAAAAGGACAGTGCCGGGCTTTCAACAATGCCGACTACCGTGCCTTCGATCTCCTTTTCAGAAAGGATCTCAACCGGGTCACCCACTTTTAGGGAAAGTGATTTGGCAGTCGGCTCATCAATAGCGACTTCACCGGGTTTGTCCGGAAGCCTCCCACTGACAGTGGGAGTGTTCTCAAACGGCTCCGGCTTGGTTTCGCTCAGTCCGAAGAAATTTGTATGACCCGTTTTCGCCTGTTTTAACTCAATAATGTCGTTGTACACATAAGCGACGGCTCTCACTTCAGGCAGAGCCTCGATGTCACGTGCAACGGCATCGTAGTGAGCACGCAGGTCGGGACCGCTGTCCGCCATCATGCTGCTTTCAGCGGAAAGTTCGATCACGTAATCTGAACCGCCCACCCCCGCTACGATGGTGTTCCGGGCGTTTGCTTGAAATCCGCCGGCTACACCAAAGCAGGCGAGGATAAACATGGTTGCCAACGCGATTGCGATTGCGGTAGCTGCGTATCGGCTACCGTGTGCGCGCACGTTCGCAGAGAGGAGGCCCTTCATCGGGTCACCTCCATGATGGACTCAACTGTCGGATTGGCGAGGTCGGCAACGATGCTCCCGTCTTTGACGATCAGAGTCCGATCGGCAATTGCCGCGGCATCGGAATCGTGGGTCACCATGATGACAGTTTGCCCGAGATTATCGACAGCTTGACGTAGCAGTGAGAGCACTTCTTCCGAGGAGGCCGAATCGAGATTACCGGTCGGCTCGTCAGCAACCAGCACGGCCGGGAGAGTCACCAAGGCGCGGGCGACGGCGACGCGCTGCTGCTGACCGCCCGAGAGTTCGTGTGGTTTGTGGGTGAGGCGGTTATCGAGTTGGAGAGCGCGGACCACCTGATTCATCCAGTGCGGATCCACTTTGTGACCCGCCAGACGCGAGGGAAGTTCAATATTGGCTTTCGCGTCGAGGGTAGGCACCAGGTTGAAGGACTGGAAAACAAAGCCGATATTGTCGCGTCTGAAGTGCGTCAAAGCCTTATCTTTCAGTCCCGTGATCATCTTTCCGGCCACATTGATCTGTCCCTCGGTGACTGCGTCCAATCCCGCGAGAGCGTGGAGTAGCGTCGATTTCCCCGAGCCTGACGGTCCCATAATGGAAGTGAACTGGCCCTTGTAAATGTCGAGGTTGATCTTGTCGAGCGCAACCACACGAGTTGAACCTTCACCGTAGATCTTCACGACGTCACGGAGTTGAACAATGGGATGACGCTCGCTGTGTGGATCGCTATGACGCGCAGATCGCGAACCGGCATGCATCGACGTGTCCGAATCACCGAGAGTTGCGACAACACCTTCCTCTTGCAAATCCGAGACTTTCGCGCCACCGGGCGCCGATGCAGATGAATTACTCATGGTGCTCTTTCTATTGAACTAATCACTTGATGTGCCCTTATCGATTACTCGTCGCGCACGAGTAGGTCGCTGAAGAAGTACATCCCACCGAGCGACGATCTGCGCCAGAGAGTGCTTTCTATCAACCCGCCTACGTCTTTAGGCTATGAAAGTGTTCGCGGCGAGGATATCGGGTTTTCCCCTGGTTCTCCCCTGATTGAGCCATGACAGGAACGATGACTGCCATCGAGTATTCCGAAACTCTCGGGACGGTCAGCAACTAACAGGGGCTTCGACTGGCAAATCAGGGAAAGATCAGGGCTTCCCCTTATAGCACCAAGGTACAGGGACGCAGATAATAGATAGTGAACGGTAGCTCGTCGCTACTGACAGTTTGTTCTAGGAGGCTCACATGAAACCGCGACTCACGCGTTCAGCAACCGATCGCTACATTGGCGGTGTCTGCGGTGGTATCGCGCAGACATACGACCTCGACCCATCTCTCGTGCGACTGATCGCGCTCCTACTCTTATTACTTCCCGGTCCCGGCGTTCTCGTCTACCTCATTATGTGGGTCATCATGCCGCTGGGTTACTAGTTTTCTTTCACACGAACTCCTCTGCTCGGCTAACGGCTGAGCTGGGCAGAGTGAGGCTACACTTCGGGCGACACTGGCACCTGCTGGGGTCGCCCGAAGTTTTATGCCCTCTGTCCCCATGCCCCACCAAGGTACAGATTCGCCCTCCCCCGCAGTACCGGTTTGCGCGATTCAGACACTTCCGCCTGAAAACTACGGTTTAGCCGTCGGAATCGACGCGAGATCGCGCCGAAGTGTCGGAATCGACGGTTGTGGAGCACGAACAGTTCGCCTGCACAGTGAAAGGCGCACCCGAGCCCGACACACGTGAGGGCACCCGGTCGGGTGCCCTCACGATCTGCAGTCGCGGTTAGAGTTTGGCTATATCGTCAAACCAAGGCTCAATTCGCTCATACGCATTGAGGAAGAGGGCGTACGGCCGCTTGTAAGCTTCTGTCCTCTCAGGAACGGGAATCGTATCCTCAGATCGCTTCGAGAGCTTCTTCGAAATCGCAAAATCGTCGAAGATTCCTGCTCCAACGCCCGCCACGACGGCGGCACCAATAGCATTTGCTTCATCAACGATGTTGCGCGCTGCCACCGGCAAGCCCCAGATGTCGGCCATGAGACGCATCATGAGCGACGACTTGGCGAGACCACCAATCGCATCAATGTGGTCAATATCCATGCCCGCATCGGTGAAAGCCTCGAGACCGGTCAGGAGGTTGAACGTGACGCCCTCCAACACTGCGCGAACCATGTGCGGCTGCTTGTGCTCCATGTGGAGGCCAGCGAATACGCCGCGAGCGAGCGGGTTCCAGTAGGGTGAACGCTCACCTATGAGATACGGCAGGAAGAACAGGCCCTTGGTTGCTGCTTCTACTTCTGCGGCGTCGGCGAGGACTGCGTCGTAACCGCGATTCTCTCCGAGGACGTCCATTGCCCACGATACCGATGCGCCGCCCGCCTGCATTGTCGCAGTGGGAACGAACTTCCCAGGAATGACGTGGTTAAACGTCATTGAACGCATCTTCGGATCAAGTAGCGGCTGATCGGAGGCAACCGAAACCCAGGACGACGAGCCGAGGCAAGCATACGCACCTGACGCTGCATCAATGACACCAGCGCCAAGTGCCGCCATCGGTCCGTCTCCGCCACCGATGACTACCTTTGTGCCCGGACGAAGTCCCGTGGCTTTAGCGGCCTCCTCTGTCACTTCACCGATGACGTCGGTGGACTCGGCAATATCCGGGAATAGTGAGAGGTCGAGGTCGGCGGCACCGATGATCTCCTCGGACCACCCTTTGGCAGCTTGATCGTAGGCATTCGTACTCGACGCGTCCGATGGGTCAGTGACGATAACACCGGTCAGTTTGTAGGCGACGTAGTCCTTTGCCAAGCAGAACTTTGTCATCCGCTCGAAGTTCTCCGGCTCATTGTCGCGCATCCACATGATCTTCGTCAGCGAATACGTCGGATTCAGCCGGTGACCGGTGATCTTGTAGGCGTCCTCCATGCTGACTTGTGCCAGCAGGCGGTCGCATTGCTTTGTTGACCGAGTGTCCGCCCAAATAATCGCGGGGCGTACCGGTTCGCCCTCAGCATCGAGAGGAACGACGCCCATCATCTGGCCGGAGAATCCAACGGCGTGGATGTCGTCCGCATTAACATTAGCTTTGGCGATGAGGTCGCGGGTTGCGCGGCACAGCGCGTCCCACCAGTCGTGCGGATTCTGTTCGGCTTTACCGTCACTTCCCCAATCGGCACCGTATGACACGGTTACCGATGCGAGCATTGTCCCGTCATCATCGACGAGCGTAGCCTTGTTTCCTGATGTTCCAAGATCGTGTGCGATTAACATTAGTCCTCCAGCGCATTCACGATAGCGACTCCGGCGGATGTGCCGAGACGAGTGACCCCCAGGTCAACGAACTTCATCGCGTCTTCCGCCGATCGGATACCGCCGGCGGCCTTGATTTGAACAGCATCGCCAACGACCTCTCTCATGAGCTCGACGTCGGCGAAGGTCGCTCCGCCGGTGCCAAACCCAGTCGATGTCTTAATAAAGTCGGGGCCGACTTCTTTCGCGATCTTTGCAAGTGTTCGTTTCTCATCGTCGGTCAAGTAACAGTTTTCGAAAATGACTTTGATGAGAACGTCGTGTGCGCGACAGACGTCAACGATACGACGCATTTCGTCTTCAATGTATTTGGTGTTTCCTTCTTTCAACTGCGTGATGTTGACAACGTAGTCGATTTCATCGGCACCGTTGCCGATCGCGACCTCCGTTTCGCGGACCTTATCCTCAATCGTCGTTTGTCCAAGGGGAAAGGCAATCGCGGCGCCGACGTGCACTTTGGAACCTGCCAGAAGTTCCTTGCAAAGTGCGACCGGTGCCGGGTTGATCGCGACCATCGCGAAACCGTACTCTTTCGCTTCACTGCACAGTTTCTCAAAACCCTGCCGCGTTGCGTCTGCCTTGAGCAGGGTGTGGTCAATCATGGCGGCAATTTCAGATCGGGTGTGTGTCATGTATCCTCCTACGCACTTGTACCCACAATCAGGATATGTGACCCAGCACACGTGTGGAAGTGTCGAAAGTCGCATCCGCTCCAAAGTGCAGGAGGCTACGCCTTATCCGCAATCGCGCTCAAAAGTGCGGGTAGAAAACGATGACGTCACCGTGGCAGTGCGCGTGCAATGGTGGTGAGGTTTCGCGTGAGAAGAGTGCAAAAGGGTATCCCCTTACGACAAAAATCGTCCCGATCGTCACGTGGGCTAGGCCCGGGTCAAACAGCCGGCTCATAGACTCACGTAGAACAACGAAGGCAAAGAGAATACTGACGAATGGACTACGGCGTTCACGCCCTCCCCCTCCCTCACACCGATTCCGACGGTTCAGCTCCTGCCCACCGATTCCGACAGTTCGCCTCAGAAACGCGTCGATTCCGACACCTACGACGCGAATTCTGGGGCGAAGCGTCAGAATCGACGCGATAGCGGAGAGTCAAGCGCGTGGACGAATCAATATCGACGATCGGCGGACAAGGCGGAGATGATGGCACGAACTTCACGCGGGTCAGTTGTCGACAATCCTGTACTGTGGTGGGCAATGACCGAAGTATTTCCTCGGACTACAGGCGCGCGCATGTGAAGCTGCGCCCCCGGTAGTGCCGCCGCTACACGCGCGACCGAGTCGGATCGCAGACCCCCGCAAGCCAGGATCTGAATGCGCCCGTCTGACCGCTCAAGGTACCGCCCAATGGTCTCGACATCGCACGGACCTGGGCCGCCGGATGTCAAAACTCGATCAACCCCGAGGGCAATGAGGGTCTCAAGCCCAGCAAACGGATCATCGAGTTCATCAAACGCTCTGTGATAGGTCAGCTCGTAGCCCCGTGTCAGCTCACGGATCTGTGACACCGCACATTCATCGACCGCGCCCTCAGTAATGGCTCCAAAAACGAAGCCGATAGGCACCGAAGAGTCATTAAACTCGTCGAGATAATCGCGAACAGTGTTCTCGCAGGCAGTACGTTCACCGGCGCTATAAACGAAATCTCCAGCGCGAGGTCGCACCATCAACTGCAAAGAAAAGTCCGTACGTCCCGTTCTCAGCAATCGTGCAATAGCGTCGCGAACAGTCGGAATCGATGGGCTGAGGCCGCCAACGCTCAGGTCAGCACATAGTTCAGCTCGGGAAGCTCCTGCCTCGGCTGCGAGATAGGCTCCGACAGCGTCCTCCACACAGATTTCGACTACTGTCATATGTTCCTCGCTTTCGCCGCACTATTGAATAATCTCCACTATCCAATCACTGAGCGTTCCCGACATGTCCTCAACAAATAACCGCATGTCCGCGAAACTGTCTGTATCCCAGTCGTAGACCTCGTCCAACGGAATATCAGCCATGAGACATTCCGTCTCCAATTCTTCTTCAGAAAACTCGTCACCACCATTGAAATCGTAGAGATTATAGCCCCATTCGCGGGCCCGCAGATCGTAGGTTTGATCGCCGCTTTGGAGCCAAATGTAACGAGGGTCATCAGTATCCTCCGCGAGGACACACAATCGCATCAAACCATTGGAGGTGAGGCGAGCTTCGGCACTCCGCAGTTCACTGGACACGCTTTCGGGTTCGGCAAGTGGCGGACTAAAGACCCTCGTTTCTAAGGTTTCCGTGTCGAAAAAATCTGAGTTGATTGTGTAGGTAGCAGTAGTGAATACCACGGCCTCGGGACGGACAATATTCACGTAGTAGTCAAGGTCCGCAACATTCTCGTAGTTGTGAACTGTGTACATTTCCTTGAACTGATTTCCTAGGAACTGCTGTTTAGGGTTGAAGTATGAGCCACTCAGACTGAGCAAACGGGGTCCATCAGACTTTGATGAGGTTTCGTCTCTCGTACGGTGCTGGTAACTAATGCGCGCATCGTCAAGAATACGAACATCAGGGGAGCCAAGTTCCTCTTTTAACTCCAGTCTCGGGTACTCATCATCGATGCGAAACTTGCTGTTGACGGCGTATTCAGCAAAGTCGGTGCTGATATCGAAGTCGTCCAGTTCATTGGTTTCGAGCTGAGGGAACCACTGCCGCATGCGTTCAATAATGGCATTTACGCCATAAAAGGCACCGAGTTCGTTCCAGTGACGCGGATCGTAACGCCGATTGAAAACTCGTTCACCCGTTTCATTCTTTGCTTCGACGAGGACGGGTGTCAGGTCAAGAAATTCAACTTCGCGTTCCTCCAATAGCTCAATGAGACGCTTGGTGACCGGGCGAGGTCCGGTAGGGTAACCGGGTGCCTGATTGTCAGCGTAGACCTCACTCTTCTCCGGCGCGATCACGTAGAGAAACGGGATGTCACGCTGTTCGCAATATGTCTGCATTGCGGCAACATGGTCTGCCAGGCCGGTAACTATACCCTCGTTGTACCAGTGCGCCCCATCGGTATAGATCTCTCCCCCGGTTCCCGCGTGAAGTCCCGGAACTCCAACGGTTCCAAAAATGGCATATTCGAGGTCTTGATAAGTGTTGATAGCGGCCTCGCGGAATCCGATACGGTCATTGATGTACTCCACCCAATCGTTTGCGTGCCAAAGCGAAAGTGGTGGCGTATCGGTGAGTTGCCGGTTGTCCACCTCAGATATGCGTCCCGGTTCGGCGTCAAAGTTGAGCCAGGGAAGCAGAAGCATCGCAAATAGTGTACCGAGGGCGATCAACTGTCTGGTTCGACTCATCTTGACTCCTAGAACTGGAAGTAGAGGAACGGCGTTACTTCGGAGCTGACGATCTGAATGAAGCACAGTCCAAATAAAACGACGGTCAGCGCGAGCTGGGTTGCAAAGCCGATGGTGGTGCGACTCGGCTTACCCCAGCGCTGAGATATGGTCAGGCGCGGGACGATGAAGGTAGCTACCAAACCAATAACAAGAATCGCAGTTTCTTTCGGGGGTGCCGAGTATTGCCAGCCGTACATCACGACCTCATTGGTCGAGATGCCGAACAGATTCTTGTAGTAACTGGTAGCGGCAGCCAAGTCGGAGGCGCGGAACAGCACCCAGTTGAACATGACGATCGAGAACGTGATAGCCCATCGCACGATGCCGGGTACCCTGACCGGAATCGGATGAAGTCTGACGTATCGCTCCCAGATGATCGCTACCGCGAATACAAGTCCCCACAGAACGAAATTCATCGTTGCTCCGTGCCAAATGCCGGTGGCAAGGAACACGATGAACAGATTGAGGTACACGTTTCCAGTGCGGTTGCCACCGAGCGGAATATACAGGTAGTTCCGGAACCATGCGCCGAGAGAGATATGCCAGCGCCTCCAGAATTCGGTGATCGATTGTGAGAGATAGGGCGAGTTAAAGTTCTCTGCGATCGGGTAACCAAGCATCTGCGCCACACCAATCGCCATGTCGGAGTAGCCGGCGAAATCAAAGTAGATCTGTAGCGTGTAGGCGACGAGGCCGAACCAGTGCGTAGCAGTATCGGCACCGTGGATTGTGATGTAGAAGGCGCTGTCAGCGACGGTGCCGAGATTGTCTGCGATGAGGATTTTTTTGCCGAGGCCGAGAATGACGCGCTGTGCTCCCCAAACGAGTTGTGCGGATTCCGGCTGAGTCCACGCAAAGTCTTTGAACCGAACAATGGGGCCAGAGATTAATTTGGGGAAGAAAAATAGGTAGTGAACGATATCAAAAGGTGAACCGGGCTCAGCATCTCCACGCCACACGTCGACGAGGTAGCTGATTGCGCTAAAGACAATAAAACTCATTCCCGCGAGAAATAGGAACGGCGCAACTGGAGATCCACTTTCTCGACTGAGGAGTGCATTGATATATGGATCGATATAACCAGACCATTTGAAGTAGGCGAGGATACCGAGATCCGCGGCTAATCCAAGTGTCAGCGTGACTCGTCCTCCGCGCGAAAAGCCGGACCGCTGTAGATGCCGAATAAATCGGGCAACAATGTAGTTGATTCCGGCTATAGCGAGCAGGACGACAACGCCGGTGAAACTGAACGCCGCGAAGAAAATGATCGATGCAAGCGTAATAAATGCAGGTCGATAGCGTTCTTGAATGACCCAGTTTGTTAAGACGACAAATGGGAGAAATAAAAATAGGAAGAAAATCGAACCAAAAGCCATTTATTCTTTCCTATAGTTTTGGGCGGGCTAATCGAATGATACGATAGCCCGCCCAAAACTTCAGAAGTTAGATCGCCGTTGGCTCGATCTTCCACACTTCTCGCGCGTAGTCGCGAATCGTACGGTCGGAAGAGAACCGGCCGGATTCAACGATGTTCTTCCAGCATTTCTTCGCCCACGCGCGACGATCGGCGTAATCTTCGGCCATCTTGTCGCGGGTCTTGCGGTAGTCGTCGAAGTCGCCCAGCAGATAGTAGACGTCCGCCGGCTCGTAGCCATTCGAGTTAAGGAGCGACCAGCGCAAGTCGTGGAACATGCCTGAGTTCCCGTCATCCAACGTGCCGTCGGTGAAGGCATCGAGGACGCGTTTGAGGCCGGGTACGGTCTCATACTGGTGACGCGGGTCGTAGGACTTGCGCAACTCGGGGAGTTCTTCCTCACGAGCACCGAAAATGTAAGCGTTGTCGTAGCCGACCGAGTCAACAATTTCGACGTTTGCACCGTCCAGTGTGCCAAGGGTGAGGGCGCCGTTCATCATGAACTTCATGTTCGATGTGCCCGACGCTTCCTTACCTGCAGTCGAAATCTGCTCGGAGACATCCGCGGCGGGGATGATCTTCTCTGCGGGCGATACGTTGTAGTTCTCTACGAACACGACCTTGAGACGATCTCCAATCTCAGGATCATTATTCACCAGGCGGCCAACCTCATTAATGAGCTTAATGATGGCCTTGGCGCGCACGTATCCCGGAGCCGCCTTCGCGCCGAAGATAAATACTCGCGGCGGAATATCGAGCGTGGGATCATCCTTGACGCGGAAATACAGGTCAAGCACGTACATGATGTTGAGAAGCTGGCGCTTGTACTCGTGCAAACGCTTAATCTGTACATCGAAGATCGCCTGCGGGTTGATGGCAATCCCCTGGCGGCGCTCAATCCACTGCGCAAAATCAACTTTGTTCGCGTGCTTGATGTCGTTAAGACGGTCGTAGAGGGCATCGTTGCCGGCGTCCTCGTAGTTCTTCAGCACGTCGAGGTCGCGCACCCATTCGTCGGACCCGGTCACTTCGGTGAGAAGTTCAGCCAGACGCGGGTTGCACTGGTTGAGCCAGCGACGCGGGGTGACACCGTTCGTCTTATTGTTGAACTTCTCGGGCCACAGGTCATGCCATTCACCGAGTGTTTCGCGCTTGATGATCTCGGTGTGCAAGGCGGCCACACCGTTAATGGAATAAGCCGCATAGCAGGCAATCCACGCCATGTGGACCATGCCGCCGGACACCGGAGCCATGTAGTCGATGCGGCTGGGTTCAACGCCGGCATCCGCCATTTCATTGCGGAAGCGTCGGTCGATCTCCCACACAATCTCCATCACGCGCGGGAACAGCCGGTCAAAGATCGAGATCTCCCACTGCTCCAGCGCTTCAGCAAGCACGGTGTGGTTAGTGTACGCGAAGGTCTGCGAAACGACCTGCCAGGCATCTTCCCAGCCGAGATCGTGCTCGTCCATGAGGATCCGCATGAGTTCGGGAATGGCGAGCACGGGGTGCGTGTCGTTGAGCTGAATGCAGTTGAAGTTCGCGAAGGTTTCGAGGTCGCCATGCTGCTTGACATGGTTCTCGACAATTTCTTGCAGGGAGGCTGATACGAAGAAGTACTGCTGGCGTACGCGAAGCACTTTTCCTTCGTAGGTCGTGTCGTTCGGGTACAGCACACGGGAAATGTCGTTGGTGCGCTCACGGTCGACGATTGCGTCAGTAAAGCGCTGCGAGTTGAAGGCTGCGTAGTCGAACTCTTCCATCGGTTCGGCTTTCCACAGACGCAACGTACCGACATTGTCCGTGCCGTAGCCCGTGATTGCCATGTCGTAGGGAATCGCACGCACATGGAGGTCGCCGTAACGAACGATGCGCTGCTCTTCCTCGTGGCGGATGACGAACGGGTAGCCCTCTTCCATCCAGGAATCGGGGTGCTCGGTCTGATATCCCTCTTGGAAGACCTGCTTGAACAAGCCGTAGCGGTACAGAATACCGTATCCGACAGCCGGAAGATCCTGGGTTGCACATGAGTCAAGGAAACAGGCGGCGAGACGTCCCAGACCGCCGTTACCAAGAGCGGCATCTGGTTCCTGTTCGAGAATGTCGGTCAGTTTCTGTCCGAATGCGTTAACCGCTGCATCGGCCTCATCAACCAGTCCGAGATTAAGCAGGTTATTGAGAAGCGCACGTCCCATGAGGAACTCGGCAGAGAAGTAGTGCTGACGGCGACCTTTTCGGTATTTTTCCGTCGTTGCATTCCAGTTATCTGCGATGCGGTCAACGACAGCGGCTGACAAGCCCTGCCAGTATTCCATCGGTGTCGATGCTTTCGGAGGGCGACCAGATACCGCGCGTATCTGTGCGGCGGTGGCTCCCTTGAAGTCCTGAGTCATGAACGATCCTTCCACAGAGTCAGACTCGAATGTGTTAAGCCTAAAGCACCCTTAGTCTAACCATGCGCCCTCAGGTCTCCCAATGCGGCGGGATACGTCACATTTCGAGCCATTTTTCGCTGTTGAATTCGTGTTCTACGACATAGAATCGTTACGTGAGCGGCGATAATACCCCTTCCACCAGCACCGGCTCGTCCTCCCGCACATCTGAGGCGACAGAACAGCCGAAGACACGCACACCGCTATGGCGGTCGAAGCGCCTACTTCGCGTATGGTCGCTCAGCAAGGATTTTCTCTCGGTGAAGAACGTCGTCTTGGCACTCATGCTGATCGTCATTGTGGTCGTGGGTTTTACCCGCGGGTGGGATAACGCGCTGGCTGAAGTCGAAAAAGAAACCACCGTCAGCGCATTTGGAGAACAAATCGAAGCGGGCCCATTTTCTCTCGTCATCGACGGCGTCATGATGGACACGACCTGTTTCGATACCACTGCCGAGTTCCCTCTCTGTCTCAAAGTGAAATTCCATGCCACCAACATGAGCGATCGAGCGATTGAGGATTCTGCGTTTGCCACTCACCTGCTCGATGCGGGCATGCTGGTAGTGAACGAAAATACGCAACCCCTGTCGACCTCCATGCCCTATCCACGCATTGAACGCGCCATTGACGGGTTGAATCAGGGCGCGTTTCAGCCCGGAATTCCCGGAGACTACACCGCCATATGGGCCGTTTCCGACGACGTCAACCGATGCGATCTGGCGATCGTCATTAAACAAGCATCGTGGGTGAAATCATCCCTCGACGGCCACCGCTACTGGAGCCTCGATAATCCTCTAACGGCAATCCCAGTGTGCGGAGGTGAATGATGGCTAAACGCGTAATGAAATTGTCGGCTGCGGCGATCGCTATCGCGGCGTTTGCGGCGGGGTCCTCGATTAATTCCCTTCTCCCCGATCGAGAAGCTGTCCTTAACGAGACTTTCCCCGTACACGGAACTGTCGAACAAGCTGTCGAAATCCGCACGGGGTCAGTCAGCGTCGGCGATGTCGGCACCGCCCGGACGGTCACCCGCTTTGGTGCAACGGCCCAAACCTCCGCCGTTTTCCTCACCTTCACCGTGACCTATGTTCCCAATGGGATTGAGACGTCAGTAGCCCCAATCGAAGTAGAGGGCGGAAACAGTCACGTTTTCGGTGGCATTCAACCCTACGGTGGCCTGTTGAAATGCGGTGCGTCGCAAGCCGGTTTAGCAGTGTCGTGTCCGCTTGCCGTCGAAATCGCCAAGGATGCTCTCGCCGGCGCTTCGGTGCGGATCTACAACTACAGTTCAGCCAGTGGAGATGACGTCGCAGTTATCGACCTTGGCATCAGCGAAGAGGACGCTACGGAACTTATCGCCACAGCCGGCACATTCGAGATCGCCGATCCCAGCTACGGGGGTGCCAAACCATGAGTTGGTGGAAACGAAACTGGCGGTGGTTGATTGTCCTCCCGATCGCTGTCGTAGCGGCGGGATTCGCCTCTTCGCACCGCTTGCTGGAAATCTACTGGCCGTCCGACCCCACGTCGGAGGTAGCCGTTGAGTCCGAAACCGCGCACTACACGTCGAGTCTGACCAACGCGGGCGTCACGTACGAGCGAGCCATCGACGTCACTTTCGACGGGGCGCAAATCGTCGAATCCGTCGAAGGGCTCACTGCCGTGGAAGGAGCGCGGCTGTGGGCATTCGACTTCACTATGGCAGCGGATCCTGAGGTTATCGCCGACGGATGCACCGTCATCGCCCTCGATTCTGACGGGCGACAGTATTTCCCGCGCGCCGCGACCCGCCAGGATGTGAGCGCCGGGGCGTTGGTTGATAGCTGCGTCCCGTTTGGGGCGGAAGGCCCGACCATCGATTACTTCTCCGGTGAGCTCATTGATTCAGCGACACCGCGGCCGGCGCAATGGACCACCACGTCGGTCATTGCGATTCCAGATGGAGTGGAACCCCGTACCGTGCGGATTTACTGGGATCTGCCGCGCTACGCTGACTTCCCGGTGCGGTGACCCTGGCGACGTGGTCCGTCACGCGCGTGAAGGACCGGGTTAAGCTGTCGCGGGCGCCGAAGCGTCGGCGCTTTCGCCCTCCACGAATGAATGCGCGGTGAGAATACGACTGACTCCCGAGGCGAGAAGCACGAGCGTCACTGTGAAGTAAACGAGCGATTCAACGAGCGAAATGACCGGTTCAATGGCGAAATTGAGTGCGGACGAGCGCGGGCCGATGAGGGCGTGGGCGGCCTCATCCACCCCGATCCGCAACCAGCCGGTGAGAGCGAAGATAACGCAAAACAGCACCATCGGGATAAATCCGGCGACAGCGATTTTACGGATCGCATCCACCGCAGCCTTGAAAGGTGTAACGACGGGGGAAACCACGTGGTTGATGGTCTTTTTAACTGGATTGGGGAGGCGGTTGATGCGTTCGGTAGCGACTTCCTCATCGAAAAGCGGATCACCTTTTTTGAGTTCTGCGCCGTAGAGGGTAGCCCCGATAGTCAGCCACGCCACCGGCACCACAATGAGCGCACCAGCCGCCGATATGAGCGAGCCGAGCCAAGTAAACGGCATGAGAATAAAGGTATGCACTAGCTTGTAGGTTTCCGAAGCCGTTTGCCACCACACATTGATGTCATCAACGACCTGTCGATTTGTCACCCACTGCTGCAACTGCGTCACCTTAAGCGTGAAAATATAAGCCAAACTGGTCAGCCACACAGCTTCGAGGTAGGCGGACAACAGCGCCCACAGTGTCGACTTCGAGGCCAGCTTCTTCCACGCGATGAGCTTGCGTAGAGCCACAGCGATGATGACGATGCCGAGAATGATTCCGGATGTTGGTAGCGGAATCCGGTCGAAGAGCACATCGTCAGCGAAGTCGCCGCGCTCTAACTGCGCCCACACCAAGCCCCCCTGGTCGTAGGCATAGCGACGCATGTCCTCTTTGAGGAAGCCGTTTGAGGCGTAGATCGCCAGAAACGGAATGAGTGCCACCACGGTTGCGTTGATGTGCGAGCGCCACTGCTGCGACTCATTTTCCGCCAAGAGGCCCGGAAGAGACGTCGCTAGCACCCTGAGCATGAGTGCGAGTGAGGCAATCATCAGTAGCGGCGCAAACGGCAGGATCATCGCCGTAATCGTCGGGCTGATAAACGAAGCGCGTCCGGCAAGCCACAGTGCGCCAAACCGCAAGGCAAAACCTGCGCAAAACAAGGTGATGAGTGCGGGCCAGTGGCGCGCAAACAAGCGGGCCGCGTCCGTGAAGACGCCGACCATCTGCGCCAATTGGCCTTTCAGCAGTTTCACACCTAAATCATACGGAACACAGTGAGGTTTGGGCACCCTTTTTCGAGATAGGGTCCCATTCCTTTCCCGCCCTCGACTCCATTTCGATTCAGACACTTCACCCCATAATTTGCGTCGTAGCTGTCGGAATCGACGCGTTTCCGAGGCGAACCGTCGGAATCGGTGTGGCACCGAACCAATACCGCCAATTCAGACACTTCCCTCGAGGGCGAGCGGCTCCGCCCTCCCCTACTTAAAGCCGGCCTCTTCACTTCTTTCAGCAATTAAGCAACATAACGTGTCGTAATTCGTTGCAGAACTCTGTTGAACAAAACGCGAAATGCACGGCCGACTATTGTGACTCCGCTCACATTTGCACTCTTTAGCTTAGCCATCACTAAGTTGCTAAACCTTGACAGATCCGCAGAAACACAACGAAAAGCCTTGAAATGCCAGTCGAAAGAACACACGTTTCCATCAGCCACCGATTTAGGGAAAGGCCATCTTTCTTATTGACTTGAACTCATTAACGAAACTGATTTACGCAACATAAACCTGCGCTATTCGTTTCGTAAATACCGGCATAACGTGGAATCAACACCACCCCTCCAGGGGCATTCCGGTTGTGACACCGGAGGGAAAGACCACGAGGACGAACCTCAAATGTAAGGAGTTCATAATGACCACGATGCCGAAAGTTGATAACTGCGCAACCACGAGCTGTTCTTTTAACCATGACGGTTGCACCGCTTTTGCAATGACCATGGGCAAGCAAGGTTGCGTGACATTCGTAGAAATCGGAACGCGCGGCGGTCTCGACCGCGTAACCGCGCAGGTCGGCGCTTGCCAGCGCGCAGACTGCACCTTCAACCACAACTTGGAATGTGGAGCAGACGCTGTTCGCATTGGTGCAGGCGACGCGGAGTGCCTCACCTACCAAGCTTCTTAAAATACCCGCAGGAAATGGGACCCCGGAGAGCCGGGGTCCCATTTTTATTTGCCACTCTCATCACTGCATTAATCAGTCCCCAACTTTGAACTTTGCCCACAATCCCCAACCAATAAGGATCAACATCTGCCCGAAGTACGTGATGATGAATTCTTTAGGCACGCCAGCTGGATTAAACAACCATTCAGTTCCCGCATAGATTAGGGCACCCGGTATCGGCAATACGACAAGTAGCACTAGGATAACTATTGCAGCCTGAAGCTTGGTTGGCTCTTTTGATGGAGTCTTTGGCACGATAATCCTCCTTAGAAGTAAGTCAATTCTGAGGCATCGTTGGTTCGATTAACGGTAGACCCTTCTCCACTCTTTCCCCCATCCAGGAGGTCGCCTTACCCTCGACCTCGCATCGTCTTCGGCAAACACGCTCCATAGATTTAGCCACGACACTTTCCCTACCAAACGCCAATTCAGACACTTCCCGACGCCCCGCCTCCACCGCCAATTCTGACGCTTCGCCACGAATTCGCATCGATTCCGACTTCCACAACACCTATTTTCTCGGCAACCGTCAGAATCAATGCGGAAAGGTGTTCCCTCCTCAAGGCTTTGGTGGGTCGAGTGGCTATGGGTTTCTGTTTCTACGGGTTCGGAGATTTGCGCGCGAAGCGCTTATCGGCCACTAGTGACACAATAGTGTGTGAAGCCGGGCGAGCTGGAAGGTACTCTTATAGCTTTCGATACCACTCGGTTTCTTATCCCGGTGAAAACACAATTGGAGTGCTCACAGGCCCCGAATGACAATCGTTCGTGCCGCTTGGCGAGGTTGCGCACCGCTGTATTACTAAATCATTGTCCGAATTTTGTCCGAAACCTAGATGCGAAAATCCCCGGAACCTGACTTTTCGTTGAGATTCCGGGGATTCTAGCCGCGGTAGCGGTGGGATTTGAATATTCAGTTACGTGTTTTTGTGTGTGTTGAGCTTCCAGGCAAAAGTGGACTTTTCGTTGATATGGCGAGGAATAGTCACAATTCCCTTGTGTGCATAGATACGCATAGATATACTTAAATTAGCTAGTTTCCCCCCTCATTCCCCCCACGCTAACCAGCAAGAAAACACTGATAGGACAAGCAAAAATGGCCGTTAGACGTTTTGGAACCGTGGAAAAACTACCATCTGGACGGTATCGCGCCTACTTTGAACTGCCTGATTCTGGAAGAAAACGCATTAGAGCCCCTTACACATTCCGCAATGTCACCGAAGCAAGACAATGGCTAACCAAACAAGAATCGGCACTGCTTGACGGCACGTGGAAAAGCCCGGAACAAAAAGCCGCCGAAGCCGAGGAAGCCGAACGTAAGCGCCTAGCAGACCAGCGGCCATTCGGAGAGTACGCCGAACAGTGGTTGGCACTCAAAGAGTATGAGCTTTCTCCAACCACCATGCGGGCTTACCGCGCGAACTACCGCAACCACCTACAGCCAAAATGGGGCAACCACCCAATCAAACAGATCGAGACGGTGGACGTGCGTCAATGGGTAGCTGAGGAACTATCCCCCGGCAAGCGTGGAGCCCGCGAGCGCGCCTACGAGCTGTTCAAGGCAATCATGAACACCGCGGTTGAAGACGGCATTATTGCGGCCAACCCGTGCACCCGCAACCTACTCAAGAAAGGCGCGTCTAAGGCCGCAAGCCGTTCGCAACGTCACGCGCCGCGAGCACTACCGATTCACGAGCTAACCGCGCTCGCGGACGAGGTTCCCTCACACATGCGAACCCTAGTGCTACTCATGGGGATTGTTGGGTTGCGTCTTGGTGAAGCCCGCGAGCTGCGCCGCAAGGACATCAACCTAACCGACCACACCATAAGCGTTACCCGCGCGGTTAGTGGTGACGGCAAGAGCAAGGTTGTTGGCACGCCGAAGACCGACGCGGGCATTCGCACCGTCCCCCTATCGGACGAAATGGTAGAGCTTTTGAGAGCACACGTTGAAGCCAGGCCGCTCGCGGGTAAAGACGCGCTTGTGTTCCCCTCGACGCAGAACCCCCGTGAACACATGGGAGAGCGAACCATTCAGATCAACATTCGCCGCGCGTGCGAACGTCTTGGTATCCCTCACGCAAGCCCGCATGACTTTAGGCACACGGCCGCGAGCATTGCTGGACGAGTTGAGGGGATCTCGCCCAAGGACGTGCAGATGATTCTTGGTCAATCAACGCCGGGAATGGCGCTCAGGTACACGCACAGCGACGAGGAGACACAGCGCCGCATTATCAACAGTGTTGCCCGTCAAGTGCTCTCAAACGACGCGGACAGCAACGTAATCAAACTAGATCGAAAGGCCGAATGATTATGGCGCGGTACAACTTGAGAACAGACAACGGGACAAGGTGGACGGTGCTAGTTAAACCAGGTGAAGGCACACCGGAAAGTATTACGTCCGCTATCCAGCGAGGAATAGTCCTTCACATGACAAGTAATTTTGCCGTGTCGTATGAGAAAGCGCGGGATGGGCGGCTTATCCGAACAATCGCGGGTTTGCATTACCGCCATAACCAGATGCACGTCTTCATGCGTACAGGATCTACGTCTAAAGATGTGGCAGACGCGTGCGAAGGAGCCTTTCTAGCGCCTAAGTTACGCGTGTGGGATCAATACGAGTGGAAACGCAGTATCGCGTACAGATGCGAAATCGGTTCACAAATAGATTCCGAACAATGGGGAGAACTTACGGCCGAAGACATCATTAACAAGCCTATAGAACTCAAAAACTATCCAGGCGTTGAAAGTGGGAGCCCAAACCAGTCCCCCATCATTCCCATCAGCAACGACCACAGGCGTTGAGCAGAACGGAGCCAAATAACCATGAAAAAGCAAGAATGGCAGCCAATCCCCCTCGAGTACTACATCAAGGTTTGGTGTGGACGCGACACACCCGAACACGCGCGCTCTAGCGGAACGAGGAAACAGAACTTAGGCACTCTCATATATGAGTTTCACAACGATCATGAAGCCCCCGTCAAGTTTGCCGATTTTGAACGCTCTCGCAAGAAGAAAAACCAGAATGTGGTTTACGAGGATTACTTACAGTTCCTCGAGAGCGAACACAACTACTTATTGCCCGGCTGGCAACCGAATGAAGCCATGAACACTGTAGAGGATCGCAGCCGCTACAAATCCAGGCATGTAAAAGCACACGCACTTAGCCAGGCCAGTTTAAGCGACTTAGATAACAAGCTCATCGTTACCGATTGGGAACCAACTTGCCCCGTTTGCCACACAAAATACAGGTTAGAACTAGACAATCAAGACGTTCTAAAGGTGTTAAGAAACCGGGCATTAGCTAACCAAAAGAGAGTTAGCGTGATGGAGCTGTTGCGGGCGCAGCACCAAATCAGGGAATAGTTAAGACCGCGAGCGCAACAAATGCATGCGCTTTCATGGGTACGAGTGTGCTAGTGTACGTAAATGTCCCGGCCTTCATTGTCGGTGTACTACGGTTACAACCCCAAGACGGGGAAGTAAAAGCAGCCAGTCCTTTATGGTTGCTTGGCTAACGCGCCCCCTATCTCTAACGGCACAATCAGATGCCGCGGGTAGTCAGCAAACGATTCATGCTGGCTACCCTTTTTCATGTAGCCAGCACTAGAACCGAAAGGGTTTAGTGTTGAGCAGCCAAACAGTCACGCACACGGTCAAAGATCGCGCCGCGTACAGTATCCAAGAAACCGCGCAAATCTTAGGCGTATCCCCCGACAGTGTTCGCAGGTGGATATATCGCGGTGAACTACCCGCCTACCGTTACGGCACGCGCGTTATCCGCATAGATGCCAAAGACCTCAACACGTTCCGTACTCCAGTAATCGAGGAGCGGTAACGCATGAGAACACAAAAAGAAGCGGCCGCCCAAACCCCTCAGACAGCCGCTCAGAATCGGAACCAATCCCTACCCAACTATTCTACCGTCCACGGGTACACCATGGGAGCCGCGGCCGCTACCCACGCCGCCACTGGCATTAGCGTTTTCCCTTGTCAAGAAACAGGCGCACGCGCTAAAGCCCCTTACACGCCACACGGATTCAAAGACGCTACACGCGACCAAAAAGTAATAGAAGCGTGGTGGCAGCAGTGGCCCAACGCGCTAATAGGCATAGTGCCACCACCTCACGTGATTGTTTTCGACATCGACCCCCGTAGCGGTGGAAGTATCGAAGCCTTAGAGAATAAGCTAGGCAAGCTACCCCCGACTCTCACAGTCCTTTCCGGCCGTGGTGACGGTGGATGCCACTTGTATTACAAAGCCCCCGCCAAACGCCTACAACTAGTTAAAGCACGCTCAAACTTGGTTCCAGGCGTGGACATTAAAGGCATGGGCCGAAGCTACCTCATAGCCCCTCCCTCCCTTCACCCTGACACTGGAAAACCATATGTTTTCGAAAACGAGCAACCTATCGCTGAACTACTGCCACGAGCCCTATACCAACTAACACGCAAACCCCCGACGATAAACACACCACCCAAAGGGGGTCATTATTCACGACCCCCATCCCACAATAAAGCCGTATCCGCGAGCGGGAAACTTAAAGGCTGGCACACGTGGATTAACAACATGCTCACCGTTCCCGAAGGTTCACGTAACGACTACCTGAACCGCAAGGCACACCGCATGTGTGTTGAAGCCAGGCAAGACCCGCTGTTGGCTAAGCATTTGGACGAGAGCTTAGACGCGCTCGCGGCCAACGCTATTTTCGCGGGGCTTACGCCAAACGAAGTCGCAGCTACCATCAACTCTGCTAAGCGGGGAGGTGATCGCTAATGTGGTTCCCGATCTGGAGTGACTACACCGAGCCAAAAGACGGTCGCAAATGGGAGTTGCGTTCGTATAGCGTTACGCGCGCGTCCGAGGTGGAAATGGAGAGTGTCAAGTTCCTTTGGGAAGGCAAAATCCCTTTAGACCTTGTAACCATCATGGGCGGGAAAGGTGGCAGCGGAAAGAGCACATTAGCAACTTTTTTGGCAGCCAAAGTATCGCAAGGAACACTAGAGGGCAATCTATACGGGCAACCTAGAAACGTTGTTATCTACTCCACGGAAGACGATAAAGCACGGGTCATTACACCACGGCTTACAGCCAACGGAGCAGACCTAGACCGTTGTTTGCTACTTAACGGTAAGTATGTTGAAGGAGAGGATCCCGAAGACGAGTACCTTGCAAGTATTAGACTCCCATCCGATATTGCAACACTTATAGAAGTGGTCGAAGACCACGAAGCGGCACTGTTGGTTATTGACCCAATCTCTCTCACACTGGAAGGAGATAACGATAAGGCGCAAGATGTCCAACGGATGCTAAGGCGATTAGGAGAGTTCGCAGAAAATAAGAGATGCTCTGTTATAGGTATCGTGCATGTGTCTAAAGGCCCCGGAAGAGCACGCGACAAGCTATTGGGTTCCACCCAATGGCATGATGCCGCGCGAGCGGTTCTCATGGTTGAAGCAGACGAACAGCGTGGTTGCAGCGTGTATGGGCTCGAAAAGCTCAACGCAGGTGAACTAGACCGAACTGCCTACGAGTTCACCTTGCATGGAGTGCCGATTAAGAATCCAGACGGCACACAAAAAACCGATAAGGATGGCCTACCGCTTGCGGGCTCAAAAGTGCAACTAGGTGGTGTTTCCCCCGTGAGCGTGGAGGAACTATACAACCGGCCCCCAAAAACCGAGAACCAACCAACCAAGGTGGAAAAAGCTAAGGAATGGTTAGAAGGGTTTCTAGCAGACGGAGCGAAACAGAAAACCGAGATCGACAAAGCCGCGAGCGCGGAAATCGGAGTAGACAACAATGCTTTGTACCGAGCTTCAAAGGAACTAGGGATAGTGAAACACCGCTTAGATAAGTTCGGTGGTGGCACCATGTGGGAACTGCCATTCACTTCACCTAATCTCGCGCGCAAAGAAAGTGATGTGAACGGGAGTGGGACACCGACTTTGCCGCTAGATTCCGGGGAAATCACGTTCACTTCACGTTCACATCAACTAAGCCGTAATGAAGCGAACATGAAGCGAACGGAGAAACCCCGAGATAACGGGGAAAAGTCCAACCGCAAACCCCATTCACATCATCTTCAAGACACACAAGGACAAGGTGAAGTGAATGAGTAAAACAAGTAGCAGAACAGGCTATTAGAACAGCGTGTGACGCGCGTTCAACACCAATCCTTAACCAACGGCGCAATGGTCGCGAGCGCGCGTCACACAGTGAAACAACAGTATGAAACGCTTACTAGCCAACCACACACAGCAACAAGTAGTGGGCTCGCGGCCGCGAGCAGACGAGCCAGGAGGGGGTATCCCCTCTCCCCCTCTCACGGCGCGCCACCGGCGGTAAGGGCTTTTATACACACAGCATTTTCCACACACTGACGCGCGCTAGTTGCCTACAAAGACAGCAGTAGACCAGGCACCCTCGCGGGGTTTAGGAGGGGGGACACCCCCTCCCCGGTACGTTTGAATGTTCATAGTGGGCTGTTGGAACGGTTGTGTACGGGTTCGGCGTTTTTCCACGCAAAGCGTTTTGTTGACCACTAGTGGCACAATAATGTGTGGAGCCGGGCGGGCTCGAAGGTACTAAGTCTACTTTCGATACCGCCCGGTTTCTTGTTACTCGAGTCAATCAACCCAAAACCCCATCGTCTTTTAACAAGCACCAAGCGGCTAACAAAGAGTGCGAAAGAGCCGGGATGCTGAAAACCTCGCTGATAGTCACGATCGGATGCTTACCCTAAGAGGGTGTTTTTGCGGTATCCGCTTACCCAATCTAAAGAAAGAGTTTACACGCACCCAACCACGCTTCGATCGGGTGTTCGTGGTGGACGTTTGCGTAACGGTGGTGAATGGGTTTGTTTTGTTCCCCCCTTGTTCCCCCCTCCCGCTACATATGCAAATCCCCGGACATCGACTTTTCGTTGAGATTCCGGGGATTCCAAGAGCGGTAGCGGTGGGATTTGAACCCACGGTGGCTATGAACCACACAGCATTTCGAGTGCTGCACCTTCGGCCGCTCGGACACGCTACCAAAGTGGCGCTACACGAATCTTCAAGAATGAAAATTTGCGTAACGATCCAGCGAACTTGATGTTCGCCGTCCCAGTTTACATGTTTCGCCGTGTCGAGAAAAACCCGCGGAGTTGAATCGCGCACTCATCAGCGAGAACACCACTCACCACCTCAACCTGATGGTTGAGCCGAGAATCCCGCACTACGTCGCGCACAGATCCGCACGCACCCGCTTTCTCATCCCACGCACCAAAAACGAGCCGACGTAGTCGAGAAAGCACTATCGCTCCGGCGCACATCGTGCACGGTTCAAGCGTGACGACCATCGTTGCCTTATCGAGACGCCAAGAGCCAACTTTCTTTGCAGCACTGCGTAACGCCATCATTTCCGCGTGACCAGCCGGATCGCGATCGATCTCACGTGTGTTCCAACCCTCACCAATGATGTCTCCAGTCTCGTCAAGTACGACTGCTCCGACTGGAACATCACCATTGGCACGAGCACGATCCGCGAGATACAAGGCTCTCCCCATCGCAACTTTGATGGCCTCATTCATTTCAGAGGGCGTGAGTTCCCGCACAACTGCACCAGAAGACTGCGAGCTCAACGCCTTTTTTGCGCGGAGCTCTGAACGACGTGGAAATGCGCGCTGAGAGTTCACGGTCATAGCCTAACGCACAGATCCTAAGAAACCCTGTGTGAAGCACACCCCACGAGCGAATGTGACGGTACGGTAGAAATATGCGCTTACTTGTAGTTGATCACCCACTCATTGCCCATAAACTGACCGTTCTACGTGACAAAAGCACGCCCTCCGCGACTTTCCGCCTGCTTGCCGATGAGCTCGTCACGCTCCTCGCTTACGAAGCAACGCGTGACGTCATCGTTGAAGACATCGACATCACTACTCCCGTAGCTCCGACTACTGGAAAGAAACTCACTGAGCCGCGTCCCATCGTCATTCCGATTTTGCGCGCAGGCCTCGGAATGCTTGAGGGCATGACGCGTCTACTCCCGACGGCAGAGGTCGGATTCCTCGGAATGAAACGCGATGAGGAAACTCTCGCCATTGAAACGTACGCCAACCGGCTACCTACTGACCTATCCGGACGCCAGTGTTTCATTCTCGATCCCATGCTCGCCACCGGCCACACGATGGTCGCGGCTATTAACTATCTGCTTGAACGCAATGCGCGTGACGTGACGTGCTTATGCTTGCTCGCTGCGCCAGAGGGCCTACGCGAGGTCGAGAAAGCTGTTGGCGATCGAGCTGACGTCACCATCGTGACTGCTTCAGTCGACGAGTGTTTGAATGAGCACGCCTACATCGTTCCCGGGCTGGGGGATGCGGGCGATCGACTCTACGGTATCGTATCTTAAGACGAGCTAACCCGGTCGGGGATAAAGCTTGTGTATTTGAGCCGCGCAAGCTTCTCCTCGATGGTGCCTATTTGCAGGTCCGACCAGGTGAAGCGTATAAACTTCGGGTACTGTTCGCGGATTGCATCTTCACGAAGTTTCTCCCGGTAAACGACGTCAGCGGCGTCCGCCCCCGTGTACTTGATGCGGCCGTCAAACTCGAATACAACGCCATGCTCAGGGAATCCGAGATCGACGAAATAGAGACTCCCGCCGGCGATTACGTCCATTTGTTCACATGGTTTGGGGAGACCGGCTTGGTGCACGGCGAGGCGCAGAAGAGACTCTCCGGGAGAATCGGCCCAGACTGAAATGAAATCGATTGCCCGCGCCGCTCTCCGACATCCCCGGCGATCCTTTCGCTCAGCCAAAATGGCGAACAGTCTTTCTTTGAGTTCTGTGAGCGACCGCTCGGAGCCGGCACGGTCACTCAAGGATGGTTTCACGATGCGTTTGGCTGCGGCGTCCACGAGTGGGATGGAGATCCGCGGCGGAAACCGGGCGAGGAGCTCGACGCACAGGTATTCGAGATTGAGTATTCGAAAGCCTTTAACAAAAGTGATGGCGTGTTCCGGAAGAGTTCGTGAGCTCCGCACGACCTTAACGTCGTGTCTGCCGTAACCGCTGTAAATCGACGTTCGTCGTGATGTTTTGATTCCCGTCAGTAGCTCAATAACCGGGTTGAACTGTACGGGGAGGCCCCAGATTGCCGCTGCCGTCAGGCCGTCAAGGATTGATCCTTTACCCGATATGCGCACCACGTGTTCGATGCGTTTTTGATGCACAAAGTCGCGGATTTTCCACACTTCGGCCTCGATAGTCTGCTTGAACCACAAACCGCGTGCGATGCGTTGCCAGGGAGAGCCGGCCCGGCGTAGCTCTCGCCATTCGATCGCTGAAAACGGGAGTGCTATTCCAACCTCTGTCATCGTGACTCCTTCTGTACGAACAGGAAGTAGTGCAATTCGAACGCAGAGTCGACGCAAGGGCTAGAGTCGAAGTTTTCGTTGTGGATAGGTCTAGCTTGTGCACATCGAGGGGTATTGCGCTCACAGCTCCCTTTGACGTATTCCTTTAGAGGGGGTCATGCGACCTCCTCCATTCAGACACTTCGCGTCCGGTCCCATACCCTCCACGATGATTCCGACACTTCGACAACGAAAAACCCGCACAGCTGTCAGAATCGACGCGAAAATCGAACTAACCGTCGGAATCGGCACCCGGAGGGAAACAGTCGCGTTGCTAACCGTCGGAATCGACACCCATACCGAAGCACTCGCGTCGTGAAGCGTCAGAATCAACACCCCCGGATAAATCACCGCGCAAACGACAGCGGCCTCCCCACCCGGGGGAGGCCGCCACGCTACGCGCAACGCGTAGCCATAAGAGGACTAGAACGCTGGGATAACGGAGCTATCCGACCACGTTTCCTCAATGAACTTCTTGACCTCGGGTGAGTGCAGAAGTTTCTCGAGAGTCTTGATCGCTTCCTTATCGTTATCCTCGGTACGCCATACGAGCACGTTCACGTTTGGGTTGTTCTCCGTAGCTTCAACCACGAGTCCGTCATCAGCTGGAGTGAGGCCACCTTCCTGGGCGTAGTTACCATTGATAACTGCGGCATCGACGTCCTGGAGTGAACGCACGAGCTGCGCCGGCTCAACCTCGGTGAACTCAACGTCCTTCAGTTTCTCAACCGTGAAAATATTGACGTCACCGGACTCGGGCACCTTGACAATGCCCGCGGTTGCCAACAGGTTGAGGGCGCGCGCTTGGTTCTGGGTGTCGGAAATGATTCCGATCTTGGCGCCATCAGGAAGTTCGGAGACGTCCTTGAACTTCTCGGAATAGAGGGCAAGCGGCTCGAGATGGATACCAGCACCGGGGGTGAAGTCGAGGCCGAGGGCTTCAGACTGTTCCTCCAGGTACGGCACGGTCTGGTAGAAGTTGGCGTCGAGATCGCCGGACTTCAGTGCTTCATTAGGAATGATGTAGTCGGTGTATTCCTTGATTTCGAGTTTGATGCCGTTATCCGCGGCGAGCTCGTCATCAATGAACTTGAGAATCCGCGCGTGCGGCGCTGGGCTCGCACCGACGACAAGGGTCGTTACTTCGCCGCCCTCTGTCTCCGGAGCGGACGTTTCCGTGGATGATTTGTCTCCGTTGGAGCATCCGGCGAGGGATAGAGCTCCGACGGCCGCGAGTGCAATAAACGACTTTCGTGAAATACGCATGATTGTTCCTTCTGTGTACGGGTTGTTTTCAGTATGTCTAAAGATCTGGCATGTCCAGAATTTGACGTGTTGAGCGTTCACCTGGTGAGAATGCGGGAACCGTTCGCCGATAGCGAGGCCGCGTTAGAGGTTGCCGACTGGTGGGTGCTCAGCGGTGATCCACCAGCCGGCTGAGCATGTCACCCATCATCTGAATCACTTGAACGATGACGAGAATCCCGACGATCGCCACGAGCATGACGTCTCCCATAAATCGGTTGTAACCGTAGTTCATGGCGAGTTGTCCGAGTCCGCCGGCACCGATCACGCCGGCCATAGCCCCGTACCCGATGATGGTGATAACCAAAACAGTGGTCGATTGAATGAGTGCGGGCAGTGCTTCACGAATTTGCACACCGAACATGATCTGCCAGCGAGTGGCTCCCATCATGTGGGCTGCTTCGATCTTCCCCGGTTCAACGCTGTGAACCGCAGTTTCTACGAGTCGCGCAAAGAACGGGATCGCCCCAACGGTCAGTGGGACAACCGCCGCTTTCCAGCCGAGAGTGGTGCCAACGACGAATCTCGTGAACGGCAAAATCGCAATCATGAGAATGATGAACGGTAGTGAACGCCCGATATTGACCACCACGGAAAGTGACTGGTAGACAGCGCGGTTGGGCAGGAGACCGCCGCGTGCCGTCGCTACGAGGAGCAGGCCGAGCGGCGTTCCAAGTAAAACAGTAATGAGACTCGACCAGAAGGTCATGTAGATGGTTTCAGTAACGGCAAGCCAGAAAGTTTCTCGGATGACCGGATTGTCAAACCACTGGTCGCCAACCGTGGCAAGGAGGCCTGAGACAGCTACTGTTGCGTTCATCGCAGCACCTCCGTGTGAATGTCATTCTGTTCCAAAGTACTAACGATTTGGTCGACGTGGTACTTGGGAACAGTGAGTGCGAGACGTCCAACTTGAATGTTTGCGAGGGTCTCGAACGTTCCGGCTGCGACATCTGCCCCCATCCGCGAAGCAAGACTCAGCACGGTTGCACCGGTGGGGATGCCGGGTCGCGACGTGAACATTACGTTGACAACTGCTGTCCCATTGGGAATTTCGATCTCGCTGAGCGATGGCATCGGCACGAGTTCGCGTGCCAGCTTGGAATTGGGGTCGGACACGATTTGTTCGATCGTTCCAGTTTCGATAACTCGTCCGTTCTCAAGCAGAGTCGCCGAATCACAGATTTCGCGCACCACACTCATTTCGTGCGTGATGATGACAATAGTGACGCCCATTTCGTCGCGGATTCGTTCGAGGAGTCGAAGAATTTGCCGAGTTGAGTCAGCGTCGAGCGCAGATGTCGGTTCATCGCAGAGGACGACGCGCGGCTGATCCGCGAGCGCACGCGCGATGCCGACTCGCTGGCGCTGGCCTCCGGAGAGTTGCGCGGGGTAGGAGTCTCCGCGACCTCCTAAACCAACGAGGTCCAACAGTTCATGGGCTCGCTCCAGGCGTTCTTTCTTGCCTTTGCCCGCAATCTGCAGGGGGTAGGCAATGTTCTGGGCGGCTGTTCGCGCATCGAGCAGATTGGCCGATTGGAACACCATGCCAATCTTCCGGCGTTCTTTGCGGAGTGCATTGTGGCGCAGGCGCGCGAGGTTCGTGCCTGCCACATGTACCTCACCCTCAGTGGGGCGCTCCAGCGCGGTTAAACAGCGGATAAGTGTCGATTTCCCCGCGCCTGACTGCCCGACAATACCGTGAATTGCCCCCGCATTGACATCGAGGTTGACTTTTTCCAGGGCGACAACTTCGCTCGCCCCTCGAATCATGTATCGCTTCGTCAGGTTGCGAAGGGAAATCATTGGTTGCGCGGTCGACGAGGAGGAGGTCGTGTCAGGGACACTCATGAGCGCTCCTTTCTCTCGTCACATCGGTTTCACTGGCGAGTGTACGACGACCATTCCTGTTGCCGCTCTCGCGTCCATCATAGGAACCGTTGAACGCGTCACATTGTTAGGGCAAGGCCTCCGAGTGCCGCGAACATACATACAAGCATCGTTCCGAAAGCCGTCGCCAGACCCGTGAGAATCCGGATTGGTTGGGCGTATCGAGGATTCGAGGAGATTGTCAGGACATCCATGAGCGCGGTGGAGAATGTTGTCCATCCACCGAGCAAGCCGGTCCCGATGACCAGCCACAGTCCCGGCGTCCCCGCCAATGGCCCGACGAGCAACCCCGCAACGAAGGATCCAATGATGTTGACGATCAGGATTGGCCACGCTTGCGACGCGAGATTTACCAGTGATTTTGATTCGCGATCGGGCATGAGGCCGCGCTGTGCAAAGGTACGGACCAAGAACGCCTCGGTCTTGTATCGACCGACCGCACCCAAGCCACCCGCTATTGGTAGCAGTAGCCAATAGATCATGCGATCCGCCTTCCGCTGAAGAACAGACGTGCTACTGCTGCTCCGAGGGTGACGCCGACAATCCCGGCGAGGACGACTCCCGCACCGGTGAAGATTGCGATGCCGACGTGATGTTTGGAGCTTTGAGCAATCGCCAAGGCAAACGTGGAATAGGTGGTGAATGCCCCGAGGAAACCGGTTCCGACAAACAGTTTGAAGCGGTCCCACACGGTGTTTTGCGCCCGCCGCAGGACCCAGGTTGTCACGAGCAGACCCATGAGAAAAGCCCCGACGACGTTCACGAACATCGTGGAGTGCGCGATGCCTCCCGACGCTTGCCCCGCATTCAACAGATCGAGGATCGCGCGCGCCAATGCACCTAATGCGCCGCCAAAAAACACGAGGAGCTCAGGGGAGAGCGGATGCCGAAATCGTCGGTGACTAGATTGTTGATCGCTCACGAAGATTATTCTTCCACAGCTCGGTTCCGATGCGTGAAGACAGTTCATCCAACCGGGGGTGTTGCGGCCTCGCACTCCTCACGGAACTCGATTCCGACACTTACGCACGTCGCGCCTCCCCTCTCCCCCGCTCGATTCCGACACCTACGCACGAAAACCACGTTGTCACTGTCAGAATCGACGCGAATTCGTGAGGAACTGTCGGAATCGACGCAGGTGCGCAGCGATCACTGCAGGAAGTGTCTGAATTGGTTCGTAGAGTGGAGGACGCGGTCCGAAGTGTCAGAATCGCGTATTAAGCCGGCCACACCGGTGCCGAACCGTCAGAATCGACAGCTCCGACGGAGTGGAACGTCAGAATCGCGGGTGAGGCCGGATGCGCACACCGAAGTGTCAGAATCGCTGAACGAAGCAGAAACCCCCTCCCGCGCCCCCGTCACCGTAGCAATCGGTTAGCTGTTGCCGCCCGTCTCTGTCAGGTAGGTCAACACAGCACGCACGCGCCGGTTATCCTCATCGGGGCCGAGGCCGAGCTTAAGGAACACGTTGGCGACGTGTTTGGCAACCGTGGCGCGAGACAGGAAGAGTTTCTCCTCGATCTGAGTATTAGATAAGCCTTGCGCCATAAGGGACAGGACTTCGAGTTCGCGTGGCGTCAAGTCTTTGAGCGCGTTGTTGTCGGAGGAAATGAGCCGCGTTGCGACCTCCGGATCGACGACCACACCACCGGAGGCAACAACGGTGAGGGATCGCATGAAATCGGCAACTCGCGAGACCCGGTCTTTGAGTAGGTACCCCAAGCCTCCAGCGGACTTACTCGTCGGCGCCTGCTTAAACAAGGTCGAGGCGTATGCGGGGGCCACGTACTGCGAAAGCACCATGATGCCGACCTTAGGATAGAGACGTCGAATTTCGATGGCAGCTTCCAACCCGTCCTCCCCCATTCCCGGAGGCATCCGCACGTCGGTGATGACGACGTCGGGAAGTTGGTTACTAGCCGCGAGCGTTCGCATTGTTTGGAGGAGCGTAGGCGCGGTATCAGCCTGCGCTACGACATCACATTTGAGCCGGGTGAGCAAACCGGCGAGACCCTCGCGCAACAGTACCGCGTCGTCAGCAAGTACGAGTTTCATTCCGTGTCCTTTTGTGTCTGTGAAGTTAGCTCTACGATAGATGATTCACCCGCCTCCAGGAGAAGCGGAATGACCGCCTGAATCACAGTCGGCCCACCTGCCGGAGACGACACCGTCAGTGTTCCACCGAAAGCACCGAGTCGTTGCCTCAACCCATCGAGCCCGTGACCGGGGGTGAGCTCCGCTCCGCCTTCGCCGGTGTCAACGATACTAATGCGCAGGTGCGTGGACGCGGTTATCAGCACCGTTGCCGCCGCGTCGGGCGCGTATTTGACGATGTTCGTCAGTGCTTCATTGATGAGGAAGTAGGCGGCGGACCGGATCCCGTCGGGGAGGTCGGGGAGGGCGTGCGGTACGCGTACTTCGACCGGCACCGGGCAACGCATGGCGATGTCCTTGACCGCGGCCTCAAGTCCCTTATCTGACAAAAGCTTCGGATGCAGGCCAGTTACCGTCTCCCGCAAGGCGGCCATCGCCCGGTCAGTTTCATCTTGCGCTTGATCAAGCAACGCGGTGATGTCCGCAAGATCCTGTTCAGATGGTTGAGACTGTGCCATCTGCAGGATGAGGTTCGCTTCGCCCATCTTCATATTCGCGGCGACAAGGAACTGTTGCGCACCGTCGTGCAGGTCCCGCTCGATGCGTCGGCGCTCGATCTCAAACGCTTCGACGATGGCTCGCCGAGAGTCTGTCAGCTCCTGAATACGTTCGCTTTGCGTCATTTCCGGAGCAGCTAGTCGAGCGGTCGCCGCCAGTTGCGTCGGAGCGATGATTTGCACTGCAAGCAAGGCGATCGTAATTGCCAAAATAATGAGGGTGAGGCCAGGGGCGAGGCCATAGTTCCCGAGCATAAGTGCCACGCCGAAGTAAACGAGATTTCCCGCCAGTCCAGCCACGAAAGCGGTAATGAGGCCGTATCCGACGGCGGTAGCCCATCCGAGGAGATCGGT
Source organism: Actinomycetaceae bacterium (assembly GCA_030537615.1). Classification (GTDB taxonomy): domain Bacteria; phylum Actinomycetota; class Actinomycetes; order Actinomycetales; family Actinomycetaceae; genus Gleimia. The sequence goes on along the minus strand of JAUNVP010000010.1, from coordinate 34,747 downwards.
GGCGGGCACCTGATTGAGCTCCCAGATCCATCGGGGAGACTTTTGACGGCGAGGCGCGGCCGGCGGCACTACACCCATGAGCATGATTCGCCGAGTTTCTAACCGGGTGGTCAGGCGGGCAATGATGGGGAAAATCGGAAATAGTGCGACCGCCAGGACGAGGGCGACCATGCCGGTCACCATGCCCGCAACAAGGTAGGTGGCAGATGCACCGAATCCTTGAAAGAGACTCACTCGGTACAGCGTCGGAGCCTCCAATCCTGCGGGGAGACGAACGAGCGTATGTTTCCGACGGTTCATGAGGACATAGTAGATCCTGCACTACCGCAGATACCAGGCCACCCACGGTGCCAGTCTGTGTGCGAGAGGGGCACAATAGTGTCTATGGATTCGTCGCCACTCATTGTCGCTCGCCGTCTGTCAAAGTCTTATCGCACGGCGTCTGCCCTCGCGGGAGTAGATCTCACCATTTCTCGCGGTGAAGCAGTCGCCATTATGGGCCCGTCGGGAGCCGGAAAGTCAACACTTCTTCTCGTATTAGCAGGGATCGTACCGGTCGATCACGGCTCCGTCGTATTCGATGGCCTCGCCCTGCACGAAATGCACGACAGTGAGCTGTCGTCCTTGCGGCGAGAGCGATTCGGATTCGTGTTTCTGCAAGGGAATCTCATTCCTGAACTGACCGCTGTCGAGAACGTTGCCATGCCTTTGTTGGTTGACAAGCATTCGCGACGCGATGCCTTTGAAAAAGCGGCGAGACAGCTCGACATCATCGGTTTCCGACCCGACAAAAATGTGCGTTGCCACTACTTGTCAGGCGGCGAGATGCAGCTTGTGGCGATTGCGCGCGCCATGGTCAATGAGCCCGCGGTGATCTTCGCCGATGAGCCCACTGGCGCCCTCGATCAAGCAACCGGTCAAGAGGTGATGCAGGTTCTGTCTGCAACGACGCGTAAACGCGGGGCAGCGCTGGTTCTGGTTACCCACGACCCGAACGTGGCGAACTGGTGCGATCGAATTATTGAGATTCGCGATGGCATGATGCACGCAGAACACCACGTCCGCGGAGGTCAACAGTGAAGCTACTGCGTCTGCTCACGATTCTTGAACTTGGGCGTCTACGGTCTGCACGAGGTCGCATCTGGCTTGACGTTCTCGCCATTTTTGGATTCGCCTTTGCGACAGTCACGCTCTTGGGGCTGACCGCAGCCATCCACATGTTCACCCGTCGCGTCGATAATCCACCTGAAACGGTGACCAGCTGGTTCGATTCACCTGCGGATCTAACCAATTTCATGGAGAACTACGCAGTGGCAGCGATCCTCGCCTTCGTGCTCATGCTGCTACCGGCTCTCGCCCTCGTGTCATCGTCTGCTTCCATGGTGGCGCGTTCACGCGGTGACACCTTGCGGCAACTGCGACTGATCGGCATGAGTCGCACTCGCGCGGCAAGCATTACGTTGATTGAGGTCGGGTTTCAGGCGATCATCGGCATGGTGTTCGGGTCGATCCTGTTCTTCTCTGCCTTACCGCTGTGGGAGCTTCTCAGTTTCCACGATCAACCGGTGTCGGCCTCCGAGATTGTGCTACCGCTGGGCGCCTGGCTCACCGTGTATCAGGTGATTCTCTTCGTCACGCTGCCATCAGCAGTGCTGTCCTTATCAAACCTCAAACTCGTGCGACGTCTGGCGGTCGATCGCGGCCCTGAACGACTCGTGTCGTTGCGGGGTACTTTTTTGGGTCTGATCCTTCTTGGCCTTATCAGCGTACTCGTCTACCACATGGAGGGGCTGCATAGCGCGCTCGAAGTCACGGTGCTTGTAGTTATCATCGGTGTATTTTTCATTATTATTGGACCGTTACTCGTCGTCGGCCTCGGGTACATCGAGCGTTTATCGAAGAATCCCGTGTGCCTGCTCGCCGGTAGCCACCACATTTCGTCACCGCGAGAGACCTGGAACGCCGTTGCCCCCGTGTCCGTCCTCATGCTCGCCGCGATCGTATTCAGTGCGGGAACGTCATCGTTTTCAACCGAGACGATTTCACCAACTGCAGAGTTCGTGTTTCGCCACGACCTATTCATTGGATTCAACGTAACAATCATCGCGGCGCTGTTTGTTGGGGCGGTAGCGACGGCGCTGTCTCAAGGGGCTTCTATTCTCAACCGTCAGGCCGAAGCCGAGTCACTTCTCGTCATGGGTATTCCCATCCGTGTCGTCCACCGTGCGCGCCTCATGGAGACGGTGGCGCCTCTCGTGGTGATGATGCTGATTGGTTTGACTTCCGGAGTCATCCTCAGTTGGGCAGATCTGCCGTCAATTACCTGGGGTTGGGACATTATTTTCGGGGTGATCTTCGTCTTTGGATTCGCGGTATTCCTGAGCGTGGTGCTGAACCGACTGCTGCACCCGCTTCAACTGTCGGTCCTGCGTGAGGACGCTCGCTCACACATCCAGGTAACGTAAGGGTATGTCGTGTAGCACTGCCCCCGGTCGCGAACTCACGCTGTGGTCAACGCCGCGTATCCTGGCGGTGGCATTCGCGTTCTTCTCGGCTAGTGGTGCGGTCTTTGGGCGCGGATCTTTGCTGGACGATGCTGAGGTTGAACTCCGCGTCTTCGCATTCGTCGTCATCGTGTCGTTTTTGCTCGCATGTCTTCCCGTTGCTTCTCGGGAATACCTCGTTGGGCGATGGGCGCGCGCCTTGGCGTGGCTGTGCCTCGGCGTGGTGCTTGCGGCGGTGGGAGTCTACGCCGCCGTTGCGGTTGCATCGATCGGGGCGGAGGGCGTCGTTGCGGTCGGGCTTCCTCGCGGGCTACTCGGTATCGGTGCGGCCATTGCGGCCGGGTGGGCTTTTACCCGAGGCCCGGCTACTTGGCCGCCTTCCGGGCAGAACGTATCTCCACAGCAGTGGTATGTCCTGCTCTACCGCATTCTTTCGGGATACTACGGGTGGTCGACGCATGCCGCGCGCAAAGCTGTGGCGGCAACCAAAGTCGAAGTACGAGATTGGTCTCAGCAGCTCTGTGCGGATCAAGCTACTGAAAGCATGAGTTCCGCAGATTCCCACGAGGTACAGGATGAGATTGTTGCGTCCTCTCCCCCGCACGATTCTGACATTTCGCTGAGGCCTGATACTGCCCACACCCCCCCGAAGAAGCACGGGTCTTTATCGGTGAAACACATCCGGCGATCGTCTTTGGTGAAGCGTGGGAGGTTGCGGCCGACTACGCCGCGCAAAATCCTGACAATGCTTCAATCTCTCCTCGCCTCGTCGTCGCGGTTGCCATCGGATTTGTCATGATTGCTGGAAGTCTCTTCGTATCCCGCGGGATTACGACCGTGGCAGTCTTTATGCTCGTTCTCGCCATCGTGCTTGCTTCTTTCGCTTTCTGGGTTCAGCGTCGTAGCCAATAGGTCGATTCGCATGACCGGTTTGTGGCCGCGACGAAATGTTGTCGGTGCTAACGAGAAGAGACCACGTCGTCAGTTCGAAAGTCCTGAGAGAGAATTCTTTAATGCGGAATCCTCATCCCTCCGCGATAGTCGTGTGAGAAATAGTTACTAAATCTGTAACTCCTTGAGTTTGAGTTCGAGTAGCTCGTTCACAACTTCTTCTCGAAGGCCCCAGTCCTTACCTGTGGTGGATTTGAAATCCTGCGTTACGTCATGACGCACCTGTTCACACGTCATGCGGGAAATAGATCGCCCATTTCCGCTGCCCCTAAATCTCGTCCTCCCCACCTCGATTCCGACACTCAGCCACCAAAACACCCGCACAGGTGTCGGAATCGGCGCCAAAACGGGCCTACGTGTCAGAATCGACGAGAGAAGCAGGTGCGCGCCACCGAAACTGTCAGAATCGACGAGAGATTTAGGGAGCACGCCGGCCGCGGTCAGCGGCAGGATGGGGATAGGCGTGCTACTTAGCGACGGGCAGAACGCCCGCGAGCATGTACCGCTACGCGACGGCGCAACGCGACGGCGCCGCCAATCGCGGCAATGAAGGTTCCGAGGATGACCCCCATGGCGGCATGATCCGCCTGCGGAGAGCCGACTGGGAAAGCGAGCCCCGCGACGAGCAATGCGACGGTGAAACCAATACCGGCCAGTAGCGCGATGGCGAAGATATCTTGCCAGTCAACGCCATGTCCGAGACGAAGCGGAGTGAACTTCGTCATCACCACTACAGTGCCCCAAATGCCGATGAGTTTACCAAGTGGCAAACCGATCATGATGCCAACAGAAACGGGGTCCGTGACCACCTCCCATAAACCGCCGGAGTCGACCACGTTGATACCAGCCGCGAAGAACGCGAACACTGGGACGGCGAAACCCGCTGAAATCGGATTCCACTTCTCAACAAAGCGGTGGGTCATTTGTTCCTCAGACCCGCGCCGCTTCGCCGGCACAACCAGTCCCAGCGCGACGGCTGAGATCGTCGCATGGATCCCCGACGAATGCATTGCCCACCACGCCACGAGAGCAATCGGAATAAGAATCCACCATTTCGTAATCCGCTTGTACGTCAATAAACCAAAAGCGGCAATGGCAAGAAGCGAGATCCCCAGATAGGGCAAGGCAATCGATTCCGAATAGAAAAGCGCAATAATCACGATGACGAGAAGATCATCAACGACCGCGAGCGTCAGCAGGAACGTCCGTGCCGCCGGTGGGAGACCGCGGCCAAACACGGCGAGTAGCGCTACGGCGAATGCGATATCGGTTGCCGAGGGGATCGCCCAACCCGAATAATGCGGCGAACCCGAGGACACCTGCACGAACATGTAGATGAGAGACGGGCCGATCACGCCGCCGGCGGCAGCAATCATCGGTAGCGCGGCTTCGCGAATGTCCCGCAAAGCACCGGTCACGAACTCCGTCTTGAGTTCAAGACCTACGACGAAGAAGAAGATAGCGAGAAGCCCATCGGCAACCCAGTGATGCACGCTGAGGTGAAGATGGAGTGCTTCGGGGCCGAAATGATAGTGCGATACGGCCTCGTACCAGTGTCGGATCGGCGAGTTCGCGATGAGGATGGCTGCGAAAGCAGCGCCGATAAGGAGCATGCCGCCCGTTGTGTCATTTGATAGCTGGTGTGGAATGCCCCGGAGCCGACGCATAACTCTGGCTTTGAGTCCGCCACCACTTCCATGAACTACTTCGTAGGAAATGTGCTGATGGCTGTGTCCGCGCCGGAACGCGTCCCGACGTTTCCGCATTTCCTGAGTGTCACCTGCGACGCGTCGTTGGTTAGGAGTTTCATCGTATCGGCTCGGGCGGATCTTCTTCGGGTCATTTTTGGCCACGGGGATTCCTATAGGTCGATTGATACAGTCGAAAACCTTAGGCTAGTTGCGGGCGTCCGATGCCTGCTGGAAATGCTCAAGGCTTAGGCTAAAACTCTAACGAAATAGTGACGTGTTGTCGCGCTGAATTGCCCGCGCAAACCGTTCCGCGAAAGGAGAACGCATGGCTGCCGGCCGTTACGCACCGAGCCCGTCGGGAGATTTGCATATCGGAAACCTGCGCACCGCGCTGGTGGCGTGGGCGTGGGCGCGGAGCACAAACCGCGATTTTGTCATGCGGGTGGAGGATATCGACCGGGTTCGTGAGGGCGCGGCTGCCCGTCAGCTGGAAGATTTGCGACGCATCGGCATCGACTGGGATGGCCCTACCCTGTACCAGTCCTCGCGCCGTCGGGCGCATGAGGATGCCCTCGACAAGCTCCAAGACAAGGGACTACTTTTCGAGTGTTACTGTTCACGGCGTGAGATAGCGGAAGCGTCCTCGGCGCCGCACGGTGGACCGCGCACCTACCCGGGTACGTGTGCCGATTTGCCGGAGGACGTGAGGGCGCGCCGCCGCGCGGAACTCGCGCTGCAGGGACGCCACCCCGCGATGCGACTGCGCCCACGTGTCGATTCATGGACGGTAATGGACGAATTGGCAGGCGAGGTGACCGAGCCGATTGACTACGTGGTGTTGCGCCGCGGTGACGGAACCCTGGCGTACAACCTCGTTGTCGTGGTGGATGATGCTTTCCAAGAGGTTGACCAGGTAGTGCGCGCCGACGATCTGCTGTTCACCGCCCCGACGCAGGCTTACGTCGCACATGAACTCGGCCTCACTGAGCCCGTATACGCTCACGTTCCTCTCGTCATTAACGAGGCCGGCGATAGACTCGCTAAACGCGATGGGGCAGTGACATTACGTGAGCTACTCGATGCCGGTTGGAACGTACCGCGCGTGGTGCGCGAAATGACTGCGTCACTCGGATTTGAAGCTGATTCCGCGGCTTCTTTCCTGGACGTTTTTGACCCGGCGCGCATGAATCGGAAGCCGTGGATTTTCCGCCCGCCGGTCTAATCGTGCGCGAGGCGCTGTACCCGGCGCATGTCGTAGTGGCCGATGGCAAAAGCAATTGTCTGGAAGAAAAGGATAGCGATAAAGGCCAGAACCACGGCATTTGATGGCCCGATGATGGGCATCATAGCGAAGAAGATAGCGGTCATAATCGCATTGCCGATAGCTGTCGCAATGCGTTCAGCCGTTTGCTTCACCCCACCGGCGGTGCCGCCGTGCTGGACGGGAACCTCATCGAAAGCAAGTGTCTGGTTGGCGGCGCCAAAGGCACCCTGCCCAAAACCGGTCACTGCCAAGGTGAGCAGGAGCCACCAGAAGGTGGTTACCCCCAACCCAACCAGTCCGACAACGATTACCGACGAGACTGTGCCTACCAGCATGCTGGCAAGAGAGATCTGCACGATGGGCCGACCCACCGGGAGGGCTCGTTCAGACGCCCAACGCGCGGCGAATGCAGAAACAATGGCATTCGGCAGGCCAATCATCCCCGCTTTGAAGGCATTTTCACCGAGCCCGAGCTGCAGATACATCGCCAAAATAACGAAAATCGACGTTGATCCGAGGAAATATGCGCCGGAGGCCGCAGTGCCAAGCGAAAACGAGGGGATGCGTAGGAGATTGAGGTCAACCATCGGGAACCGGCCGCGCCGCGTGTAGAAGTCCTCCCACTTAATCCACGCCCAGAGTAAACCAACTGCACCGACGAAGGCGAGAATGAGCCACCAGTGGAAGGTGTGCATGGTGAAGGGGATCATGATTCCGAGGATGCCGAGCATGAGGAGGAATCCTCCGACCGGATCAAGATCGGGAAATGCCCGGTGATGGTAAGGTGTCGGCTCGTGGTTGTTCCGTTTGTCACGTAGCTCGCGCCGCTGCGCCATCCACGCGCGTTCGCGCTCGAACGGTAGCCACCGCAGTGCCAAAATGATGCCGAGCACCCCCAGAGGAGCGTGGATAAAGAAGGTGTAGCGCCATCCTACGTCCTCCCCGATGAGGGTGATGACGAGGCCGGCGAGCACTGGCCCGATCGCAACCGATACGGCAACTACCATGCCGAATAAACCAAATGCGCGCGCCCGCGCCTGTCCTCGAAACGTCTGCTGAATAATGCCCATCGACTGTGGTGAGAGGAGGCCGGCTCCGATTCCCTGGACTACGCGGGCCAGGTTGAGGAGCGTGGCTGTCGGGGCAATGCCGCACGAAAACGCTCCGATGGTGAAAATTGTCAGGCCAATGATGAACAGGGTTCCACGACCGAAGAGGTCACCGAGGCGCCCTCCGGGCACGAGTGTAATTCCCACGGTGAGTGTAAAACCGGACAGTACCCACTGCAGCTGCGCGTCGGATGCGTTGAGACTCTGCCCGATGGTCGTCAGCGCAATATTCACCGAAGAAACTGCGATGAGAACCATCGCGAGTGGAACGAGCAGGACGAGCAGGATCTGATTCGTGTTGAACTCACGATCAACGCCGGGAACACGGAAGGTACCGGGATTGTCCTCTTCTCGACCGGTGCGATTCTCGTCGTTCATCTGCTCGCCCAATTCTCACTACTCGATACACTTTCAGGCTAATACTGCAACAGATTTTTCACCTCTTATCCTGCCATTTCACGGGTTGCCAATCATTGCCTCGGGTGCACGACGAATGTCACAAGGCGCCAAGCGGCCAATGAAGTCAAAGACACATAGGGTAGAACCCATGACGTTTTCAAGGAACAATAAAGCAAATTCCTCGCAACGGGACGCATCTAATGACCTCGGTGGGCCCCTGCCTCTCCAGGAAACGTCCGCTCTCGGCACCGAGGTCACCCCTGTGATCGAACCCGGATCTCGAGCACGTGCGATCAGCGGCTTGTGGATTCCGCCACTCATTCTCATTGCCGTAGCACTGATTGGTCTCCTGGTGAAGAACATGGATTTCGCCCGGACCGAGATCCACGTATCTATTTGGCTGTCCCAGCATCAGTTGCCCGGGATCTCACATCTGGCGTTCGCTATTGCGGTGGTATTCAGTTCTACCGTCGCTACCGTGATTGCGGTCGTCACGGCGATAGGCATCGGTGTCATCTATACAATTCGGCGTGCACTGAGCTTCCTGTGGCTCACCGTCATTAGCTGGGGTGGAGCCGCCGTCATCAAACCCATCGTGCTGCGACCTCGCCCTCAAGCCGATCTGCTGTACGACCCGATCTCGCCCAAAACTGGCGTGCTTTCCTACCCGTCGGGACACACGGCATTCGCGACTGCGCTTTTCCTCGCGATCGTGTTCACGCTTGTGAGTCGCAAGCACCGCAAGCTCGGCCTCGCACTTGCAGGCGTGGGGATCCTGCTAGTTGCCGCATCGCGAGTCTACGTCGGAGCACATTTCATGACCGATGTTGCTGCCGGAGCGACGTCTGCAGCGGCGAGCTGCTGGTTCGCCCTTACTCTCCTGACCCGCCGGTTGCGCCCACATACTGAGCGCCACCGCGCCCTTCCCGCATCAAACCTAGACAATCAAACCTGAGGCACGTGCCTCAGGGAAGGAGCCGCAATGAGCCAACCGAACACACCAATACGAATTGCCATCAACGGGTACGGAAACCTGGGGCGCGCAGTTGAACTTGCCGTCCACAACTCCCCCGACATGGAACTTGTTGCTATTTTCACCCGCCGTGACCCGGCCACTCTCGACACGCAGTTTGCCCCCGCAGTGGCCATTGATGAAGCGGAAAAGTACGTTGATCTGGTGGACGTCTGCGTGTTGTGCGGTGGATCTGCCACCGACCTCGACGAACAAACCCCTGAGTTCACCCGCTTATTTAATACCGTCGACAGCTTCGACACGCACGCCAAAATCCCGTCGCACTTCGCCACGGTCGATGCGGTAGCGCGGGAGACAGGCCATGTCTCTGTGATCTCTAGCGGCTGGGATCCGGGCCTGTTTTCACTGAACCGCCTCATGGGTGAATCTGTTTTGCCTGCGGGCAAGACCTATACTTTCTGGGGACGCGGAGTCTCCCAGGGGCACTCCGATGCGATTCGCCGCATTGACGGTGTCGCCGGTGCCGTGCAATACACCGTCCCCGTTGAAGAAGCGAAGAACCGCGTTCTCGCTGGGGAAACCCCCGAGCTTTCCACCCGCGAAAAGCATCGCCGCGAATGCTTCGTGGTTGCTGAGAACGGCGCTGATCTCGATCGTATTCGTCAAGAGATCGTCACGATGGAGAACTATTTCTCCGATTACGACACCACCGTTACTTTCATTTCTGCTGATGAGCTTTCCCAGAACCACGCTGGGATGCCGCACGGCGGGTCAGTTATTCGCACCGGCGAAACGTCTGCGGGTGTAACGCAGGTGTACTCGTTTGATCTGGTCCTCGATTCGAACCCCGAGTTTACAGGCGCCATGATCACCGCTACCGCTCGCGCTGTCACGCGTATGGTTGCCGCGGGACAAACCGGGGCTTACACGGTTTTTGATATTCCGCCAGCATACTATTCGCCGAAGAGCGGCGAGGACCTCCGCGCGGAACTGTTGTAATCGCGCCGGTTTCTCTGATTTTGTCACGGCCAGCTGTGGTCGAATAACAGTTGAGGGTGGGGGAGCATCATACGATGTTTCCCCACCCTTTATTGTTGGTGCGTTGACGCATGCGTCTACGGGGTGACCCCCACGCGCCCTCCCCCACCCGCAATTCCGACAGTTCCCCACTAAAAAGGCGCTGTAGCCGTCAGAATTGCTGAAAAAATGCGCCGATATGTCGGAATCGATGGATGGACGAGAGAGCATTCCCGATGACGAGGGGTCGGGTTTGTCGGAGGACGAGAAGCCGAGGACGCGGCGACGTCTAGACGCTCCTGCGCTATCAGATGCCGAGAACGGCTTTAGCAATCATAAAGTAAATGACTAGGCCAGTCGCATCGGAGAAAGTCGAGATGAACGGGTTGGAGAACACTGCGGGATCGGCACCGATCGCTTTGGCAACAATCGGCATAATACCGCCAATACTGGCAGCCATGGTACAGACAGCCAGGAGGGTGAGGCCGATAACCATCCCCACTTCCGTTGAGTAAACAAACGATGCGAGGGTGAAACCGAGCGACCCGAGTAATGCCCCGAGGAAGAACCCGACTCGCATTTCACGCCATAGCACGCGCATAACGTCGGACTTCTCAACGTCACCGAGGGCCAGCGCACGCGTGACAGTGGTAGCAGCCTGGTTGCCGGTGTTACCGGCAGTCCCCGTCAGCAACGGGATAAACAGTGCGAGAACAACCGCGGTAGCAAGGGTTTCTTCGAACGTGTCGAGGACATGAACCGTCAGAATTGCGGAAAGTGCGAGCACCAAAAGCCACACGATACGCGAACGCACCACCTTAATGAGAGGCGTCGAAAGGTATGGCTGTTGAAGCGGCTCGTGTCCACCACCGCGAGCGGCGTCCTCAGTGTCTGCTTCTTCCACGATCTCGTGGGCGTCGTCGAAGGTAAGGAGCCCGACGAGGTGTCCGCCTTCATCGGTCACCGGCATCGCGAGGTGATCGAGAGTGAGGAGCCAGCGGGCGGTGCTTTCAGCCGCATCGTTGGCACGTGCCGACACGGCCTCAGCCATGATGTCTTCGAGGTGCTGATGCGGATCAGCGGTGTAGAGGTCTCGGAAGGAGCAAATTCCCGTGAGTTTCCGATCTCGATCAACAATAGGGAGTGTGTAAATCGTTTCGAGGTCGCGGGCTCGCCGCTTGAGGAGGGCAAGGGCATCGCCGACCGTCATGTCTTGGTAAAGGAGGAGAATTTCCGGCGACATCCGCCTACCAACAGATCCGCGCGGATATCCGAGTACCACACCGGTAATGTCACGTTCGGATTTTTCAAGCGTCCGCAGGAGCTCATCGGCGACTTCTGCGGGGACTTCATCAAGGAGGGAAACTCGATCATCGGGATCCATCTCGTCGAAGTACCGGAGAACATCTTCGTTGTGCAAAGCTCCGATGAGGTCAGCCTGGTGACGGGCATCGAGTGCTTCGAATACGGTGAGGGCGCGCTCTTGCGAAAGGAGGCGGAATAGCACCCCTGCTTTGCTGGTCGAAGTCCGTTCAACGAGGCGAATGATCTCAGGGATCGGCGTATTGTCAAGAAGTTCCGACACGCGTCTAGCTTCGTCCGGAGACAGATGAGTTCGCAGAACATGCTCTAGGTCGATGCGATCAGTCATGGGTTCTCCTTGATAGGACGCTACAGCAGCACGTGCGGGCGCGGCGCAAACCGGTGGAACTGCCTTGGAGTGGCCGTCTTGGCGATTGTATCTAAGCGCTACGGACGGGTCTAACCCACGTGTTGTAGAGTTGCCGCCAGGTAGCGCTAGATGTCGATGACTGCTGAGGCTTTAAGGCCTCGAATCGACCGCAATCCCATAGGGGATACGAGATAGATGATGCTAAACACGATGCCGTGAACAGCGACCACGGTCGCGCCCGATGCCATATTGAACCAGTACGACAGGTAGATTCCGAGCGTGACAGAAAGTGCCGACAAGAGCGGCGACAACCACAGCATGTGCTGGAACTTTTGGGTACATAGGAACGCCATCGCGCCGGGGATGATGAGGAGCGACACGATGAGGATGGCACCCACCGCCTGCATCGCAACAACTACCGTAATCGCTAAACACGTCAGCAGTAGCGCCGACAGGCGGCGCACGGACAGTCCGATTGCGGAGGCGTGCGACGGATCGAAGGCGAAGAGGGTGAGGTCGCGGCTCTTGAGCAGGACAATGATGCCAGCGAGTGGCGCGAGGAATACAACCTGCACCATGTCTTCGTGAGTGATGCCCAGCAGGTCACCGAAGAGGATGTGCTGGAGGTGAACGTGGCTGGGATACACGGAGATGAGGACGAGGCCGATGGCCATCATGGTGGTAAAGACCACGCCGATGGCGGCGTCCTCCTTGATGCGCGAAGTTGATCGAATGACGGCGATGAGGCCGACGCAGACGAGTGCGGCGACGAATGCGCCAACGGAGAATGGGAGGGAGAAGATGTAGGCGATAACGACGCCGGGAACGACGGCGTGGGACAGCGCGTCTCCCATGAGCGACCAGCCAACGAGGACGAGCCAGCAGGACAAAATTGCGCACACGACCGCGGCGAATAGGGTGACGACGTACCCACGGACCATAAATCCGTGCGTCCACATCTCCCCGAATATCTGATACAGGTCAATGAATAGCGGGTGGGTGATCATGCGTGCCTCCCCTCGGTAAATGCTTGCACAAGGTTTTCTTGCTGGAGAGCTTCTTCGGGAGTTCCGCGTCCGACAATCTTGCGGTTAAGCAGGGCGACCTCGTCGGCAAACCTGGGGATCGAGGCGAGGTCGTGGGTGGAAACGAGGAGGGTGGCTCCATTGTCAGCAAGCTGGCGAAGTAGGCCGATGATGACGTCCTCCGACGTGTAATCAACGCCAGCGAACGGCTCGTCGAGGAGCATAATTTCAGCACCTTGCGCGACTGCGCGGGCAACGAATGCGCGTTTGCGCTGGCCGCCGGATAAAGCTCCGATGGGCCGGTTGCGTAGTTTCGTCAGGCCAACGACCTCGAGTGCGTTTTCGACTGCATCGCGATCGTCTTGGCGGCTTCTGCGTAGTGGCCCCATGAATGAATACCGCCCCATCATGACGACGTCATACACGCTGAGCGGAAAGTGGTGATCGATATCTTCGTTTTGCGGGACATACCCGACGAGTCCTTTTTTGCGGGCCGTGAGACTCCCTCGCCCACACACGCTGATGGATCCGCTTTGCAGCGGTACCATTCCCATAATCGACTTGAAGAAGGTAGATTTCCCCGATCCGTTCATGCCGACAATGGCGCAAATAGTGTTCGAACCGACCTCGAGACTGAGGCCGGTCAGTGCTTGAACTTTTCCGTAAGAAACGTATAGGTCCTTTACGATCAGTGCTGGATCTTCGGTGGAATCTCTTCGGGTTTGTGCGGGTTGTGGCGTGGTCATGATGTCATTCACTCCGGGGTGGGGTGGAGCGAGTTTGATGCCCGCTCCACCTCCTGATCTTCGTGATTATTTTCCGGTCAGACCCTTGGTAATGATTTCTGCGTCGTAGCGCAGCAGGTCGAGGAAGGTGGGGGCATCACCATCTGGATCTGTGATGGAGTCGACGTACAGTGTGCCACCGAACTTCACTCCGGTAGCTTCAACGATGGGTTGCATCTTATCGCCGACTGTCGATTCGCAGAATACTGCGGGAACGTTGTTTTCTTTGACGTAGTTTTCAACATCCGCCACGCGCTTAGGGGTGATCGCACCGTCGGAGTTGACGGCCCAGAGGTATTTTTCGGTCAGGCCGGTGTCTCGCGCGAGGTAGGAGAAGGCGCCCTCACAGGTGACGAGTGCGCGTTCGTTTTCAGGAATGGAGCCGATTTCTCTCTTGAGCATTTCATCGACTTCGTCGATCTGCGCTTTGTATTCTTCGCCGTTCTTTTCATAGTCGGCTTTGTGCTCGGGATCGAGCTGAGAGAAGGCTTTAACAATATTGTCGACGTAAATCTGCGCGGCCGTAGGTGACATCCAGGCATGCGGGTTGGGTTTACCCGAGTAGTCGCCTTCTTCAATGGCAATCGGTTCAATCCCTTCAGAAAGGACGACCGTTTCAGCATCGGAGTCCGATACGAACTTCTCGAACCAGCGCTCAAGTCCAAAACCGTTGTTGAGGATCAACTGCGCGGTTTCACCTTTTTTGATGTCTTCGGGTGCCGGCTGGAAATCGTGGATTTCCTGATTCACCTTGGTAATGGACTGAACGTCGAGGTGATCGCCGGCGACATTTTGTGCCATGTCGGCGATCACGGTGAAGGTAGTGAGAACTCGAGGTTTGGCGTCTTTGTCGACTTCGACCTCCCCCGCGCAACCGGCAAGCAGGAGCGCGCAAGAAGCGAGGGTGGCGGTGAGGATTCGGGGGATGCGCTTGTGTGTCGTCATACCAATAATGATAAGGTTCGGTTAATCGAACTTGTCAATTCGGTTTTTATAACAGTGGCGCAGATCTCGCTAGTCAGATATGTTTTCGTATTTGCATTTTTACTCGTGTAATCAGCTGCGTTTTCCGGTCCTGACGCACCCTCCGACCTGAAATGTGTGACGGCCGCGTGACTGTTTATGTCAGCGGTGTAAACTCGTCGAGCGAAAACACCGTTTCGACCGGGACATCGAAGTACCGCGCTATCCGCAAAGCGAGAGATAAAGAAGGCGAGTATTCGCCGCGTTCCAAATAGCCGATCGTCTGGTAGTGCACACCGAGCGCGTCAGCGAGTTCACGCCGGCTCACTTTGCGGTCAGCACGCAACACCGCAATGCGATTATGGACTTGCTCGTCTGCCATCACATACCTATCTGGGAGCGGACCTTTGTTTGCAGCCCTTCGAGGGAGCCCACCGTTTCTTTCCGGAAGTTTCGCTTAATGACGAATGTAGCAAGAATGTAGCCGCCGATTGTCCAGGCAAGCAGAATCACTAACGCAAGAGCTGAGTTGTAGGCTCCGCCAAGCTCCCATTGTGCGAGGTCACCATTGAAAACGATGTACCGCGACAGGTGGCTGGTCCAGTAGGAGGGAAATCCGAGTTGGATGATTTGCACCCACCGGGGGAAGATCCCCAGTGGTGCGGGGCCGCCGGAGCTGGCGAGAAACAGCATGACTCCGACCATAGCGAGTAGCTGAGAATAGGTTCCACGGGCGAGAACTCCGACAATGAAACCGAGCGGAGCGTGAGCTGCGATTCCAAGAAGTAGGAGGCCGATGAGCAGGCTGAGCCGCGTCGAAGTCAACGTGGTTTCTGGATAGATGAGCCTCAGGCCAATGAGAAAGACGATCTGGCTGAGGAAGATAATGACGAGAGTTGAAATGCTCTTGGCGATGGCCCAGATCATCGGACCATTGGGGAGCGTTCGCACTCTAAGTAGCGTTCCTCCGAGCCGCTCAGTGTACATTTCCGACATGAGTTGGAAAACAGCCAGGCCGGAAATGACTGCAACGATCCCGGCTGCAAAGTGCATCGACAACGTCTCACCTTCCTTTCCCCTACCGAAGTAGTACACGATGGCGAGGAGAATCGCGGGACTGGTGAGGAAACCAAATGCTCCCGCGCCCAGCAGATTAGGACGCAGATCCGCAATGACTTGGACTTTAATGGCGGTCAGGATCCCAGACGCATTGACCTTAATCACTGAGAAACCTCCTGGGCTATTTCATCGGCAACGAGTGTGAGGTAGGCATCCTCGAGCGTAGGACGCGTGATAGTGAGATTGGTGATTTTCGTCAGGTCGAGGGTAGCGACGAAGGATTCAACGGCATCTGTGGAATGGACGTGGTTCTCTGCGTCCTCGGACCAGGTGATTTCCGCCTGACCGACAAGCTGCTCGCGCAGTTCTCGGGCCGATCCGCTCGCAATGATTTTTCCACTGTTGAGGATAACGACTCGCGAGGCTATCTTTTCCGCTTCACTGAGGTCGTGGGTCGTCATGAGAACCGTTGTCCCCTCGTCTACTGTTTGACTGATGAGGTCGTGTATTTCCGCCTTTGCCTTGGGGTCGAGGCCGGTGGTGGGCTCGTCCATGATGAGGAGCGAGGGTCGACCGATGGTGGCGCAGGCGAAGTCGATGCGGCGGCGTTGGCCTCCGGAGATTTTTCCCAGACGAGCGTTTTTCTTCTCTGTCAGACCAACATCTTCGAGCACTTGATCGACGGTTTTCGTCGGCTTATTGACGCTGTCGTAGGTGGCTTTAATCCATTCCAGCTGATGAGCGACACTCCATTTGGGGTGGTCGGTCCAATGTTGCTGGACAAGCCCAACTTTTGACCAGAACTTCGCGCTGGCTTTTGTCGGATCGGTTCCGAACACACGGACTTTTCCTCGTTGCGGCGCGAAAGATCCCATAACATTTTCAACTAGCGTGGTTTTCCCCGCGCCGTTGGGGCCGAGCATAGCGACGACCTCTCCCCGATTAACCGTGAGATCGAGGCCGGTAAGCACGGGCGTTTTACCGTAGGCGAAATGAATACCGTGGAGCTCAATAACGGGATCCATAGAATCTCTCCTCAAAACTCTGTCGTCATCACACTATTAAATGTAGTACTTCTACTACATTTATACAAGCATTGACAACATCTACCGGTGAGACCGCTCGCGGACTGCCCGGTCATGTCAGCGTGCGACTCGTTCGGCTCGCACGCCCTCCCCACCATCGATTCCGACAGGTCGCCACCAAAATGCCCTCCAAAACCGTCGATTCCGACAGTTGTGACATACGAAGTGTCAGAATCGACTCCAGATGCGAGGCGCGGAAAACGAAATCTCAAAATCAGCATGATGCCTCAGCGGCTCATCTGGCGCTTGGCGCCCGAGGCATGAAGCTGAAACCGCTGCCCGATTCACCCCCTGTGGAGATGAGATAATGGGCGCATGGGCATCGAAAGGCGCGGAAATACCTACCGCAAAACCGATTCAACGCAACCAAGTGGAGTAGAGCTCGAAGGGCTTGCGCTCCAGTGGCTCGCAGACCCAATGGTCTCCGGTGGTGCACACGTAGTACCTGTACTGGAGGTCGAGCCAGGCATTCTCATCACCCGAGCGATCCCCTCTGGACGATGCACACCCGCCGCGGCCGAATGGTTTGGGCGGGCACTGGCTCTCACCCACGCCGGCGGCGCAGACTATTTTGGACAAGCTCCTCCCGGGTGGGAACACGATGGGTGGATGGGGCGCGCTGTTATGTCCTATGCCCAGCCCAGCAACCGTGAGTGGGGCGAGTTTTACGCTGAAGACCGCTTACTGCCCAACCTCGGCCCCTGCGTTGACAATAGGAGTATCTCGCCCGGTGGTGCGCGCGTCATTGAAAGAGTCTGTGAGCATCTTCGAGATGGCGACTTCAACTCCGCGCAACCAAGCCGGATAGAGTCCCCGGCTGCCCGCATACACGGAGACCTATGGAATGGGAATGTTCTGTGGGCACCGACGGACACCGTCGACTGGGCTCCCTCAACGGCTGGGCATGGGACCTCGGAGGCGCCGCTCCCGAACACCGTTGGCATACTTATTGACCCGGCTGCTTGCGGCGGTCACGCCGAAACCGATCTTGCCACTCTCGGGGTGTTTGGCCAATCTCACCTTGATCGTATTTATGCCGGCTACCAGAGCGAATCACCGTTGGATTCGGGATGGCAGGAGCGGATCGGCCTCCATCAGCTCTACATCCTCATCATTCACGCCCTCCTCTTTGGCGGAGGATACGGAGACGAGACCGTGTCGGTTGCAAAGAAGTACGCCTAGCACCTCGGCCGAAGACTTGGCCAGATTAGTAGCAGCGCAAGGCTTCACGGTCGTCTGCGGGAATCTCCTCTGGCGTGGGCTCGAGCTGTTGCGTAGGCTCGACCTGTTGCGTAGGCTCGGTGCTTTCCGACGGTTCGCTCGACGCAGACGGGGCCGGAGTGGGTTCAGGCGCCGGTGGAGCGACAAAGTCCTGCCAGAATTGGTCAGCCCCATACCCCCAAATGACACGATTTGGATCCTGGGGATATTGCGCCACTGGAGCCGTGCGGGTCACCACGTCTGCCGGAGTGAGATTACGCAGTGAGTACATCAGTCCAGCAAGGTTCGGCACCGAGGCAAGATTTTCGGTCAACGTAGTGTGTGCGGTGAGAACCTTGGCGACAGAGAAGATATTAGAGATTTGTTCAAGCAAACCGCCTTCGAGGACTTCAACCGAGGCCGAACGTAGGAAGCACTGTTGTCTCTCAATACGTTTGAGGTCGGATCCGTCACTGCCAACGTTGCGTGCTCGCAGGAACTGGATGGCTTGATCGCCCCAGATCCGGTGACACCCGGGTTCCAAAACGAGACCACCCGCGTCCCGTGGCTCGAAGTGGTTGTCTCCACATATCTGCACGCCGTCGAGCTCGTTGACAATGTCAACAACAGCCTTAAAATCGAGCACGGCGGCAGCATCAGGCATGATACCCGTCGATCTGGAGATCGTTTGCATAACGCACGTGACTGCATGACCTATGTCTTGCTGGTAGTCGTAGCCGCGCGCGAAAGCGTTATTAAACATCGAGAACGCGACCGTTCCTTCGGGGTTCTCTCCGGGAAGACATCCGGGAAGCTGTGTCATGAGGTCGCGCGGAATTGAAGCCATCCGAACTTGACTGCGATCCGCGGTGATGTGGATAAGGATCGTTGTGTCTCCACGTACGCCCTCCGCAGCCCCACCGATTAACTGATTGTCGCCGGAACGATCGTCGGTACCGATAACGACAATATTGAGGGGCTGTCCGGGAGCGAGGTCGGCAGGGATCGGTTCGGCCGAGGCGGTCGGCCCGGATTCAACGTGAGTGACGCCAACGTCGATCGTTTTAATGCGGCTATACAACTGCTGCGACACAGCAAAAGCGAAGGATGGAACAAAAAGCACGATGGCCAGTAACGCTGTCAGGAATACGCGTGTGCGTCCGTGGCGTCGCCCCCAGTTGGCTCCGGAGTGCCGGAGCGGCATTTGGCTCCGAGTGTGTTTCGGCACTGCTGTTACCTCTGTCGCAACAATCTATGGATTCTGCATTTTATTTTAGTCTGTCATTTCTTCAGCTTGTTGAAGACTCGTGCGTTCCGTGGAGTTCGCCACGATCTCGTGTGAGAATTGGAAAACCCCCGTTCCGGTGGGTCTCACCAGTACGGGGATTTGGCGCGCTCGAAGGGACTCGAACCCCCAACCTTCTGATCCGTAGTCAGATGCTCTATCCATTGAGCTACGAGCGCTCGGCTGATTGCCTGTCAATAAGTGTAGTTCCGTGAGGGCTCTAGTCCAAATCTGATGAGTGTAGGTCTCGCCACAGTTACAGCAGGTTGAGCCACCCGGGAATTGGAGAGGCCTCACCTTGTCAGAACCCGCACTCTGACAAGGTGAGGCGCGCCAATCGTAGAGCGAAGGGATCTCTCGATTGGCTTTGAATCCCGTGGGTACGGGATAGCTTCTATTGAGTTTTCCTAAGCGCGCACCTCCATTTGCGCTGAGAGTGTGCGCATTGCGCTTCGGCCTCGCTGACGTCCCCACCATCGCGTGGTGACGAAAACGATCAGGAAGATAAGTCCATCAACCACGGCCATCATAGCGGACGTTGCGAGATCAAAATAGAGGGCAACATAAAATCCGGTGAGTGCGGACGCCGCGGCGATGACCAGCGTAAACGCAATCATCTGCGGTAAAGTCCGCGATAGCAAGAGTGCGGTAGCTGGAGGAACAATCATCAGAGCAATGACGAGAATCGCGCCAGCTGTCTCAAAGGCGACGACGACTGTCACGGATACCAGGAGCATGAGGCCGTATTCGACCGCTCGAACTGGAAACCCCATAGTTTTGGCCAGCATTGGGTCAAAAGCGGCAAGTTTGAGCACTCGATATGTGAGCGCAATATACAGGGCGTTAATCGCGAACACGGCAAGGAGATACCACATGGTTCGCGGCCCGAAGTCCAAGGTCCCGCGGATGATGCGTTCAGGTTCGAGAGCCATGAGATTGAGGTCGCCGGTGAGCACGGTGTCTTGACAGATGTGGACGGATTTAAGCACCGTTGACAACAGCAAGACACCAATAGCGAAAAGGGCGGGGAAGATCAGACCTTGGTTGGCGTCACCGGTGATGAGGCCCGTGTTGCGGAGCTTCTCGGCACCGATAACGACCAGTAACCCCATGAGTGCGGCAGCCACAATCATGATCGGTGAGTGTGTAGTTCCCGATATGAGGGCGCCGATGACGATTCCCGGCAGGACGGCATGCGACATGGCGTCGACGAGCATGGACTGGTGGCGTAGGACGACAAAAACACCTGGAAGTGCGCAGGTTATTGCTGTGACTACGGCGAGAAGCGCAACTGCTGCGATGAATGACATTAGAAGCTCTCCTGCCGTGAGGTCGAAGTTCTCGTGAGTATCGGTTCCCGTGGAGTTTCTATTTGAATCGTCTGCTCTTCTGCTACCAGCCGTTCCGCCTCTTGCGCATCGAGTCGCGCTAGCTCGGCTAGTTCACGAGCTTTGGCGCGACGTATGAGTGAGCGGCGCAGTACTGACCGCTCGGGTGCAGCGAGGATGGAGAATATGAATACGGAAAACAAGACGAGGACGACAACAGGCCCAGTTGGCACTTTCCCCATATTGACAGCGAGGTATGAGCCTGTGGCCGCTGATCCAGCACCGATGATAGTTGCGGTCAGAACCATGGTTGATAGTTTCTTGGTCCACTGCCGAGCCGATGCGGCGGGCATGATTGCGAATGCGATCATGAGGATAAGACCAACAGCCTTCACTCCGATGACGATTGCGACGGTTGCTGTCCCAAGCAGGAGTGGGTTGAGAATTCGCCGCGAGAATCCCAGTGTTTCGGCAAGAACCGGATCAAAGCTAAATACTTTGAATTCTTTCCAAAACAGCAGCATGATGAGGATCGATAGTCCGCCGAAGAACGCGATGGTGTAAATGTCGGCCTGAATCAGTGTCGACGCATTTCCGAACATGTATTTGTCGATGCCACCGCGGCCTTGCAGCGTTGAGTGAGTGATGATGCGCATGAGCACGATACCGCCGCCATAAAATAGTGACAGGCAGATAGCCATTGCCGCATCGATCCCGATCCGGGAGTCGCGGGAGATCCAGTTGGACATGAGAACCGCGGTTGTCGCAGCGATGATGCTTCCAATAGTGAGGACGAGCATTGAGCGCCCATCTATGGCAAGCACAGCGGTGGCGAGGATAAAAGACACCATGACGCCGGCGATGGCAGAGTGTCCGATTACGTCACTGGTGAGTGATTGCTTGCGCAAATAGAGGAAGCACCCGAGGGCACCACTGGCGGCTCCGATCATCGTCGTACCGAACAACATGTTCCGGAACGTGTAGTTCGTTAAAAAGTCAATGATGCCAACGGCCACCGGCATATCAAGACCGGTCACAAGAGCAGTCAGCATGTCGATCCCCCCGGCATTTCGCCGGCAGCTACCGGTTCGATGTCGAGGTCGTCAAAACCATAGGCCTTGTGCACGTTTTCGGTTGTGAAAGCTTCGGATAGCGGTCCCGTAGCGACGACGTTACCGGCATTGAGAAGTGTCACCCAGGTGCAGAAATTCCTCACTGTGGCGAGGTCGTGGTGGACGATCAAAATAGTCTTACCGGCCTGCTTGAGCTGGGCGAGAGCATTGACAATAGCTCGTTCAGAGGCGGCATCGACGCCGGCGAAAGGCTCATCCATGATGAATAGATCCGGGTCTTGGGCGAGAATCCGCGCCATGAACGTTCGTTGCTTTTGTCCGCCTGAGAGTTGGGAGATTTGTCGGTCGGCGAGGTCGGTAATGTCAACGGTTTCCATGGCACGTTCAACTGCTTGCCGTTCTTTTGCGCCTAGACGTTTGATCCACCCGAGTTTCCCAAACGTCCCCATGGCCACTGCATCGGCAACGGTGGTGGGGAAATCCCAATCGACCTCGGCTGATTGCGGCATGTAGCCGACGCGTCTGCGCACGCGTGAAAGCGGCTGACCGAAGAATTTAATGTCGCCGGCTAGTGGAGGAACGAGATTGAGTGCCGCTTTGATGAGTGTTGATTTGCCGGCGCCATTTGGCCCCAGAATCGCCATCACTTCACCTGCAGGTAGAGTGATCGATGCATGTTGAAGGACCACGCGATCGTGGTATGCGACGGTCATGTTGTCTATGGTGCACGGGTGCGGGTTTGCAACAATAGCCATGATTTCCTTTGGTAGGTACGGGTGTGCGCCCTCCGTAATCCACGGAGGGCATCACTACCCGCCTATTGCTTGGTTCTACGGTATGAGTGCTTCAGCAATAGCTTCCGCATTGTATTTAAGAACACCGAGATAGGTGTTCACTGGAGCTGATTCACCCAGGGAATCCGCGAAGAGTTCCTTGTCGGAGACTTCAACTTCCCATCCCTTTGCGTGAACAGCTTCCTTCAAATGGTTGATCGCTTC
This sequence comes from Actinomycetaceae bacterium, assembly GCA_030537615.1. Classification (GTDB taxonomy): domain Bacteria; phylum Actinomycetota; class Actinomycetes; order Actinomycetales; family Actinomycetaceae; genus Gleimia. Next base: position 12,366 of record JAUNVP010000010.1, on the reverse strand, counting down.
GGGGTTTGCAAGATTATCTTGGAAAATCATCGGGACTTTTCTTTCAGCGATCATGGCTGCCAGCTCATCGATTTGCTGAGCGGAAAGTTCAGATTCTGACGACACGAAGTCAGTGGCATAGATCTTGATGTTGAACGTGTCGCCGAGGTAGTTAAATGCATCGTGTCCGGTGATAAGAACGCGGTTTTCTTCAGGAATTGGAGCAAGAAGTGCTTCGACTTCTCTTTGCATTTCCTTGATTTTATCGTTGTATGCGTCGGTATTCTTTTTGTACATATCCGCGTTATCGGGATCGATTGCGGCGAGTTTGTCTCCAATAGCGCTGACCACAAGCGTCCACTTGTCCGGCGCATTCCAGATGTGCGGGTCGTGACCTTGAATCTGACCGTCTTCCTCCCACGGAAGGAGCTGGTCCTCCGGGATTGCCTCCCCCGCGGGAAGTTGCTTATCTCCGAGCTTGTCGAGCTGATCCATCATCTGATGTTCCATGTCGTGGCTCGTCCAGACAACGAGGTCAGCATTGTTGAGCTTTTCGGTGTCCTGTGTGGTCAGTGGCTGAGTGTGCGGATCGCCACCGGGGCCCACGAGCACGGTAATGTCTGTTTCTGGAGCGATATTGGCGACGGCATCTCCGAGATAGCCCGTTGTTGCCACGACCTTTAGTTGGTTCGTTGCCGCCGGTTCATTACCCGAATCTGTGGCCGGTTCACCGGTGCGCGCATTTTCCGTGGAACACGCTGACGCAGTGAGCGCCAGGCTGAGTCCGGCTAGGGTTGAAAGAATGATCTTGGGGAGTCTTTTCAATTCGATTTCCTTCGAGCGACTTACCTGTTGCGGTGAGCCTAACCTTACCAAGAAACGTGCTTGATTAAAAATTCTGTCGACTACATCATGATTTATTAATTCGAGGAATCCAGACACTCCGATAAAACTGCACAAAATACGGCGGCCACGTTTTCCATTATTGAAAACGTGGCCGCCGTATAGATAGAGGAATTGTTATAAAACAAGTCCAAACACGGGTACTGCCAGCAAGTAGGTCACGAGAGTGATCAGGACGATTCCGACGATATTTAACCAGAGTCCGCCCTTGACCATTTCTCCGATCTTGACATAACCGGATCCGAAAGCGATGGCGTTCGGCGGCGTAGCCACCGGGAGCATAAACGCACAGGTTGCTGCAAGGGCAACCGGGATGGTGAGGATCATGACGTTTTGAGCTCCGGCGTCCGTCAGACCAATACCGACAGCTACACCACCAATGATCGGCAAGAAGGCAGCTGCCGTAGCGGTGTTCGAGGTCAGCTCCGTGAGGAAGATGATGATCGTGGCAACCGCCGCGATAATCAGGATGATCGGAAGAGCTTGCAGGCCTTTTGCCATTTCACCAATCCACTTGGACAGACCGGACTCAGAGAACATCTTCGACAGCGCGAGACCGCCACCGAACAGGAGAAGAACATCCCACGGAATGTCTTTCGCTGTCTCCCAATCGATGAGCCGTTCGCCAGTTTCGAAGCTGGCCGGAATGATGAACATGAGCAGTGCAGCGGTCATAGCAATGAGCGCGTCCGCAATGGTCAGGGTCGAACCGGTGAGCTTAAGAATCCAGGGGACGAACACCCAGGAGAAGGCTGCCAGGACGAACACGAGAGCAGTGAGCTTTTCGCCGCTACTCATCTTGCCCATGTCTTTGAGTTCCTTCTGGATGATTTCACGGCCTCCGGGAATTTCTTTCATTTCCGGCTTGAACACGGTGGTGAGGACGAACCAGGCAACCGCGAGGAATACGACGGCCAAGGGCACGCCAACGAGCATCCACTGCCCGAATCCAATGTGAACGTCGTGGTTTTCAGATAGGTATGCAACGAGGAGCGCGTTGGGAGGCGTACCGATGATGGTTCCCAGCGATCCGATGGATGCTGAGTACGCGATGGCGAGCATGAGGCCGGTTGCGAAGTTCCTTTGGTTCTTGAATCCGCCAACGATATCGGCTGTCAGGACGAGCACGGATAGGCCAATAGGGAGCATAACAACGGCGGTGGCCGTGTTGGAAACCCACATGGAGAGGAAGCCCGTCGCGATCATGAAACCAGCAATGAGCTGTTTTGGTTTGGTTCCAACTGCTAGGACCACAACAAGTGCGAGGCGACGATGCAGGTTCCATTTCTGCATCCCGAGCGCGATAACGAATCCACCCATGAACAAGAAGATCGTGGAGGACGCGTACGGCGCGGCGATCGGGCCGAAACCGATGACTTGCGCAGCTGGGAATAGAACGAGAGGGACAAATGCTGTAGCTGCCAATGGAATTGCTTCCATCATCCACCAGACGCCCATGAGGACTGCTCCGGCGGCTGTGATGCGCATTGCTTCAAGGGCGAACGGATCTTCGCCCTCTGCTGGCGGATGCGCCGCATTGACAATGTCGGCGGCGTTCGAGGGGAAAATAAAGTAGACGATAATCGCGAGGATAACGCCGGCAACTAGACCAAGTACCTGGCGCTTGTGCGTTGCCGCAGTGGTATCACCGTGATCAAGTAAGTCCGTAGGATTGATGGCTTCCTGTCCAGGTGGGGTACTCATTCTTCTCTCCTGTGTTGGGTGCGACGTTGCACCAAACGGTAGTGCTTCTCTCGAGCGAAACCTCCTTCTTGGTTTCGCCGGGGGAGCCCACGCGAGTATGTTCACGAGAAACATCGAGCGCGGATTACTGACAAGATACCCGGTGGGGTATCGACAATCAAGACTTTAGGCCTATTTTCTAGGCAGTTTGATGATATATGGACAGATTAACAAGCTCGCTGTTAAACCATGGGGCAAACGCTGTGAAAGTTGCCAATTTATCCGTTGGGATGAGATGCCCCGGGATGAATACACATCAAGCGGTCTCGATCAAACGAACACTTTAATGACTTCCGTTCGATCAAGAGCGTTTGCCAACATGTCAGGGGGAGCCAGTTCGGGAGTGGTAGCGCACTCTCGAACAACGCTTTACGCTGGTGAAACATTGACACAAGACTCGATTCATTGTTCACGTTACGAAAGCTAGTGCTACGGAATCTCGTCCATCTTTATTTCTGATATCGATGCCTATGGTGTCAAATACCGTGTTCAACTGATCATTAAAGCCGGTAAACTCAACGCATCGTATGATTCGGAACTTCTAAACTAGAATGACTCTAATGACCAGCGACACTTTCGTTAGTTTCAGTAAGTTTTCCACCGTGCCCAAAAACGAGATTGGTCCAACGGCCGATCTGCTACGCAAGCTATTGCCGCTAGTGGAAGATCCTCTCGATCGTGAAATGCTCATGGATCCGTACTGGTCCCCTGATCGGGACTTAGGGATGTGTTTGGCCGCCACATTGGTTGAACTGGTCAATCTGGAAATTCAACTCCCTTCCGATCTACGTGGAGAGGTAATCAACTGGGTTAACAACTACGAATGGGCCGAAGACATCACCGGAAATATTGATGTTGAGGACCTATTTGAATAGCATCCTTTAGATCTCCCGGCTCAACAGCTACATTATTCAGCAAAAGATGTCGCCAGACGCCTAGCAATGAGCTTCCTTCAGCTCCGATTAGGGATTGGAGCCTACCAGCGATGAGTGCGGTTAGCTCGCCCTCCACCTCATGTATTAGTTCTCGCGCCTTCATCGCTACAAGCTCGGTTAGTAGTTGCGCACGAACCTGTGAGTGAGTTTTCACTCTCGGCAGGTAATAACCGCCGTTTTTTGATCAATATCGACCTCAATTCTGACCCTTGAATGGAGAGAACGAAGTACCCCAACTTGACCCCCGCAGGGTGTCTAAACCTGACTATTCCTGACCGAGAGAGTTCCGTAAAGATTGAGTGCGTTGAATGGAGATTCTCGCGGTAAAACAGTAAAACTCCCCGGAAACACGCGGTTTCCGGGGAGTACCGGCGGAGATGGCGGGATTTGAACCCGCGAGGGGCGAACGCCCCAACCTCCTTAGCAGGGAGGCGCACTAGGCCACTATGCGACATCTCCAGTAGTAGATAGGGTATATGGACAGTGCACGCGTTGCCAAACACGAAACCCTCATAATGGTCACGTAGCGCACTGATTCATATTCACAACATGCCTGCAACGGCTAAGAAATCACAGTTTGGAGAGGCATTTGCGCAGTTCTTATCGTTATTACCTGTTAGCAGCACTCCTCATGGTTTACGCTGTTGTCGCGCTCCTCACTCGACACCATTTTCCCGATGGACTGAGAGCCATCGCAGTACCAAGCGCAATTATTGCCGCAGGGATTTCCGGGGTATTCATCAATCGAGGAATGAACGCGGATCGGTAAATCTGGGTTGTAGGAGACTTTTAGACGGCGTTGATTTCATATCGAACGAATTTTAGGTCTCATCTTGGGGAGAATTGTGTGTCCTTCGTGCGGAACACGTGCCGGTCTACTCGCAGCACCACCTGCTGTACTGATCGTTCCCGCGTAGGCGGGGAACACCGGATTCTGATCTCGTGTGCCTCATACCGGGTCGGATCATCCCCGCGTAGGCGGGGAACACACCACCAACTTTCGTGAACCCCATCTCAGCGGCGGATCATCCCCGCGTAGGCGGGGAACACAACCGTAGCGCTCAATGCTATGTATGCCGGGGAGGATCATCCCCGCGTAGGCGGGGAACACTAAATAAAGCGTTGGTGGGTCGGTAAATATTTCGGATCATCCCCGCGTAGGCGGGGAACACGAGCCTGTCGCATTTCACTCACCTTTCCCCTGCGGATCATCCCCGCGTAGGCGGGGAACACCGATTGTCCACGTCTAGCGCGGCAATTACTGGAGGATCATCCCCGCGTAGGCGGGGAACACGTTGCGGTGCGCTGGGCGTACCACCGCCCGTACGGATCATCCCCGCGTAGGCGGGGAACACACCACACGTACGAGCTACGACTGCTGCGTGAGAGGATCATCCCCGCGTAGGCGGGGAACACATCGCGGCGGAGCTTTGCAATCTCCATTGTCGCGGATCATCCCCGCGTAGGCGGGGAACACGTCGAGATCGTATGTCGTGGTCACACTCACGGGCGGATCATCCCCGCGTAGGCGGGGAACACTCATGCTTGATTTGAGCACTATCAATAGTCGCAGGATCATCCCCGCGTAGGCGGGGAACACTCAAGGCCGATGCAGAGGCCGCCGCATACGCGCGGATCATCCCCGCGTAGGCGGGGAACACTGCTCCGATAAGCTCACGGCGGCAACGGTCGCGGATCATCCCCGCGTAGGCGGGGAACACCTCGGGGATGCTGACCTGGGACGGCTTCACAGCGGATCATCCCCGCGTAGGCGGGGAACACTGCCTGCGATACCAGCCATTGCGGCGGGGGATAGGATCATCCCCGCGTAGGCGGGGAACACGGAACTAAGACGGTTGCTACTGCTAAGGATGCAGGATCATCCCCGCGTAGGCGGGGAACACCGGTGTGTACTCAACGCTTCTAGTCATGTGGAAGGATCATCCCCGCGTAGGCGGGGAACACCTCAATCTCTGCTCGGTGATCCTGCATGTCTGAGGATCATCCCCGCGTAGGCGGGGAACAC
>JAUNVP010000010.1:0-6680 GCA_030537615.1 Actinomycetaceae bacterium | reverse complement strand
GCGGATCATCCCCGCGTAGGCGGGGAACACTCTTGCTGACCAGCAAAAACATAGCCGACAGCAAGTAAATTAGACCGATTGATCCTCACCACGAGTATATCGTTCCCGGTGTCGACGTTCTATAGCGTTTCGGAAACGCTTACGCCGAGCAGCTACCGACCAACCGGTATCGTCACTCTGTTGCCGTTTGCTGGTTCTAATCGAAGTATGCCGACCATCTTCTGAGGAACTACGACGAATGAGCATGACACCGTCATGATCAACTGGTTGCCATGAGTCACCACACGTTTCAAACACTAACCGTTGTTCGTTTCGTGAGGAATACACGAGGATAGCTCTCCCCTGCCGCACATTGGACGTCACCAATTCCCATACTTCCTCGCGAACACGGGCTGACAAATGTCCGACAAACACTCCCGGACCTATTTCAAGAAGCCAGCGGGACAGCTCTCCTCTCAACCCTTTTGGTACTGCGGTGGTAACGAGAACAAGCATTGAAATCACGCACCTGCGTAGTTTTGCCGAGCGTCGATAGCGCCATCCCGAATATCCCACAAAGTGAGAACGTTCGTTGCGAGATCTTCATCCGAGACCTTATCCGCACCGAGTAGGGATTTAATATCAAACACAGCATGTTGGATTACTTTCCGCTCGAACAACAGGTCTCGCACTTTTCGCCTCGACCGTGCACCTACCTCACTTTCTCCTTCAGCAATCACATCAAATGCGGCTGGAATAGATACATCAGCTTTATATAAGTCTGCGATGTCGTAGACGAACGATCCCGCATTACTCGAATGCACGAACCCCAATCCTGGTGAGCACCCTAGGGCAACGATCACAGCGTGAATCACACCGTACAAAGAGTAGTTCGTTGCTGATAGAGCTTGATTGATGAGGTCGGAGGCGTCAAAATCGTTGGGATCGTATCGGCGCGATCTCCATTCAACTCCTGTTCGTTGAGAGTTCTCACGGTAGACATCACGCATCCGCGCACCCTCACGACCTCGCAGCTGACGCATCGTCAGACCCGATACGTCCTCTCCAGGAAATCGCATCTCATACATACGCCTGGCCACTTTAAGGCGCTCTCGTTCATTACTAACCAAACGCGCTTGTGACACCAGCAGCGTCGTTGATTGAGCGAGAGAGCGGCCGTGCGCATAGTAACGCACGCCGCTCTCCCCCACCCAGACACTCGAAACTCCGCACTCGGCCATGACGACCATTGCCTGATGACTAACAGTCGTCCCCGGACCAAAAAGTATGCACGATACCGCAGCGGTAGGAATGTTGACCACCCCCATCTGGTCACGCGCAGTGAGAGCATTAGCGTCTCTATGAACCACGCAGTGTTCCAGATAGAGGAAAGTCAATCGATCCTGCACCCGAGGGAGCGAGAGCCGCGAGGGCGGTGCAAAACCACGCATGGGATTAGTAGCCTGCTCCGGTCGCTGGAACTAGTGTCAGTAGTCCACAGCCGTACGCTTTGGCCGGGCCAATCCCCTCTACCAACGCCTTCCTCAGAGCGTCCGCATCTGTCACCTGCAGAATCCCTTCGAATGACGCAGTCGTTAGGGTCACGCGACGGCCTCGCTCGGCTCGACGAGAAAAGGATCTCTTGCCCCGCTCATTGACTGAAAATGAGTAGGTAGAATCGTCCGTATCTTCTCCACGCTCAACTTGGGGAATCGCGAAACCACAGCGCTCAGCACGATCTAGTAACCACTGTTCTTGATATTTAACACTGACGTGCCCGAACCGTTGAGAACGTCCATCTTCTCGACGAACATTATGAACGGGATTCGCGGTCAACCGGAAGTGGTAGAACTGTCCGTTCTCGATTCGCTCAAGAAATGGTCCGTACTGTTTGCACTCTGCGGTACTCGAAGTCACCCACCCCGCCTGTTCCTCGATCACCGATAAATCGGGTTTGACCGAAGAGACAATCAGCAGGAATTGAGCGCCGTTATTCTCATCGATCCGCCACAGAATGCGGCCCACTTCATCGGCTTGAGAACGAGGAAAACAGCTCATCACCGCTGCGTGCATTGCCTGCGGCGAACCGAGAAGCTTTCGCGCCTGACGCTTCGCAGGGTTAATTTCGCATCGACTGATAAACATTACGCATCCTCCAATTCGAGTAGCGGATCGTGCGCAACTTGTTGCGGAGGATCGCACAGCGTAACACTTGAACGGTACACGGTCCGCCAACTGTATTGACGGTTCCGCATATCGAATGAGATTGGAACGTCCCGCACAGTTTCCTCGAGTTCGTGCTCGTTACCATCACCGAAGTCGTTTGAATCTGATACGAGATCAGCGACGTATCCTTTTCGCGCAACTCGTTTGGTAAACCAAGGTGCTGCCTGCCACTCAACTGATTCCGGCAGAAGGGCTTTATTGAGCGGCTTATCAACCGTTTTCAATACGAGAGGGAACGAGGGCGGACACGATCTCCGGCCCAAATAGAGAGGGTATCGAGGTCGCTTGAGGGCGTTCTGAATACCTTCAATTAATCCGGCCTCACCTTCAATACCAACAACAAAAACAGCGTCAGTTAGGTAATAGCGATTGGACAGCGGCATGGACTTTCCCTTGTCATTCCGGGCTGTTTGAAAGTCCCTCAACAAGGTACCCGGCTGGTCGACACGCACCCCGACCTTTAGCTGCAATAGATCCTCTATGGGATCTGATCTTCGACGGCCTTGCGCCGCAGCAATAAGTCCCAGAACACCGGACTTAGTTGGCTCTCGCCGCGTCGCTCGCACCGTGAATCGCGATGAGGCACCCCAGGATTGAAGCGGCCCAGCAAATCTAAGTAGAAGCGTTGTCACGATTAGTCACCCTGCGGGAAGACAGCTTCGGCGACACTTCCTGCCAAATCCTTCAGCGGGATACTCTCAGCCAATTTGCTAATTTCCTTCGCTGAGGGATCAGCAGCACACGCAAATTCCTTCACCGGCTTGCCGTATGCTCCATAATTAGCCTCGGCGTATTCAACCAGTTGGTCTACGGACTTCTTCACGTACCCACCGCTGAGATCAGTCTTTACTGGGGTCTCAAAAGCACCGGCCAACGACATTGGCTGATCGTCACGAACAGACACATACACTGCCGATGGAAGTGTGTGATTGGCAAAAGTATTGATCTTTCCAGTAGGGATGCTCTTGACGAAAGCGTTGATGAACGCTTCAACTGCCACCTTCGCGTCGTCTTGAGAATCGAGATTCTCAACGAGTAAATCAACGTTGATCGTTGCGTACCGGTAGAGACATGAGGACACGAATTCAACCGTGCCGATCATACCTGCGCCCGCGCTCCGATCTTCTTCGGCAGCGTCCTTGGCATCGTCTACCGCTGTAAAATAGTCAAACTCAGTTTCCACCGCATGTGTTGAGAGCGCGTGGGAAACCTGGCATGACGCGTCGACATTGAGATCGGGATCGTCCGCTACCATGCGTCCAAAGAGAGCGAGGTCGATCGAGTTCTGATCTTTCAGGATTTCCTTTACCTGTTTCTTATTGAGTTTCTTTCCCTCGCGTTCGGCCTCGACAATTGTTGCCGCAATCTTCTCAATCTGTTTGCGCGAAATAAAGTACAAGTACTTTACCTCGGGAATACGAGGAGCTTCCTCGCCTTCCTTCGCCTTGGGAAGCTCCGACTTGATACCTGCTGTATTGAATGTCTTATCGGCGAGCTTAACTGCCTTGTCTTCAAGTTCAGGCGCTTGCTCAATAATGGCTTGCGCGACCATTTCGATCGCTTTCTTGGTCCGAACACCGAGGTACTCGGAGGGGATTTCACCAGCGAACTGCTTACGCACAGCACGTTTCCACGCCTGAGAAGAAACTCGATGGCGACGAGCACCTCCGTAGAGCGCAGTCTTCGGACTTCCCGTATCGTCACGGTTTGGATTGGATGACGGGATGGGTTGAACAATGCTAATGTCTACAAACATTTTGGGCCTCACTTTTCATTTGATTCTTCAGAAGTTTTCTTGATTTGTTGCGCGTATTGACGCGCCCAGTGCAAACGCACTGTGTTGGCTCCGCCAGGAACTTGGAAGCGGAAGATATCTTCCGCTAATGCGCCGTAATCCAGCGGGATGTTCTCGTCGCGTAACTGAGCAACGATGCTCGAAAGATGTCGAACAAGCTCTTCCACTGAAATGGATGTCGCCGCAGCATTGAACCGACTACGAACGCCTCCCGTTTCTTCTTCTTGCCGAGCAAGGACAAGCCTCTTGGCTGCTTGTCCGAAACTAAATCCTGCTCGATGCATCGGCTCAGTTCGACTCTGCTGGTGGCGAGCAAACAGACACAGAGCTGAATGAACTGCAATTTCATCCCACGTGGGATCATCACTCACGACTTCGCCATCCATCATATGAACGCTGGTAATGTCCCAGAGTTCTGGTTTGCTGCCGGGTGCATCAGCAATGGCATTCCGAAGCGCCGCAAGTGTGGCCCGTGCTGATCCGCTATCTGCTTTAAGTTGCGATAGAAGTGAATCCACTCTTCTATCCACCAGTTCGGCAACACGACGTTGCCGAGCATAGATTGAGCGTTGTTGTGGTTTGAGATCCTCACTCATCGCTCTTCCTTTCTTCGTACAAACGATTCAGTGCCTTATAGACCGAGCCGCGAAGGAAGACAAGAGATTTACCGAGGTCGATGTTCTCCGTGCCCTTAACGGCTCTTGGACCCGCACGATCAACAAGTTCCCGCTCTCTTCGCGACACGAGCTCGTATAGCTGTTGACGCCATTTCTTACGTGCTTCCGTCGGGTCTCCTCCTACGGTGGTTAACCATCCGCGAAAAGCCTCATCCAACTCGAAATAAGACACTTCCGCTTCACGTTCGCGAATCTCTTGAACCGCATCGGCAAGCATGTGTGCACCAGAAGCCTGCTTGAGGTTGACTGCAAACTGCGATAAAGCGAAAACCACTTCATCCGTTGCCTTAAATGCGACATCCAGCGTGTTATGAGCTTCTCTTTGATTTGCCTCCATGAGGACCGCCGGTAACAAAAGACGGTCATCAATGAGTTCTCCGTAAGAGGCCGATTGTGGTCCGTACGCTATTCCAATAGCGTGAACCGGTAGCAACCGGCTTTGCGGGATAACGCCCTCCTCAACGAGATACCCCATCCAACGGATTACTGCGGCAGAAAGAAACTGCGGTACTCCTTCTTTATTTCGACCTTCAACCGTACCGCTCAGTTGAGCGACAATGGCCGGGAGGCCCTGCCAGAACAGCTGACTGAGGTAGTGTTCTTTCGGCATATAGACGTCGTAGCCATACTTGCTTGTCTGCGGTTTGGAATAACGCCACGCAGTCATCGGCTCAAGTAGCTGTTTGTTCTGAGGCGACACTCTATCGCCTTGCGAAAGAACGACACCTGTTACCCGATCGTCCTCAACGTTGAGACGAACTCGACGAGCCTGCCAGGTCATGAGATCGATAGGCCCCATAACTTCCGGCTCATATTGATTGTTCGCTTTTTCCTCAATCGAAACAGAACCACGCGAAAGAGCAGTATCACCGTCACGTTCCCATGACGCGAGATCGGCCGCTACGTCATCGACTTCGAGACGAACATCCTCATACCGATCGGCGGGAATCATATTGAGCAAAAGGGTTTGCGCTAAGTTCTCCCCCTCGATCATCATGAACCCAAGTTGCCCGAGCCAACCAGTGCCAATTGGATACCCTTTCCCGCCTTTAACGCGCGGGTCTCCCACAGCACCAGACTTGATTCCAGAGGTGTCGCACGCTTGAACGTGAACGAGCCAGCGTGCAGCCTCACTAAACGACAAATCCTTATTTCCTTCGTTGTGTCGCAAGGTGAAGAAGCGTTCCCCATCGGGAACATCAGCCATGATCTTAACGACCTCAGATAGCTCGTTTTTCGACGTATGCAAGTCTGGAACCTGCATAAATGGCCGCTCATCGTCGAATAGGTCGAACTCTGCTCGGAACTCAGCCAGATATTCCGCCATATCTGAACCAAGTTTTTCCGGAGATTCCCACAGTTCTAGCCATCGGTCTGTTAGCAACGGAACGCAAGAGCCATCGGCCCGAAACATCCGCTGAGAACACAGCGCAATCGCAAGCACTAACCTAAAGATCGCTGCTGCCTGCGATGGAATCTCACCGAGAATCGATTCGATTTCCTTTGCGTCATCGACGAGAGTTTGAAGGGAGACTTCTTTCACCTCCCCTCCAAGATACCTCACGATAATCCACGGATTATCGATGAGGGAAAACGTCAATTCTTCACTCACAGTTCCTCCAATCCTTGTTCGCGGGTATACCGCAAGTTCTTGCCAGCAAGTACTGCGTGGCCATCCTGTAGGGGCAAAACTAGTTGTCCGCCGATGAGGTGGTTGCCCTGCCATCCTTCAACGCGGAAATTTAATTCTTTGATCACTCTTTCGAACAGATCTTTACGAGAGAAAACTGCAGGAAGTTTAACTAACGACCGCACGAGAGCCTCTACCTGTTGTTTGTTTGGTTCACTATCCATGGGAAGCTCACTGCCTCCACAGGGCTCAATGCTGTCGAGGATTCGCCATTGCCACTTATCATCCGCGGATGCTTCGACCAGTATGACTTCCAGCGAATCATCGCCTTCACGTACACGTGCTCGCGCGTGTGCCTCCGCATCGCTGGGAG
>JAUNVP010000022.1:21376-28700 GCA_030537615.1 Actinomycetaceae bacterium | reverse complement strand
CCGATCCGCTACCCGTCACTGTCAGGCTTTGTATCCAAATGGGCGTCTAAGTGGAGCGGGTGACGGGAATCGAACCCGCGCTGTCAGCTTGGGAAGCTGAAGTTCTACCATTGAACTACACCCGCGTGCGCACGATGTGCGACTGATTTAGTATAGCCATTCTGTTCGACGCTGGACAAACGGCGGAGGTCAAACTCGATGTTGCCACGGGGCAGCAGTATTAGCGTCGTTTCCGTGAACCAACGAGCTGCACCGCTAACACGTGTTTGCATGGGCCGCGCGAGTTCCCAAACTTCTGATACCACGGACACGTGCAACGCCCATCCTTCACGCGATACTTTCTTTCCGGTGTTGACCTGGAATGAACCATGAATGCATCCGCGCGAGATTCGACGGCAGCGGAATCGGCAAGTTTCTTGGCAGCAATGACGCGGGGGCTATCGAGGTCGATCTTCGTCTGATCGTCAGGGAGTTCGCGGTGGAAATACGCGTTTTCATGCAAATCCCAACCGAGTCGCCCGGTAGCAGACAAGATTGTCAATGCAGACTTCACACGGTGAGGTGGCAACGCACTGATTCGAGCCAAACGATTAATATCGATGACTGAATCAAACGTCAAGAAGGCTGATACGAGGTCGGCGTCCTCGGCGGCCTCTGGAGATGCCAGTGACATCGGAAATGAGCTCCCCATTTCGAACTGGATTCCCGATTGAGCACTGAGTCCGATACTCAATCGCGCATTCGGTAAGGAGAACTCGACTACGACCGCATTCGGCTCAGTGTCTCGCGTTGCATATACGGTCATCCCTTTGACTTGGCTGAGTAGGCGCGACACGCTACACAGACGATTAGCATCGACGATGAGAACGGCTCCGGGCTTAGGTTTGGAACTGATTCGCACTGTTCCTCTGGCGACACTCCAATACTGACGGGCGTGATCAATGGAGCCGTGGGGGAGCTCAGCGATGAGCTTGCGTGTGGCAGATGCCTCTGCGGTGAAGACGGGTTGTAAGGGGCGATACCACTGCGTAGCGACCCCGAGTGCTCGAATCCACCGGGGTGGCATCGTGACCTGCCGCTCGACGTGGGTGGGCGCGAGCGTTGAGAATCTCTTATCATCTGTTCCAATATCAACGTGGAGTAGCTCGTCGCGCGGTGTTTCAGTCAGCGTCGAACGTGCCGCATACGAGAGATCGACGTTGGTTGTTCCTCGGGAGATTTCTCCACCTTCGAATGCGGAATCGAGGACGTCGAGCCGAGCTTGGGCACTATTGCACCCGGAAAAGCATTCAAACCGCAGACGATCTGCGCTCGCCGTCACAATAGGATCAGCAAGTTTAATGGGGCTTGGCTTATCGTACTGGGACGTTGTGATGTCTACGAGCGTCAGCAACGCCCTCGTCAGCATCAGGGGTTCGGTCGTGAAACCACGGAAGAAGCTCGGTGATTCGTCCAGCCCATGGACGGTGAGCGCGGGAGCGAGATCTAACAGTAGAGCGTCATCGGTTAAGGCTGAACCGTGAGTGAAGGAACGGTGCAGCATTGTTCCAGTATAGGGGGCGTGACCAGCTCAACCGCTACTCAGTCCGTATCTGGGCAGGCGCAGTTGCCGACCGTATGAAAAGCCTTCCATGTGGACGCCTCCATCATGTTGCGGTTGTGCCCATTAGGATAGTCGCTATGACTATTCCTCAACGCGTGGCGATTCAAGGCGAAGCCGGATCAAATTCCGACATGGCAGTGCAAGAGATGCTCCCGGGAGCCGAAGCGATTCCGTGCGAATCATTTGCCGCCGCCTTTGATTCGGTTCAAGCTGGGGAGGCCGACCTCGCCCTCATTCCAGTGGAAAACTCCTCTGCTGGCCGCGTTGCCGATCCGCATCATCTGTTGCCGGACGCGAACCTTCACATTATCGGGGAGCACTTCCTTCCCATTCATTTCGATCTCGTGTCTGTTCCCGGTGCCACGATTGACACGATCACAACCGTGCGATCCCACGTTCATGCCTTCGGCCAGTGCAACGAAGTTCTGCGGCCTCACCCGTGGAAACGCCACGTCAGTGCGGACACTGCGGGGGCAGCACGCGAAGTTGCCGACCTCAACGACCCAACGCAGGCGGCACTTGCTCCGAGTGGGATCGCCGACCGTTACGGTCTCCAGGTGCTGCAATCCAATGTTGAGGACGCCTCGACCAACGCCACTCGGTTCGTGCTGTTATCGCCGACCCCGCAACCGACAAATGAACATCCGGCGATCACGACGATCCTCTTCCGAGTACGTAACGTTCCCGCCGCGCTGTATAAGTGTCTCGGTGGATTCGCCACCAATTCCGTTAACATTACGAAGCTCGAAAGCTACCAGCTTGGGGGTACGTTCTATGCTTCGCAGTTCTACGTCGATATTGACGGTCATATCAATGACCACAACGTTCGTCTAGCCCTGGAAGAACTGCGTTTCTTCGTCACGTTCCTCAAAGTGCTCGGATGCTACCCGGCCCACCCCTACCGCAAGCATTTGCACGCCGCGGCAGAGGCCGCCGCGCAAGCAGCGACAACTCAACCGGTCCCGTATCCGCCGAACTAATGTGCTAGGCAGAGCCTATGGTTGGCGGCCAATGTAGGCGAGAATCCCGCCATCGGCGTAGAGCACATGGCCGTTAACGAAATCGGATGCGGGCGCAGCGAGAAACACAGCGGGTCCAACAAGGTCCTCGGGTGAGCCCCATCTGGCGGCCGGTGTTTTCGCGATAATGAACTCATCAAACGGATGGCGCGAACCATCCTCCTGACGCTCGCGCAGTGGGGCGGTTTGCGGCGTCGCAATGTATCCGGGGCCGAGGCCGTTGCACTGAATATTGTGCTCCCCGTATTCGGAGGCGATATTGCGCGTCAGCATCTTCAGCCCACCCTTCGCGGCTGCGTAGGCGCTGACGGTTTCACGCCCAAGCTCAGACATCATCGAGCAGATGTTAATGATCTTCCCGCCACCGTTGTCGATCATTGCCGGAATAACGGCTTTGGACATGATGAAAGGTCCCGTTAGATCAATATCGACGACTTCGCGCCAATCCTCGACGGTCATTTCAGTCATCGGGATGCGCTTAATGATGCCAGCATTATTAACCAGGATGTCGATTTCTCCCACGTCCTGTTTGATCTGCGTAAGCCCAGCAGTGACCGCGGCTTCGTCGGTCACATCAAAAACGTAGCCGTGCGCATCGATGCCATCAGCTTGGTATTCCAACCGAGCTTTTTCAACGCTTTCGGGGTTGCGGCCGTTAAAGACGATAGTCGCACCGGCCTGAGCTAGACCCTTGGCGATCGCGTAGCCGATTCCGTAGATAGCTCCAGTCACGAGGGCTACCTTGCCGTCGAGGCGGAATAACTCATTCTCCGTTGTCATGATGGTTCCTCACTGTTTTCACATGGATGCCCGGGTTGGTATTGATGCGGAAGAGCCCCCGATAACCTCCGTCATTGCCTGCGCGGTGGCAAGCAAGTCGGGAACCATCGCGGTGAGTTCTTCTGCGGTGTATTTGATTAAGAGGGTGCGGCCTCTTATACGACGACAGCTTTCTCGAGTGCGGTGAGCGATGGTGACATCGGTGGCCTTAGCGCATTTCTGACACGGGGAACGTGTCCATATCATCAAAGGCTTGATTTTCGCCTGCCATTGCCCATACGAACGAGTACGCCTCGGTGCCAACTCCGGAGTGGATCGACCAGCTCGGGGAAATAATTGCTTCATTGTTCGCGACAATCATGTGACGGGTCTCTTGCGGCTCGCCCATGAGGTGAACGATACGAGCGTCGTGCGGAACATCGAAGTAGAGGTAGCACTCGGTGCGCCGATCGTGAGTGTGGGAGGGCATCGTGTTCCACATACTGCCTTCGTGCAGGGTCGTGACCCCCATGACGACCTGGCAGGAACGGATCCCGTTCGCGTGGATGTATTGGTTGAGAGTGCGGCGATTTGAGGTCTTCTGGTCACCGAGTTCAAGAACGTTACCTTGGCCAGGTTCCACCATCATCGTCGGATATGACGTATGAGCTGGAGCAGAGAACAGGTAGAAGCGCGCGGGCGAATCGCTGGACTCAGAGAAGAACTCGACATCGGTGATGCCACGCCCAATGTACAGGCATGCGCCATGAACGAGCCGATAGGTTTCTCCATCAACGCTAACGGTTCCGGTGTCGCCCACATTGATGATTCCAGCCTCACGGTGATCGAAGAAACGATCGGAACGGATTTCGGGGAAACCGGGCAGTGCGACGCTACCGGAAACCGGGAGGATGCCTGCCATGACAATACGATCGTGGTGGGAGTAGACCGCACGCACGTCGTCGGCACTGAACAGATCGTCGACCAAGTAGCGCCGACGCATCTCATTCGTATCCATTCCGGGAAGTTGATCGGGACTGGTTGCGTAACGTTGGCTCACGGTGATTGACATTGGTGACCTTTCTTCTCAACTGGCACGGAATAACACTCTGGTACGGGTGAGAAATACGGGTTGTGCTCATCGTCAGGAGAGTCAGCTACGCCGACGGTAGTTCATCTCAGGGAACTCGGTTCCCCTTCTACTCTAGGGAGGAGCTCCACTTCCAGCAAGAAAGAGCCTCGAACTCAGATAATGAACTTGGAATAGGCACAGCACGCGTTTAGATGAGGCCGTCGCGTCTTCGGCGAGCGAGATCACGCATCGTGGTTTCGATGAGGGCGATAGTCTCTCGGAACGCGTCGTCACCGCGGCCACTTGGGTCGTCGAGACTCCAGCTTCGCGATGACCGCACGGCAGTGTCGGACACTGAACGGTGCAACCCATCGTGAGAAGTACCGAGATGGGAGGGGGCGTAAGATAGAGCCTGGCTTATTCGAATACTGAAGGGAAGGCGCCGTTTGGCAAAAAAGGGTTTGGCTCGGTTGGGTGAACATCGATGGGATCTCACCATCATCTCTGTTGTGCTTGTGCTTCTCACCGCATGGGGAGTCTATGTTGGTGTCGATCGGTACAGGATTGAGCAATCGAAAATCCCCACTCCTGATGTCAAGGGCATGAGCCTCATCGACGCTAATCGCACGCTAGCGGATGCTGGATTTGAAAACGCCGAGATCATTGAGACAGCAAACGGTCAGTATGTGGCGTATCACGGCGAAATTCTCACCGAGAAATCGGAAATGTTCTTCGTTAAAGGGCAGGTCCCGAAACCCGGTGATTTAGCTGCACCGCGCGACGGCGTGGTGTACGTCTATGTTTACCGCGACCCGTCAAAACTCCACCGCAATCACTAGGCGAACCCCGGCAATCAACACCGCACTCAGTTTCGGGAATCGAACCCCCGTACCTTGACCGGCGGTTTCATGTCAGAATGAAGCCATGCTCCTCAGTGACCGTGACATTCGTGCCCATATTGACAACGGAAAAATCGGCATCGATCCGTGGGATCCGGCGATGGTGCAACCAGCGTCGGTCGACGTGCGCCTTGACCGCTACTTTCGCCTGTTCAATAACCACCGCTACCCGGTAATTGATCCACGAGCAGACCAGTCGGATCTCACTTCGCTCGTTGATGCGGGTAATGATGAGCCATTCGTCCTCCACCCCGGTGAGTTCGTCCTCGGATCGACGTTTGAGCAGGTGTCACTCGCAGATGATATTGCTGCGCGGCTCGAAGGGAAATCATCCCTCGGGAGACTCGGACTTCTCACCCACTCCACTGCGGGGTTCATTGACCCCGGATTCACCGGACACGTGACGCTCGAACTCTCCAATACGGCAACGATGCCGATTCTGCTCTATCCGGGCATGAAGATCGGTCAGCTCTGTTTCTTCCAACTCTCATCTCCGGCAGAAGCCCCCTACGGTGCCGGGGCGCGCGGATCGCGCTATCAGGGGCAGCGTGGTCCTACCGCATCGCGCTCGCACCTCAATTTTGAACGCGTACACGTCCCCGTCGGGGAACAGTTCGTCGACGAAGTGACACAACTATGACTCCGCAAACTCCCAAACGAATTCCCATCGCCAAACGACTGGCAGAGCTCAATAAGAAAAAGCCGGTTGTCGACCAACCGCACCCGACGGATACGCCGACGGTATTTGATCCGCTCGCGGATCTATCGCAGGGCTTTGGTGGTCAAATTGCGCCCGCCCTTACTGTCACCCAGGACGGTCGGCTCGCTGCTGTATCGAGTCGCGCGTCTATCGATACCTCGAATTTGTCGTGGGAGGACGCCGAACTCATCGATCCCGCAGTTGGCGCCGACCACCATATTCTCGTCGTCGGTTCCGACGTGGACCCGCGCGAGCTTGAAGCGCTCGCCGTTTCTACGTGGGAAGACGCCGGATGGATTGAAGCCGGAGTCCTTCGCCTGACGGGAGAAGCGACTCTGTCGGGGCCTTTCCGCATTGATACAGCAGTGCGTCAGCAGCTCAAGACCCCAGCCGATCAGGAGCAGGCATGGGTTATTGAGGTCGAGCAGTGCCGAACAGCTCCAGCCCCTGATTTCCTGCTTGAAACCGACCTCATCGCGCAAGCATTTCCTGACGGTATGCCGGCCGGACCCGAATACGAGATCATTCAAGCGATGCAACGATTTGCCCGTCGACTCGCCGGATCGATTCGAGTGGCTGAAACCGGGCGGCTCATCGAGCCTGATGCAGATAGCGCGGTGGCCATCACTGTCTACGCATCACGCTGGGTCGATGAGAGTGATCTATCTACGCTCTTGCGCCCCTATTTCCCTGACATCACCAACGCGCAAAATGCCGACGAACTTCCTCCGATCGACTCACCGCAGGAACGAGTGCAGACGCGTGAAGATCTGGCCCTCGCTATTGATATTCCCGAGGATGAACTCGAACGGATCGCCGAGATTACTCGCGTAGCTGATGAGAAAGCGCTGAGTGAAGATTTCGTCGTGCGCGGCTACAGTCTCCTTGCCTCTGCCGGCAATAAGTCCCGCGTACACATCACGGTTGCGCCTTCGGAGTATATTCCGACCGCTCTGCGTTACGAACAGTGGCCGGAGGGAACCGCCATTGAATATGGCATCCAGTGGGTGCCACCGCAGGTCTACCTCAATGCGTTGACGAGGCCGGGGCGCGCCGCTCGGTTGGAGCGCATCCGAGTAAAAGACCAGATCGAACAGATCGCTACCCTTATTTCCCGCTCGACAGCAGGTCACATGCTTGATGAGGATCAATTCCTCATTGCTGCGCAGTGATGAATGAGGCTTAACGTCGTCGGGGGCGAGCCTACGTATCCGTGGGGGCTCGCCCCCCCCCCGGGGGGGGGGGTGTGCTAACGTTTCGGTTTAGCACGGC
>JAUNVP010000022.1:0-21366 GCA_030537615.1 Actinomycetaceae bacterium | reverse complement strand
CACATGCTTGAGTAGTTAAAATACACCATTGCGGCGAGGTGTTTATTGCGGCTTACGGTCGTGGGGGGCGCGACTACGTCTCCGGGTAGCCCCCCCCCCGACGCGGCGGTTGGTGAGTGCTCAGTTGTCGTTATCGCACGGCAATCTCAACGAGCTCGCGGCGGCTTCGTCCCATGATCCGGTCGGGGCGAGTGAGTGCCCGAACAAAGAGTCCGATGGTGGCATCCCACATGCCGATGCGATGTGGATTCGGGCGGTTTTGGAACCGGAGGGTATTGACGTGGTTGAGGAGGGTGACGAGGCGGGAATAGTTCTCCTTCGACAGATCCTGGTAGTACGCGAACACGAAGGCGGTTCCCTCGGCGATTTCAGCGTATTCAAACGTCAATGAAATGGGATCGAAGTCACCGAATACGATCGTTGCTTCTCCATTCAAATCGGCTTGCTTGAAACGCGAAGCAGGCAGCGAGAAGCAGATCTTCTCCGTATGGAGCGCTTCTACCTGTACGGGCCACTGGGCTCCGCTCAGATGGAGATGTCCGGACGCCTGGTAGTTCGCGAGGCGATGGCGATAGCGCGGCTGGTCGACTGCGGAGGCAAGGGCGCCAACGAGACAGATGGTGTTGTATACCAGCCAGGCGAGCGGGATCGCTACGGGGAGGAAGAAAACCCATCCCACTCGGTAGATTTGTACCGCACAGTAGCTGATCGTCACAATTGATAGGACGAACAAAATAACCTGCGGCCACGCCTTTTCCCATGCGAAGCGAGCCTTACCGGTTTCGCGGCCCTTATCGGTCACCTGGAAACCGATGTTGTTACCGAAGAACAGTTCTTGCAGTACCGCCATGGAGATTTGCGGTGCCTGAGCGAATTCGTACACGGAGGTCCAGACTGTCTTAAAGCGTCCTTTAGTCACGGCATCATAGACAAACCGCGAGAAGAGGAACTGCGCGCTCCACAGCAGCAGGAAGTTGACGAGCGCACCGCGGAGTAACTGAACGCCGGTGGCGAGTACGAGCATTGGGAGGAAGAGGAAAGCGAGGCGGTACACCCCGAAGAACCAGAAGTGAACTGAATCGTACAGGAGCCACTTCTGGGTCAAGTTGAGGTTGCGGAGCTTGGTGGCACCGTACTTCTTCGCCACCTGAATATTGCCACGTGCCCAGCGAATACGTTGCTTGAGGAGGTCAGCATAGGTTTCGGCGGCAAGGCCGGTTGCCAGTACCTCGTTGACATACACGGCTTTCCAGCCGGCGTTTTGGAGCACGAGGCCGGTCGCCATGTCTTCGGTAATGACGTCAGTGACGAATCCGCCGATCTCATCGAGGGCAGAGCGGCGGAAGATCGCTCCAGAACCAATGTAAATCGCGGCATTGTGGAGGTCGCGTTGTGGTTCAATGAAGCGCATAAAGAAGTCCTGGTCGTTGCGCATCGTGTGCTCGCCGAACAGGTTGTTCTGGAACACGTCCTCATTGTGGAAAGCCTGCGGCACCTGCACGAAGGCAACAGATTCATCCTGGAAATGACCAACGGTGTGACGCAGGAACTTCGGCTTGAGCACCATGTCGGCGTCCATCGTGACGATGAACTCCCCATCAGTCTGTGTCATCGCGTTATTGAGGTTGCCGGCTTTGGCGCCCACGTGATCGTCACGGCGAATGTAGCCGACGTTCCACTTGGTGGCGAGGTCGCGGATATGTGGACGGTCTCCGTCGTCACAGACATAGATCTGGTATCGGTCGGCCGGGTAGTCAAGCTGTGTGGCGGCAACGATGGTTGCTTCGAGAATATCGACCGGTTCGTTGTAAGTCGCAATGTAGACATCGACGCTCGGAGCTGAGTCGGAGTCGATTGCCGGGCCACGCCGATGGGCCGCGGGCTTCCAAAAGAGGATGCCGAAGCCAATCGTTTGCAGAATTGCTACGATCTCGAGAATGAGGAATGCGATCCCAAATCCAATATTCCACGCACCCTCAGTAGGAATCGTATGGGTAATACGCCAGGCAACATAGGCAATGGCAATGGCGATATACGCGACGATGAGCGGCTTGCGATAGCCCTCTTTGTAACGTGCAACAATACTCAATGTAAAACCGAGTAAAAGAATCAATCCAAAGATCAGAAACTTCATGGGACGTTCTCTCTATTTCCAGATGGGAATTGGTTATTGAGGTTGGGTGAATCCGTCGACAAAGAAAATCGTTGTTGATGGTATTCCCGCCCTCTTAATCCAGCGCTTTACATGGTGTAAGTAGGAGAGAAAACGCATGGAAGTTGTCGTTGTAGGCAACTCGAATAACGGTAACATCGGGTTCTTTCACACTTCAAATAGCACGAAGTCTGTTTCGTCACAATATAAATGTACGAATCAGAACGGTAACGATTCTCAAGTATTTCTCAATGTTAAAAAATGGGAAAACTGCACGCGGTCAATACGTATTTTCCGAAAATGCGCAGATTTTTTGAGTATTTTGACGATTCTTACAGTCAGACTATTCGCGGTTGCGTCCGCGTTTGACCGCTTCAAGCATTAATGTAGCGACGTCTTTGATGACGAGAGGCTCAGATTCTTCCGCGTTACTTTCTGGATTGCCATCTGTTGCCTGGCTCGGCAGGGGAGTGGCCGACAGCATCTGCGTACAGAAAGGGCAGCCGGTGGCAATCACCGTGGCGCCAGTAGCTGCGGCCTCATCAATGCGGGCTTGAGAGATACGCACCCCGGTCTTTTCCTCCATCCAGGCATGTGCGCCGCCGGCACCGCAACAAATAGCGCCGTCGCGATTGCGAGGCATCTCGCGCAGTTCCAGTCCGGCATCGGAGCCGAGAAGTTCACGCGGCGCGGAATATATCTGGTTGTGGCGGCCGAGATAACACGGATCGTGGTAGGTAATCTTCTCGCGTTCGCCCTCCGGGGGTGGAGCGGGAATCAACCGTCCCTCGCGTACGAGCCGGTTGAGGAGTTGGGTGTGGTGAATAACCTCGAAAGTTCCACCGAGTTCGGGGTATTCGTTCGCAATCGTATTGAAGCAGTGCGCACATGAAACAACGATGCGTTTCACCTTCGCGTCGTTGAGTGTCTCGATTGCCTGCTCCGCGAGCATCTGGAACAAAATTTCGTTCCCAGCCCGGCGCGCCGGATCCCCGGTGCACGATTCGGCGTTGCCAAGCACTCCATAATTTACTCCGGCAATGTGGAGGAGCTCCGCAATAGCGGCCGTCGTCTTCTTTGCGCGGTCATCGTAAGCACCAGCGCATCCGACCCAAAACACCCAGTCAAGTTCACTCGCATCCTCCACGTCTTCACCGATGACGGGCACGTCGAAATTCAGATTCTTCGCCCAGTCAAGACGTTTGCGGGCCGGCTGATTGTACGGGTTGCCCTTCGTCTCCATCGAGCGGAAGGGGCGAGCCAGTTCACGGGGGAACGCCGACTCCATGAGCACCTGGTGGCGACGCAGGTTGAGGACGTGGTCAATGTGCTCTATATCGACTGGACACTGGTCAACGCAGGCACCGCACATCGTGCAGTTCCACAGCACTTCCTCCGACACGACCTCACCGATGATGGGAGCGAGTGTCGTGGCCACCCCGTTTTCGTCGGTATTCTTCGATGCGAGAAGAGCGCCGAGCACATCGCCCGAGTGCGCGGTATCTGGCCAGTTAGAATCAACGAGCGTCCCGTCGTCGCCGGTTTCGATAGCTCCATCTCCGAGTGCGGACGTCGTATCCAACGCGTTGGCGTGATCGCGCAGAGCCATGACGAACAGTTTGGGTGAGAGCGGCTTGCCCGTATTCCACGCCGGGCACAGCTCCTGGCAGCGACCACATTCCGTGCACGTCGACAGGTCGAGTCGGGCCTTCCACGTCAAGTCAGCGGCAGTACCGATACCGAGCACAGCATCGTCGTCAAGTGCTTCCAGATCCTCGTCAGTGCGGATGGCCTTGCCGTCTACGAGTAGTGGGGGTGCGGGGCCCAGCGATTTCGATCCGTCAGCATTTTGACGCGCGTAGACATTGATGACGGCGAGGAATCGGTGCCATGCGACACCCATCGTCGTTTGGACACCGACGACCGCCATCCACGACATCGACACGATGACCTTAAACAGGGACAGAAGTGTAATCGAGTTAATGATCGCGGTATCGGACAGTCCAGACACGGCGTAGCCGAGCCACGCGGTCAAGGGGAAATGGACCCACGATACGAGGGAGGGATCAAGGACGGCTCGGCCGAGCTCGTCTTCCGTTCCATTCAATCCCGCGGCATACGCGAGGGCGCGCAATCCGATAACGCAAAGTACAACCGCGAGAATAACGAACTCAACAAACCACGCGTGCCACCGCGTCGAGCCGAGGAACCGTGAAGCGCGGTGACGGAAGTCTCCATCGCGCCGAGTTTTCCCTTCGGCTTCTTCAACACTTCCATGTCCCGCGCGCAGACGAAACACGATAAGCCATCCGATGCCGAGGAAACCACCCCAGGCAAATAGTTCCGTCAACCACTCCCACGGAGCAAAAGTGTCGAGAAAAGGGATTCCGTAGCCGGGAGAGAGAATCTGGCCGTAGCCGGTTACGAGAGTGAGGAACAGGATCGGGAACGACAGCATGACGAACCAGTGGGCGATCCGGATGAGCGGTCGCCCCTTGAACTCTCGGTGGCTCAGAAGGGTCCCGAGAAGCATGAGGGTGCGTTTGCCGATTGGACGTAAACGTCCGGGGGAGGGCTTGCCGTCGCGTACCCGATTGATGAGGACGGATAGGCCGCGGAGAAAGGCG
This sequence comes from Actinomycetaceae bacterium, assembly GCA_030537615.1. Lineage (GTDB taxonomy): Bacteria > Actinomycetota > Actinomycetes > Actinomycetales > Actinomycetaceae > Gleimia. The sequence goes on along the minus strand of JAUNVP010000022.1, from coordinate 16,587 downwards.
GCGAGTCCGGCCACGGTAACGGTGAGGGCAACAACGAGTGCAACGACACGGACGTCTGACGGCGTCACTCGATCACGCTCCTCAACCGTGTGTATCTACCAAGGGTTTTCTCTGTCCGCATTATCGCCCTTTTCGTCACCGCCCTCAAAAAGACGGTACGCTGACAGAGAATCAATAGGACGAGAACCGAACCGAAATTCGCCCAACCAACGAGGACGCAACCGTGCCTTTTCTCTTAGCTTTCCACGTGTTAGCTGCGGCTACAGGGCCGGTATTAGCTCGCCGTATTGGACGTAATGTCCTACTCGTGCTCGCCATCGCTCCCGCATCAGCGGCCGGGTGGGCTTTGTGGAACACTCCTGTTGTTTTTTCCGGATCGCCACCGGAGTTTCACCTCACCTGGGTACCTGAACTTGATCTCGAGATCATCTTCCGACTTGATCCCTTAAGTTGGCTCATGACCCTCATCGTCGGTGGGGTAGGCGCTCTCGTCATGATCTATGCCTCACGGTACTTCTCCGCTAACGCGTCATCACTAGGCCGATTTGCCGCTACGTTCACCGGGTTTGCTGCTGCCATGCTCGGCCTCGTCACCTCCGACCATCTGATGATGGTCTACCTATTTTGGGAACTGACGACAATCCTGTCTTTCCTCCTCATCGGACACCACCACGATCGCCGGGTCGCCCGGGCTGCCGCCCGGCAGGCGATTCAGGTGACGACATCGGGCTCGCTTGCCATGTTCGCCGGGTTCGTCATGCTCGCCCACGCTCCCGGCGGTAGCTACCGCATTTCAACGCTCGTTGAATCCGTGCGTATCGGCCTCTACCACAATAATTCGCCGCTCGTCATCGTTGGCGCCATCCTCGTCATCCTCGGAGCAGCCGCCAAATCCGCCCTCGTCCCACACCACTTCTGGCTGCCGGGCGCTATGGCTGCACCCACACCCGTCTCTGCCTACCTGCACGCAGCCGCTATGGTCAAAGCCGGAGTTTATCTCATTGCGCGCCTCACCCCGGGCTTTACGTTTATTCCCGGATGGTCGCCCATCATCGTCATTCTCGGCCTCGCCACCATGCTCGTGGGGGGTTATCGGGCACTGCGTCAATTCGACCTCAAGCTCATTCTTGCTTATGGAACCGTGTCTCAACTCGGCCTCATCACTGCTGCAGTCGGCTGGGGGACAGCGGCCACGACCGCCGCGGGGATCGCCATGCTCGTCGCCCACGCCCTGTTCAAATCTGCACTGTTCATGAGCGTGGGATTGGTTGAAAAGACAACGGGAACGCGCGACTTGCGTGAGCTCAACAACCTCAAAACCTACACCCCGGTGCTGGCCACCGCCGCGGCCGTGTGTGCCGTGTCAATGGCGGGCGTACCTCCGCTCATGGGATACCTAGGGAAGGAAGCGCTCATCACGAGTTTCCTCAATGGAACCGGTGCGATGTGGGCATCTACTGAGGGCCCAGAAAGCGCGGCACTCATCTGCCTCATCGCCGGGTCGATGCTGACCGTTGCGTACTCGTGGCGGTACTGGTGGGGAGCCTTTGCGAACAAACGCAACGTTATCGACATGACGGTTGAACCGGCTCCCGCGCTCTCCCTCGGTCCCATTATTCTTCTGGCTGGAGCCAGTTTTGCCGGCCTCGCTCCGCGCTGGTTGGAAACGCTGACGATTGACATAACACAAAAGCAACTCGGTGAACCGCACCTGGCGCTGTGGTCGGGGATCGGCCCCGCATTGACGACCCTCCTCATCTTTACTGGGGGTCTGCTCATGATGTGGAAACGCCCCCTTGTTGCGCGCGTGCAACGCAAACTCGAACCCAAACATCTGCAGGTGACCGAACTGTATCGGTGGAGCCTACTCGAACTGGAAATGCTTGCTTCGCGCGTCACTGCGATCGTCCAGCGCGGCTCCCTTCCGTGGGACATTTCCACTATCATGACCGTTCTCGTTGCCGTGCTCGCCTGGGCACTTCTCAACATTGAAACGAACGAATTCCGGTTGCGTCTATGGGATTCCCCGATCCAACTCGGTATCGCCGTGTCGATCACCATCGCGGCTATCATCACTCTCAAAGCCCGTCGCCGAATGAAAGCAGTGATTGCACTCGGTGTCGTCGGCACGGGCAATGCTCTGCTCTACATGTCGTATGGCGCACCCGACTTAGCCCTCACCCAACTCGTTATCGAAGTCGTATCACTCGTCGTCTTCGTTCTCGTCTTGCGTTCACTACCGGTGTACTTCTCCGACCGTCCCCTCGTCGCGACTCGCTGGGTGCGTCTGACTATCTCTATCGCCGTCGGCGTTGCCGTGTCTGCAGCGGGGATTGTCGCCAACCAAGCGCGTGTCGCTCAACCCATCTCTCACCTGATACCCGCTGAGGCCGCGACTTTCGGCGCGGGGGAGAACGTCGTCAATGTTATTCTCGTCGACGTTCGAGCCTGGGATACCGTGGGTGAACTCTCGGTACTGCTCGTCACCGCAACCGGCGTCGCCTCACTCGTATTCCTCACCGGACGGAACCGGAACTTCGAACGTCCCCACATTGAACCGGGCCGATGGCTGTCAGCCGTCGGTATGCTCAGCACCAATCAGCGCTCTGTCATGCTGGAGATCGGCACGCGCATACTGTTCCCTACGATGATGGTCGCATCCGTGTGGCTCACCCTCATAGGACACAACCATCCTGGCGGCGGCTTTGCCGGAGGAACCCTTGCGGGCATCGCCCTCATCCTGCGGTACATGGCCGGAGGACGCTTTGAACTCGGAGAAGCCCTGCCCGTCAGCCCCGGGCGGCTACTGGGTTTTGGTCTCTTCATCGCGGCGGCTGGAGGCGCGCTACCTCTCCTATTTGGCAACACCGTGCTTCAGTCCACCGAGATCAACATTTCACTCGGAGCCCTCGGGCAACTCCACTTCACATCCGCACTTGTTGTCGACATCGGCGTCTACATTCTCGTCCTCGCCCTCGTTCTTGACCTCATGGCAGCGCTTGGAGCACAGATTGACCGCGATCGAGACGAGGCCCGACGTACCGGAGAACGAAAGCAGGTGAAGCTATGACCGCACCATCGCTCACCATGATTCTCCTTGCCGGCGTACTCGTGGCCTGCGGAACGTATCTCGTACTCGAACGAACCCTGACCAGAATCGTCATTGGCTTGTCCCTCATGGCGCACGGCGTTAACGTCCTCTTGCTGGCATCGGGAGGAGCGGCCGGACGCCCCGCCCTGCTCGACGGCACGGCCCCGGACACCATGACCGATCCACTGCCCCAGGCCATGATGCTGACTGCAATCGTTATCGGATTGGGAACCACCGCGTTCGGAATGGCACTGGCCTACCGGTCGTGGCGCCTGACCGGACACGACGAAGTTATCGACGACGTAGAAGATCGCCGTCTCGCTCGGCGTCTGGCCAAAAAACGCATTGACGAGACCATCACCGAACAGGTCACCGGAGCGGAAGACCCCGGCATCGACTACGACGCTGAAGCCGTCGACGAGGAGGACGCATGAACTGGATGCTCCCCGTCCCCGTCCTCCTCCCGCTGCTATCAGCAGGACTGGCGCTCGTCGTTGGCCCCCGCCCGCGTCTGCAGCAACTGATCTCCCTCGTCACAATGATTACCGTGTTGGTCGCCGGCATCGTTCTCGCGATTGGTGCGAACACCGCCCCCGTCGTTCTCGACGTTGGATCATGGTCCGCGCCCATTGGGATTACCCTTGTCGCCGACCGGCTCTCCTCCCTCATGCTCGTCATCTCACAGATCGTGACGCTCGCGGTGCTCGTGTATTCACTGGCGCAAAACCTCACCGATACCGATCCGGATGTGCCGGTCGCCATCTATCACCCGACCTACCTCATCCTCATCGCGGGAGTCTCCAACGCGTTCCTGACCGGCGACCTCTTCAACCTTTACGTCGGATTCGAGATTCTTCTCGCCGCCTCATTCGTGCTTATCACCCTGGGAGGGACGCGGGGACGCACCCGCGCCGGCACCGTCTACGTTATCGTCTCACTCGTATCCTCCCTCATTTTCCTCATCGGCATCGCATTGACGTACGCGGCTGCCGGGACCGTCAATATGGCGCAACTGTCAACCAGGTTGCGTGAGATCGACCCGTCGGTGGCACTGACTATTCAACTCGTCCTGCTCGTTGCCTTCGGTATCAAAGCCGCAGTTTTCCCGCTCGCCGCATGGCTCCCCGACTCCTATCCCACAGCTCCCGCACCTGTGACAGCAGTGTTCGCCGGCCTATTGACGAAGGTCGGTATCTACGCCCTCATACGCCTGCAAATCCTTCTGTTCCCCGGGCAGGGAATGGAAACCCTGCTGACGGTGGTCGGCATCGCGACGATGATTATCGGTATTCTCGGTGCCGTCGCACAAGACGACATTCGCCGACTTCTCTCCTTCACACTCGTCTCCCACATCGGATTCATGATCTGGGGCCTCGCACTCGTGAACAAGCAGGGTGTCGCCGCAGCAATCTTCTACGCCGCACACCACATTCTCGTTCAGACGACGCTGTTCCTTCTCGTTGGCCTAGTTGAACGCCACATGGGATCGACCTCGCTCCGCACCCTCGGTGGACTGGTCAAGACGTACCCGCTGCTATCGGGCATGTTCTTTGTTGCTGCTCTCAACCTCATTGGGATTCCGCCCTTCACCGGATTTATCGGAAAGCTCGGCCTCGCGCAAGCCTCCGTACAACAAGGACAGTGGCAGGGATATGCCCTCTTAGCAGCCGGGATGGTTACGTCATTCCTCACCCTGTACGTCATGGTCAAAGTGTGGAACTTCGCTTTCTGGCAGCCGAGCGGTGACCACCACGTCACCGATACCGATATCCGAAAGGCTCTCTCCAAGCGACAGCGTCGCGCAGTTGATCGTACGATCCGCACTGCCACCGCGAGAGCAGAGGAAGCCGAACACCTCCAGCAGGCATCGCGCACCCGACGTGAACAATCGTCCAAGGGAGCGTCATCGTTCATGTACGCCTCGGCCGGAACACTCATCGCCGTCATGGTGGCGATGACAGTGTGGGCCGGACCAATCTACGCCTACGCGCATTCAGCCGCCCTCGACCAGATGGACCGATCAACCTACCTCCATTCCGTTCTTCTCGCCAACGGCCGCGGTTCGGGACTGAGTCGCCTGGCGGTGAAAGACGCGCCTGACGAACTGCGCAAATTCGCTCGTCAAGCCCGCCGCGCAGCTATGGAAGACGCCTCCCGTGACGATGTCGAAATGCAGACTGAACGTCGAACTAAACGCGGTGACCAGTGGCGCTTCGAGTGGCATGCACCGCTCCTCGACAAGTCAGATCCGGCCATGAAGAACTACCTTGACCTCCTTGAACAGATGCGTTACCTGACCGAATCGTTCAAGCCAGGAGGTAACAAATGATGCGAAAGAATCGCTCGGGACGACGCATATCCCTTTTCGTTACGATCTGGTTACTCGTTATCTGGCTCCTGCTATTTGGCCAAATAGATGCCCTGACAGTGATCGGTGGACTCCTCGTCTCTTTCACCGTCCAACTGGTATTTCCACTCCCGCACTCCGGGTTTATCCGCAATATTCACCCGTGGCACACGATTATTCTCGCTACTCGCTTCCTTTGGGATATGGTGCGGGCCGCAATCCACGTCGCCGTTATTGTCATCACGGGACGACGGTACCGCTGTTCCATCGTGCGAATTCCGCTCCGTTGCGATGATGAGATTATTGTCGCCATCGTGGCCGCCATGACCAACCTCGTTCCCGGCACTATTGTCGTATCAATCGACCGCGATCGCTCCATCATTTACCTTCACGTGTTCGACATTGATGCACAGGGTGGGCCGGAGGGCGTACGCGCTACGACTCAAGGTCAGGAGCTACGGGTCCTGCGAGCATTCGGCTCACCCGAAGAACTGAAAAAACGAGGGGTGACAACATGACACCGTTGACTGCGATATACACGCTGACCGGCATGGTCATTATCGCGACGTTCATTATCACGCTCGTGCGACTCACCCTCGGGCCCACCCTCCTCGACCGAGCCGTCGCCTCGGATATCATCGCTGTTGGCGCGATCGGTCTCACCGCACTTGTTGCTGTAACCAGCAACCGAAATGACGTCATGGTACTTACCATCGTCTTTACGCTCATCGGGTTTCTTTACTCCGTCACAATTGGCCGATTCTCCGAACGTATCGACAGCGGAAAACGTATTCTCACGCCGGATGAAGCGAAATCTGAACACATCCGCCTCATCCGCGAAGCCCAAGCTGAACTGCACGCCGAAGAACGCGAAGCACTCAAGGCCGCACGAGCCGAGCACGCAGCAAACAAGGGGAACAAGTCATGATGGTCCTGACTTATCTTGGCGCCGTCAGTCTCCTTGCCGGATCGACCTTCCTATTCATTGCCTCTATTGGTCTCGTCCGCCTGCCCGACCTCTACTCGCGGATGCACGCTGCTGCCAAACCGCAGTGGCTCGGAGTATTCCTCATTGCTGTCGGCCTCGCGCTATCCATGCGCACCCCCCAGTGGGTAGCGGTCGCGATACTCATGGTTATCCTGCAAACTGTCAGTGCACCCATCGGAGCGCACCTCATGGCGCGTGCCGCCTACCGCACGGAGCAAGCCGATTTCGACTGCCTCGTCGTCGATGAGCTGGCGCAGGACATCACTCAGCGCACCGAACCACGCCCGGACCAGCAACCGGAGGAGACACCGCATGACCAGCAGGGCACTACCGAAACTCGCGGTCGGACAAAACACCCTCAATCCCGTTCTTGACGGTATTCGCCGCGATCTCGACATCCCCGCACAGTTCACTCCCGAAGCCCTGGCAGAAGCCGAGGGCGCCGCGGAAGAATGGCGTGCTATTGCCTCTCAACTGCCACTGAAAACAATTGACTGGGCAGCCCATTGCGCCGCGGAAACCAATCCCGTCAATGCTGTTCAACGGCTACCACTGGAGTATGAGTGGCCGGAACTGCACTACTTGCACGGATCCGCACTCCCCGAATATGATGCCACCTCGATCCCCTTCGTAACGATTGACCCGGCCGAGTCGATGGACCTTGATCAGGCCTTGTATTTGGCTGATCTGGGGCCGGATGGGCGACACGGACGCTACCTGGTCAACTACGCCATCGCGTCAGTACCAACATTTGTGCGGCCGGCAAGCGCTCTCGATGTCGAAACGTGGGAGCGGGGAACCACTGTTTACCTTCCCGACCAGTCAACCCCGCTACATCCCCCGGTTCTCAGCCACGGCGCCGCCTCCCTCCTTCCCGACCAGATCGCCCCGGCATGCGTCTGGAGTATCTGTCTTGACCACGAAGGGCACGCAATCCATTCGCGCGTTGACCGGGCACTCGTGCGCTCGCGCGCCAAACTCTCCTACGAACAGGTCGATGCGGCGGCACGTGGCAACGAAGAACTTCCCGCTGACGTGCCCGATGATCTCGTCGGACTGTTGAAGACCATCGGAGAACTCCGACTGTCCAATGAGGCCGCGCGCGGTGGTGTCTCGGCCCGTATTCCCGAACAGGAATTCGAGTCTCACGACGGGTGGTACACGCTGAACTACCGCGCGAACCTTCCGGTCGAGGAGTGGAATGCGCAGATTTCCCTCCTGACCGGGATTCGCGCAGCTAAACACATGCGTGCCGCTAACGTCGGCATCATGCGTACACTTCCGCCAGCCGATGAGCGCGACCTCGCGCGGATGCGTCGGATTGCCCGGGCTCTGGGAGTCAAATGGCCTCACGAGATGAACTACGCGGAACTCGTCCCTGCGCTCAATCCTGACATTCCTGCCCACGCTGCTTTTCTTCTCGAGGCGACATCACTGTTCCGCGGATCGGGATACCGTGCGTTCGGTGTGAAAGATACGAAACCTCTTCCCGCCTCGGCAGCCGATGGGATCATTCACGCGGCTATTGCCGCCGAGTATGCCCACGTGACTGCGCCGCTACGTCGTCTCGTCGATCGTTACGGAGAAGAAGTATGCATTGCTCAATGCGCGGGTCGAGACGTCCCCGAATGGGTGCGTGACTCCCTCGAAGAACTCCCCTCGGCGATGAGACGCTCGTCGCAACGGGCTCATACGGCGACGCGGCTCGGCCTTGCCGTTATTCAATCGCTCATGATGCACGGTCGCGAGGGCGAACAGTACACCGGAACCGTAGTCGATGTCAGCGATAAGAAATCGACCATTATGTTGTCTGAACCCGCCGTCATGGGAACCGTATACGCGAAACTTGACCTCGGTTCTTCCGGTCGTTTCCGACTTGTCGAAGCCAATCTTGAGAGCCGGGAGATCGTGCTTGCACCCGTTGAAAGTTTGGTGACCCACCACTGAGTAGTGACCAGTAGGTGGGCGACTACCCGGCGACCGTCAAAATATGTAAGGATGATCGCGTGCGAGGAGACGGACAGCTCAGTAGCGATCTTGACCCGGTCGAACACCCCATTCGTGACGAATGTGGAGTATTCGGAGTGTGGGCACCGGGGGAAGAAGTCGCTAAACTCACGTACTTCGGCCTCTATGCCCTCCAGCACCGGGGTCAGCAATCGGCGGGTATTGCCGCGTCCGATGGTCGCAACATCATGGTCTACAAGGACCTCGGCCTCGTCTCACAAGTATTCAACGATCAGGCTTTATCGCCACTGAGCGGACATCTCGCTATCGGGCATGTCCGCTACGCGACCACCGGAGCTGACATCTGGGAGAACGCTCAGCCCACGCTCGGACCAACCGCCACCGGATCCATCGCACTGGCTCACAACGGCAATCTGACAAATACAGATGAATTGCGTAAGCGGGTTAAAGAAACATCACCGCAGCCCCTCGATCCGTATTCGACGGATACCGCCGTTCTTACGGCGCTCCTCGGCGCCTACGACACGGATAAAGAACGGGCGACTCGCCCTCCAACGACGGTGACCCAGCCGACATCGCGCGGATCTCTTATCGAAGCTGCCCGCAGTATACTGCCGCAGATCAATGGTGCCTTTTCGCTCGTATTTATGGACGAGCGCACGCTCTACGGGGCACGAGATACGCATGGTATTCGACCACTCGTCCTCGGGCGCCTCCACTCCGGATGGGTACTAGCCTCCGAAACCGCTGCGCTCGATATCGTTGGCGCAACCTTTATTCGAGAGATTGAACCGGGAGAACTCATAGCCATTGATTCAGAGGGCGTGCGCAGCTACCGATTCGGCAAATCAACCCCGCACGGTTGCGTATTTGAATACGTCTATTTGGCTCGTCCAGACACGAAAATATCCAATCGCTCAATCATCGTTGCCCGCCAGGAAATGGGGGCGCACTTGGCGCGTGAGCATCCCGTCGATGCTGACCTGGTGATTGCCACCCCCGAATCCGGTACCCCCGCCGCTATTGGATACGCTCAAGAATCGGGGATTCCGTATGCGCAGGGGCTTGTTAAGAATTCCTACGTTGGGCGCACCTTCATCCAGCCCACCCAGACGATCCGTCAGCTCGGTATTCGTCTCAAACTCAATCCGCTCCGCGAAGTGATTGAAGGGAAACGTCTCGTTGTCGTTGACGATTCGATCGTCCGAGGAAATACCCAGCGCGCCCTGGTAACAATGCTGCGTGAGGCCGGGGCTAAAGAACTGCATGTGCGGATTTCTTCTCCGCCGGTGCTGTGGCCCTGCTTCTTCGGCATAGATTTCCCCACCCGTGCCGAACTCATCGCTTCGGCTATGGATGTCGAGTCGATTCGACGTTCCATCGGAGCGGACTCTCTCGGATATCTCTCTGTTGACGGCATGGTGCGATCAACGGGACAACCCGAAAACTCACTGTGCCTCGCTTGCTTTAATGGAAACTATCCGATGCCGGTGCCTCCGGGAACACCCGTTCCAGGAACCCCCGGTGTCACGACCACCTAAGGAGTTCCCGTGGCTGATTACGCCGCAGCAGGAGTCGATCTCGAAGCGGGAGATCGCGCCGTTGAACTAATGAAATCGGCAGTTACTTCCTCCCACAATGACACCGTCGTCGCCGGGGCAGGTGGATTCGCTGGTCTTATAGACGCCAGTGCGCTCCGCGGAATGAAGAAGCCGCTTCTCGCATCGTCAACCGACGGTGTGGGCACGAAGGTAGCGATTGCGCAGGCACTCGACATTCACGACACCATCGGCCAAGACCTCGTTGCGATGGTAGTTGATGACATTGTTGTCACCGGTGCGAAGCCACTTCTTATGACGGATTACATTGCCTGCGGACATGTTGAACCCCAGCGAATCGCAGATATTGTCCGCGGTATAGCGGCAGCGTGCGCTGAGGTCGATTGCCCACTTATTGGGGGCGAAACAGCGGAGCATCCCGGACTCATGAAACCCGATGAATACGACATTGCCGGCGCCGCCACCGGTGTCGTCGATGCAGATGATGTCCTTGGAGCGCACCGCGTCGAGGATGGTGATGTCATTATTGCGATGGCGGCGTCCGGCCTGCATTCGAACGGCTATTCTCTCGTAAGAAAGATTGTGTCGGAGTCCGGTTGGAAACTTGATCGGCACGTCGACGAGTTGGGACGCACCCTCGGGGAAGAGCTATTGGAGCCCACGCGTCTCTATACCCGCGCATGCCTTGGCCTCATCGATGAATTGAATGAGGACGCCGTTCGCACCTTCAGCCACATTACCGGCGGTGGGCTAGGCGCGAATATTTCCCGTATTATGCCGCGCGGCCACTATGCGACTATTGACCGCTCCTCGTGGATGATTCCACCGATCTTCACGCTCTTATCCACGCTGGGCAACGTTGAATGGGCATCGATGGAATCGACATTTAATCTCGGTGTAGGAATGGTCGCAGTCGTTGAACAATCGCAAGCAGATCGCGCGATCGACTTCCTGACGCACAGCGACATGCGCCCCTGGGTTCTCGGTCGGGTCATTGAACGAGTACCGTCCGGATTTTCAAATACAACGGTGGTCCAGGGGGCGAAGGGCGTCGACGGTGGCTCCGCACTCCTGTATGGAAAGCCTCAGATTAACTGACTCGCGAGGGACCTTGCGAACAAAAAGGGTGCCCACGGGACGTGGGCACCCAAAGAATGGAAAGACTACCTAGCGGTAATCGGTCCAGTCATCTTCGTCGGTAGCGGGAGGAATCTCCCCGTACGGGTTATCAATCTCGCCACGCTGAGCGGCGAGCTCACGCTCCAACGCCTCGTAGTCAGTCTCGGGGCTGAAGTACTTCAACCGGCGAGCGACTTTCGTTTGCTTGGCCTTTTGACGGCCGCGCCCCATTGGCGTCGACCCCCTCCACTGTTATCAGTGGGAACCGCGGTAGGCGGAACCCTGGTCACGTATATTGATCTTCCGGGAACCTATTCTAGCGAAATTCCAGTCGATTTCGCTATCTGGCTCCCTGATGCCCCGATCTGTGAGACTGACCGCGTGTCACAACTCGATCAAAATCCCGTTTTGAAGCATCAAAGAATGATTGGGATTTACTTCTTGCGTCGAAGCAAAGCGATACCAACGAGGAGGGCTACACCGGTCGCTGCTGAAGCAACCATGGCGAGCGCTCCAGGCTCTCCCTTCTTCGCCTCTTCAACGGTATCGGTGGCACGTTTACCGAGATCGCTTGCGCTCGCCTTCGCCCGGTCCGCGAAATCTTTGGCCTGGGTGCGCGGATCAATTCGGCCGCTTATTTCGTCGACCGTTGACTGCATAGCGAGACGGGTGCGCTGAATTTCAGCTTCGATATCCTCGACGGTGCGCGGCTTGTCGCTCATTTCCCAATCCCCTTCTTCATCGCTTCGACGTTGAGCTTCATGTTGACTTTCGGATCTGGCTTATCTTTCATCCCCTTCTTCACTGACATCGCTCCGATACCAGCAAGAATGAGAACGATCAGGAGGATAATTCCGGTTACCGTGAGGGCGGCGCCCCACCCGGGCATCACACCGCGCAATGCGACCTCAATGGTGTGGAAAATCCAACCGAGCAGGTAGAGGGCGAATACTCCCGCACCGGCAAGAAGACCTGCACCGACACCGACTTTCTTCGCAAGCGAAGTAGCTTTAACTTTAGTGAGCTCAATTTCTCCGCGGATCAACGCGGAGATCTGATTGGAAAGTTCGCCGAACAGTTCTCCGATGGATGTATTGGGACGCGACTGGCGCGTCTCCACTACAGCCACAGGCTCTGCCGGGCTGGGTTTCTCGGCTGTCATCATCATCTCCTCGATATGCATCTGGGATTCGTGCCGATGTAGCGGACGTTAGGTTTCGTCCGGTGGTTAACAAGGCATACGGTGTAAGTCTGTCATGAACTCACGGTGCACGCGTTATTTTGTGATTCACATTCAACCATATTTGGTCATCGCGTGTTTGTGCGTGTGGGGGAACCCGGGGAATGGTCGACCAGCGTTCACTGCACTCATTCGGTGGCAATAGCCTGGAGAACCGGTTGACGAGCGGCACGAACGGCAGGAAGGAGTGATGCAAAGACGCCGACAACAACAGAGCCAACAATCATCCACATCATTGCTGGCCACGGTACAGAGAGCGTCGAAATCCCCGAGTCGTCGAGATACCGGATGAGGCCGGTCGCGGCTGTGATCCCTACGGCTAGTCCGAGTACAGTTCCGTAGATGCTCGTGAGAATAGCTTCGATTGTGATCGTGAGGCCGGTTCCCGCTTGCGACAGCCCAATTGCGCGCATAAGCGCGATCTCGGTTTTACGTTCAGAAACTGACAGCCCCAGAGTATTGATAATGCCGAGTACAGCGATAACAATCGAGAGCGCTAGGAGGGCATAGATGATTGACAGCACGGAGTTGATCGTCGTTGTCACGCGGGTTTCGAGGTCGGATTTATCGAGCACGGCGAGTGTGTAAGACGATTTGAGGGTCTGTTTGAGGTTGGCTTTGACTTCGTCAATGCTGCGGTCACTATCGGCAAAAACAGTGACTTGGATTCTGCCCTGGGTGGGAAGTTTCAGCTCATCGAGGGTTTCGGGGGTCACGATGATTGTGCTTGCCCACAGCACGGTGTCGTGGATTGCGCCAACTCGCACTTTCTTATCGCCGTCAAGTCCGGTGATCGTGACGGTGTCTCCGACGGAGACGTCATAGGTGTCCGCCAAGCTCTTTGCTACAGCGATTTCCCCTTTGAAGATTGCTGACAGCTCGCCGTCCTCAAGCGGGATGATGAACTCTGTATCGAATGATTCTTCGGGCATCGACACGTACATCGACACGACCGGTTTGTTCTTCGAAGGGAAGAGGGTCGAGGCTCGTGCAATGATGTACTCGCCATTGGTTTCCTTGACGCCTGCAGTGTTGCGAATACGGTTGAGCGTGTCGTCTGAGATCGTGTCTGCTGGGCTAATTGGGTTGATGAGTAGATCGGCCTTGACTTGTTCTTGAAGCTCATCGGAGAGGGAAACACGCACGGAGTCAGCAAGAATCGTACCGGCCGCAACCAGGCCCATACCAATGACGAGAGCGCCCGCGGTTGCTGCGGTGCGCCGTGGATTTCGCGTTGTATTTCCAGTTGCAAGCCGTGCCGTCAGCGATTTCGTCAGACGAAGAGGAAAAGCGAGGACACCGATAATGACGGCGACCAATGCGGGAGATAGTGACAGAACTCCGAGGACGAGTCCTCCCGCACCAATGCCAATTGCAAGTCCATCACGTTCAACCGCATGAGTGGCACCCATGTAGATTCCGACGAGACCCGTAATGACGAGGACGAATCCAACGATAGAACGTGGAAGCAGCGTTGGTTCACGAACCCCGGATACTTCGCGCATGGCTTCAACGGGAGGTGTCTGGGCAGCGGTACGCGCCGGAATAATCGCTCCAATAAGCGTCGTCACTGTACCCACGACAATGCTTGTCGTGATGGTTGAAACAGTGAGTGTGGTGGCGGTTCCGGAGGTGACGGCAAGTTTAGTGAGGAAATGGTCGGCGAGAACGAGCAGGCCACTGCCGAGGAATATGCCGAGAATCGATCCGATAAGACCGACGATAAGAGCCTGAAGTGCCACCGAGACAAATACTTGCGCGGGGGATGCTCCGATTGCGCGCAAGTAGGCAAATTCTTTTTGTCTCGCCTTCACCGCCATGTGGAAGGTGTTGGCAATAATGAATGTCGATACTCCCAAAGCGAGCACGATGAATACCAGAAGGAAAGTGGTGACGAACCCGAGGATGCGTTCAATATCTTTATTGAAGTCCTCGTTGACTTCCTCAGTTGTGCGCACTTCGTATTTCGAACCGACGAGCCCCTCAATGTCGAGGATGACCCGATTGATGTCGGCATCCGGTGCGGTTTGGACAGAAACGGAGGAAGCCACCTGCGGGTCAGGGACGAATTCTTCCACCGTGTCTTGATGCATCAAGAGCACATTGACGAATGAGACAGGTTCAGTGAAAGAGGTCGATGACACGATAGTCATCTCGTACTTTGAACCACCGATGACGACGCCTATGCGATCCCCGACCTCAAATCCAAAACGCTCAAGAGCAGATTTCTCGAGAAGAATCTCGTCTTTACCTTGGGGTTCGGGCCCCTCCTGAGTCCACTGTGGGAAACCGGGCGTAGAGTTGGCGAGGATAGTTTGAATCCCCACGCCTGAAAAGGGCGCATCGTCTTTGTCGAGTACGGTGACGGGCAGGTAGTGTCGCGGGGCGGCGGCGGTGACTCCGTCGACTTCGAGTGCCATGGTCGCAAGTCCAGCAGGGACATCGTTGCGTTCGGATGATGACGGAGTGAGTCTTTGACCTTCAATCTGGATAGTGCCGATCGTTGAGGATGCGAAAGCGTTCGCCATGGTTGATTCAAGATCGCTGCGAAGAGCGAGTGTGCCCGATAGGAAAGCTACTCCGAGAATGACCGACAGAACCGTGAGGATAAAACGCGTGAAATGAGCGATAACGTCACGGATAGCTAGTTTAAGCACGCGGAGGCTCCCTGGAATCGTCCGCGGGAGAGTGCGTGGATGAAGTCTTTTCCACCAGGGGGATTGGTCCCGTGAAGTCATTTTCGTTTTCGGGAACGACCGGTCCCGGCAGTTCTTCGAGAATCTTCACCGCCTCTTCCAGCAACGAAGTCGTCTCAGGGTCAAGTTTTCGCGCGGGCGCTATCCGACGCAGTGTTTCCCCGAGTGTTTCGCCTGGAATCGGGATGTAGGGGTCGGCGACCTCGGAGGTGGAGGGCGGTGGAGTATCCTCGGTATCCGAGGAATGGGGAGGTTCGGTGGAGGTCTCGCGATACTCCATTGCCAAGTCACCGGCGGGGACTCCAGCAGTAGGTGTGGGGTGAGGAGAATCTTCTGTGTCCGGTGTGGTCTCAGCAATGTCCGGAGCATCGCCAAGTTCTCGCAGAGCGTCGAGAATCGCATCTCTGTGTGGCGAACTGAGTTGAGCAACAACCTCGCCATCCACGAGAAACAGAACCCGGTCAGCCCATGCGGCTGCATCGGGCTCATGCGTCACCATGACAACGGTTTGGTTGAATTCATCGACTGCGTGGCGCAAGAACTTGAGGACCTGGGCACTCGATTTGGAATCGAGGTTGCCCGTTGGCTCATCCGCGAATACGACGGCGGGATTAGTAACGAGTGCGCGAGCGCAGGCAACGCGTTGTTGCTGGCCTCCGGATAGTTCCGCCGGGCGATGGCTGAGGCGATCTCCCAAACCAACGGCCTCAATCACTTGGTTGAAGCGTTCGCGGGACACGGGACGTTTTGATATGTCAGCAGGAAGAGTGATGTTTTCGCGAGCCGTTAACGTTGGAATGAGATTGAACGATTGGAAAATGAAGCCAATTTTTTCGCGCCGAAGTTTCGTCAGTTTCCGCTCCGACATTGTGGAGATGGTGACGTTGTCGAGGACGATCTTTCCGTCGGTAATCGAATCCAGTCCGGCTAAGCAGTGCATGAGTGTTGATTTCCCGGAGCCGGATGGCCCCATGATGGCGGTGAACTCTCCACGGCCAATCTCGACGTCGATCGATCGGAGCGCGGTTACTGCCGTATCCCCTTTGCCATAGATTTTTGTCAGCTTCGTTGCCCGGACGACTACGTCGCTCGGAGGTGAGATCGGTTCGAGAACACTCATGGCCCTATTGTCCTTGAAACGATGTCGAAATCATAGGAGACACGAGGTGGGGGAGCATGCGCAAACAAAAAGTCCCCGGCTTCCCGGGGACCTGTTGTGCCTCCGACCGGCGTCGATCCGGTGACCTTTCGATTTTCAGTCGAACGCTCTACCAACTGAGCTACAGAGGCAGATTGCAATTCATGGTGAACCATTCACTGCAATCGAGCGACCCCGACCGGGCTCGAACCGGCGACCTCCGCCGTGACAGGGCGGCGCGCTAACCAACTGCGCTACGGGGCCTTGGTGCGTCGATAATACTACCGGGCTTCACTAGATCAACACAAATCGATTGGGTGAAGTGTGGCGAGCGCAATGCTCGGCGAACAACCACGTGGTCTGATGGGCGCCCGTGGGCAAAGAAAAGCGACCCCGACCGGGCTCGAACCGGCGACCTCCGCCGTGACAGGGCGGCGCGCT
>JAUNVP010000009.1 GCA_030537615.1 Actinomycetaceae bacterium | reverse complement strand
CGACCCCTTGACCCCCAGTCAAGTGCGCTACCAAGCTGCGCCACAGCCCGTGTCACTCATTGAGTGCAACAAGGACGATTCTAACGCACCATGAATGACGATTGCCAATCAGCATTCACCGATCGAGGGGTTGAGCCGATCACGTCGCTCAACCCCTCGATCTGATGGTGAAACTTTGCGTTCTATATCGCGCGCACCGATAGGGAATCCTCATTCTTTGCCAAACCCGCCTGATACACAATAGCAATGGCCGCAATCACGACACCGACGAGATCAGTCATGGTGTTGGGCGACATCATTGTGAGAGCACCGACGAAGAAAACGATCCGAATATACCAGGGCACATCAACCATCAGATGGCCTTCAACCGCAACCGCAAGCAGGAGCACTCCGAAGATCGCAGTCAGTGTGACTGACACAATCTCTGTCCACCTCGCTCCTTGCATGAGCAGCGCCGGATTGAGAACGAACATGTAAGGAATGATGTATCCCGCCAGTGCTAGTCTCATCGACTGGACTCCCGTTCGCATCGGATCGGCTCCCGACAACCCTGCGGCCGCAAACGATGCCAGAGCCACCGGGGGAGTGATGTTGGCGAAGAGGCCGAAGTAGAACACGAACATGTGTGCCACCAGTGGTTCGACACCAAGTTCTCCCAGAGCGGGTGCCGCCATTGTCGCCGTAATGATGTAGGTCGGAATCGATGGCAGCCCCATACCGAGAATGATTGAGGCAATCATCGTCAAGCCGAGGGAGATGATGAGATTTCCAGCTCCGAACGCAACGATGGCGTGAGCTAGTTTGACGCCAAAACCGGTGAGCGTAACAACCCCGACGATAATACCGACGGCGGCACACGCGACCGCCACCGATACGGCGGTCTTTGCACCGAGCTCAAGAGACAGAACAATATCCTTTGGACTCATCCGGGTGGCTGGACGCAATTCGGCAATGATGACCGTCAACAGGATTGTCAAAAGCGCAGAAAATAGAATCGTCCGGCCCGAGAAGAAGAGCATGTAAATGAGGAATGCGAGCGGTATGAGCAGATGACCGCGCTCGGCCAACACCGCTTTTACCGCAGGCAAATTCTCTCGCGAAATGCCTTTGAGGCCGCGTCGGGTGGCACGCAAATGCACCTGTGCAATGATGCCCAGGTAGTACAGCAACGCAGGGATAATAGCCGCCAGTGCGATGTCCCGATAGGGCAAGCCAAGTGTCTCGGCCATAATAAATGCAGATGCGCCCATGATCGGGGGGAGGATCTGACCGCCAACTGAGGCTGTCGATTCAACTGCCCCGGCAAAAACTGCGCGGTAGCCGACTCGTTTCATCAGCGGAATCGTGAAGGCGCCTGTGGTCACGACATTGGCTACCGCCGCACCATTAATCGAACCGAGGAATCCTGAAGCGATGACGGCGACTTTTGCTGGACCGCCGCGAGTTTGTCCGGCCAGAGCGAGAGCAAAATCGTTAAAGAACTGTCCCATGCCAGATTTCTGTAGCACTGCACCGAAGAGGACAAAGAGGAAAATGTAGGAAGCAGACACGGCGATAGCCGTTCCATAGACACCCTCGGTCGTCAGGTAGAGGAAGTTCAACATGTCGCCGAGTTCGTATCCGCGATGGCGGAAGGTACCGGGAACATAGCGACCGAAGAGACCATAAAGGAAGAATATGATCGCCAGAATCGGGAGAGCGAAACCGGTCAGTCGTCGAGCTGCTTCAATGACGAGGACAACGAGAATTCCGCCGAAAACCATGTCCATCGTGGTTGGTGTTCCAGCCCGGTGGACAATATCGACATAGTTGATGAGCACATACAGCGCGGTCGCCACGGACAAAACAATGAGAATGACATCATAGATGGGAATCCGATCTCGTCTGGCTCGCGCAAACGGGGGATAGAGTGCGAACGCGAGCACGAGAATAGCGGCAACGTGAATCGAACGATGCTGCAGGACCGGGGGTGTCCCGAAGTACGAGGTGTACATGTGATAGATCGACAGAGCGATTGCGACCACAGTCACTGCGAAGGCGGCGGGCCGCCACTGAATGTCGCGTAAGCGCGACTCTCGATCAAACTTCTCGAGAACTTCCTGTGCATCTGCTTTCGGTTCATTGACGTCGAGAGCGACGTGATTTGGGTCAGTTTCCTCGGGAGAGGGAGATGATCCCTTCGACTGCGAAACCATCGTTACTCCTTTATAGATAGTTCCACGAATGCGTGATGTGCAATATCCTCCGTGTGGATAAGATGATTGCCGACCAACACCGTGTGCTTAGTGTCGTGGGAGTGTACCCACCGTAATTCATTGAAACGTTTGTTGATGTGACGAATATGGATAACCCCGTCTTCGAGCGTCGTCGTACCACCCGGATTCGCTGGCACTCCCGCACCGTAGGACTTAATCGTCATCTCATCGAGAACGAGTTCGGTCCCATCGACAATATAAGTCTCAGTCCACGGCTCATGTTCGATGGAATGGATCCACGACAGAGTGATAGCCATTCCATCGTCAGTCTCACACGAGTAATACACCGAGCCGTCCTGTTGGTTGACGACGCTGAGAACCCGGGGGGACGGTTGCCAAACGAACCGGGAAAGGGCCGCGACTGTTAGGACAGCCGCGGCCACAACCCAAACGAGTTGCCGCCTATTACAGCGCACCCTTTTCCTTGAAGTACTTCACTGCACCAGGATGCAGATCAACCGCGAGACCGTTCTCGATAGAATCGAGTGTGATGTTCTTCGCGGCCTGGTGAGCCTGGTGAATGGTGTCGAGGTTCTCGAACAGAGCCTTCGTTATTTCATAGACCTGATCGTCACTGAGATCAGGAGACACGAGAAGCTGGTTAATGATGGAAGCCGTGGGCACGTCGTCTTCTTCATCGTAGGTGCCGCCAGGAATGACGTTGTCCTTGAAGAATGGATATTTCTCCAGCAGGTTCTTCATACCGTCGCCTTCAATGGGAACGATGACGACGTCGTGGGATGTCACCAAATCCATGACGGACGAGTTAGGAAGGCCGGAGGTGACAAAGGCAGCATCCACTTGTCCGTTCTTCATCTGGTCAATTGCATCCGAGTACGACAGGTAATCTTCGTCAATATCGTCGTAAGACATCCCGTGAGCTTCGAGAATCATCTGCGCGTTCAATTCCACACCGGAGTTTTGGTCGCCCACGCCGATACGTTTACCTTTCATATCCGCAACGGACTTAATGCCAGATTGCTCCGTGGTAACAATCTGCACGAAGTTCGGGTACAGCGCGGTAATTGCCTTGAGCTCGCTCAATCCTTCCTTGCCGTCGAACGGACCAGTTCCTTCAACAGCTTGGCGGGTGGCATCGCCCATGGCGAAAGCAATCTCGGCTTTTCCGGTAGTCAGCAGGGTGATGTTCTCTACCGATGCACCGGTAGCTTGAACGGAGCTGTCTGCTCCCAGCTCATCTTTGAGAACTTGCGCCATGGTGGCGCCGATCTGGTAGTAGGGGCCGGACGTACCGCCGGCCACAATGGTGACGAAATCAACACTTGCGCCTGCAGCACTGCCAGTGTCGGCTCCGGTATCACTTGACCCTCCGGTATCTCCGGATGAGCACGCGGTCAGGGTTAGGGCCGCAGCGGCGGCTACGGCAAACAAAACGCGAGGTCGCATTGCTATCTCCTTGGTGTCGATGCCTAACCTTCGATTGAGGTTAGGTGTCACAGCTCGCATCTTTGCGAGGACGTGAACTCACCGAAACCTAACAATAGTGGAGATATGACGCAATAGTTTGTCCACAGAACGGTATATGATTTAGCAATCGGTACCGTTCTGTTATACGTCGATCGAAATACTCTTAGTTCAATTGCTCGAATTTTCGCGCCCACGCGGATCGAATCGGATTGGCATTAGCCAACATGATGGCAAACCGATCGTTGGCGATCTCCACGACCTCTGACAGCGCCACGATACGTTCTTGCGGAGCTGAATTCTCCAACCGACGAACACCTTGAGCGATAATCTGTTGGCGCGAATCCATGGCGGATAGGCACGCTACAAACGGCATCCCGAACTTCTCGCGATATTGTTGCGAAAGCTCCCGGAGCTGTTCCTGCTCGGAATCGTTCATCTGATCGAGCGCAAGGGAACCGATATCGCGTGAGATGATGGCTGCCGCTGCCTCATCACTCAGCAAAAGCTGCGCCATATCGGGATAGTCTCGGATAAGCTCGTCCTGGCGCGCCCGATCGGCAGTAAGAACCGCTTCTTGGATGGCTGACCGCAGGGCTTGCACATCAGAAAACGGGCGTGCCTCCCAGGCAATTTCGAGCGGCCACCTCTGATCATTAAACAATTGCGCAAAAGTCTGGACAAATGTATCACGATCCATAACATTCACCTGGTCAAGACCGATTGGTAACCCCGCTACTGAGGTCGTGACATCGCGTCCGGATTGGGTGCCGACGTGGAAAAACAGGAAATTCAAAACAATTGCAGTGACAGAACCGAGCGTAACTCCGGAAGCGAAGAAGATCTGCGCCCAGGATGGAAAGACTCCGGCGACATCTGGCTTGAACGATACGAGCATGGCTAAGCCGAGCGAGGTAGTCACGATGACAGCATTGCGCGCATCGTGTAAGTCCACCTTGGAGAGCATTTGGATCCCAACCAGCGCGACGTTCGCAAATAGAGCGAGTGAGGCTCCCCCGAGGACTGGACCGGGAATCGCGGCAACGATCGCCCCTGCTTTCGGGATAATACCGAGGATAATCATCACGACACCCGCGGCCGCCACCACCCAGCGAGACTTCACTCTCGTTAAACGGACTAGGCCGACATTTTGAGCGAAGCACGTGTAGGGGAAGGAATTGAGAACTCCGCCGAGCGTAGTTGACAGACCATCGGCTCGCAGAGCGGCAGCAATATGGTTCTTGGTGATACGCCGTCCAACTATCTCACCGGCGGCAAACACATCCCCGGTGGTTTCAACCATCGTGATGATCATGACGATGATCATCGAAAGCGCTCCGGTGAGGGCGAATTTAGGCCACCCAAAATAGAACGGGGTGGTTACGCCCACCCAGTCAGATGTCGTCACATGGGCGAAGCTGGCATCTCCCAGAACGAGCGAGACAGAGGTGCCGATGACCAGACCGAGGAGCACAGATATCGTCCCCAGAAAGCCTTTGAAGAAGCGCTGCACGAGAATGATGATGGCTAAAGTCCCAGCGGCGTAGGCAATTGATCGCATCGCAATCGGTTGGGGAGGATTCATCTCATCAACGCGGTTGATAATGTCACCTGCTGAGACGCCAAGAAGAGTTATTCCCATGGTTGTCAGTACGGTTCCAATGACTACCTGGGGGAAGAATCGGATGATTCGGGCGAAAAAAGGGGCCGCAAAGAAGGTAAACAAACCGGCGATAATGATCGAGCCGTAGATATAGGGTAGGCCCTCAACTCCACCATCTGGTCCGGTCACTGCCAGACCAATCGCAATAATGGGGGAGATCGCCGTCGTCGTGACGCCTTGAATAATGGGAAGCCGGACCCCCACTTTCCAAAACCCAACCGACTGAATAATGGTCGCAATGCCGCAGGTAAACAAGTCGGCGTTAATAAGATGGATGGTGTGTTCGGGACTCAAGTTAAGCCCACCCGAAATAACCAGCGGCACAACGACAGCTCCCGCGTAAAAGGCGAGCACGTGTTGGAAACTGAGGAGGAGAGTTTTTGGAATCGGTGGAACGTGGTCGACGGGATGGAGGGCAGTCTGTGCTGACATGACAGTCCTTATAAGCAACGGTCGGACAACGCCACTATAGAACTCAGCAGTACCAATCTGTTAATTTCTAAACTTTGGTATTCGCAACGATTCGGAGGATGCTTTGCACGAGTTCATCTCACTGTTTGTGATCGTGACTATTGCTCTGATCGCACCGCTCATTGCGCACATCATTCCTCGCCATATTATCCCCGAAGTGGTGCTTCTCGTGGCAGCTGGTATGGTTGCGGGGCCTCATGTACTCGGCTTGATCGAAATGACCGATTCGATGCACTTGCTGTCTGAACTTGGACTGGCATTTCTATTCTTGCTCGCCGGATACGAAGTTGATATTCGCGAAATCAAAGGCGCCCGGGGACGCACTGCGCTTGGCGCATGGATCGCAACGATCCTTCTCGCATTCATCGCTGTTCAGATCATGCCTTTTACCGATATCGACTCAGTCGAGGGGATTGCGATTGCTATTTCGCTTTCAGCCACAGCAATTGGCACGCTCATCCCGATCCTGAAAGAGCGCGGCCTCATGAAAACGCACGTGGGTTTCGCGGTCATTGCCCACGGAACGATCGGGGAGATTGGCCCGATTCTCGCCATGGCACTCCTATTGTCAGTACGGTCGACTATCGAGACTGTTGCCGTACTCATCCTGTTCATCACCGTGTCCGTCGTGATTGCACTCGTACCGTTGCAAGCACGTCGATTTGGACAACGTTTCTTACACCTGATCCATATGAAAGCCGAGACCACCGCACAAACCACGATGCGCCTCACCGTGGTTGTCCTCGTTGGTCTCGTGGCACTTGCTTCGATCGTCGAGCTCGACGTTGTTCTTGGAGCCTTTGCAGCCGGGTTCATCCTGCGCACAGCGCTTCCAGCGGGACGAGAAGAGCTGGAAGCGAAGCTTGACGGTTTGGCATACGGTTTTATGATTCCGCTCTTTTTCGTCACATCGGGAGCGGGAATAGACCCGACAGCAGTCATGGCGAATCCCCTCGGATTGGTAGGTGTCGTCGCTTTACTCCTCGGAGTGCGGGCCATCCCGGTTTATATTTCGACCGTCCTTTCCCCCTTGCGCAAGGAATGCACGACGCGAGAGCGGATGACAATTGCACTGTACTCAACCACCTCACTGCCAATCATCGTGGCCGTCACCCACGTCGCAACATCGGCCCAAGCAATGACTAATCAAACTGCCTCGATTCTCGTTGCCGCCGGTGCGCTATCAGTTCTACTCATGCCACTATTAGCAGCCATAACCGGTGCGGCCATTGAAGCGCATCCCATTGAGTTTGCCCTGACACATCTGCGAAGCCGTCATCGCGTATCTCGGCCTACCCAGATTTCGAAGTCTCGGGCGAAGAAAGTACGGAGTTCGCAGAAGCGGAACGAATCGACGAAGACTGATAGTTCCTCGACCGACACTAAACCCGAACAAACTCGACGCCCACCAAAAACGTCAAACGCACAAAAAGCCTCGAATGCTGGTCTGAGTTCATCAAAGATCCGCAAAGCCGGTCGTTCAAAGGATGGACGATAAGGTCTGTTTCTCTTCGCTAGACTGGAGCAATGCAGACTATTACTCGCATTGAAGCACGACACCGTGCACGTTCTGTCCGCGTGGACTCCATCGATGTTGAACTCGATGTCACCGGTGCTCCTGATCCTCAGGCACGGACTTTCCGATCACAATCGATGGTGAAATTTGCGAGCCGAGAGCCAAGTACTTTTCTTGACCTCATCGCTGATCGCATCGACTCAGTGACTGTCAATGGGCAACCGGCACAATACACCTACAGCGGCTCTCGCATCGAACTGACGGATCTTCCCACGAATAGTCTGCTCACTGTCTGCGTTGATGCCCGTTGCCTGTACTCACAGACGGGGGAGGGACTCCACCGCTACCGTGATCCCGAAGATGAAGGCACATATCTCTACACGCAGTATGAGCCCACCGATGCTCGACGCGTCTACGCATGTTTCGACCAACCGGATATTAAGCCGCGGTGGCGTTTTACCATCGACGCACCGACCGGCTGGACCGTGCTGTCTAATCAACCTCACGAGTCTGTCGAAGTCGGTGGTGATCGCCAACGCGTGAGATTTGCCCAAACACCTCCGCTCTCCTCATTCATCACAGCCGTCATAGCTGGCCCCTATGCGAAGTTTGAGGGCGGTACGTGGAGCCGGAGCAATGGTGAAGGCCCCCTCACCATTCCTCTTCGGGCATTTTGTCGCCAGTCGCTAGCGGAATATTTCGATGCCGATGAAATCTTCAAAGCGACCCGTTCAGGACTCGATTTCTACCACGATCACTACAGTTACGACTATCCCTGGGGAAAATACGATCAGGTTTTCGTTCCCGAATACAATCTTGGTGCCATGGAGAATCCGGGGTGCGTCACCTTCAATGAACACTTCATTCATCGTGACCGGCCAACACGAGCACAGCGACAAACCCGTGCCAACGTGATCTATCACGAAATGTGCCACATGTGGTTTGGCGACCTCGTGACACCGGCATGGTGGGACGATTTGTGGCTCAAAGAGTCATTTGCCGATAACCAGGCATCGTGGGGACTGGCAGAAACGAGCGAATTTACCGGAGAATGGGCGACATTCGCTTCGGGGCGAAAGGAGTGGGCTTACGAGCAGGACCAGCTGCCGACGACCCATCCAATCGTTGCTGATATTCCCGATATTGAGGCCGCCAAGCACAATTTTGATGGAATTACCTACGCCAAAGGAGCGTCTGTCCTCAAACAACTCGTTGCCTACGTCGGGCGGGAAGCATTCTTCGCCGGAGCACGCCAATACTTCCGCACCCACGCTTTTGGCGCAACCTCACTGTCTGATTTCCTTGATGCTCTCGCCAGCGCATCCGATTGCACTGACCTTGACGAGTGGCAGCGCGTCTGGCTCCACACAGCTGGCCCTTCTCGTCTTACCCTCATCCGTCGGGAAACCGAGAAGGGAGACACGCGGATTGAGATCGAGCAACAGTGCGTTGATCCATTGACCGGGGAGGACGTTATGCGTCCTCATACCCTCATTGTCGGCTTCTACCGTCTTACCGACGGCAAGCTAGTTCACAACGACAGCGTGCAGGTCACGCTTGACGGTCCCCGCACCCACGTGCCGATAGCTTCGGATAAGGCCCGCCTGGCCGACCTCATTGTCGTAAACGATGACGATCTCACCTATGCAATCGTCGAGATGGACGATCCCCAAACTCAGACTGCACTCGACTACCTGGGGACCCTTCCCGGCGCCACGACCCGCGCCGTCGTGTGGTCCTCCCTCTGGAATGCGGTCCGAGATGGACGTCTCGATCCGCGCCGCTACATCACCGCCGTCCTCACTCACGTACACGCCGAATCGGACGATGCGGTAGCGGAGGATCTGTTGAGACTAGCCTCAACCGGCCTTCGCACATTCCTGGCCTCCTCGCAGCGTTCCGATATCGCTGACACAATCATTTCTCACGCGATTGATGCGATTAGTTCAGTAAAACAAGCGGATCGACAGCGAATGTGGGCCCACACGGCAGTGCGAGTTCTTCCCATGCTCCATTCGGACAACGATGACTTCGCTACTTTCTTCACGGATTTGGCGGAGGCCGCGAGTCCCCTCTTCGACGTTGGACCAACGCTTGCGTGGAAAGCGCGAACCGCGCTGGCCGCACGCGGAGAAATCACGGAAGCAGATATTGACCGTTTCCGTTCCCTCGATCCCTCTGGCGAAGCGCACGTGGCATCACTGCGAACTCTCGCAGCTATTCCTGACCGACGACTGCGACGAAACCTGTGGGATAGTGTTGTTGAAACCGATTTGACGAACGAAAAGACCTCCGCGATTCTCGACGGTCTCGCTACCGGTTCGCTGACAAACACCGTCGGTGGTTTTGCTGGCGAGTTCTTCACGCTGGTCGAAGACTATTGGAATTCGCACACTATCGGAATGGGGAATCGTTTCGTTGCTGGCGCCTACCCGCTGGGGATTGACGCGTCTCGTCCGGAGGATTCACACGCTCTCAGACAGATGGCTTCCAGCTGGTTAACCAGCCAGGATCACGCTCCCACGGCCCTGCGACGATTGATGATCGAAAACCGAGATGAACTCGAACGCCGATATAGGATTCAATCACGATGGCTCACCGACTAACACCACTTGAACGGCGTACACAACCGGACAGTGATCCGGCCGCGTCGATGTCGCTGTTGCAATCCTTGCTGTACGATCCCCTGAACTACGGGTACTCTGCGGACACAAAGGAAAGCACGCTCCACAAAGATCCCCTCGACCGCGCTGTTGTCCTACTCCTGGCCATTATCTTGGCGTTTATTACCACCGTGTCTGTTCGATCCCTGGTGGCTCCCGATCGTCCCGGCAATCAAGTGCATCATGGACTGATTCGACAAATCGAAAATAGACAAGCGGACGTTAATCGACTCCAAACGGAAGTCGATAAGCTCAACGGCCAGATTGGTGTGCTCTCGGCGGCCGACACATCAGCTCCCCGCGTACCACCTGAAATTCGCCAGCTCGCCCAGCTCGACACGATAACGGGCCCTGGCCTGACAGTGACCGTCACGGAAGCGAACGATGCGAGCGGTAAAGGGAAAGTGCAGGATAGCGACCTGCGCGCCCTCATCAATGCGCTGTGGGCGGGTGGTGCTGAAGGTGTCTCCCTCAACGATATCCGGGTCGGGCCAACGACCGCTGTGCGCACGGCCGGGGGAGCGATTCTTGTCGACTTTCACGCTGTGAGTTCCCCTTACACCGTCCAAGCCATTGGTGATTCACTTCAAATGCAACAATCGCTCACCTCGGGTAACACCGGTGAGTACTTTTCGCTTCTATACTCGATGTATGGCATCAGTCTGTCGTACTCGAAACAGGACACAATTGCCCTCAAGGCAGCGAACGTCAGAAACGCGTCAGTAGCTTCCGTGACTAACGGAGGTAAGGAGCAAGAATGATTGCGATATTTGGTCTCATCATCGGCATTATTCTTGGCTTGACGATCGACCCAACAGTCCCGTACGCCATTCAACCCTACTTACCGATTGCGGTTGTGGCTGCTATCGACGCACTTTTCGGAGCAACCCGAGCTTATTTGGACGGTCGATTCTCGGACAAGGTCTTTATCATTTCCTTTTTTTGGAATGTCTTTGTCGCCGCGTTGCTTGTATTCATGGGAGCCCAATTGGGAGTCGGTAGTGCAATGACTACTGCGATTGTCGTTGTGCTTGGAATTCGAATTTTCTCCAACGCGGCAGCCATTCGCAGACACATTTTTGGAGCCTGAATTGAGCGCACAAAAGCCCGAAGCACAGCATCGTCTACGAGATCTCGTCACCTCTCCCGTACGCCCGATTCATCTCGTCATTGGCTTGCTCTGCCTCGCTTTGGGCTTCGCACTCGTCACGCAAATGAAACTCAAGCGATCTGACCCACTCGAATCACTCAGTGAAGAT
Source organism: Actinomycetaceae bacterium (assembly GCA_030537615.1). Lineage (GTDB taxonomy): Bacteria > Actinomycetota > Actinomycetes > Actinomycetales > Actinomycetaceae > Gleimia. Next base: position 101,147 of record JAUNVP010000009.1, on the reverse strand, counting down.
GAACTGGTCACGCTTCTCGATCAACTGACCACCTCCGAGAACCAACTGCGAAGTGAGCGAAACGAACTGAACGCACAGATTCAAAAACTTCAGTCGAGTCAATCTCAGGCAGAGGCCGCTCGCGAGGCTGCTGAACGCGACCGCATGCAGGCTCAAATCCTCGGAGGAACAACGCCTGTCCACGGTCCCGGCCTGACGATGACGGTGCTCGAGGGTGAAAACGGAGTCCGTCCTCAAACATTCGTCACGGTGATCGGCGAGTTGCGCAACGCCGGGGCAGAGGCCATCGACCTCAATGGAGAGCGTATTACTGCTTCAACCTACGTCGTCCGGGATCGCAATGGTGAATTACTCATTTCCGGCGAACGCGTCCAGTCTCCGTATGTCTGGACCATTATCGGCGATGCCGATACGATACAAGCGGCCTTAGAGATCGCGCGTGGCGCAACCTCGCAGTTACGCGCTTCGGGAGCAACCGTCACTTTTGAACGATCAGAGTTTGTGGCTATCGATTCAATTGCTCAGCCCATGGAATACGAATATGCGATAGCGCAAGAGTGACGCAGAATATATCTATCTCGTGGATAAGTTCGACAGTCCCCCCTACACTTGAATAAGCATCGAGGTAAGAACACTAGGAGAGGAGTTGGCAATGTCTCAGACGCAAGTGCCCGACCCCAATGAAACTGCGATTTTTGGCGCGGCACCCGCTCCCGCAGACGCGGGTGACACCCTTAAGCACGCTCCCTTATCTCCCCGTGATCAGGCGGCGGTCGATGCGCTTCCCTTCGGGTCCGCCCTTCTAATTGTCCAGAGGGGGCCGAACTCTGGTGCGCGATTCCTCCTCGATGCCGAGGTGACGACTGCGGGGCGTAGCCCAAAGGCCGATATCTTTCTCGATGACGTTACTGTCTCTCGTCGGCACTGTGAATTCCGTGCGGTCGACGGAGGCTTTGTCGTTCGAGATTCCGGTTCACTCAATGGTACCTACGTTAATCGCGAGCGCACCGAGCAATGTCGTCTCACGGCGGGCGACGAGGTGCAAATCGGTAAATATCGTTTGACCTACCACCCCTCCGCCCGTCAGCAATGAGTGCCCGCGCTCAGCGCGCGGCGAAGCCGGAGACACAACCTTGGCCGAGGGATGTGTCCCACGAGCCGCAGATGACTATCGGACAGGTACTGGAAATAGTCAAACCACATTTTCCAGCGCTGACGGTATCGAAGATCCGTTTTCTCGAGAACGAGGGTTTGTTGTCGCCGTGGCGAAATGCAGCCGGATACCGCAAATACTCCGCCGCCGATGTTGAACGTCTCAAGTACATTTTGGCTGAGCAACGGGACTCTTATCGGCCTCTCAAAGTAATTCTCGAGCAACTCACCGCCCTCGATGCTGGTCACGAAGTCGAGCGTGTGCCGACGGCGCGGGTTGTTTCAGAGGATGGGCAAACGCGTTTACCGGCATCACAGCATATCTCCGTGCGACAGTTGTGTGATCTGACGGGTACCTCTAGAGAAGATATTGAAGAGTTTGTTCGAGTGGGCTTAATTACACCCGATCTTGGCGGTTATTTCCCTACCCGCTCAATCTATGCCGTGAACCTCATTCTCTCGCTTCGAACGCAGGGGATCGCTCCGCGCAATCTTCGTTCGATCCGCAATAGTGCAGAGCGAATGGCGGATCTCATTGATCAAACCGTTGAATCAACCCGCGCTCGGGGCCGATCAGGCGATATCGAGCGGGCGCGCGCCCGATCTCACGAACTGGCTGAGCTCATGGCTGATCTGCAGCGTGAATTCCTTCGACTTTCGATAGAAAAGCTGTCACAGTAGGAGAGTGGACGATAACGATTGAGTCTCAAGTTCAACTTGAAGGTGAGGCTCGCCGTTGCGTTCATTGACCTGCGACTAGAAGCGTTCTAGCGTTAAGATCAGTCAACACACTCACAGACCGAGGAGTACAGGTGAATAAGCAAGTTTCCGCTCAAGAGTCACCGCGACAGGGGATGCTCTTCGGGGACCTTCTCGCGGACCTTGGCCCAGATACCGGATACCGCGGTAAGGTCGCGTGCCACGCCGCTGGCATTACCTATCGACAATTGGACTATTGGGCGCGAACCGGACTTGTCGAGCCGTCAATTCGCAGTGCACAAGGCTCGGGTTCACAGCGACTGTATTCGTTCCGCGACATACTCGTTCTGAAAGTTGTTAAACGTCTGCTCGATACGGGTGTTTCGCTTCAGCAAATCCGCGAGGCCGTCGCGCATCTCAAAGATCGTGGCGTTGATGATCTGTCAACAATTACCCTGATGAGTGATGGTGCCTCGGTCTACGAGTGTCGTTCAAGAGACGAAATGATTGACCTCATTGAGGGCGGTCAAGGAGTATTCGGCATTGCTGTCGGACGAGTCTGGCGAGAAATTGAAGGATCTCTCGCTGAACTACCCACCGACGAAGCTACCCCCGCTGTTACCTCGGTCGATGAACTTGCGGAACGCCGGCGAGCCCGGCGCTCCGCATCGTAACTACTGAGTTTTTCTTCTCGCCATCTCGCTAGGCGTATTTTCTCCGAAGCGTTCCCGGATCGACTTGGCGTGCCTTATTCGCGGCCATTGTCGTCAGGCCGAAAGCTCCCGCACCCCACACGACGAGAGGCGCAACTGAAGCAAAGAACGTCGTTAGTTGACCGCCCATCACTGTGTGGGTCAGACCATTGGTGAGGACCGATAACGGGAGTACCGCGTTGAGGGCCCGAAACGCCTCGGGAGCAGTCTCAATCGGCACAATGCCACCGAGTGACACCATCTGGACGACGAGGAACAGCAAAGCAACAATCCGACCCAACCGAGCCCCTGCAACCGCCAGCATTGCCTGATTCACAGCCGTAAACGATAGGGCGCCGATCCCTAGAAGGAGCGTCGTCGTCATGAGATCCTGCGGTCGCACTCCAAGCATCGTGGCGACAAGCGCAACTCCGATGGTCTGCGCGATCGAGATCAGAGCCGCCCATCTAAATGAATTCCAAGCTACGCGGACAGGCTTATGAGCTGATGCGAGTTCTTTCCGTCGTAGACCCGGCATTGCCAGATACGTTGCGAATGCCCCTATCCAGAGGACGAAACCTGCTGCCCAAGGGAACATAACATTCGCACCTGACCGCGCTTCATTAAGGGTAGAAGAACCACTGTGAATCGGGACGGCCGCCATTTTGACGATCCGGGTACGCTCTGCATCCGTATACGTCGGTACCTGCTCGGCACCGTTCTTCAGCTCGTTGGCGAATCGAGTAGTTCCCGCTATGAGTTCGCTGGCACCATCAGAGGCTTGCCCGACTCCACTCGCTAGCTGCGCACTCCCGTCAGCGAGCTGTCGGGATCCACTTGCACTCTGCTCGGCGCCTTGAGCTAACTGATACGCTCCGTCAGCCAGCTGTCGGACGCCGGGAACCGCGGAATCCAAGCCCCCAGCTAACTGCTCAGCACCCGATACTAATCCAGCCTGATTACTCGTTCCATCCAGTCCTTGACGAAGTAACTCAGTTGCCTCAGCCAGCTGCGCCACTCCTTGAGCGAGTCCTGGAGCGTCCGGTGTTCCGGCGATTCCATTTGCCAGTTGTCGTGTTCCGTCACTGAGTTCTGCCGTTCCTTGACGTAAACGGGTGAGATTGGCATCAATCCCCGTGAATCCTCCGGCATCTTCCAGTTGTTGAATATAGCCTTCGAGCTTCTTTTGCAAGGAGATGATCTCATCGACAATCTCGTTGACTCCGAGCGATTCCATCAGACCATTGAAATCGGCAAGAACAGCATCCACGTCTTGATTCGACGATGGAATAGTGGAAACAACAGTCTCTAGGTCGTCAACTGCCAGCTCGAGCTGGCGACAGTATTCCGGTCTTTCCTCTACCGGGCATTCGCTCACGGATTGGCGAAGCCGCGGAATAATGCCGACCGTATCCGCAGAGCCATGTAGTTGTTCTTTAACGTAGGCGAGTAGATTTTCGGAATTCTCGAGTGCGGCGCGCAGGCGTTCAACGACAGCTTCAACCTCACTCGCACGAGGAATATCCTTTCCAAAGTCCGGTGGGATGAGCTTTTCAAATTCGGCTAATGGGCCGGTGATCTGTTGCAATCCGAGCGTCAGTTGGTCGATACCGTCTTTAAGTTGAGCGGCACCGTCGGCGAGTTGATTCGATCCATCTGCGAGTCCATGCGGGTCATTAATTGCGTGATTGACTTGATCAATACCGTCTTTCAAGCCGGGGGACTGGGCAGTGCCAACAAATCCATCTCTAAACTGACGAATTCCTAACGTCAATTGATTGGCTCCTGAGGCCAGTTGAGTGAGTCCGTCTGTCAGTTGGTATGTTCCGGATGACAGGTCATGAGCGCCACCGGAAAGCTGTCCCAGTCCTGTACTCAAATCGCGCGTCCCGCCGGCTAATAGGTCGGAGGCATAGGCCAGTTGGGAAAGACCGTCACCCAACTGGCGTGCTCCATCGTCGAGTTGAGCGGCACCGTCAGCCGCTTGGGCCAGCTGATCCGCCATTTCATTGAAGCCGAGGTAGATTTGATCAAGCATTTTCTCGGTCATGACCGATCCCATAGATGTCGCTGCGACGCGCGCGATTTGTTTTGAGATCACTCCGACAAGTTCGGAAGAAGCGTCATTTGAGGTAACGGTAATGAGAGCAGGCGTGGCAGTTTTCTGTCCAATCGTGGTTAAGTTTTCCGAGAATTTTTCCGGAATGGTTACGATAGCTTGAAAATCGCCGTTGAGAAGCCCGTTCTTTGCAGTATCTTCGGTGACGAGTTGCCAGTTAAGATTCGTATCAACTTCTTCTGTCGGATACATCAAACCAGAAGCAAGTTCACGCCCGAGTGGGACAAATTGTTCCTTTCCATCAACCTCCATTGTCGCACCTTTATCGAGGTTGACGAGGGCCGCGGGAACCTGGTCGAAATTCTCAGCCCGGTTTGCCAGCGACCACAGCGTCAGCGCTGTTGCGAGAAGAGGCAGGAGCATAACGGTCACTAATGCCCGCCAGTCTCTCAACGTCAGTTTCATACCAGAACCTCCTCACGGATCGCAGTCGGCACGGCATACTCGGTGACCTTATCGCCGATTGTGCCAGCCGAAGGACCGAGTACGACGGCGCCACCTCTATCGCAATTCTCGCGGATCAATTGCACCTCTCGAGGACGCAGTGGGCGATTGACAAGAATGAGTCTCGGTTGCTGGGAGGCGGTCAGTTCGATTGACCGCTCGGTAAGGAACGGCGTTCGGGAAACAACTCGGCTACTCTCATCTGTCGCAGATGTGTCAAAGACGAACACGATTCCATCTGTCGGACGCATACGGGCTCCGAGAACGTTTAGAAAGGCTTCGGTAGCCAACGGAGCACCCCTCAGTTTGACGATTTCTCCCGGGTGAATTGCCACAGTTGCACCGGAGATAATCTCCCCGTGTCGATCAGCGACGGTTACGTCAGTTGCTCGGGCAACTACTGCTCCGAAACGCCGTTGCCATTCAAGATGTTTGAAGCGGTGGTTCATTCCAGCGCCCTCAACGTCGAATGTTGGGAGTTGCTTGTCGAGCCAATGCGGAATGTGCCACGCCCGCTCACCGAGGATTTGAAGGACAGCAGGAACCAGCGTCATACGTACAAGGAAGGCATCGACGGCCACACCAACGGCTAGCCCAAATGCGATTGGCTGGACATAGAAGGAGCCGTTCGGGATAAACCCGGAGAACACTGAAATCATAATGAGCGCGGCAGCGACGACAACCGGTGCCGATGCTCTAAATCCGCTCCGAATAGATTCCAGAGCATCGCCGGTATGAACGTAGTCTTCTCGGATACGGGAGACGAGGAACACCTCATAGTCCATGGCGAGCCCGAAGAGGACTCCCATGAGGATAATCGGCATGAATGAAATGACGGGCCCGACCTGTCCAATAAGGAGTAGATCGTTTCCCCATCCATCAATAAAGACGAGGGTTGTCATACCAAATGCGGCTCCCACGGAAAAGAGGTAGCCAAGGGTGGCTTTAATCGACACCCAAACGGAACGAAATACGATGAGCAGAAGAACGAGAGATAACCCGACAACGACGAGTCCGAAGGGGAGGAGTGCGTGTAAGAGCCGCTCTGACACGTCGATCCCGACGGCGTTGCTCCCGGTCACCATGATCTCTGACATGCCGTATTTTTCTTCCCACTGCGGCGCGGCGCTGCGCAGGTCATGGACGAGATTTTCCGTCGACACTGCTTCGGGTCCTTCCCGCGGAATAATAACGACAACACCGAGATCGGCAGTGCGGTTGGGGGTAGCGAGTTGGACTCGATCGACATTTCTCATCGAGAGAATGTCGTTCTTGAGATCCTCCATTAAACCGAGCGGATCGTGCGAGGTGATGATGTCTCCGATGACAACGAGTGGACCGTTTGCTCCCTCACCGAATTCTTCCGCGACGAGATCGTAGGTTTGTCGCGCCATCGTTGATTCATCTTCGACACCATTATCTGGAAGAGCGATACGAAGGTTCACTGCTGGAACGGTCATGATTGCGACGAGCGCAGTGACCGAAACAATCGTCAGCCACGGATGCGATGTGACGACGCTAACCCACCAATGCGATGCTCCTGAAGGGGGAACTGCACGACTGCTTGCAGCATCATCATCTGATTCTCGCAATCGCCGAGCGGGTCGCAGACGATTTCCAAGAAGGGACAAAATCGCTGGTAAACCGGTGACGGCAAAAAGGGCAGCGACGGCTACCGCGAATGCCGCGCACAACCCCATGATCGAAAGGAAAGGAATATTGGCAACCACCAGTGCAGCCAATGCTATGACCACCGTCGTTCCGGCGAAGAGAACGGCACCTCCCGACGTGGCGATGGCGCGGGGAATCGATTCGGCAACCGACAGTCCTTCGGCGAGCTGATCTCGATGCCTCGAGACAATGAATAGTGCGTAGTCAATTCCGACGGCGAGTCCGAGCATGATCGCCAGAGTTGGAGTAGTCGTTGAGATCGGGACAAATGCTGAGAGAATCATCACCGCAGTCATGGCGATCCCCACTCCGAGTAGGGCGCTGATGATCGGTACGGAAGCTGAAATGAAGGACCGAAAAGCGACAGCCAAAACGATGAGTGCAAGGAGGACGCCCGCAGCTTCGAGAGGGGACAGCGGGATCTCCGTTAAGGACATGATCTGGCCGCCGACGTGAACCGTCATGCCATCGTTTTCACCGGCCGTGGCAATGGCGACTAACTTGTCGACTTGCTCCTGGTCAATCGAATCGAGCCCAAAAGTAAACTGCACTTGAGACATGGCATAGCGATCATTATCGGAAATGATCGGATCCATGATGGAGTCATCAAAGGGATCAGCTACTTGACGAACGTCCTTAAGCTCACGCACTTGATCGAGAATCCGCGTGATTTCGGATTGATGGTCGCGGATATCTTCACCTTCGGGAACTCCAAAAACCACCTGACCAGATGTGCCGGACATTTCCGGAAACCGTTCAGCGAGGACATCAATGCCTTTTTGTCCTTCAGTTCCGGGGATCGTGAAATCGTTTGTCAGCGTGCCTCCAAGCGCAAACATGGTGGCTACAGTGACAATGAGTAGGCCGATCCAGGCAAAGAGAACTGTCTTTGCCCGCTGAACAGTCATCGCCCCAACCCGAAAGAGCAGTGAAGACACGGTCACCCCGCATAACGTTGATACATTTTTGTATTCAATACTATTATGTATTCAAATAGATGTCACTTCTACTGACGGGCGCGCAAATGACCGACGATACAGACAAGCGTAAGCGGGAAAACACCCGCGAACGCCTCATTATCGCTTCCGCCAAGGTTTTTGCTGATAAGGGCGTAGCCGGTGCCACGGTTGACGACCTCGTCAATGCAGCTGGATTCACACGAGGGGCCTTCTATTCCAACTTTTCATCAAAGGAAGAGGTTTTTGCCGAGGCTCTTTCCGAGTTCACTCGAGGAATGGTGGGCGCAGTTCAGCAGGGGATAGAGGCGCAAGGAGACAACATCTCGACAGTTGAAGCCATGCGAACAATTCTCCAAAGCCTGCGTCCACTCGGTCGAATTTGGGTTTTGCTCGAAGCGGAGGCGATTCGAGTGGCCCTCCAAGACGATGATGTGCGCCAAATGTGCGTCGACATGCGCGACTATCTCTCCCGCGCCCTCATTTCCATCATGGCCGCGAGAGGTTTGACTTTGCTCGGCGCACAAAGCTCGGGCTCGCTTGAGGAACTCAAGCAGATCGCCGATTTACTCTTAAGTATCTACACCGAAGCGCTCATTGTTGAACAAATTGAGGGAACCGACTCAACGGAACGCCTCATTGGTATGTTGAGTCGGTTATTCCCGATAGAAGCGGGGGAGTAGGCTACTTCTTCTGCATCCCTGACCGCGCATCCATGCGGCGAAGTGCAGACGCATACAGTCCGCCCGAGATGTTGTGCCAAACCGAGAAGATTGCGGCGGGCAGAGCCGCTTCGGGGCTGAGGTGCTTAGCGGCCAGACCGGCTGCAAGACCTGAGTTTTGCATTCCGGCCTCTAAACGTAGTGCGTGCGGCGCGCACCACTAAAGCGAGGGGGAGAGAGACCGTGATTGCTGGCCGCAGTGTGAACAGATCGCTCTTCGCCGGTGATTCACTGCGATCAGCACTCTGATTCAGATCTAATTCTGCGGCATCCGAATCGTGAGCTTAAGAAGCAACCGGTAATCTCAAACTATTACTCACATGGCGAGATGACTACTTGCCGGTTTCAAGAGTGCCAGAATAGCTTCCGATCCCACCCAAGTTGACTAGTTTTTGATAGCCTACCGATTCGAGTACCGAGAGGGCTTGACCGGACCGATTTCCAGACCGGCAATATAGAGCAAGCGGCTGTGTCTGGTCCGCAGATACTTCAGAGATCTTCTCGGCAATCTGATCCAAGGGGATATTGATCGCTCCCGGGACATGACCGGCTGCAAATTCTTCTTCAGTCCGCACGTCAATGAGGAGCACATCCGAATTTACGGCGTCATTAAGGGTCGTGGGCAACTCGGCCTGGGAGCTTTCGACGGCACCTGTCGTTGGCGCCGATTGCGCACCGGACGATTGGTCCTCGTCGAGAACGCTACCGTGGCACGCAGACAGTGACAACGCGACTACTGCGATGAGGGGAACAAATTTTTTCACGGGGGAGGTGCTCCTTAGGTAACGGGGATAACAGGCGAAGTCTACCACTCCATAAATCTGACATAATATACATTATCGGCTAATTGGGCGGGGGTTCGTCAGACAAGAGCGCTCAGGGCCAACGCGGTATCGATAGCGAATTTTCTCCCAACGCTTGCCGAGAAGGTAGCACATCACCTGAGACTCTAAAATCCACGAACTCCACATGCGCCGGGCGAATTGGCCGTTTGAGGTCGAGCACGCGAGAGATTCTGCTGCTCTGCCCGCACCGGACGAACTTCCTCACTGAAGCTTCGAGTCTCACCAACATGCAACTGAGCGAGAGCTTTCATCATGTCTTAGACGTTACATACAACCGCGCAGTTCAAGTTTCTATTCCGTGTGTTCCTTTTCGTATATGTTTCGGATAGCTCCATGCGGATTCAACGAGCTTACCCGCACTAATACCATGCGCACACGAGTAAATTTGCCTCCCTCTGTTACACTTGATGGAGTTCTTTTCAACCTATTCAGGAGGTATTCCCTATGGCTGATCGCGCCCTGCGTGGTATGCAGATCGGTGCAAAGTCACTGGAGACTGAGGACGGAATTGTCTTTGCAGATCGTTCGCAAAAACGCTACCAGTGCGAGAATGGCCATATCTTTGCCGTCACGATGGCTGCCGAAGCAGAGCCACCGGCAAATTGGGAATGTCGGTGCGGTGCGACAGCTGAGTATCTAGGAGAAGCCGAGCCTGAGGAAACGAAACCTGCGAAGCCCGTACGCACCCACTGGGACATGTTGCTCGAGCGGCGAAGTGAAGAAGAACTCGAAATTCTGCTCGAAGAGCAACTTGAAGTTCTGCGTCGCGGAGAGCTCCGCGACGGCGTAGCCTACCGCCGCTAGAACGGCTCACTACCGTCTGAGCACTCGCTCTATCCCCCACCGGGTGACATGAACGAGTTCCTCAATAATTATCGCACCGGACATTTTGGAATCTCCGGCTCGTCGCTCAAGAAATACAATCGGCACTTCGACGATCTTTCCATTGAGCGAGGCCACCATACGGGTCATTTCAACCTGGAAACCATAGCCGGCCGATTGAATGTCGTCGAGTGGCATACGACGAACGAAATCAGCCCGATATACGCGAAACCCCGCCGTCGCATCGGCAACTTTGAGATTGAGCATAAGCCGAATGTAGAGATTTCCGAGCTTTGACAAGGCGATGCGATGAGGTGCCCAGCCCTGCGTTTTACCTCCGGGAATCCACCGTGATCCGATGACCAGATCGGGGCCATCTAGTTGACATGCCCGATCAATCATCGCCCTGAGGTCGGTGACCCGGTGCGAACCATCCGCGTCCATTTCCACCAAATGCGTGTAGCCGCGGTCCAAACACCATCTGAAGCCGTCGATATACGCGCTGGCCAGCCCAGATTTTGCCGGACGGTGTAGCACGTGCAATCGGGATTGACGTTGTGCATATTCGGAAGCCCACTCCCCTGTTCCATCTGGACTGGCGTCGTCTACGACGAGCACGTCGCACTCGGCTACGGTGTCAAAAAGGTATCCCAGTAGCCCGGGAAGTGTTTTGCGCTCATTGTAGGTTGGGATAACAACAATGACACGGTTGTCAATCTCGTTCATAGGCTCCTCTTTCGAATAGTGCTCACGGCACTCACAAAAACGAGCGCCCCCAACAATAGATATGTGCCAATGGTCATCGCGTCCCCAAAACGAGCAGAGAAAGTGATCTGTGTCCGAATCGGCACATCTTCGACTCTCCAGGCGGATTCAAAGAGACCGGTGGTTGACCTCATCGTGCCATTGGGGCGGATGATGGCAGATACGCCGTTTGTCGACACCTGCATTGCCGAACGAGAAAGTGACATTGCTCGGAGCCGAACCATTTGAAGCTGCTGAGCGGCTTCTGGGGCATAGCCGAACGAGGAGTTATTCGTGGGGACGACAATGATCTGTCCACCAAGGCGCACGCCGGTAGCAAAGACTTCTTCATAGGCGGCCTCAAAACAAATCCCCACTGCGGTTCGCAATGTGCGATCGTTATCTAAGGTGACGTCGATGATCCCCGGACCTGTTCCGGGGAGCATATCAACACTGACTTTGGCCGTCTCTTTCGACAAAATCGAGAGATACTGTCGAAATGGGATGTATTCACCGAAAGGCACCGGCTTTTGTTTCGTGTAGGACTGCCGTGTTTGACCATCTGGATACCACGTAATCATGTCGTTGTAGCGGTAGCGATCGTCATATCGAATTACGCCGACAATAAAAGGCACACCGGCGCGGTTCACTGCATCGCTCAGAATTGTTCGTGCTTCACGACTTGATCGTGGATCTTGGTCGAGTGAGTTTTCTCCCCAAATGATGAGGTCGGCTTTCATCCCCTCTTCCAACGCCCGGAGCGTCGTATTCGCGTGGTTTCGCGTGACTTTCAGCGGAGTGCGATAGGTGTCGTTGACCGGTTGTTCGATATTTCCTTGAATAATGCCCACCCGAACAGTTCCCTCTTGACTCGCGGCCGGTAGGTCGATGGCTGCGGGAGCCACGAGCGCAGTGATTCCCAGTACCAGCGCGAGCGGTCGCGACCACCAGTTACCGGTGGCGTGCGCGGGAACGAGAGAGAAAGTACGCCGGAACAATACGGCGGCCGCGACGACGGCGAATCCGATCACGATTTCTGAGCCCCACGGAGCGAGTTTTCCGACCGGAGCATCAACTTGCGAGTAGGCGATGTATCCCCAGGGGAAACCTCCGAATGGGATTGTTCCACGTAACTGTTCGATTCCCACCCACGCCAGTGCGATGGCCATGGCATACGCGAACGGGGATCGGTGGATGATCTCGATCGATCGAATGACCCCAACGATCCACCCCCACAATCCGAGGAAGAGCGCCTGGATAAAAGCCAAAGCGAACCAGGGTAGGTAGCTCCCTACTGAAATCGTCGCCCACCAGATGTGGAGGAGGAAAAAAATCAGCCCGAAGACGAAGGCGTACCAGGTGCCGCGCCACACCCGCGACCGATCGACGACAGAAACCAGGAGCGCGAGTGCTGGATAGGCGAGCACATATGCTTCGATATAGGGAAATGCCGCCCACATTGCAACGGCAGCCACACCTACGGTTGAGTAATCGAGAAATCGTCTTCGCGGTGGCAGTTCGAGCCAATATCGGTTGTCGACAGCCATCGTTAAGCGTCTTCTGCCAATGCGACGACAGAGCGGCGAATCAGTCTGATAGTCAGGGAGGCCGTGTGAGCTAACTGAGCGGATCCGACACTTCGAATCTGTCCCAGGAGATCAATCACTTGCCGGCACCACCGTACCCAGTCCCCTGCTTCGAGATCGGCACTATGTACCGCCGCGGCGAGGGAATCTCCCTGCACCCACCAGTACATCGCACTAACCAAACCGAGTTCGAGCGGAGCTGTATTCTGTGCTCGCGCAGAGTTCTCCGCACGATTAATTCTTCCGAGAATCTGCGCTGTCTTATGCAGGGCTTCACCGACAGGACCTTGTGCCCCACCGGGGATATCCATATCGGGAGCATGATCCTTGCGCGGCTCAAAGACACACGAGGAGACCGTTGCAGCCAACTCGGCAGGCTCTAGGCCGTCCCAAATCCCAGCTTCCACGGCAAGAGCAACAACAAGGTCCTTTTCGCCGTAGATGCCGCGCAACGTTTCACCGGCGGACGTGATATCCTCATCGTGCAAAATCCCTAAGTCCTCGAGAACGACGACGATGCGATCAAATTTTTTCGCGACGGACGAAGTTTGTTCATCAATTATCCGCGATAAACGGAGGTATTCTCTCCGCGCTTTTTGCCATTGTGCGGCGCGGGCGGCGTGGAGCTCACGATCCGCACAGTGGTGGACGGCATGGGAGCGGATCTGTGATTCCAAACGTCCGATCTGCGCCTGTACTTCCTTGGGAAGCCGAGGCTTTCGCTTTCGCACAGTTGATAGCTTGCCGCGTCGACGCATCATCCGCAGATCCTTAGCGATGGCGTCCTTGAAGCGGCCAACCTTTCGCACGTGCTCTTTGCGTAGCCGCATCGTACCGACAATCTGCACACCACTGGTCAAGACTGCGGCATTCACCTGCTGGATGGTGCCATCTGCGGACACTACCTGAACATACGCGGAACGTTGTCCTCTCCGCGCACTACGCGTGACAACAGCGTCTATACCGCGTCGACGACCGGGAATCTCAATGACATCTCCCACGCGCAGATCTAATAGGTCCGCTTCGACTTCGGATTGGTTGACGAGAGTACGTCGCTTAGCAGCATTCTTTTGAAGCCGAGTGAGATCATCTCGCAACCCGAAATACTCCTGGGAGTCGCCTGCGCTACAGGAAAAAGAGTCAGCGAGCTCATTCATCCGAGTTTCTGTCGAGCGCAAGTCACGTGCATAGCCCACCACCGTACGATCCGCTTGGTACTGGGCGAACGATTCTTCCATGACCTGACGTGCCTGAGCGAGAGTCCCTGTGGCCGCCAGATTAGCCACCATGTTGTATGTCGGACGGAAGGCGGAAATCAGCGGATAGGTTCGTTTCGAGGCCAGGGACGATACCTCATCTGGGCCGATATCACGGCTAAAGTGAACGACGGCATGACCTTCGATGTCGATTCCGCGTCGGCCAGCTCTTCCCGTCAGTTGGGTGTATTCCCCCGGAGTGAGTGAAACGCGAGCAACGCCATTCCATTTTTCAAGGCTCTCGAGGACAACGGTTCGTGCCGGCATATTGATGCCCAGTGCGAGTGTTTCTGTAGCAAATACAACCTTAATTAGTCCTCGGCCGAAGAGAGTTTCAACCGTTTCCTTCATCACTGGAAGTAATCCCGCGTGGTGTGCGGCGATCCCTGCTTCGAGTGACAGCGCCCAGCGGTCGAGACCGAGAACCGCAAAGTCCTCGCCCTCCAAAGACGCAATAGCTTCATCGACGACTCGGACAATTTCTTCCCGCTCAGATGCATTAGTCAGTCGAATTCCCGCGTTGACGACGTGATCGACGGCATCATCACAACCGGCACGGGAGAAAATAAAATAAATCGCCGGTAGCAAATGCGCTCGGTCGAGAGAAATAACCGTTTCGGGCCGAGATGGGCGGCGCGATTGACGCCGATCACCTCGCATTCTGCGGCCTCCGGCAAGCCGACGTGAGGATTCGTAGGTCGAGCGCGAGTGAATACCCGAAGCGTGCGCGATGGCCGAGCGAAGCTCGGGATTAATGCGCCCCGACAGTTGCTGGTGACCCGATTGATCGGGAGCATAGAGATCGTGGAGCTTTCGTCCCACCATCATGTGCTGATAGAGAGGAACCGGACGCTCCTCGGACACGACAATCGAGCACCCACCGCGAACCTGCCCGATCCAGTCCCCAAATTCCTCGGCGTTTGAGACCGTAGCAGACAGGGCGATCAACTGGACGTGTTCAGGGGTGTGGATGATGACTTCCTCCCACACCGGTCCGCGAAAGCGGTCGGAGAGATAGTGCACCTCATCGAGGACGATAGAGTGCAGATCGCTCAGATCTTTACCCGCGTAAATCATGTTCCGCGCGACCTCTGTCGTCATGACGATGATATCCGCGTCGGCGTTAATTGCGACATCACCGGTGAGCAAACCGACCCGTTCATCCCCAAAACGCTTCGTTAACTCGCGGTATTTCTGGTTCGATAACGCCTTAATAGGTGTGGTGTAAAAGGCCCGCAATTGTTTGGTCGCGGCCATGTGAAGAGCGAACTCTCCGATTACGGTCTTCCCGGCCCCGGTAGGGGCGGCCACAAGAACGTTCTGCCCAGCTTCCACTCGTTCGAGCGCGGTCAGTTGATAGTCGTCCAGAAAGAAGTCGAAAGTGTGCGCGAATTGCGCGCGTTCAGTCCGTTCGAAAGCGTTCCGTTGCATTGCTGCGGCGTAGCGCTCAGAAGCAGACGGCACGCGCTCTCGACGATCGTGTCCGCGTGTACTCAAGCCGGGTCCACGTCCTGGGGGGTTTCGTATTTTGCGAGGGCAGCATCGAGCTCTGCGTCAAGTTTCGCCTGTTTCTTGTCGTACCGCTTATCGTGAATCATTCCGACACCGACGGCAATGAAGTAGAGTCCAGCCAAAAGCAGTGCTTGGACGCTCATCGTCCACGGATCAGGCAAAGGATTGGCTATCGCGGCAAAGACGAAAGACAAAACTACTGCCCATCTCCATGCCTTGAGCATTGTGCTCGCACGCAAGATGTTGAGGAAGTTCAGCCCGACCATGACCAGTGGAATGAGGAAAGAGATGCCGAAGAGCATAACTAACCGCATGTAAAAGCTGAAGTATGTACTCGACTTCATCAACATGACGGACGTATCGGGGGCGAACGAGGTGAGGATCGATACCGCATGCGGCATAATCCACACGCCTGATGCCGCTCCCGCTAGAAAGAGGATGACGCCAGCGAAGGTGAATGACAGCGCATAGATCTTCTCTTTTTTGCGAAGCGCAGGTGCAAGATATGCCCAAATCTGATAGAGCCACCAAGGAGACGAAATAATAAAGCCGATGAAGAATGAAATTCTCAACTTGAGGTCGAACGCTGCAGACACCGTTTCGAAGTTGAGTTCTGCCTCTTTACCAATAGCCCGGAGGTCAGCCAATGGTTGCGCCATGTAATTGAACACGCTCGGGTAGAGAAACCAGCCGACAATCGTCGCAATGATTAGGCCAACGAACGCGAGAATAATTCGAGTACGGGCTTCTCTGAGATGATCGAGAAGAGGCATCCGCCCTTCTGGATCACGTTTCTTTCGTCGTGCCATCGAGAGTGTTTAGCTGGCGTTCGACGAATCTGATCCCGGCTGCTGGCTTGGGGACGGCAGAGTATCAGGCTCGGCCTGCACGGGATTCTCACTCTTGAGGCGTGGTTCTTCATCCTCGGTGAGTTCGTGCATTTCCTTCTTCAGAATCTTCGCGGATTGCCCGACATTCTTGGCAATACTCGGCAAGCGTGACGCGCCGAAAACGATGATGATAACGAGAAGAACCATGATCCAGTGCCAGGGTCGCATTGCTCCCATAATCGATTTCCATTCCTCTAACGTGAATACCGAGTATCGGTTCCACTGCTGTATCTATTCTACGTCACTCTACAGCATAG
Organism: Actinomycetaceae bacterium; assembly: GCA_030537615.1. Classification (GTDB taxonomy): domain Bacteria; phylum Actinomycetota; class Actinomycetes; order Actinomycetales; family Actinomycetaceae; genus Gleimia. Next base: position 84,780 of record JAUNVP010000009.1, on the reverse strand, counting down.
TTTTTCAACGCATTGGTAGCACGCCGGGATGCGGCACGCAGGAGGTCTTCATCACTGCATTCGATCAGATCGTCACCGATTAACAAGAGTTGGTTGACCATCCATTCATCGTCGAACACGCGGTATTGTGCTTTAATCGTTCCGTTTGCACGTGTTTGGCATTCCTGGTTCTCGACCTTCCATGCGGCTTCAGCGCCGACCGTCACCGTCACCTCCCGCGCTTGGTTCTCGCGCGCCTGCTCGACAACGGCAGTGGGAGAATCGATTGGAATGAGATCAATCACTCGGTCGAGCCGGAAGTTCTTTACCGTACCGCTATTGGCACATAGGGCAGCCATCACCCAGTGGCGATCGATTAACTCAATAGACTTCGGCATAACGACGCGGGTCGTCTGGTCACCATTACGAGCAAGGTAGGTCAGTTCGAGCGCGTCGTTTCCTCGTCTCGCACTCTCGACCATCGCGCGGATCCTACGTTCACGATAGGACTCAACGACGGAAAACCCGGTGAGGTCGACATCACGTAGATCGAGGCCGCTGACTAGTTGCAGTGCCGTATCGGCGACGTCATCCGCCATGTCTGGGGGAAGTAGGGTTTCAAGAATTCGCAATGCAACAATCAGTGAAATCGTTTCATCATCGGTGAAGTCAAGCACGGTTGCCACAGTCCGATCATTGGGAACAACGAGAACATCCTCGTTGTAGTAGCGGTCCCAATCGATTTCGATCATATTCCAGGGCGATTCTTGATCGTGGTAGGTATCTCCAATTAGCTCAATATCAGTGCGGATGCCCTTAACCGAGCGATCAAAATGTTGAGCGAGATCGTCGATCGTAGCCTCGCCTCTCCGTGAAACCCACGCAAGAATAGCGAGGAGCCGGGATATGGATACTTCGCTGAACTCAGGCATGGGAAGCCTCCTCACCGAAGGATGCAAGCGCGTGAAGCCGCTTTGTGACTGCTTCGGTCAGTTCATCGGGAGCAAGGACAACGAGATCGGTGCATTCGTTAAGGACGAGGTCGAGCCATTCCCGATAGGTTAATGACTCCCCCTTTCGCAGTTCCCAATCCGTTTCGCTCAGATGAGGAGGAAGTGGACCCGACAACGGTTGACTGTGCTGGTGAATATGGGGAGCGCCTAACCGACGTACCGCAAAGATCGGGTGTATCTTCGTTATTCCAGCGTCTATGAGCTCGCTCGCCGTCACCGTTTCATCAAGCATTTCGATAACTCCGACGAATCGGTTAATTCGAAAGCGTCGGGTGGCTGCTCGGATGCGGTCGTAGCCAGCCGCATACAGGTGTCCATTTTCGAAGAAGATCCGCTGCGGTTCAAGGTAGCGAACTTCCGGGGCGGAGCCCGGCTTTTGGTAGGAGAACTTCACAATGCGACCGTGAGATTGTGCCCGAATCAAGGTTGACAATACGGACGAACCGACGAGTTGTACGCGTGGAATCTCATTACTCGATTCGTCGAAGGCGGAGCGGACCTTGAGCTGAAACACCCGGTCGTCGTCATTGCCCCACAAGGAAGCGGCTGCTTGGAGCAAGAGCCGGTGGTGATCGTGTAACGTTATTGAGCGCGGTCCCCTAGGCCGCTGAAGAACGTATCGTTGGCTACCGTCATAATCGGTTCTCAGCTCGAGTTCGATTCCTGCTTTAGCCAGCACGTCCTTATCTCGCTCGAACTTCTTATCGGCACTATCCTGGTTTTCTAGATCGTAGCTAGGAACCTGTTTTTTAATCTCCGCTTTGGTTAGTCCTCGTTCGTGGTTTGACAAACAGAGGATAAGGGAGAGTAGTCGTTGGGATGTTTTGAACGTGGCAACCATACTCTCAGCTTACCGGTATGCTTCGATTGTGTTGCACAGAGAAGCTCAGATCGTTGAAGTCCATTCGCGATGGTCGACAGTCGTCACTTTCGCCGCCCGCATTGTTCAAGCACCCGCGATACGAGAGTCCGGTTTCGACGAAGGAGACGTCGTTCCAGCACTGGCCTACACCGACCTCGTGGGCGACGTGAATGTCGGCGACTACATTCGTATTGATTGCTCTGCGCTGGCTAAATCGCTGGGCACGGGTGGTTTCGCGATGACGCTATCGACGGAGAACCTCCCTGCTGATTCGCTTCCGGACGGTCATATCGTCAAGGCGCGCTACACCCCCTATCAACAGATGGTGCTCGCTGTCGAAGAAGAGGTCTCAGCGCACCGTCACATCATTGAGCAAGCGGATACGCTCGGCGGCAGCCCCGTGATCATTGCTGACCTTCATTCGGCAGTTCCGGCGATTGCGACAGCGATTAAATCATCCGATCCGCAAGCTCGGATCGTCTACGTGATGGACGATACTGCCGCGTTACCTCTCGCTTTTTCTCGCGCTGTCAACACGTTAAAGAAAACCGGAACGATTGCACTCACGGTGACATCGGGCCAGAGCTACGGCGGCGATATCGAGGCTGCGTCAATGCCTTCGGCGCTTCTTGCCGCCGTTTCAGTTGCACACGCGGACTATACGATTGTTGCACAGGGACCGGGAAACCTCGGGACCGGGACACCGTTTGGTTTCTCCGGCACAGCTGTTGCCAATACAATCCACATCACACGTGCACTCGACGGTATTCCGCTACCGGTCATTCGTGCATCCCAGGCCGATCTGCGTGCCGAACACCGCGGCATCTCCCACCATTCCTTAACAACGCTGACAAGACTCACGCTGATTAGCGCAACTATCCCCCTCGTCAATCCCGATTCTCTCGCAGTCCCCCAGGATGTCGAGGACAAGTACGTCAACGGAATTGCGCGGCTGCGTCAGCAGCATGACGTGCAGTTCGTTGATTCGACATTATGTCGCGCTGCCCTAGCCGACTCCCCCGTCAAACTCTCAACCATGGGACGCTCGCTTGCCGACGATGAGCTTGCCTTCACATCGGCGGCAGCCGCCGGTCTTTTCGCTACCCAGATTTAGCACGCAAAGTGCCGATAGAGGCTTCGCCGGACGCCATGCTATTATGCATTTTCGTACTGCAGGTTCTCTGTAGCTACTCTCTTTCCGCATAAGACTCTCTCTAGCGCGCGTTTCTGAGCCGTAGGCTCTCCCTAACAGCGCCCAGTTTCATCAGGCAGAGCCTACAACCCCCGAAAACACCACTACAGTGGGTCCAAACCCGCCTCCGTAGACTCTCTCTAGCAGAAAGAACCCCCGCTACACAGAGCCTAAGACCCCGAAAATCGTACCCTGCGACCTCGCACGCATCGCGGCCACGCGGCGAATTACAGACGCGAAGCTACCAGGGAGGTAACAATGATTCCGCGCGCACCTTCGGCGTGGAGCTGATCCATGACCGAGTTGATTTCCTTCGCTTTCACCATTGAGCGCACCGCAATCCATGCGGGATCGGCCAGCGGTGAGATCGTCGGAGAGTCAAAGCCGGGAGTAATCTTCAACGCCGCGTCGAGGTCGCGTTCGTGGACGTTGTAGTCCACAAGGACGTATGAGTGGGCGACCATGACCCCCTCCAGCCGGCGTTGCAAAATCATAATGCGAGAATCAGTCAGCAACTCCTCACGGGTAATGAGCACAGCCTCCGATTCAAGCAAAATAGGGCCGAATACTTCTAGCCCAGCAGCACGCAACGTTGATCCCGTTTCAACGACATCCGCAATGAGGTCCGATACTCCGAGCTGGATTGACGATTCAACCGCACCGTCCAGGTGAACGACCTCGGCATTCACGTTATGGGCTTTGAGGAAATCGCGCACCAGAACATCGTACGAGGATGCGACGCGTTTACCGTCAATGTCTTCGAGAGCAGTCATTGTCCCTTGAGGCGCAGCAAACCGGAACTTCGACCGAGCGAATCCGAGGGCCTGACATTCTATAGCCCCAACTCCCGAATCAAGGAGCAAATCGCGCCCGGTAATACCGACATGTACGGTTCCTTGTCCCACATAAACCGCTATGTCACGAGGACGAAGGAAAAAGATCTCAACATCGTTAGTTGGATCAGCAATGACGAGTTCTCTCCCTCGTCGCCGGGCACGGTAACCAGCTTCGAGAAGCATCGATACGGCTGGATCACTCAGCGATCCCTTATTCGGAACAGCAATACGTAGCATCTTAAAGTTTCCTATAAATATCGTCGAGTTCGAGTCCCTTTTTCACCATCATGACCTGCAGATGGTAGAGCAGTTGAGAGATCTCCAGCGCAGCATCATCGTCGGATTCGTATTCGCACGCCATCCACACTTCCGCGGCCTCTTCAACGATCTTTTTCCCAATCGCATGTACTCCGCTATCGAGCTCGACAACTGTCGACGAACCGTCGGGGCGGGTAACTGACTTCTCTTTTAGCTCAGCAAACAGCTCTTCAAATGTCTTCACACTCCGATTCTAACGAAGTGCTGACAATCCTCACGAACGCGTCTTCTAATGAGACGCGCTAGTCGAGATACTCGTTTGTTACGGCTTGCTCAATGTCGACAGCCGCTCCGAGTACCCCGTCAATGGCGCGAAGGAATACTTCCATGCTCTTCCACGTCTCGACATTTTGGTGTAGCTCAACCTGTCCGCTCGGCGCAAAGAGTTGGTTGGTCGCCTCCAAGGTCGCGCGGGCAGCGTTCACCGTGTCTTCGGTCGTCAAGTTCGTATCGTATGCCCGCGTCACATCAACCGCGTGTGCAGGATCAGTAACGCACGTTGTCATTCCCGCCTTGAGACCGGAGAGTACGCCTCGAACAGCCTCCGGATGCGAGCGTGCGAACTCTGTCGTCGTCACAATATCCGCGCCCACGAGCGGCGGTTCACCGTCCGCTACTAGAGGGATTTCTCTCACGGGGATATTCGACAGTCCAAACTGCACCGTGTCGTTGTTCGTGAATCCAACAACCGCATCGACCTGGTCGCCAGCGAGCGCCGCAAGCTGGGTGAAACCGATCACGGAAATGGATATGTCATCGCGCGTCATATCGGCTTCTGCGAGTGCGGCGAGGAGGCCGAAGTAGTTCGATCCGTATTCACCCGGTAAGCCGACCGTCTTCCCCTTCAGATCGGCAACCGATTGAATATCCGAATCATCTTTAACGATGATGACGACAGGATATTTCGCGTAGTACGAACCGACGGAGATGAGATCCATCCCCTGCGAACGCGCTTGGATCATCTCATCCCCCGTGGCGATGACCATATCTTCGTGACCCGCGAGCAAACTGGTGAACAATCCCTCATCCGCACCGTGATGCCGAATTGTGACAGACACGTTCTCACGGGAGAAAGCGCCGTCCTCTTTCGCCACGTATGCCGGTGCGAATTGGACGTTCGGAATGTAGGTGAGGCCGAGTGTGGCGCTGTTGGCCGGTGCCGGCGAGGTCGATCCGGCAGGCTCGATCGCTTCTCCATCGGGTACGGAGGCGGTGCATCCTGCCAACAGGGCTCCCATCGACATGAGTGCAATGAAGATTCGCCTTTTCACGGTCACAGTTAGTCCTTTCACTGGATTCAGATCAATGGGAGTAGTTCACGAGTTTTGATTGACGTTCGAAAAGATAGATCAGAGAGTACGCGGTCATTGCAAGTAGGCACAGAAGCGCTATTGTCACAAACATTCCGGTCGTATCGACGCTGTTGCGTTGGATAGTCAGCAAAGTTCCCAGACCCTGTCCGCCCATGACCATCTCCCCAACGACCGCACCGGTAACCGATAGCGTGAAACCATTGCGCAGTCCCGCCAAAATTGACGGCAACGCGAGCGGCCCCTCGACAAATATGAGAAGGGAGAGACCGGATGCTCCATCAAGACGGGCCGCATCGAGGACATCGCGGTCCAAATGCCGTAGCCCGACAGTGCTTGAGACGAGGATCGGGAAGAACACAATGAGTGTGCACAGCGCGACGATGGCGCCCAATCCGTAACCAACCCACAGCACCAGGAGCGGCGCAAGCGCGATTGCAGGAATAGCCTGTGTTGCTCCGAGGAATGGTTCGACGGCGGCAGAGAAATACTTGAAGCGGTAGATAGCGTAAGACAGTGGTAAAGCAACCGCCGCGCCGACAAGGCAACCGAGAACAGCTTCGTGAAGCGTAATCCATAGGCTCGCCCAGAGTGTTGGTCGGTGGATTTCACTCCAGAAACGCACGATGAAGTCGCCCGGACTCGGTAGCATCCACGGCTGGACAGCGGTAAGACTGGTTGCTAACCACCAGATACCCACGAGGGTAGCGAGCAAAACGAGCGGCGCCAATGCTGAAACGTGCGCGGGCACTGCGTCATGCCGCTGCTGTCGCTTTGAAGCCACGTGTCCTCCCGAATCTCATTCGAGCTCCGGGGAATAGTTGGCGCACGGGCACAACGATGCGTTAACGCTCGTACTCCTCCCATCCGGACTTTAACCGTCGGTATCGGAATTTCACCGATTCAACCGCTTGCGCGGGTCGCGGACTTTAACCGCCGGCTCGGAATTACACCGACCCCGGAGCACTGCCTCTATACTACATGGATTAAGCGAAACTTACCGGTTCATCTTCTTCAGTGACGATGCATTGCCTGGGATGCGAGCTTACGCAACTCATCAACCTCGGCATACGCGTCCTCAGCACGGTAGACGGCTGACCCAGCAACGAACACGTCCGCTCCCGCTTCGGCAGCTTTTTCAATTGTCTTTCGGGAGATACCACCGTCAACCTGAATTGCGAGTTCAAGGCCACGTTTGTCAGCCGCTTCGCGCACACGACGTACCTTGCTCATTTGTGATTCAAGAAATGGTTGGCCTCCGAACCCCGGTTCAACGGTCATGACGAGAATCATGTCGAATTCGTCGAGGACATCGAGGTAATCGTGAATGTCAGTCGTCGGCTTCAACGCCAAGCCGACTCGCGCTCCCTGGTTGCGAATCTCTTTGGCTAAACGAATTGGAGCGCCGGCGGCCTCGGCGTGAAACGTCACCGATGCGGCTCCCGCCTCCGCATAGGCTGGTGCCCACCGATCGGGATCTTCGATCATGAGGTGGCAATCGATTGGCAGAATGTTCCGCGCAATTATTGCTTCAACAACCGGCAGTCCCCAGGTCAGATTCGGGACAAAATGGTTATCCATGATGTCCACGTGAGCAAAGTCCGCATTGGAGATTTTCTTCAGCTCGCCAACGAGGTCGGCAATGTCGCAATTTAGAATCGACGGACTAATTGTTGGTTTCACAGCAACTCCCTTCGAGGTCTTACTTCACCTTACGCACAAGTGCGAGGAACATGGCGTCAGTTGAATGAATGTGCGGCCACAGTTGTATGGCATCTCCTGTTCCAATCGGTATTGGGGTTAGCTCAATCGCACTCATCGATACCGAATCGACCACCTCGCGTGCGGAGAGGAACTCAATATCCGGACGGGTCTCAATGCGTTTCATTTGACGAATCGTTTCTTGCTCATGAGGAGAGCACGTCACGTACGCCATGACACCACCGGGGGCAAGAGCACGTATACCTTCATCGATAAGCTCTTCTTGAAGATTGACCAAGGACGCGAGATCCGAGGGTTGTCGTCGCCAGCGTGATTCCGGTCGACGTCGAAGGGCACCGAGGCCGGTACAGGGCGCGTCGAGAAGAATACGATCGAACTGTCCTCTCGCACCGATCTGCTTGCCATCGCCGACGACGACTTCGACATTGTCGAGTTCTCTCACGCTGTTTTCAACCAGCTCGGCGCGGTGCGGAGCGATTTCGTTAGCAACGAGAGTCTCGCCCCGAGTAGCGGCAATCGCACCGAGTAATCCAGCCTTACCTCCCGGACCGGCACACATGTCAAGCCACTTGTGCCCGTCCCCCGCGACCTCAACCTCCGCAAGTGCGGTGGCAACCAGCTGCGAGCCCTCATCTTGGACTACTGCTCGCCCATCTCGAACCGCAAACAATCGGCCGGGATCTCCACCGGAGATAACCACCGCCCATTCGGAATAATCACCTGGTCGAACCTCGGTTTTGAGGAAGTATTCAGCATCATCAGCAAGATCGGCGGGCAGAATTAGACCTGGACGCGCACATAGAGTAACCCACGGGTTTGTATTGTTGGCATAGAGTAGTTCCTCAAGTTCTCGCGGATCCCGTCCGTGAGCAACAAGCGCTGCAGCAAATGCTCGAACGATCCATTGCGGGTGAGAATACTGGATGCTCACTCGCTCCGCATCGTTTGAGATTGCTTGAATCTGACGCTCCCATGCAGCAGCCGAGTTCTCGACAATTGAACGGCTGACGCCATTAATGAACTTCTCCGCGCCACGATCACATTCTTGTTTCGCAAGTTCAACACCCTGCGCAACGGCCGCGTGGTCTGGAACTCGAAGATGAAGGATTTGGTGAGCGGTCATCCGTAGAATAGCTCGCACTTGAGGGTCGAGTTGTTCAATAGGACGATCGATGCACTGTGACAACACCCAATCGATTCGGCCGAGATTGCGCAGCGTTCCATACGCGAGTTCGGTCGCAAAGGAGGCATCTCGCTTGTCCAGACGAGCCTGCGAAATACGCTGCGGCAAAATCAGGTTTGCGTACGCTGAATCAACATCAACGCTCAGCAGGGTTTCGAAAGCGACCACTCGTGACATCTGCACTCGCCCTCTTGATCGGCCTCCGCCCCGATAATTTTGAGGGCGCCTATCGCGGGTGTCGTTCATGCGTTTTTCACTTTCTTTCCGAGGATCGTCTGCTCAGGTAGACGTGCTCCGCGAGCCCAATCGACCGCCTTCATACGAGCCTTTCCCGCAGGGGCAACAGAGCATATTTCAAGCACTCCGGAAGCGGTCCCAACAAACACTGCCCGGCGAGTGGTCTCGACTTCTCCAGGGAGTAACTGAGTGGTACTTTCTACGGGTAACGTTTCGAAAATTTTTAGCCGTTGTCCCGTGGGCAGAATCGTCCACGCACCCGGTTGCGGAGACCACGCACGAATTTGATTATGGATTTCGAGAGCACTCCGGCTGAAATTGATCTCCAGCTCCTCACGAGAAACCATCCGTGCATACGTGGCTCCTTCACTCGGTTGTGCAACCGCACGCGCCACTCCGGCCTCCACTGCGGTAACGACATCGACTACGTCGTGCGCCCCCTGCTGGGCGAGCGATAACAGTAACTCTCCCCCGCTTATATCCGGTGGGATTGTCACTGGACGTGAAGAGAATACCGGTCCTGTGTCGAGCCCTTCTTCCAGTTGAAAAACATTGATGGCAGTTACCGTATCCCCCGCTTCGATAGCTCGTTGAACCGGGGCAGCTCCTCTCCAACGAGGAAGATCGGAAAAATGCAGATTAATCCAGCCGTGTGGAAATGCTGCGAGCAATGACGCAGGAATGATCGCACCATAGGCAACAACGACCCCAAGTTCAGCACCGCAGTTCGCTATTTGTTCGTGGATCTCGTCGTCTACTAATCTGCTTGCTTCGATGATCGGACAATTGTGTTCGAGAGCCCACTGCCCAACTGCTGACGGATAGAGCGTGCGACCGCGTCCGCGGCGCGCGGGTGGACGAGTCAAAACAGCGACGATTTCGTGGTCGGACTGGTTGAGCGCTTCGAGCGTCGGCACCGCGACATCAGGGGTGCCGGCAAATATTACTTTCACGCAGCTAGTCTATCGGTTAGTCGCGCCCATGCGCTGTGACGCTCGTACCTGCGTGCGGGATGAGGCGTCGAGCGACCAGTTCCTCTCGTAGCGCAGTCGCATCGGTGAAATGTATAGCGTCAATACCGACCCTGAGAGCAACTTCAATATTGTCGAGATTGTCATCGATAAATACGGTGTTACAGGCGCGGAGGTCAAGCTGATTGAGGAGTAGCTCAAAGATATCCCGATCGGGCTTGACAATTCCGACTTCCCCGGAAACTATTCGATGACCGAGTGTCTCGATAATCGGAATTTGTTCAAGGGCGTAGTGGAATAGGTCCGCCGGCCAGTTCGATAGAACCGCTGTAGGAACTGAAAATGCTCTCAGATCATTGATGATCGATTCGATTCCCGAAACAGTTCCTCGAATGGACGCAGGAAAGCGGGCAACATACCGGTCAAATACACAGACATCTGCGGGGTAGTGGCGCGCAAACCACTGGCGAGCTTCTGACAGATCACGCCCCGCGTCAAGTGTTTGATTGAATGCCCAGAAATCAGTTCGGGTAAGAAATTCATCCCATTCCACGGGGCTGAGAAAACCGATCTGCGTGCGATAGGGGTCCCAGTCAACGACGACCTGTCCGAGATCAAAAACTACCGTGGTCATGTGCCTCTCCTTCGGATCATAGTAACTGCTGTGGATTCACACGCACGCTGACCATCCCCGCATGTTTGGCACTGCGAGAAATCTGCGTTGCTTTGATGTGTTCCATCAGGGTAGGTGCCGCATCCCATTCACACCGATAGAGGGCACGTACCGGATCAGAACCGTGAGATTTTTGCACATCGCGTCCGATTCTGGCCGCGAGGCCGAGCGGTTCGCACCGCTGCGGGATAGTCACTTGAGTAATGAATTCTTCGACGTTATCCCGTTTGCCATCGATGGCAACGATACATTTCGAGGGGAAGAATCCGAGCATCTGTCGTTCATCAAGTAGCCGAGCCACAAAAGCGATGGGATCTCGGCGGATGAGCGATTGGGCAGTGCTGGGATCATCAACTCCGACGATGGTCAGTGATCCTGACGGGCGAATGAGTCCGAGAACATTCATCCACCGTCGGTAAGCTTCTTCGGGCGCCCACAGTTCCGGTCGACCTAAAACGGCATAGGCATCAAGTACAAGTCCCGCAGCGTACCCGTTTTCCGCAACCGGTTCCGCCCCGGGAGTAGCAATCACAAGACGTCTGCGATTGTCTATGGTTGCGATCAATCCGTGTTCACTGTCTGAGGTCGTGACTGGAACACCAGCGAACACGCGCCCCAATTCTTCGGCAGTGCGAGCCGAGCCAATCCGGGTCGATTTCCACTGTGAACTGGCGCATTCAAAACAGTGCCATCGTATCTGCGGACGCGAACACCAACTGCAACTCAGGTCTGATTCACTGTTGGCTCGTAGCGGTCCGTGGCAGGTCGTACATCGTCCCGGTGCAGAACAGCGCGCACACGCGACGACACTGACCCATCCTCGCTGAGGAACGTGGACGAGCACCGGGCCCTCCTCAAGAGCGGCGCGGACACGCTGCTGCACGTGGGTGGGAATACGTCCAAGACCTCCCGATCCGTCACGGAGTCGATCGTCTTCATTCGGGACGTGCACCACGGCAGATTGAGCTCGAAAAGCCTCGAGTTCGGGTCTGACAAGCGCTGCCCAGCCAGAATGGACGAGTGCAGCGGACGATAGAGAAATCGACATGCCGGCAGCAATCAGTGAAACCTGCTCGAGATGCGCTCTGCGAACTGCAACGTCCAGCGCGGAGAGATAGGGAGCTTGAGGATCGGTGAGACGATCATCTCCCGGATCGAGAATGAGGATTGCCCCGAGTTGAGTCAAGGGGCTGTAGATGGCTGCGCGAGTTCCGACAACGACGTCGACTGTGCCAAGGAGGGCTCCGAGAAAACTCGAATATCGGCGGTATTTCGAATCTGATGACCGCTGATACGCTACTCGCGGCGGCTCTGACATCGAATCAATGAGCTTTTCCATGCGATCGACGTCACTTGCGGTCGGGACCACGATGAGCATTCGCCGCTGCGAGCGCAATACGGCATCGATGAGATCGACAAACGGATGTGTCCCCACATCGCTCGGTGAAGACATACCGGGAAGTAGTTGCCACACGGCCCGCGGTGATTCGCCACGCTGGAGGCGGTTGAACAAAGCGTCTGCCATGGGATACGAATCCCACCTTTCGCTTCGCTCGTGGTCTTGGACGCGGGGTGAAACTTCGCGCGTGGCTTTGAGGTTCGATAAGAAAGCTTTCTCGGCTCCGGCATGCCGATCCGGTAGCGCAGACGCCACGATCTTTGCGAGCGGAACCGCGTTGCGTTGCGCCAAGTCGCGAGCCAGATCAAGTATTGCTGGAGTGAGGATAGGGATTGCGGTCACCACGTTTTCAATTGGTCGCAATCGGCCGCTAAATGTCGAAGAAGCAGAACGCTCAATAACCCATCCGTCGTAGCGTTTGCCGGCCATTTTTACGCGGACTGTCATCCCGCATTCGACATCAACTCCCGCGGGAATGCGGTAGTCGAACAGCCGATCTAAGTGGGGAAGATCCGTGTCGACCAAAACCCGAGCAATGTCCCCGCTGTGGTTATTGGGCTGGCGTGACGCGTTCATACCCCCATGAAACCACGTCGGACGGACGACTGGGAGCATGCGGTGTGCTCAGTTGAGAAAAGCCGTAAGTTCTTCAACCCGGTTGAGTTGTTCCCACGTGAACTCATCTCGACCAAAATGCCCGTATGCCGCAGTTGGTTCGAACCCAGGACGCGTGAGGGCAAGGTCTGCGGTGATGACCGACGGGCGGAGGTCAAAAACGCTCCGAACGGCGTCATGCAGTAGCTTCTCCGATATGGTGGCGGTTCCAAAGGTCTCTATCCACAGGCCGACTGGTTCCGCTCGTCCAATGGCGTACGATGCCTGAATCTCACACTTTTCGGCCAACTGTGCGGCGACGATATTCTTCGCAATCCAGCGCAGCGCATACGATGCAGACCGGTCAACTTTCGAGGCATCTTTACCCGAGAATGCACCACCGCCGTGACGCGCAACTCCACCATAGGTGTCCACAATGATCTTGCGACCGGTCACCCCAGTATCGGCACTCGGCCCGCCTTCGACAAAACGTCCAGAGGGATTGACGAGCAGAGTGGCAGCACTACTATCGACCGCTCCCGGCATCTCGGACAGAACTGGTTTGATGACCAGGTCCGTAATTCCCTGTCGAATATCGTCAAGAGTGATCTGCTCGGAGTGCTGGGAAGAAACCACTACCGTGTCAAGCGCAGTGACCGCATCTCCTTCGATGCGTACTGTGACCTGTGTCTTCCCGTCGGGTCGCAGCTCCGGCATCTCTGTTTGGCGCACATGAGCGAGTTGTTTGGCAAGGCGATGCGCTAAAGAGATCGACACCGGCATGTATTCGGGGGTCTCATTCGTCGCGTAGCCGAACATCAATCCCTGATCGCCAGCTCCCTGATTTGAGTGGGGATCCTGAGATTGTTCCTCGCGTGCCTCATATGAGCGCTCGACGGATTGCGCAATGTCGGGCGATTGCCGATCAACAATGACAGATACATCAACTGAGTTGGCGTCAAACCCGGTGCCGGGTTCGACGTATCCGATTCGCTCGATGGTGCGGCGCACGATGGCGTCAATGTTGAGTTCGCTCGCACATGTCAGTTCGCCAGCAACGATCACTCGATTGGTGGTGGCCAGTGTTTCAATGGCTACCCTCGAAAGCGGATCGACAGTCAGTGCCGCATCGAGCACGGCATCTGAGATTTGGTCACACACTTTGTCAGGATGGCCGGCAGTCACGGATTCAGAGGTAAACAGGCGCGAATACGTCATCGATAACACCTTCTTGCGTTCACTCACGAGAGCGTCGATAGTAGTCCGCGATCATTTCGCAAAGCGATCGCGCAAGGTCATGTTTGGAACCGGCAAATGTGGTGAGAACCTGGCCGGAGTGGTCAACAACTGTCAGTTCATTATCGACGTTGCCAAATCCCTCCTGCGCCCCAACTCTGTTAATTGCAAGCAAGGTTGCACCTTTGCGACGTGCTTTGTCTCTTCCCGCACGCAGCACATCCTCCGTATTCCCAGTTTCGGCAGCAAAACCCACGGTGAAAAGTTCAGGATACGTTTCAACAGTACTGGCGAGCACATCGGGATTACGCACGAGTTCGAGGGTAAGCCCACCTTCATTTTCAGTTGATTTCTTGATCTTTTGGTCGGCCACTTCACGAGGTCTAAAGTCAGCAACTGCGGCGACGAATACGCCAATGTGGAATGCCTGTGCTTCGTGGAGAACCGTCTCACACATGATCTGGGCCGTCGGTGTCTCGACGATTCGAACGCGGGAAGGAAGAAGTTCGGGGTCGATATGAGCTGCAAACAAAGTCACGTCGGCCCCCAGGTCGCGGAGGGCGGCAGCAATTTCGCATCCTTGCCGACCTGACGATCGATTTCCGATGAAGCGTACTGGATCGATCGCTTCGTGGGTTCCTCCAGCAGTGACAAATGCCCGAGTGCCGTTCAGAGGTAGTTGAGTTACCTCCGTACGTAGTAAGTCGTTGATAGCGGTAGCAATGTCGTCAGGTTCGGGTAATCGTCCCCGACCTGTGTCACCGGAGCTGAGATCGCCCTCAACTGGCTCGATGACAACAATCCCCCGAGATCGGAGCATCGAGATATTGTCCTTCGTTGCCGGATGTTCCCACATGGCGGTGTGCATCGCCGGTACGACAACTACCGGGCACGTTGCAGCAAGCAGAGTGGTTGTTAGCAGATCGTCAGCACGACCTGCGCGCATACGGGCTATGAGATCTGCCGTGGCCGGCGCCACGATAATCAAATCGGCCTGCCGTGCGGCCTCAACATGATCGACTCCTGCATCGGCTTCGAATACGTCGGAATATACGGGATAATCGCTGAGAGCGGACCACGTTGTCTTTCCAACAAATTCGAGACTCGCGGGAGTGGGGATAATGCGAACATCGTGACCGTCCTTGATGAGCCGCCTGGCAAGATACGGAATCTTGTAGGCGGCTATCCCTGCGCCGATACCGATGATGATGCGCTGGGGAGGAGCAGCCGCAAGTGGAGAGACCACAGCCTCACTCAGTGAGTTTTTCTGCTGCGTCTTCCATCACGAGGAGATCCTCGTTGATTTCTCGTAGCGCAATGGACAGCGGTTTGTCATCTGCCTCGACAGGGACTACTGGGCCCACGAACTGAACCATATTTGATTCGAGTTGGAGATTATACGAGTTGATCTGGCGGGCGCGGCGTGCCGCAAAGATCACCAGCGCATATTTCGAATCGACTTTTTCCATCAGTTCGTCGATCGGTGGATTGGTAATACCTTCAGGATGGGCGACGATTCCCGACATGTGTCCTCTTCCAAAAATAATTCAATGTATCGTTCATGATCTTACGTCAGGCGCATGAGGGTAGCTAGTTCACCCACTGTGCGATTGACCTCGTCATTCACGACGATCAGGTCAAATTCGTCAGCGGCAGCCATTTCCGTGCGCGCTGTGCGGAGCCGCCGTTCTCTTTCTTCGGGTCCCTCGGTTCCCCTGCCGACGAGCCGAGCGACAAGTTCATCCCACGACGGCGGTGCAACGAAAATGAACTGCGCATCGGGCATGGTATTTTTCACCTGCCGAACCCCATCGAGGTCGATCTCCAAGATGGCCGGGCGATGGTCAGCGAGCGCTTCTTCGATCGGTTGACGGAGCGTTCCGTATCGATACTTTCCGTGGACGAGAGCCCATTCGAGAAACTCCCCCGCGGCGGCTCTGCGACTAAACTCCTCCTCCGACACGAAATGATAGTGGATTCCATCGATTTCGCCGGGACGCGGAGGTCGCGTCGTGGCTGATACCGATAGATACACTGACGGGTAGCGCTGGATTAGTTCTCGTACAACAGTCCCCTTCCCTACCGCTGTGGGGCCAGCAATCACGGTGAGGGTGGGGAGGTTGTCAGCATTTTTTCGATCACGAGGCATAGAAATATTGTGCCATGGGATTCCCCTCCCCTGGCGAAACTATTTTTAGCCGAATCTCTTAATGAGCTCTTCGCGCTGGAGAGGCCCGATGCCACGAACACGTCGCGAGGGGGCAATGCCGATCTCTTCAAGGAGAGCGGTTGCGGTGATGCTTCCGACCCGGGGAAGAGATTCAAGCAGTGAAGTGATCTTCATCTTGGCAACGGCTTTATCAGTGTCGGCCATAGCGAAGACCTCGGACAGAGCAATTTCACGGTTCTTGAGAGCCGTCTTGACTTCGGCTCGCCGCCGCCTCGCTTGAGTTGCCTTTTCGAGAGCTTCTGCTCGCTGCTCGGGCGTCAGATCAGGCAGTGCCATCGTCGAACTCCTCATTCCATTCAAGGTGCATTTATTTAAAGATTAAATGACGTTGAATAGAGAACAAAATCGCCACGTCGATTCACTTCTGGCCCAACGCGTTTCTCACCTCTTCAACAGCATCACAAATCGCATTTTCTAGGGCCGTTTTTTCAGGTCCGTCTTTGAGAAGAGCGCGTGAACTCGAAGCGAGAAACCGGGTAGAATTCGCCCCTAAAGCGGTTCTCATCTGCACAATGCTCCCCCCCTGCGCACCGACTCCAGGGGCGAGAATCGTCCCTGTAAATTCCTTCAGCTCCTCACCCACAACTGCCGCGATATCAGGAACCGTTGCACCGATAACTACACCAAACGCCCCCCTATGAGCTTTCTCACAAAAGCGTCGGTTAGCGGAGTTCACCCAACGCAGTATTTGTGCGGCAACCTTTACTCGTTGCTCACTTTCACTACGCTGCAAATCAACCCCTTCCGAATTGGAGGTGAGGGCCAAAAGAAACAATCCTTTTCCATTTTCTGCAGCCACCCGAGCAGCATTTTCGTAGGCCCTTGGTCCCATATACGGACTTATTGTTATTGCGTCAGATTCCAGCGGCGATCCCTTCACCAAATAGGCTTCGATATAACCATTCATGGTCGAGCCGATATCGCCTCGCTTAACGTCGAGAATCGTCAGAATCTCACGCTCGCGTGCACCAGCCAACAGTTCCTCGAGAACCGCAATCCCCGCCGCACCAAAACGTTCGTAAAAGGCTGACTGCGGCTTGATTGCCGCCGCCCGTGCAAATCCATCAAGTGCGCGCAAAGAGAATTCTCGTAAACCCGCCGGAGTGTCAGGCATTCCCCACTGGGCAAGCAACTGCGGATGCGGATCGATTCCCGCGCACACCGGTCCGCGCGACATCATCGCTTCCGCTAGTCGATCTCCAAAGTTCATCGCACTACTCCATTCTGGGCTATGCGCGCTTCTCGAGCCGCGTCATAATCCTGAAGAGTCCGCACAGTAAACTCTCCTCGACGTTGCACTTCAATAGCCCGTACTGCGGCATTAAAGGCTTGAAGAGTCGTCACAATCGTTTTTCCAGCCGTAGTCGTTGCCGTGCGGATGGCATAGCCATCACGCCGAGTCGCTTTGCCCTGCGGAGTATTGACAACCATGTCGATTTTGCCCTGTTCAATCAGATCGATCACCGTTGGTTCACCGCCCTTGCGTTCAGATTCCTTAGAAATGACTTCGACGGGGATTCCATTGCGACGCAAGACAGAGGCAGTTCCCGTAGTGGCGAGAATAGTGAAGCCCATGTCCACCATTCGACTCACCGGAAAAACAACGTTCCGTTTGTCGGTATCCGCGATTGAAATAAACAACGTACCTGAAGTCGGCAAGCCTCCGAACGCCGCGATCTGCGACTTAGCGAAGGCCGCTGGAAATGAGTTGTCATGTCCCATGACTTCCCCAGTGGAACGCATTTCGGGTCCCAAGAGAGTATCGACGACCTGACCGGTCGAGTCGCGGAACCGATTGAATGGCAACACGGCTTCTTTGACTGCGATGGGTTCGTCGAGGTCGATAAGCGACGCGTCATAGACCGGTAACTCGCCACTAGCGCGCAATTCTTTAATCGACCGTCCCATTTGGATCTTGGCAGCCGCGCGCGCTAAAGCGACACCACTGGCTTTCGAAGCAAAGGGGACGGTCCGAGAGGCGCGGGGATTTGCCTCAATCACGTAGAGAATGTCGGATGCGAGTGCAAACTGGATATTGAGTAAGCCGCGTACGCCGACTCCTTCGGCAATGGCACGCGTCGCGGCACAAATCCGCTTGAGCTGACGCCCCGATAGAGTCATTGGTGGCATCACACACGCAGAGTCTCCCGAATGGATGCCCGCCTCTTCAATGTGTTCCATGATGCCCCCCATGAACAGCTCCGTACCATCGAAGAGCGCGTCAACATCTATTTCGACAGCGTCATCGAGGAACCGATCAATAAGAAGCGGGCCGTGCGCAAAGGAGATGTCTCCGAGACGATCGAGATAGTCATTCATCCCGTCCTCATCAAAGATGATTTCCATCCCTTGCCCACCGAGTACGAACGATGGACGTGCAAGGATTGGATAGCCAACTCGGTCCGCCACCTCAAGCGCACGGGACGGACTCGTTGCCGTACCGTGCGCGGGAGATGAAAGGCCCGCTGTGTGGAGGACGCGCTCAAACTGTTCGCGATCTTCCGCCAACGCGATAGAGGACGGGGAGGTGCCAACGATGGGAACTCCGGCGCGCTCAAGCTCTTCTGCGAGTGACAGCGGAGTCTGTCCACCAAGCTGAACGAGGACACCGGCAATGGGGCCGGCCTGCGCTTCAGTTTGATAGATCTCGAGCACGTCCTCAAGGGTGAGAGGTTCGAAATAGAGACGGTCAGAAATGTCGTAGTCGGTTGATACCGTCTCCGGATTGCAGTTAATCATAATCGTGTCGTAATGCTCTTTGAGAGCGAGCGTCGCATGGACACACGAATAATCAAACTCAATCCCCTGCCCGATTCGATTTGGACCGGATCCGAGAATAATCACCGCTGGGCGATCTCTCAGTTCGATCTCCGAGACGTCGTCATATGACGAGTAGTAGTAGGGAGTCTGCGCGGGGAACTGTGCGGCGCACGTATCGACTGCCTTATAAACTGGGTGAATCCCGTAAGCTCCCCGAATCTCCCGAACCACTCGTTCATCAAGTCCACGGATATCAGCAATCTGGATGTCGGAAAATCCATGACGTTTAGCCTCGGTCAAGAGTTCCGCAGTCAACGCATCGGCCTCTTGCAACTGACGCGCAATCTCATCAATCAGGCAGATTTGGTCGACAAACCACGGATCAATGGCTGTAGCTCGCACAATCTGTTCGGGGGTAGCCCCACCGCGGATAGCCTGTTGAACCTGCACGAGCCGGAACTCGGTTGGCGTCGCCATCTCAGTCAAGAGTCGAGCCACGTCAGCCTCATCAGGAACCGGACCATTCCAGTGGAAACTGACGCCATCTTTATCGATAGAACGA
The DNA here is from genome assembly GCA_030537615.1 of Actinomycetaceae bacterium. GTDB lineage: Bacteria > Actinomycetota > Actinomycetes > Actinomycetales > Actinomycetaceae > Gleimia. Next base: position 65,703 of record JAUNVP010000009.1, on the reverse strand, counting down.
AGCGCCTTTTGAAGTGCTTCAGTGAAGTTCCGTCCGAGCGACATAGCCTCACCGACAGCTTTCATCGACGTCGTGAGAGTCTTGTCGGAAGCGGGGAATTTCTCAAAGGCAAAGCGCGGAACTTTAACCACGATGTAGTCAACAGCCGGTCCGGCTAAAGCCGTAGTCACCTCGGTAATATCGTTCGTGATCTCATCGAGGTCATACCCAATCGCGAGTCGCGTCGCGACTTTAGCGATGGGGAATCCAGTCGCTTTGGAAGCTAGTGCCGAAGATCGAGAGACACGCGGATTCATTTCGATCACAATGACGCGACCATTAGCCGGATTAATCGCGAACTGCATATTGCAACCCGCCTGGTCTACACCAACTTCCTCGACCACACGACGGCCGATCTGATAGATGTTCTCAAGCTCCGATTCGGTGAGCGTCAAAGCTGGAGCAATCGTAATGGAATCTCCCGTATGCACGCCCATCGGGTCAACGTTCTCAATGGAACACACGATCACCGTCTGCCCTTGACGATCGCGCATGAGTTCGAGTTCAATCTCTTTCCACCCGAGGACAGACTCTTCGAGTAGCACTTCCCCAGTGATGGAATCACGCAATCCGAGACCGGCGAACTGCCGCAGTTCGTCTTCGTCATGCGCGAACCCCGAACCGAGGCCTCCCATGGTAAAGGAGGGGCGAACGACCAGCGGGTAACCGAGTTCTTCTGCTGCTGCCAAACAATCGTCCATCGTGTGCGCAATTCGCGAACGCGCGACTTCAGCACCACACCGTTCGACAACGGCCTTAAACTCATCGCGGTCTTCCCCCGCCTTAATTGCCGCAGCAGAAGCACCGATCAGTTCGACGCCATACTTTTCAAGGATTCCGGCCTCGAATAGCTGGGTTGCTGCGTTAAGTGCCGTTTGCCCGCCGAGAGTTGGGAGGAGCGCGTCGGGCCTCTCTTTTTCAATAATTCGTTCGATCACGTCGAGGGTAATTGGCTCAATATACGTCGCATCGGCCATTCCCGGATCGGTCATGATCGTCGCCGGATTCGAATTAATGAGGATGACTCGCATCCCCTCGTCCTTGAGCACTCGGCAGGCTTGCGTTCCAGAATAATCGAATTCGCAGGCCTGGCCGATGACGATCGGGCCAGATCCAATGACAAGTACCGAGTGAATATCAGTGCGTTTGGGCATTAGCGGGTCTCCTGTTGCTCGGACCGTACGTAAGAAGTGAGAGTATCGACCACCGAGTGAGGAAGCGGGGTGGTCGGATTGAGATCAACGACTGATTCGGGGAGGGCATCGCCGGAAAAAATCCCCGCACGAATCTGCGGATGCGCAACCACCAACTGCGTAATCGCTCTCGTATCGACACGACAGATTCCTACGACTCCCCCAGTCACGAGAAGCGGTTCGAACTCGCCGCTCGACTGCCAGTTTGAAGCCAGTCGTGCGGGTTCGCGAACGATAATTCCACTCGCATGACAGCGGTCAGATGCCGCATCTGCGTCGTGTACGCCGACATTGCCTACGTGGGGACTCGTCATGACCAGGAGTGAACCGGCGTTTTTCGGATCGGTCACCGCTGTTTGATACCCGGATATCGATGTATTAATCACCATCGAGCCGACCGCTCGCCCCGTGGCCCCCCAGGGACGCCCACGAAATACGTGTCCATCGTCAAATACCAGTAGCGCTAGAGGTGTAGTCATCGATTGTCCTTCTCTATCGGGGTACCGTCGAGCGTGGAGAAAGCGCCTCGGAACATTGTGTGTACGGCCATTCCTGTCAGAGTATGCCCGATGTAGGGACTGTTCGTTGATCGCGTCCACTGTTCATCTGGATTGACCTCTCGCTGGACCGTCGGATCAACGAACGTGAGATTGGCATCCTGTCCGGCTTCAATATCTATTCCCTGTCCGGCCACCCCTCCGATGCGAGCAGGAGTTTGAGACATAACCCGGGCAACGTCTCGCCACGTCATTCGTCCACTTTCAACCATCGTCGTCACAACCACTGGGAGAGCGGTTTCAAGTCCGGTCATCCCGAAAGCTCCCGCTTGCCATTCACAGTCTTTTTTCTCCAACGGGTGCGGAGCATGATCGGTGCCAACGATGTCGATCGTTCCGTCTGCAAGTCCTTCGCGGAGGGCTTCAACGTCCTCCGCAGTTCTCAGTGGCGGATTGACCTTGTAACGTGGATCGTAAGTCTTGGCCATCTCCTCGGTGAGGAAGAGATGGTGCGGAGTAGCCTCCGCCGTCACATTGATACCTTTCGATTTTGCCCACCGGATCTGCTCAACGGATCCCGCCGTTGATACATGACACACGTGCAAACGGGAGCCGACGTGCTTTGTGAGCGCAACATCTCGCGCAATAATCGCTTCTTCAGCAACCGCCGGCCAGCCAGCCAGACCCAATTGAGCAGACAGAGGTGATTCGTTCATCTGCGCGCCCTCAGTCAAAGCTGGATCTTGCGCATGCTGGGCGATAACGCCCCCGAAAGTCTTGACGTACTCCAGTGCCCGCCGCATGAGGACGGGATCAAACACGCACATTCCATCGTCAGAGAACACGCGCACGCGGGCCTTCGAGTTGGCCATCGCTCCCATAGCAGAAAGCTGTTGACCTTGGAGCCCAACTGTCACGGCCCCCACGGGGCGAACCTCAAGCCAGCCGGCAGCGTCGCCCAGCGCGAGCACCTGTTCCACCACGGATGCAGTGTCAGCAACCGGCGTCGTGTTTGCCATCGCATGGACGCAGGTAAAACCCCCGACCGCGCCCGCACGGCTACCGGTAAAGACGGTTTCTGCGTCCTCTTGTCCCGGCTCACGCAGATGCGTGTGGAGATCAACGAGCCCGGGAAGCGCAATGAGTCCGTTAGCGTCGATGTGATGAGGATTCGTTACTTCTTCTGCGGCCTGTGCGCCAACCGCGACGATGGTGCCGTTTTTCACCGCGATATCTGCCCGAAATTCACCGTAAATCGATGCGCCAGTGATTAGGTAGGTTCTGTTCTTACTCATTGATCGTGCCTTTCGAAGCGAGGAGCAGGTAGAGCGCCGCCATGCGCACACTCACTCCGTTATTGACCTGTTCAACAATTACCGATTGAGATGAATCAGCCGCCTGTGCGCAGATTTCCAACCCTCGATTCATCGGCCCCGGGTGCATAACAACCGTCGATTCCGGGAGTTTTTCGAAACGGAGAATATCGAGTCCGTAGGCTCGATGGTATTCGCCCGGGGATGGGAAGAAGCCTCCTCCAATGGCACTCATTCGTTCTCGTTGAACGCGAAGCATGATGACAGCGTCAGCAGGTTTGCTTAAAGCCTCATCGAAATCGTAAACGACATCGCACGGCCAATCGTCGACCCCCACGGGTACCAGTGTTGGCGGAGCAACGAGAGTGACGTGAGCTCCCAGCAATGCCATGAGTTGAACATCGGAGCGAGCAACGCGCGAGTGGAGAATATCTCCGACAATAATGACCCGAGCACCTTCTAACGTCGTACCCGCTTCGGCGGGCTTTCCGCCGTTGGTGTAATGTCGCCGCAAGGTCATCGCGTCCAATAGCGCCTGTGTCGGGTGCTGGTGTGTACCGTCGCCAGCGTTAAGTACTGGCAGGTCCATCCAACCCGCATGAGCCAGTCGGTGCGCAGCCCCGGACGACGAGTGACGCATGATCACGGCATCGGCGCCCATTGCTTGTAGCGTCAAGGCCGTATCTTTGAGGGATTCCCCTTTGGAGACAGACGACCCCTTTGCCGAAAAGTTGATCACGTCTGCGGATAGTCGCTTAGCGGCGGCTTCAAAAGACAGTCGCGTGCGCGTCGAATCCTCAAAAAACAGGTTGACGACAGTCTTACCTCTCAAGGTGGGGAGCTTTTTGACTCGTCGGGACTGAGTGGCTGCCATGGCTTCGGCAGTGTCGAGAAGCGTCAGTGCTTCTTCCACATTGAGATCGCCAATGTCGATGAGATGTTTCATGCTTCCTCCGCAATAATCACTTCATCGGCGCCGTCATTTTCACGCATGGCAATGATGACTGTTTCTCGCCGCGAGGTGGGCAGGTTCTTTCCAACGAAATCGGGTCGAATGGGTAGTTCGCGATGCCCCCGATCAACGAGGACTCCAAGTCTGACAACCGCTGGACGTCCTACGTCAAACAGCGCGTCAAGTGCCGCTTTAATCGTTCGCCCCGTGTAAAGCACGTCGTCGACCAAAACAACCGTTTTACCGTCAATCCCCCCAGCGGGTATCGCTGTCGGATGAGGGGCTCTCATCGGTTGATCGGCGAGATCATCTCGGTACAGAGTTGTGTCGAGAGAGCCGACCTCGATTGCCCGGCCAACTATTGAGGCTATCTTCTGCGCGAGGCGATTGGCGAGAGTGACTCCTCGGGTTGGAATTCCGAGGAGAACAAGGTCATCAGTTCCTTTGGCTCGTTCAATGACCTCGTAGGCTATTCGCGCAATGGCACGTTCCATATCGTCGGCATTGAGCACGACTTTCTTTCGGGTAGCGCTATTCACACCCGTGCTCCTTTCCCGCCTCTCTGGACGGCTTTAAAGGTGGTTTCAACATGATGTAAACGCCCGAGGCTGAAGTGCCTCGGGCGTTGGGTTATCCGGTGGACGTGTCGTCCTCCACATGATTAAACCGGTTGTCCGGTTCATCATCGTAATCGTCGAGCTGGTCCAACTCATCATCAGACTCGTCACTCGCGAAATCATCATCCCGCGGTTCAAACGCGGCCGCTAAGGCGGCCTCCGCGGCGATCGCCCCCTCGGAGTTTTCACGCACAGCATCGAGGATGGCATTGACGATCGCCGGAGACTCGTCGGTAGAAATCTCCTTGGCAATCCGCACGGCCTCATCGATGGCCGTAATCTCTGGAACGTCATGGTTCCACAGCATTTCCCACGTCCCAACCCGCATGATTGCGCGATCGACCGCAGGGAGCCGATCGTACGGTCGAGTCGTGCAGTGAGAGGCAATGAGATCATCGATCTGCGACAAATGGCCGATGACGCCCTCAACAATAGAAATCGAGTACGCCGGGAGCGGTGTCTGCGCGGCAGTCAGCTCTTTGCGTGCTTCGAGCATCGCGCTCAGACCTTCGGCAGACATTCCCTGACCACGCTGGTCAGCCTCAAAAATGGTATCCACCGCGCGCTTGCGGGCACGCGTGCGAGAGGTAAACCGACGAGGACGCATTAGTCGTTAACGCGTCCCGCGTATTCGCCAGTACGGGTGTCGACTTTAACCTTTGTCCCCTGTTCAAGGAAGAGGGGAACCTGGATCTCATATCCGGTTTCGACGGTTGCCGGCTTCGTTCCAGCATTGGATCGATCGCCCTGGAGGCCCGGCTCAGTGTACGTGATCTCCAGTACCACCGTTGGCGGCAGATCGACAAAGAGCACATTGCCTTCGTGCATGGAAACGACCGCAGACTGGTTCTCCACCATGTAATTGGTGAGGTCGCCAAGAATGGCTCCAGACACAAGAATCTGGTCGTAGGTCGTGGCGTCCATAAAAATGTAGTCGTCGCCGTCCTGGTACAGGTACGTCATATCACGTCGATCGACGGTGGCGGTTTCGACCTTGACGCCGGCGTTGAACGTCTTGTCAACAATCTTGCCGGTCAGGACATTTTTGATTTTGGTGCGAACGAAGGCTGGGCCCTTACCCGGCTTGACGTGTTGGAATTCGACCACCGACCACAGTTGGTTGTCGATCTTGAGAACCATTCCATTTTTCAGGTCGTTCGTTGTTGCCACTATCAATCCTCACCTTGGAGCGTGTATATCGGACCTAGGATACCGCGTTTGTGTCGATGTGCGCGAATATCCTCTCGGCGACGTGTTGCGCCCGCATGAGCGACGTGTCAATCGTCATAGGCTCGCACCGAGCATACTGTTCCCGATATTCATCAACTAAAGCAGACAGCATTCGCCGAGTCGGGCCAAGCCCTACGGCACGCGGAGCGTTGAGACCTGTCCGACGCATAAGCGTGGCCAAGTCAGCATAGAGTTCAACGAGTAATATGCCCTGAGACTTCAAGTCGATGAGACGCTCAAGAACGATTGCTGATCGTGCGATACCGGCACTGAGTACCACAATGCCGTCCGTTTCCAGCGCTTCCATTGCTGCTATCTGACATGCGTTCTCAAAAGCACTTTCACCTTCGCGAACGAGGAGAGTCGACGCATCGACACCGGTGTTTTTCTCCACCAGATCGACACTTTCAACGACTTCAAGTCCGGTAAGAGCTCCCAATTCGACGGCGACAGCACTTTTTCCTGCTCCGGAAACCCCGAGTATGACGATACCTGGCATATTTCTCTCAGCTACTACTTATTTCCATCGTTCGACTCGCCTGACGCAAAACGTCATCACTGATCTTCTCTACGCGCGCAAGTCCCGGACGTGACACGAGGACCATCCGAATCGCTGAAGAGCGCACCTTTTTGTCCGATTTCATCACGTCAAGAACGCGATCAAAATTGTCGACCGTCCACGAAATTGGCAATCCCTGGCGCGCAAACACCCGAGTTTGTAGCTCAACACACTCGTTGTCGCAGCGTTTAAGAATCCGCGCGACATGCGCGGCATAGATACACCCGATAGCAACTGCATGGCCGTGTCGAATCGAGTAGTCTTCCAGCTTCTCGATCGCGTGGGCAAGCGTATGGCCGTAGTTGAGGATTTCTCGCAGACCTGATTCTTTGAGGTCTTGAGAAACTACCTTCGCTTTAACACGTACCGCTTTCTCCACGAGATCAGCTACCACCGCGTCCCGTCGAGTAACCGGAGCGTGGGCTTGCGCCAAAGCGAGGATTGATGGATCAGAAATGAGACCACATTTGAGGACTTCCCCCATGCCGGCGTTGAACTCAATGTCGGGAAGCGTGTCGAGAGTATCGATATCGATGATCACGCTAATCGGCGAGTGAAAGGCCCCGGCGAGGTTTTTCCCATGTTCGGTATTAATCCCCGTTTTACCGCCAACTGCCGCATCAACCATAGCCAGCAGGGTGGTTGGAACCTGAAGAACGCTAACGCCCCTTAGCCAGGTAGCGGCAACGAATCCGGCGAGATCAGTGGTGACACCGCCGCCGACCCCAACGATCAGATCGTTGCGGCTAAGATAGCGATTTCCCGCACTGTTCCAAGCCGCGGCAAGAACATCGACAGTCTTACCGTTCTCCCCGTCAGGGTGCTCAAAATAACCCACCTCAATACCGCTGGCTTCCAGGGCTCGTCCTACCTTTTGGGCATACGCTACTACCGTCGCCGGGTGAATAATCAGTGCCCGCTCATAGTTGCTGCGATCCACGTAGCTCGCACAGTTATCAAGCAGATTGTGCCCGATGACGACAGGATAGGAGTGTTCAGCATGGACTGAAATCGTGCGCGTCATTCGAACTCCTCTCTTCCAATGCTTCTATTAATTCAATCACGCGCGTCGCATTTTTACGTGCCGGTCGATCATCGACCCGCGCATGGACTTGAGCTACCCGTTCGTACAGTGGCGTCCGACGTTGAGCAAGCTCTCTCATCGTCTGACGCGGATTGTCCTTGAGTAAGGGACGATCGCCCTTGGCTGTCGCTCGTCGTACCGCGGTATCGATGTCTATATTCAAATAGACAACCGTAGTCTCCTGAAGTAACTCGAGGTTCTTAGCCCGCTCGACGATCCCTCCGCCCGTTGAAATTACGGATTTTCGATCTGCGCCAATAGCTGCCACGAGAGCCTGGGTTTCCGCATCACGAAAACGAGACTCGCCGTCGAGGAAAAGCTCCGGAATTGACCGGCCCTCGCGCGTTTCAATCAATCGATCAAGATCGACAAAATCGATTCCAAAGTGTTGAGCGATCAGCGCACCAAGTTTTGACTTCCCACTCGCGGGCAGACCAACGAGGACAATGTGGGTACTCACTGCGGTCTCACTCGCGCATCGATTGCTTCTCGATAAGAGGAAATCGACTCTCTGATTCGTTCAATAGATCCGGTACCAAACATATCCGTGACAGCATCGGCCAACACAAGAGCTGTCATCGCTTCAGCAATGACAGCGGCAGGCACGACAGCACAAGCATCTGAACGCTGGTGCAGGGCGGGAGCTTCTTGTCCGGTCACTAGATCGATAGTTCGCCGGGCGCGCGGAACCGTTGAAATCGGTTTGAAGCCGATTCGAGCGCGGATAGGTTCACCGTTGCTCATCCCACCTTCAATCCCACCGGCCCGATTGGAAAGTCGATGAATGCCCTCGCTCACGGTTATTTCGTCGTGTGCCTGTGAGCCGGGTAAGCGGACCTGATCCAATCCGTCGCCGATAGCAACCGATTTTGCCGATTGGATGGACATGAGTGCGCCTGCCAGTCGGCTATCAAGGCGCTGATCCCACTGCGTGTAGGTACCGAGGCCAACGGGAAGTCCGTAGGCAATAACTTCCACTACCCCGCCGATCGTGTCTCCCGATGACTGGGCGCGGTCGATTGCGGAGACAAACCGTGATTCAGCTTCACTATCGAGGGTACGAACCGGTGACTCGTCCAACGCTTTCGCGTCCTCAGCTGTCGGAATAATCCCTGCTTCGGCTCGTTCGTCGCCAATTTCGACGACGTGCGCAACGATGGAGATTTCTGCTACCTGCTCAATGAAAGCACGTGCTACAGCACCAAGAGCAACCCGCATAGCGGTCTCCCGTGCCGATGCTCGTTCGAGCACCGGTCGCGCATCATCGTGCCCGAACTTCATCATGCCCGCGAAGTCTGCGTGACCTGGACGAGGTCGCGTTAGCGGCCGGTTACGCGCGATTTCGCGTTCATCTCCGGTCCCTGCGTTAATCAGAAGAGCAGCCGGATCTACCGGATCGGGGCTCATTACTACGTCCCACTTCGGCCATTCTGTATTGCCGATTTCGATGGCGATTGGTGACCCAATCGTCAATCCGTGACGAACCCCTCCGAGAATACGGACCAGGTCTTGCTCGAACTTTTGTCTCGCGCCTCGGCCGTGCCCGAGACGGCGCCGAGCGAGAGCGTATGCGATATCGTCACTCGTGATTTTAATCCCTGCCGGGACTCCGTCAATGATTCCCGTCAGGGCTTCGCCGTGAGATTCGCCAGCACTTATCCATCTGATCATGCATCCAGTGTGTCACAGCTACTGAGCGCAGTCGCGGGTGTTCTATCCAGGTGAGACGAGATAGCCGGTGGCGAACCACGTCACGAGTGCGCCCGCAATCATGGCAGGCCCAAATGCAATCGAACTCTTCCACCCGACTTTACCGGTGGCCAGAAGGATGAGCGCTACTGCCCCACCGAAGATAAATGACGCTCCCAGGCCACTTGCTGCAATCCCCGTTCCATACAGGCCCAACCACGCACCGATGACCGGAGCAAGCTTGACGTCGCCGCCTCCGACTCCTGCCCCCACGCGATGAAGTATCCACAGCGGCACTGTCCATATCAGGGCACCCACTGCAGCCGATGAAGCGAGCGCAAGATAGTCGAATCGAGTGGGCCCAAATAATGCGACGCATACTCCAAAGGCCAGGTACCCGGCGCTCATTGCTGTCAATCGATTAGGGAGTTTGTGCACCGCGCTGTCAGTAAGAATCATCAGTGCGAATAATCCGCACAGCGGCACGGTTGCCGCGATGAACGGATCCTTCAGTGCGAGAAAAAAGGAAAAGCCCTGCACAAGTGCGGTCAAATAGAGCAGACTCGATGCTGTCGGAGCCGGTTGTCCCTCCGAAGTGAAATAGGGTTTGAGAACAGTTGGTGCACTTGTTGCAGCCCATGCGCTCACTGAAATAGCACTGGCTAGTGCCAGCAGATAGACGGTAAGTAGAGCATAGTCAGGCATGGGGGTGGAGAACCTCGTACAGAGCGTTTCTCATCGTTGCGGTGGGAGCTTCGTGGCCCGTCATCAGTTCGAACTGACGACGCGCCTGGTGGAGGAGCATGAGACTTCCTGGAACAGCTTGTGCTCCCGCGCTGGTGGCCTTCTGCGCGAGCTTCGACGGCCAGGGATCGTAGGCCGCATCGAGGATAAGCGCGTCCGAGCGTGGTGTGAAGAGCTCGGCCCAGTGGTCAGCGATGCCTGCGGGAAGGGTGGAGACAATAATATCTGCGCGTTCGAGAGTACTAATGGCGCGCTCAGTATCGCGCCAGGGAAGATGTGTCGTGGACACTCCGAGTCGCGCTTCGGCCAACGTGATCGACCCCGGTCCCGCAAAGCTCCGCGCGATCACAGTCGTTGCTCCCACGTGGAGCTCTCCCAGCGCAGCCAGTGCCGACGAAGCCGTCGCTCGCGCACCGAGGATCACGGCTTCCGGTCGTTCGTCTGCAGACCCACTTTCTCGCAGCGCCTCGACGATCCCATATACATCCGTGTTGAATCCCGCCAATACCCGCCCGGAAGGCACGACGGTATTGACTGCTCCGACGGCTTGCGCGAGAGGTTCAACCACATCAAGTAACGGAATAATTCGCTGTTTGAGCGGCATCGTCACCGCGAGCCCAATGACTTCTTCGGAGAGCTGCGACATAAATTGTTCGAGATCGTGTTCCGTTACCTCTTGGCGCATGAACTCGTAATCGAGGTCAGTCTCTCGATAGGCAGAGTTGTGGAGCACTGGGGACAGGCTATGCGCGATAGGAGAACCAATCACGTAAGCGTGTTTCATTAGCACTTACCTTCATTTTCAGCACACCACGCTAGCAACTCTTGTTTGTTTGCTTCGTGTTCTTCAATCGTACGGGCAAACTTTGTTTCACCCGTGTCGAGATTGACGGTCACGAAGTACAACCAGTCTCCTTCTGCAGGCTTAAGTGTCGCTTCCACCGCTTTTCTCGACGGTGATGCAATTGGAGTCGGGGGGAGTCCCTTGTGCATGTAGGTGTTATACGGCGTATCAATCTCTGTGTCGGCGTAACTCGGGATGCCACCGGAGCGCCCCAATCCATAAAGCACAGTTGAGTCCATATTGAGAAGGCCGACCGTGGACGCGTCAGTTTCCGTCAAACGATTGTCAATCACGCGGGCGACCATCGGCAAATACTGGTCGATATTTACTTCCATTTCGAGGATTGACGCCTTAGTGAGCACCGTGTGCCAGTCTTCTTCCGGAACGTTCAGTTCCTGGAGCTCGGTAATGGTCGCTTGGACCATCCGCTTGAGCACGTCAACCGGTTTCTCGTCCGAGTGCACTTCGTATGTCCCCGGTGCAAGCCACCCTTCGGGGTTACCATCGGCGTGTTCAGGGAGACCCATGCCCTCGCTGTCTTTCATCGCAGCCTCCACATCTTCGGTAGTGAATTTGCCGAAAGCTGCTAATCGCTCAGAAATCTGTGCGGCTGTAAAACCCGGTGGAACAGTGATCGCGTTCGACGTTCTATTGGAATCGTCAAGGAGTGCGGATAGCGCATCAACGGCGCGCATTTCTTTTTTCAGCGTATACGTGCCCGGCTGGATTGAGGCTGCAGCCTGGTTGTCATTCCACGCCGTGAGGAACGCTGCTTGGGTCTTCACAACTCCGGCGTCCATGAGATTAGTTCCGATGATTGCACCGGAGTCCCCCGGATTAACGACGACTTCAACCGATCCAGATCCAGGACCGGGAAAATCGAGGGCCTCTGGCTCAGGTTGATTTCCCTTTGAAATCGCTCCCCACGCCAAATAGACACAACCGGCAATTAGGGCAACGACTCCGATGAGAATGAGAGCCGTACGAATCTTCGCATTGCGGCGGCGCCGTCGCACTCTCTTTCGTTCGGCTTCGATGCGCCGCGAACGCGTCCCTGTGGTCAGTGGATCATTAGCCGGTACTCGACGAGGCGGCCTCTCGGGTACGGCGGTCGTTTCTGTTCGACGAGGACGCGCGGCCGGAGCTGAGGTCGGCTTTTGCACAGATGGTGACACCGGTGCCGGCTTTTCGGTAGCTGTTGGCGCCGGTGCGGGAACTGGTGTTGACGCCGTTGATGAGCTGGCTGTGTGTGTTTGAGGGCGCGGCGATTCTCGGTGTGACCGCTCGTTCGGTTTCTCTGTTTCCCCGGCTCGTGGCGTCTCCGATGCATCGGGCTTGCGCACGGGGGCACCGCTGTTTTCGGCCTCGCTCTGGAGACGTCTTTGACGCATGAGTTCTCGTCGTGACGGGAAATTGGGTCGACGTGGCGGATACCCCGGTGTCGCCCCGGCGTCGCGATTCTTATCAGTCACTCGTCTCTTATCTCCTGTCAACGTCCCGGACGGATTGTCTCACCCGGTAGCTTTCCAGTGTTCTTTTCGACGTCTAACGCCTGTTCTAAAATAATAGCCGCCGCCAATTGGTCAACTTTATTCCGACGCGCGCGATTGTCGATCCCCATCGTTGCGAGATCACTGTGAGCTTGATTCGATGTTAGCCGTTCATCGACGACACAAATACGGACTTCAGGCACAAATACTGCGAGTTCACGGGCAAATTTGCGCGCGGCCTTGGCTGAAGCTCCTTCTGCACCACTGAGATGACGTGGCAGACCAATGACCACTTCGATCGCTGAGATATCTTCGATGATGTCAGCTATCTCGTCAAGATGAGTTCCATAGCGAGAGAAGCGGACGGTGCATTTGGGAATGACCACAGAACCATGAGGATCTGTGACCGCAACCCCGATACGTGCGAACCCAAAGTCGATTCCAACACGTGCTCCGGTTCGAAAACTCACTCGTCGAGTGCCCGTCGAATCGCTTGCGCGGCATCAGATACTGCCAATGGATCGGATCCTCCGCCCTGGGCGATATCATCACGGCCTCCGCCACCACCCTTGAGTGCGGTGGCACCAACCTTGACTAAAGCACCGGCCTTTGCACCGCTTTGGCGGGCACGATCGTTCGTCGCAACAACCAGTTGCGGACGTTCGCCAACCACGCCAATCGCCGCGACGACAACAGGTTCTGACTCGCCGAGCTTCGCCCTGATATCGAGAGTCAAGGCGCGGAGCGCGTCGGCCGACGGAGGCGTTTGAATGGTCGCCACGACGGCAGTGTACTGACCGATGCGTTGCGCATTGGCCACGAGCGCGTCAGCCTGGGCGAGGAGCTGTGCTTCCTCGAGCTTCGCCAGCTCTTTTTCTGCGTCTTTCAGTCTTTTCATCATCGTCTCGACGCGACCGGGTAGATCATCGGACTTGCCGCCCAACAGAGAAGTCAACTGTGAGACGAGGGCGTGTTCTTTAGCGTGAAGAGTGTACGCGCCATCGCCCACCAGTGCATCGATGCGACGCACCCCAGAGCCGATGGAGGCTTCACCCAAGAGTGCGATACGCCCGATGTGTCCCGTGGTTGGGACGTGGGTGCCCGCACACAGTTCGAGTGACCAGCCGTCGCCAATGTCAACGACGCGCACCCGCTCACCGTATTTTTCGCCGAACAGAGCCATTGCTCCCATTTCGCGTGCTCGGTCGAGCGTGGTCACGGAATCGGTGATCGATAGGTCCTCAGCCAAGCGCTGATTCACTCGTTCTTCGATACCACTCATGACATCGTGCGGCACCTGTGAAGAATGTCTGAAGTCGAACCTCAGACGGGAGGGAGAATTTTCTGAACCGGCCTGCGTGGCGTCTTCACCGAGAAATTCGTGTAATCCCTTATGCACCATGTGGGTGGCGGTATGGGCTCTGGCTATAGCGAGTCGACGTTCGCGATCGATTTCGGCTACGCAGGCTTCATCGACGGCGATCGTACCTTCAACCAGGCGACCACGATGAACAGACACTCCCTGAACCGGGGCTTGGACGTCAAGTACGTCCACAATTCCCCCACCCGTGGTCCGGATTGTTCCATGATCTGCTAATTGTCCACCCATTTCCGCGTAGAAAGGAGTGACGTCAAGAACGATTTCGACGTCGGCTGGAGCCGTCACTACAGGGGCGGGTTCGCCATCGTGGAGTATTCCGACGATCTTCGCTGAAGACATCGCGTCGGTGTAGCCAATGAAGCGCGATGCTCCATCAAGTTTCTTCTGCAGTTCGTGATAGTGACGCGAATCGACGTGGCCTGATTTCTTCGCCATTGCATCGGCGCGGGCCCGTTCCTTCTGCTCGGTCATGAGCTCACGGAACCGCGTCTCATCGACACCAACCCCCTGTTCTTTCGCCATTTCTAGGGTCAGATCGATCGGGAAACCGTAGGTGTCGTGAAGGGCAAAGGCATCCTCGCCCGACAGCAGTCGTGCTCCAGTACGCGCTTTCGCTTTCTGCACGGCAGTATCGAGAATGGTGGTGCCGGCAGTCAACGTGCGCCGGAAACTCTCTTCCTCCGCGTAAGCCACAGAAGAGATGCGACTCCAGTTCGTTTCAAGCTCAGGATAGGAGGCTTTCATGGCGTCGCGAGAGACCGGCAGCAACGTCGGAAGGGTTGCTTCGTCGACTCCGAGCAGCCGCATCGACCGAACTGCTCGACGAATGAGTCGCCGTAACACGTAGCCTCGCCCATCATTCCCGGGGATGACGCCGTCGTTAATGAGCATCATTGCCGAGCGAACGTGGTCAGCGACAATACGCATCCGCACGTCGTCTTCGGGATCGCCCCCACCTTCGTATTTGCGTCCGGAGATTTCTTCAGCAGCAGTGATAACCGGGCGAACCTCATCAATTTCGAACATGTTCGGTTTGTCTTGGAGGACGAAAGCCAAGCGCTCCAGGCCCGCCCCGGTGTCGATCGATTTTTCGTCGAGTTCGCCGAGGAGAGGATAGTCCTTGCCCGACCCCTCACCGCGCAGATACTGGTCGAAAACGAGATTCCATACTTCGAGGTAACGGTCGCCACCTGGATCAACCGTTCCGCCCACGGCCTCCGGGCCGTAAGCCGGTCCCCTGTCGTAGTGCCATTCAGCGCAGGGGCCCGCCGGCCCCGGCTGGCCCGTATCCCAGAAAATTTCTTCGCGGGTCAACTTCACGATGTGCTTCGGATCCATTCCGAGCTTGCGGGTGAGGACGTCATATGATTCGTCGTCCTCTTCCCAAATAGTCACCCACATGCGGTCTCCGTCGAGGCCGTAATTTCCGTCCTCCACTGATCCGGTGAGGAGCTCCCAGGCGAAATCGATCGCGCCTTCTTTGAAGTAATCACCAAAGGAAAAATTGCCGTTCATCTGGAAGAACGTACCGTGCCGAGTGGTGCGCCCAACATTGTCGATATCATTGGTGCGCACACATTTTTGCACCGATGCGACCCGTGGCCACGGCGCCTTCTCAGTTCCCACAATGTACGGAATGAAAGGAACCATTCCTGCAATAGTGAAGAGAATGGAAGGATCCGGAGATACGAGTGGAACCGAGGGACGGATGACGTGGTCGTTGCGCTCAAAATACTGAGTCCAACGTCTCGCAATTTCGGCGGTACGCATGTGATTCACTCACTTTTCTTCCAGGACAGTGGCCAATCGAGCGGTACAAGACCGCCGGTAATGCTCATTTTAGGTGGTCAATGGCTCTGCCAAAAATAGTGTCTAACCGTATGTGGCAAAGCACCCCGGCCTTTTCCGTAAGTCCGGGGTGCTCGCACGCGCGCTACTAGCGCGAGTAGTATTCAACGACGAGCTGGTCGTCGCAGGTAACGGGAACTTCCGGACGCTCCGGACGACGAAGGAGGGTTGAGCGCAAACGCTCGAGATCGACTTCGAGGTAGGCCGGAACCGGGGGGAGCACATCGCGGTGTACGCCCGATGCGGCAATCTCGAAAGGAACAGTGGTCTGCGACTTCGGCTTAACCTGAATCGTCTGACCTGGCTTCACGCGGAAAGAGGGACGATCGACGATCTTGCCATCAACCATAATGTGACGGTGCACAACGAACTGACGAGCCTGCGCAATGGTGCGCGCAAATCCTGAGCGAAGAACGAGTGCGTCAAGACGCATTTCCAGTAGCTCAACGAGGTTTGAACCAGTCTTCCCCTCGGTGCGCAGAGCTTCGAGGAATGCGCGATGCATCTGTGCCTCGCGAATTCCGTACTGGGCGCGCAAGCGCTGCTTTTCCTTCAGACGTACCGCGTAGTCAGATTCTTGGCGACGACGGGCACGCCCGTGCTCACCTGGACCGTACGGACGCTTCTCGAAGTAACGAACCGCTTTCGGGGTCAAAGGAATACCGAGGGCGCGCGACAAACGCACCTGACGGCGGGAACGATTAGCCATAGTTAGCCTTCCTGTTTCTTGTTACGAATCATGCGCAATGCGCACGGGGTCACCTCAAAAGCATCTGCTTACGGGCTGAGACCCCAGGTGTTGCGAGAAGCAACCACATGAGTTTAACGCATTTTTAACCGAGAACGCACCTTGGCTAGGCGAGACGTGACATGTGCCTCATACCCATTCGTGGTCGGCTCATAGTAGGTGACGTTTTCGAGAGTATCGGGTAGGTACTGTTGTGCTGCAATCCCGTAGGGTTCGTCGTGTGCATACACGTAACCATCGCCGTGGCCGATCGATTGTGCGCCCGGATAGTGGGAATCGCGCAGGTGCGCAGGGACGACTCCCGCACGTCCGTCTCGTACATCGGCTATCGCCCGGTCGATCGCCAGATATGCCGCATTGGATTTTGGTGCGATTGCAACAGCAATAACGGCTTGCGCAAGAATAATGCGCGCTTCGGGCATTCCCACCAGCGCAACGGCCTGAGCTGCTGCCACCGCCGTCTGCAGGGCCGCCGGATCAGCCATCCCCACATCTTCGGAGGCACAGATCATGACCCGACGGGCGATAAATCGTGGATCCTCACCCGCTTCAAGCATCCGAGCCAAATAGTGGAGGGCGGCGTCGACATCGGAACCGCGCATCGATTTAATGAACGCTGACGCAACATCATAGTGCTCGTCTTCGCCGTAGCGAACAACTGCCGCATCCGCTGCCTCGGCAACGTCCTCAACGGAAATCACGTGGGCATCACGTTCGCGAGCAACTCCCACAGCAGCTTCGAGAAGGGTCAGTGATCGGCGGGCATCTGCTCCAGCTAAGCGCACTAACTGTTCCACAGCGTCATCGCTGACCTCGACTGTTCCATCACACCCCCTTCGGTCAATGATGGCTCGGTTCAGAAGCTGTCTAATCGCCTCATCTGTCAATGGATTGAGGGTCAGAAGAATAGACCGCGACAAGAGCGGAGCAACTACTGAGAATGAGGGGTTCTCCGTGGTCGCCGCGATGAGGGTGACGAATCGGTTCTCCACTGCGGGGAGGAGCGCGTCTTGCTGTGTACGCGAAAAACGGTGAACCTCATCGATGAACAGAACGGTTTCTTCCCCGGTTGTTGCCAGACGCCGCTTAGCTGCCGCAATGACCGCTCGGACATCCTTCACCCCTGCTGAGACTGCTGACAGCTCTTCGAAGTGCCGACCAGATGATCGAGCAACCAAATATGCCAGGGTGGTTTTCCCTACGCCCGGGGGGCCCCACAAGACCACCGACGAGACAACCCGATGCGGATCCTGGGGTTCTAAGAGGCGGCGAAGCGGGGAGCCGGATTGGAGGAGGTGATCTTGTCCGACAACTTCATCGATCGCGGTGGGGCGCATTCGCACTGCCAGCGGGGCACGCTCATCGAATGCGGGTACACCGCTTGTGTCCAGCGATGCAGATTCAAAAATATCCATCGTCGATAGGTGAAACTCGGGACCTAGAAAAGCTCGGTTGAGCCTGCTCCTTCGCGCACGACTTCCGGGTAGCCGGGAGTAAAGTCGACAACTGTCGTGGCTCCCTCGTGCCCAACCGGTCCCCCAATCACCAAATCAACCTCGTGTCCGATTCGTTCGTGGACCGCTGTCCCCTCCCACATTGCTTCGGTTTCACCCGGCATAATGAGGGTTGAACAGAGCACGGGTTCACCGAGTGCTTCGACAACGGCTTGGGTGATGGCGTGATCGGGAATTCGTACGCCAACGGTGTGTTTCTTCTTGTTGAGCGTCATCCGCGGGACTTCTTTGGTGCCCTTGAGGATAAAAGTATACGGTCCCGGAGTCAGAGCTTTAATCGTGCGAAAGGCTTTGTTGTCGACGAGTACGAGAGCTCCGAGCTGTGAAAAATTATGGCAAAGCAAGGAGAAGTTGTGCTTCTCGTCAAGGTCACGAATACGACGAATCGTATCCATCCCATCTTTATTGCCCATCGTTGTACAGATGGCATAGCCCGAATCAGTCGGCATGGCGACGACGCCACCTTCGCGCAAAAGCTCAACCGTACGGTTGACAAAACGGACTTGAGGATTCTCCGGGTGCATCTCTAAGTAGGTCATACCTCATGGTAACAATTACGACCGTACTCCGCTTCGCTTGAGCACTTCTCTCACCGTCGTCACGCACGCAACGCATCAACCTGCAACAATACCGCTATGGATATTGTCTCTGCGCTCGGCCTCAGCTCGGCATCGGGTCTCAACGCCTATGTTCCCATGCTCATACTCGGCTTACTCGATCGGTATACCTCGTACATTGATCTACCGGCCGCATGGCAGTGGCTGTCTAATCCGTGGATGCTCGGAATCGTTACTATTCTGCTCGCGGTTGAGATCGTGGCTGATAAGATACCCGCACTCGACTCCTTGAACGACATCATCCAAACAGTGATCCGACCGACCTCCGGAGGTATTGTTTTTTCCTCCGGCATGTCCTCAGACTCACCGATGATTTCCGGTTCTGAAGCGTCCTTCGCATGGACGCCGTTCATTATCGGAATTGTCGTCGCACTGGCCATTCATGTGCTCAAGTCTCTGTCGCGTCCTGTCGCGAATGTGACGACGGCCGGATTTGCAGCTCCGGTGCTCTCTGCCGGTGAGGACGTGACATCGATCGGCCTTTCCCTTGTGGCAGTCTTTATTCCTGCGTTGGTGATCGTAATCCTCGTCGCATTCGTTGGTTTTATCGGCTATGTATTTTATCGCGCACGCACGATGCGACTTGCTCGGGTGGACTATCAGGTTGGCGGGTAGCGGTGACCGATCGGTTTGATCTGCCCCGCCACCCGCGACAACCTATTCGGATTCGTCCGTCTCGTCGTCAGGGGTGTAATCCACGCCGGCTTCTTCCCTCTGTTCTGCGGTAATCGGGGCCGGTGCTTGAGTCAACGGATCGAAACCACCGCCCGATTTCGGGAAGGCGATGACATCACGAATCGATTCCGACTTCGTTAAGAGTGACACTATGCGGTCCCAACCAAAAGCGATTCCACCGTGCGGCGGGGCGCCAAACTTAAAAGCGTCGAGGAGAAAGCCGAATTTCTCCTGCGCTTCTTCTTCATCGATCCCCATGACAGAAAAGACGCGTTCTTGCACGTCCCGACGGTGAATACGGATGGATCCGCCACCGATTTCGTTCCCGTTGCACACAATGTCGTAGGCGTAGGCCAGTGCGTTTGCGGGATCCTCTTCGAAGCGATCGATCCAATCCGGGTTCGGTGAGGTAAAGGCGTGGTGGACGGCCGTCCAATTCGAGTGTCCGAGATCGACATCGTCATCTTGACCAGCCGGCTTGAACAACGGCGCATCAACCACCCACACGAAAGACCACTCGTCTTCGTCAATCAGACCGACTCGACGACCCACTTCGAGACGCGCAGCCCCCAGCAGCGCACGCGCGTCCTCGGCTTTTCCGGCACCGAAGAAAATGCAGTCGCCCGGTTGTGCACCACAGGCGGCGACGAGGCCGTCGCGTTCCGCATCGGAAATGTTCTTTGCGACCGGACCGCCGAGCGTGCCGTCCTCAGCAACAGTGACATAGGCGAGGCCCTTCGCGCCGCGCGAGCGAGCCCATTCTTGCCATTTGTCGAAAGTCCGACGAGGCTGTGACCCTCCGCCGGGCATGACGACAGCTCCCACGTAGGGTGATTGGAAAACGCGGAACGGCGTGTCCTTAAAGTACTCGGTGAGATCGACGATTTCGAGACCGAAACGCAAATCGGGCTTGTCGGTCCCATATTTTTCCATAGCTTCGGCATAGCTCATCCGCCGAATCGGAGTGGTCAGCTCATAGCCGATGGTTTTCCATACTTCGCGCAGTACGTCTTCTGCCACCGCAATGACATCATCCTGATCAACGAACGACATCTCAATATCGAGCTGGGTAAACTCCGGTTGGCGATCAGCGCGGAAGTCTTCATCCCGGTAGCAACGAGCGATCTGATAGTAGCGCTCCATGCCGGCCACCATGAGGAGCTGCTTAAATAGTTGCGGTGACTGAGGAAGCGCATACCACGAACCGGGTGACAGACGTGCTGGCACGAGGAAGTCGCGTGCGCCCTCGGGGGTTGAACGAGTCAGCGTCGGCGTTTCGATTTCAACGAATCGGTGCGTGTCGAGCACGCGGCGCGCCGCCTGATTGACCTCCGAGCGCAAGCGCAATGCTCGTTGGGCCGGTGAGCGCCGCAGGTCGAGATAACGATAGCGCAACCGTGTTTCTTCACCGACTTTGCCGGAGTCATCCGCGTGATCCGAGACTTGGAACGGCAGTGGCGCACAGGTGTTAAGAATCTCGATCTCGTCACCGAGAACCTCAATCTGGCCGGTGGAGAGATTAGGGTTCTCATTTCCTTCCGGCCGACGGGAGATTTCTCCGGTGACTTGAAGGACGAACTCCGATCGCAACAGGTGCGCGACGGCCTCGTCTCGGACGACGACCTGAGCAATACCCGTCGCATCTCTGAGATCAACGAATACCACTCCCCCGTGATCGCGTCGACGGTCGACCCATCCGGCGATCGTCACTGTCGTACCAACGAGGTCAGCATTCAATGATCCAATGTCATGTGTACGCAACATGGGCGTTCCTTTCTATAGACGACACCGCTGAACGGGCGGGCGCAACCACCATCCTAAACCCTCGATGAAGTAGTGAAAAAAGCGGTCGAATTTCGAGCGAAAATCTTTCGGTAGAGTGATGTCATGACTCTTCGGACCCCAATTGAACAACAACAACAAAGCACCGAACGCCTTCTCATGTTTGGTTCGGTTGGGCTCATCACCTGCTTTGCCTTTGAGTCTCTCGCAACGACGAATACCATGCCAACCGTTGTCGAGGATCTTGGCGGTGATCAATGGTATTCGGTGGCCGCCGGTGTGGTGCTTGCTGGACAGGTAATATCGACCGTGGTTGCCGGAGCATGGAATGACGCGAAAGGCGTCAAACCATCGCTCGTTACCGGGATCCTTTTGTTCACGGTGGGAGCACTGATCGCTGGTCTCGCACCGTCTTTGCCCGCTTTCGTCACCGGACGTGCCGTTCAAGGACTCGGTGGGGGCTTTGTCATCGTTCCGCTGTACGTGATGATTGGGGCACTCGTCGAACCTGAGCGCCGTCCGCGTTTCTTCGCAGCTTTTTCCTACGCGTGGGTCGTCCCCTCAATGGTTGGACCGGCGGTGGCCGGCTACATCGTTGACCAATGGCACTGGCGGCCAGTTTATTACCTCATTATCCCGGTAGCACTCGCAGCACTCCTCCCGCTGCTTCCCCTCCTTCGCCACATTCCTCCGCCGGAACCAAGCGATGTCACGATGCCTCCGCTATTTTCCGCCATTCTTACCGCGACAGGAATCATTGCTCTGCAGTTGGGAGGAGCCTATACGGGGTCAGCGAAGTGGTTTCTCTTTGGAGCGGGTGCTGCCCTATTGGTCGGATTCTTGCCAAGACTATTTCCCAAAGGTACAGCCTTTGCGCGACGAGGGACTCCTTCTATCGTTGCCACCCGTTTTCTCCTCATGGCTGCGCTCGTTGGAACAGAGTTCTTCCTTCCGTTCGTTCTCAACCGCGTACACGAATGGACGGCGTCAGCAACGGGGTGGGCAATTGCCCTCGGTTCACTCACCTGGACCGTGGGGTCCTGGTCGCAAACTCACGTTGTTCGTCCCAATCGACGCCGGTACATCCCGATTGTGGGCGCCGGATGTGTAGCGGTAGGAACCGCTCTAGCACTGTTGCTTCCTCACTCGGATATATCTCCGTTCATCGGTTTAACCGGCTGGGCAGTCATTGGCCTGGGAATGGGGCTCGCCATCGCCACCACTTCCGACTTCGCCCTGGCGATTACGGATAAGAGTCGCCACGGTGACGTATCCGCGTCACTTCAACTCGCTGATTCAACTGGTCCGGCTCTTGCCATGGGTGTTATCTCCGTCGCACTATCTCTGTGGGTGGATCAGGTATCGACCGCTAATCCCTATCTTCCAGCCCCGGTTATTGCCTGCCTGATCGGCGCACTGGCATTCGGTGCCGCAATGCGCAATCGCAGGCTCAGTTGGTAACGTAAGCAAGCTCACCTGTGCGAGATCGTCCCCGAGCCGCTCACGCGTGTAGGGTTGAGGACGTTGCGAACCTCCTAGGTGTGCTGAATAGCCGACAAGAAGTGTCCGGCGTGTGTGTCGGGGGAACGCGTTGATAGTTCCCCTACTTCACGAACGGATCTCCATGTCTACACTGTCTTTTGATGATCTTTCCTTGCCCGATGCGTTGCTTCATGCCATTTTCGACATGGGCTACGATCAACCAACGCCGATTCAGGCCGGCGCAATCCCGCCGCTCCTGGAGGGGCGAGATATCGTTGGTATCGCACAAACAGGCACGGGTAAAACCGCCGCCTTCGGTCTGCCTCTGCTCACTCACGTCGATCCTCAATCCCGACACGTTCAAGCGCTTGTTCTCGCTCCAACTCGCGAACTTGCTATTCAAAGTGCCAAGGCGATGGGCACGTTCGCCGCGCATTGCCCCGGCATTTCGATCGTTACAGTGTATGGCGGTGCCTCCTACGTCCCACAGCTTCGAGCCCTCAAAGACGGCGCTCAGATCGTTGTCGGTACTCCCGGTCGAATCATTGACTTGATTGAAAAGGGGGCGCTCAACCTCACGCAATTGCGAATGCTCGTACTTGATGAAGCTGATGAAATGCTCCGCATGGGATTCGCTGACGACGTCGAAACAATTGCAGCCACCGCACCCGAACCGGGTGAACGCATCACCGCACTATTCTCCGCTACGATGCCTCCGGCCATCGAACGTGTGGCCCGCGAACATCTCATCGATCCGGTCGATATCTCCGTAGCTCCGCAAGCCTCAACAGCGGAGAACCTCGAACAAACGTACGCGATCGTCCCATTTAAACATAAGCTCGGCGCGCTGTCCCGCGTCCTGTGGACACGCACTGAGGATGCCGCGATTGTATTCGTACGCACCCGGGCTGATGCTGACGAAGTCTCAGCGGATCTCACCCAGCGCGGATTCAAAGCCGCGGGTATCTCGGGGGATGTTTCCCAATCTGAGCGCGAACGCATCGTTTCTCGCCTGCGAGACGGATCTCTCGATGTTCTCGTCGCCACAGATGTGGCCGCTCGCGGACTCGACGTTGAACGGCTTGGACTCGTTATTAACTTCGACGTACCGCGCGAAGCAGAGGCCTATGTCCACCGTGTCGGTCGTACTGGCCGAGCTGGCCGCGAGGGCCGTGCTCTCACGTTCTTTACCCCGCGCGAGAGAAGCCGCTTGCGCGCAATCGAACGTCTCATCGATATGCCGCTGGTCGAAGTAGCAATCCCCACGCCTCGGGAAGTGTCCGAGTTTCAGGCTCGTCGTCTTTTGACTACGCTACCCGAGCGGATCAAAAGCGGTCGACTCGAGCTCTATTTCGAGCTTCTCGCAGAAATGTCGGATACCACGGGAATTCATATCGAGGACGTTGCCGCTGCCCTTCTGGCGCAGGCGGTCGGTGACCGCGGTCCGGATTCTTATCATGATCAACGCGGGACAGGCCGGGTTCGACGCGAAGAGACTGTTGATGATAACGGAGTCTTTGTCTCGGCATCTTTCGAAGAAGGACGCGACGCGAAGAAACGCAAGTCTCGCCGCGGTGGAGCACGTCCGGTCTCTTCCGGATTCTCCCGCCGCTATCGCATCGAAGTGGGACATCGCGATGGCGTTAAGCCGGGAGCGATCGTCGGAGCCATTACCGGCGAGGGAGGTGTCACGGGATCTGATCTCGGTAAAATCGACATTTTCCCCAACTTCTCTCTTGTCGAGTTGAGCGGAGAGCTTTCCGATCAAGCGGCCGGGCGCATCGGTCGAGCAACGATTGGCGGTCGCCGCCTGCGAATCAGGGAAGATACCGGCCCCAGTCGAGATCATCGAGCAGGTAAGCGTCGAGCACGTAGTTACTGATTGCGAGATTGTGCGCCACGTATAAGCTCAACCACGGTGCGTTGCCGCTCATCTTCAGTTTTGAGCGGCAGCCACAGGTCCTCGATGACAACGTGGTGGATCGATTCGGTCAGCGCTGCGGTAGCCCGCCGCGCCACTCGTCTCGACACTAAACGGACGAGACCGTAACTGAGCATCGCTGTGATCACGGTCCACGCGAGGCCGACAACGAGTAACCACGTGGGTATCGGCAACGCTCGCCACATCGGCGGGGCGACGTTGATAAGGAGAAATTGTCGCGCGAGTAATAGTGCGGCCAACCACGCGCCTCCAATCAGGGCACTGAGCCAACCGATCCATTGGATCGTGTTCGCCACGCGCCACCAGGTAGATTTTTGTGCTCGAATCCCCAAATCCGTGCGGGACACTGCCCTATTGAGTTTGTCCGGAAGTTGCCCGGCGGCTGTCAGTGCAACCTCGCGCAGAGATTCCTTCCAGATTCGTGGTCGATCCCGCCCAATTGCTTCGTTGAGTTCTCTCAGCGATGAGTTCAAAGTGGTAACCGATGCCGGCGAAACGTCAACAGAATTTACCACTTCAGTTGATTGAGTTCCCAGATGAAGCCTACGGAGCGGATCGGTTTTTATCATCCGAAGTTTACGGGTGGGAAGCCAACCGACTGCTTGGGCTCCTCGATGAATATAGGCCCGTCGCACGGCTTCGTGTATCGTCGGGACACCTGCCGCGCGGGTGGCCGCCTCCAGCAGTCGCGGAGTAATGCTCTTTTCGTTAAATCTCCCGACAGTCAGTTCGCCATCGTCGCTCAGAGCACGCTCGATGTCGGTCATTGCGCTCGAAACATCCGCTTTCAGTCGCTCAGCTTCTTCAAGCTGGATGCGCGCAACCGCACCAATTTCGTCGCGCAGTTTTTCCAGCCCTTCTCCCGTCACAGATGATGTCGCAACCATCCGCGGCTGTGAAATCCCGTCCTCTTCAACGAGTCGTTTGAGATCGGCCATCACGAGGCTCCGTTCGGATGGGGACAGTCGATCGACCTGGGACAAGACGACGACTGTCACCTTCGAATGGTGAGCGAGCGGGCGAATGAACTGCGAGTGAAGCACGTCGTCGGCGTACTTTTGTGGATCAACGACCCACACCAGTATGTCCACTCGTTCAGCCAGGTGATCGGCCAAGGCACGGTTGTCCAGATCAACGGAGTCAATATCGGGCAAGTCGACGATCGTGACATTCTCAGGCATCAGACGATCCTGTGGAATAAGCACTCGGTTTTTGATTCCCAACCAGTCGAGCAAGTCAGTCATATCTGTGCCCGGGGCGGAGGCTGCGAGAGCTGACTTCGTTGTCGGCCTCCGCAGACCCACCTGGGCGATGTCGGCACCCAGTAAAGCATTAAAGAGACTGGATTTGCCCGATCCCGTCGCACCGATGAAAGCGACCACAGCAACTTCCGGGTTGAGCGAAAGTCGCTCGTCCGCAGTCTTTACCGTATCGCGTACGTTGGAGATAAGCGCTTGCGGCAGATCATCTTCAACTAGTTCAAGAACATGCCGAAGCCGATCGACCCGCTCTCCGACGGGTTCGTTGGACAGCCGATTAAACAGTCTCACTCGTCCTCCTCCCGCTCGCGAGAGTTCCAGATCGAGTGGGCTTCCCGTATCGCTTCAACAAGCGCTTGCCCATCGCGCACTGCCGGAATAGCGCTTTCGAGATCCGAGAGAATTTCCTCCAGAGCGTGACGCATTCGATCAAGGAGCATGGCGTGGGCCTGTTTCGTCATTCGTGCCACGGCCTGATCGCCGAAAACTGATTCCAGCAGTCGTTGAGCCACCACCGATGTCGCGCCCGCAACTCCGACCTCGGCTCCCGTCAGCCCCCCTGTCGACGCGAAGATGACAATCATGAGAGCGACTCCGAGTAGATTGACACCGATCGCAAGGATACGTGCTGTCGTTTTACGTGACCCACCTTCGGTGCGAACCATCTCAAGCAGGTCATGCTGCCAGTCGCGAGTAATCTCTTCGGCCTGACGGCGATACACCTCCGCAGGGTGTGGGACAACCTGTTTCTCGATCTCACGTACGGCCGTATTCTGATGCCACGTCGCACGTACTCTCTCTTCAGCAGAAGCCAACTGTTCTGCCAAAAGTGCGGCTAGTCCCTCGTGAATGGCAGTCTCGACCGGTGCCGCCCGATTGGGTCTTCCCGTGAGGAAACCCGTTACCCGAGCCTTGAGCCACGACACTCCTTCATCAATCCTCCGCGACAGCTCCGCGGTTCCGATGACTTCCTGCCAGCGGTTAAGAACTTCGCCTCGTAGCAGTGTGCCGTTCTGGGTTAGTTCTGCGACCTCGCGCAACGCTCGTTCGATTTCACTGTCGATAACTGCGGACGCATCCGTCGCGACATAGAGTTGAGTCTGAATGGCATCGACGATGTCTGCACATGCATCAAGCACGGTCGCTACCGTGCCCACGAGTGTTCTTTTGGCAGTCTTTGCTCGTGCTGTCGCCGTATCGGAAAGAGAGACGAGCCAGTTTTCCAGCGGTTGCAATGCTTGCGGCGCTAGCAATCCGTCCTCATCGAGAGTGGTTTCCTCGATGGCAATCAGTGGAGCTCTCCCGAGATCTGCTTCTGCGAGCATCCGGGATAGGTCGGGACGAATCTCTTCAATTGCCCCGGGAGGAATCCGGTTGAGAATCACCGCCACGGAAATATTTCGATTCGCGGCATCGGAAAGCATGGCCCACGGGACGGCATCCGCATATCGAGCGGCAGTGGTGACAAAGACCCACAGATCAGCCGCGTCGAGCAGTTGCCGAGCGAGTTGTCGATTATCGGCCACAACAGAGTCCAGGTCGGGCGCGTCGAGAATAGCAACTCCCTGGGGTATGTCGTCATTGATGCGCAGTTCAACCTCGTGCGTGGAAGCATTGGTTGGCTCGCTCGGAGGTGAATCGGGAGAAATTCTAACGCGCGACAAACCCGGAAGAATCCGCGTATCTTCAAACCACCCAGCATCTGCGCTGCGGTGGATGAGTAGAGGGCGGCGAGTTGTCGGCCGCACCGCTGACGATGCCGACAGCTTTTGTCTGACAAGGGAGTTAACGATAGTTGATTTGCCAGCGCCAGTCGATCCTCCCACTACACAGAGCAGCGGCGCATCGAGGTTACTCAACCGTGGGAGTACGTGATCTGTCAGCCGCCTGACGGTGCGCTCGGTGAGTTCCCGGGCGGCATCGACACCGGTCACGTTGAGTGGAAGGTCAACGCAACTCAGTTCTTCTTTCAGCGCCGTCAAGGAGGCATATTCATCCACGGGGTTAACCTACTATTCGAACTGTCGGATATCGATCCTCATCAGAGGGCACCCACATACTGGGGTCTGCAGATTGTTGCTCTCCAGAGCGAATGTCCTTGATCGCGCTGTTGCCGTCCTCATCGATGAACCATACGAACGGAATTCCTCGGCGGTCTGCATACCGTATCTGTTTTCCAAATTTCGCACTCGAGGGAGAAACCTCAACCGGAATACCTCGTGCCCGCAACTGATCGGCAATCCGATTGGACTCGCCCCGCGTATCTTCTGAGTTCACCGCGACCAAAACGCAGGTTGGGACACTGCGCGAGGCTTCGACCAAGTTGTCTGCCAATATCCGCGAAACGAGACGGGAAACTCCGATCGACAGTCCCACTCCCGGGAATGTCCGTTTTCCGTCCGAAGCGAGTGAATCGTATCGTCCTCCGGAGCAAATGGAACCAAGATTCTCATGCCCTTCGAGAATAGTTTCATACACCGTGCCCGTGTAGTAATCGAGGCCGCGAGTAATTTTCAAATCGGCCACCACTCCCCCCGGAACTCGTTGCTCAGTTTCCATCAGTAACGCATCGAGTTCACTGAGGCCCTCGTCCATCAACGGGGTACTTACTCCCAGTTGGCGTACCTGCTCGATGACCTCGGTCGTCCCACGGATAGCAGCGAGAGCGAGCAACTGGTTCGCCTGGTGGTCAGCGATCCCGTGTTTCGCCATTTCCGCACGCACTCCGTCGTCACCAATTTTGTCGAGCTTATCGATTGCTCGAAGTGCATCATCAATATTCTCCACACCAATGCCCTGACAATACCCCTGGACAATTTTGCGGTTATTGACGAGGATGGTCGCGCGCGGAATGGGGAGCCGTCCCAGGGCGTCAAGCATGACGAGGGGTAGTTCGATTTCGTGGTGAAAAGCGAGTTCTCCCTGGGCAACAATGTCGATATCAGCCTGGGTGAACTCTCGAAAACGTCCGTCTTGCGGCCTCTCGCCACGCCATACTTTTTGTATTTGATAACGACGGAACGGAAATACTAACCGCCCGGCGTTTTCAAGAACGTACCGAGCAAAGGGCACGGTGAGGTCAAAATGCAGACCGAGTTCGTCATCTTTTTGTGAACGGTGCGGATTGTTGCGATCTTGGAGGCGCGATAAAACATACACCTCTTTCGAAGTTTCTCCTTTTCGTAAGAGCTCATGCATTGGTTCGACCGAGCGGGTTTCCAAGGATCCAAATCCGTGCAGTTCAAAGGTTGTGCGTAGTTCGTCGAGAATATGTTGTTCAACGATCCGTCCGCTCGGCAACCATTCGGGAAAACCGGAAAGCGATGTTCTTTTAGCCATAGGAGTATATTCTCAAATTCTTCCGTGATTCGTTTCTGACCCCAAGCCTATCCGACCCGTTGGGCACGGATGATGTAGGGATTATTCTCTATTTCGTTGTTCCATACTGTTGCCGGCCCGTGTCCAGGAAGCATCCACGTGCGCGGATCGAGGGCGTTGCTGAGCGTGCGCAATGTGTGTCGCATCTGAACTTCGTCACCGCCAGGCAGATCCGTGCGTCCGACCGATCCGGCAAAAATGACATCACCAGTCAGCGCCAACGGACGACTTTCGGTTAGCGTTTCTCCGGTGTTGCCCGCAATCGCGAAGTTGGCGATGAGCCGATCCCCCGCCGGTATTTCGGTTAAAAGCACAACTGAGCCTTCGGTATGACCGGGTGCGGGGATCATGAGGATCGGAAGTCCGTCTGCGTAGTATTCGGTTGACGACGAATGGAACTGGATATCCTCGGGTTTATTCCACAGGGCATTACCGGCCAAGGGGAACGGTAGTTGAGCCAAGGGGTTCTCCAGTCGATAGAGATCAGGCTTTGCGATGCGAACCGGAAGGGAGAATGCGGCCGAGTCCCATATATGATCGGCGTGTCCGTGGGTCAGTAAAACCGTGGTTGCGTGCAAGCTCTCGCTGTCGAGGTACTGCGCAATCCTGTCGTGTGTGCTCACACCCGGGTCGATAATGAGTGCCTCGGACGATCCTTCAGCAGAGATGACATAGGCGTTTTCTTCCAGAAATGGTGACGTGATCTTCTCAATCCTCATAGGTGTACCATACCGCGGAACGTGCGATGGAATACCAAGCGAAAGAGCTCAGTTTGTGCGTTTGTGTCCGTCCTCGATGCAGATTGGTTCCTGAGTGTGACCATGAGAACGGCGTAAATGTGCGCAATCACACGTAAAGTACGTAAGATAGCAGTGGTGACTACCGTACTCGGTCGATTCACCTGCTCTTTAGTCGTACGGTCAGGCAGATGCCAACCCCGTCCCGTTAGGAATACCGTGAGTGATCAAACAGATGACATCGAATTAACCGATTCCACACAGCCGACTGCTCAGGCTGATGAAGAAGTCATCACCCCGGCGGTCGTCGTTAGGGCGGCTTCCACGGATAATCCCGAAGACTTTGGTCGAGTCGATGAAGACGGAAATGTGTGGGTAAAAGAAGCCGACGGTGAGCGTCAAGTCGGCTCGTATCCGGATGGAGTTCCGGAGAACCCTCTCGCTCTCTACACCCGCCGGTTCCTTGATCTTGAAGCAACCGTCAACCTCTTTGAGACCCGATTGCCTGCGCTATCGGCACACGATATTGAACAAACACTCAAAACGATCGATGAGGCAGTTAAAGCCCCCGCGGCGGTCGGCGATCTCGACGGTCTTCGTCATCGCGTGGCCGAGTTACATGAACGAGCTGCCCAACGCAAGGAAGAAGCTAAAGCTGAGCGACAGGCCGCCAAAGAAGCCGCTTTGCAGGATCGTACTGCGATAGTTGAAGAAGCCGAAGCATTGGCTGATCAGGACCCCGAACGCACTCAATGGAAGCAGTCGGGACAAAAGCTCCGCGATCTACTCGAAGATTGGAAGCAGTTGCAGCGCAGAGGACCGCGACTCGATCGGGCTGATGAAGATGCACTGTGGAGGCGGTTTAGCTCGGCACGAACGAAGTTTGATCGTCATCGGCGCCAGTTCTTTTCCGCTCTCGATGCACGACAAGCGGAAGCTAAACGAGCGAAAGAGCAGCTTATTGCCGAGGCTGAAGCCATGCAGAACTCCACCGATTGGGGACGGACCTCAGCGGCCTACCGTGATTTGATGGATCGCTGGAAGCAGGCGGGCCGAGCCTCTCGGAAAGAAGATGATGCGCTGTGGGCCCGATTTAGGGCAGCCCAACAAGTGTTTTTTGATGCTCGGCGCGAAAACAGCGAAATGATTGATTCCGAGTACCGTCAAAATCTCAAAGTCAAGGAAGAGTTACTTGAGCGAGCAGAATCGCTACTCCCCATCACTGATCTCGATACAACGATCAAACGTTTACGCGAAATTCAAGACCAGTGGGATGCTGCCGGACGAGTTCCACGCTCTGATATATCCCGAGTTGAAGGACGCATGAGGGCGGTCGAAAAGGCCGTTCGAGATGCTGAAGAAGAGCAGTGGCGTAAGTCTGATCCGGAGACGAAGGCTCGCGCTGAAGGAATGCTCGGTCAGCTGGAAGATTCCATCGCGCAACTTGAAGTTGATCTAGCTCAGGCACAGGAAGCTGGCGATGAGGCTCAGATTAAGGCAGTGACCGACGCGCTTGAAACGAAGCGAGCCTGGTATCGGCAGATCTCTGGTTCGGTTGAGTAACGCCTTTTCCTAACCGGACACGTGAGGATAACTGCGTCCACAGGATGAGTTTTCCACAAGGGACAGAACCTCAGTGTTCTTCCGTAGCGTCGGTGCGCATGATTGGATTATGAATGATTATGCACGACCTCGGTTCGCCCATCTCACACCCGGTGTGATCGAAACTCTTAACGATGCATCGCGAGCCATGTACGGTGGCCTCGTGTTGGAAGGGAAAGCTGTTCAGCTCGGCCCATGTATTGTCGCCAACGACTGCTTAACGACACCCGCTCTACGAGTGCGTATTTTCCAGCCGTTTCTCGCGAGCGGGTGGATCATCAGCCACTTAAGTGCGGCCTGGGTGCACTGGCGAGTCGGACGGCCTTTCCCGCTGTGTCTCAGTTCCGTCAAACGCGTCCGCGCTACGGATACCACGATCCGGTATCTCGACTGTCGAGCGCCACACCATCTTGATCCCACCCTCGAGCTTCCGGTGACGACTCCCGCCTACACTATCGGTGCACTCGTAAACAAAGGTCTGCTCGATGATCGCGCTGTCGACGAAACTCCCGCTATTTCTGCTTTTTGTCCAAACTCGCACGATTACCGCGGACTCGGTTCGCTTCAAATACCCCGTCGATTCGGCGAAGTGCCGCAAGAGTTGCATTGAGGTGGGAAGCTTCTGCCATTTCAATGGTGAATCGTACCGAAGCGACCCGGTCGCGCGACGTAGCCATATTTCCCGAGAGAATATTGATTCGGTAGTCGGAAAGAACGGCGGTCAAATCGCCGAGTAGCCCGGCTCGGTCAAGTGCTTTAATTTCAATCTGTACGAGGAAGTTCGCCTGGGTTGAACTGTCCCACGTGACATTAACGAAGCGCTCTGGATGAGATCGTTTGAGAGCTTGCGCGTTCGAGCAATCGGGAGCATGAACACTCACTCCCTGTCCGCGCGTGATAAATCCGACGATGGGATCTTCCGGCACCGGAGTGCAACACTTTGCGATCTTGACCCACACATCATTGGCATTCATGCCTTCGACAACAACGCCCCCACCAGTGGTTGAACGAGTGCGAGACACCGACCCCGGAGTGATGCCTTCCGACAGCGTTTCCTCAGTCCCCGAGTCTCCCCCGAGGGCCTCGATCAACTTCTGTACGACGTTTTGAGCAGAAATCTGATTCTCACCGACCGCAGCATACAAGCCGGAAATATCCTGATACCCCATAGATGAGGCGATCGACAGGAGCGATTCGTGGCTCATCAAACGCTGCAGCGGTGCATCCTGTTTCCGCATCGCTTGCGCAATATGTTCCTTGCCAATTTCAGCAGCTTCTTCGCGACGCTCTTTCGAGAACCACGACTTAATCTTCGAGCGTGCCCGGGAGGACGCGACAAATTTAAGCCAATCTCGGCTGGGACCGGCTTTGTCTGATTTCGAGGTAAACACCTCGACGATATCGCCGCTTTCCAGTTTCGATTCGAGACTAACGAGTTTTCCGTTGACTCGTGCTCCGATGGTACGGTGACCGACTTCAGTATGCACTGCGTAGGCGAAATCAACTGGGGTCGCGCCTGCCGGAAGCACCTGTACTTCCCCCTTGGGGGTAAAGACATAAACTTCGTCGCCTGCGATTTCATAGCGGAGTGAATCGAGGAACTCTTCCGGATCGCCCGTTTCACGTTCCATCTGAATGAGACCGCGCAACCAGTTCATCTGTTCTTGCGCGTTCATCCGGTCGCCGTCACCGGTTGTGGCATTGGGATTCTGCTTGTATTTCCAGTGAGCCGCCACGCCGTATTCAGCTCGTTCATGCATCTCGAAAGTACGAACTTGAATCTCAACCGGACGGCCGTCAGGACCCATAACGGTTGTGTGCAAAGACTGGTAAAGATTGAATTTTGGAGTCGCGATGTAGTCTTTGAAGCGACCTGGAATCGGATTCCATCTCGCATGAATAGCGCCGATCACGGCATAGCAGTCACGCACCGAATCGACGAGTACTCGCACTCCAACAAGGTCGTAGATATCGTCGAATGCCTTACCCCTGACGATCATTTTCTGATAGATCGAATAGTGGTTCTTGGGGCGGCCCGACACGGTGCCGCGCACACCATTTGTCCGCAAATCCTCTTCGATGAGGAGGACGACTTGGCGAAGGTATTCTTCGCGTGCGGGAGCTCGCTCAGAGACGAGGCGGTCGATCTCATCAAAAATCTCCGGATATAGGGTGATGAACGATCGTTCTTCGAGTTCCCATTTAATCGTGTTCATTCCGAGTCGATGCGCTAGTGGCGCATAAATCTCGAGTGTCTCACGAGCTTTTTTCTTAGCGGATCCGCGCTCGACGTACTGCCAGGTGCGCGCATTGTGGAGCCGATCTCCCAGTTTGATCAGTAATGTCCGAATGTCTTTCGACATCGCGACTATCATCTTCCGAAGCGTTTCAGACTGCGCTGACGAGCCGTATTTGACCTTGTCGAGTTTCGTCACGCCATCGACCAAAAGTGCGATTTGCGGACCAAAATCGGCTGTCAGTTGTTCAAGCGTATAGTCGGTGTCTTCGACCGTGTCGTGCAACAGGGCTGCCACTAAAGTCGGTGGCGTCATCCCGATTTCTGCGAGTATCGTCGCGACCGCAACCGGATGGGTGATATACGGCTCACCAGACTTGCGAAATTGTCCCTCGTGGCAGCGCTTCGCGGTCTCGTACGCACGTTCAATAACATCGATTTCAGCCTTCGGGTGGTTTGCCCGAACTGCCCGAATCAGGGGCTCAATCTCGGGCGCAGTCGATCGTTTCCGGGAGCCGAACCAGACCAGCCCGGAGCGTACGAGAGAGCCACTCACCGGACGCGAACCGGGTGCTTCTTTACTGCTGGACGTCATTGTTCCATGGTATCCCACGGGACAGAAATCTTCGGTCAAGCAAACAATGCGTCCACAGAACGGTCAGCCCCGCGCCCGGTCATTCACCAAACCGAAAATCACCTAAAACACGAGTGCGGATTCAACAACGAGTCCCGGAAGCTTCGTACGTCCCTGCAGAGCTTCCAACTCCAATAGGACCGCCACGGCGACGACCTCGGCCTCGCATTGTTCAATGAGTTTAACGGCTGCCGCAGCCGTACCTCCCGTGGCCAGCACGTCGTCGATAATGAGCACGCGGGAACCTTTCTCGACCGAGTCGGGCCGAAGTTCCATACGGGCCTGTCCGTATTCGAGCTCATAGTCGACTCCAATGACCGGCCCCGGGAGCTTCCCAGCTTTGCGTACCGTAATCATCCCAATGCCGAGAGCGGTTGCCAGCGGTGCTGCGAGGATAAATCCACGCGATTCAAGTCCAGCAATCGCGTCAACGCGCCCTCGATAATGCTGTGCAAGCGACTCAATGAGCTCGCTGAAAGCGGTCCCGTTAGCGAGGAGCGGGGTGATGTCTCGGAACAGTACGCCGGGTTCGGGAAAGTCCGGTATTTCTCTCAGATTATCGCGGATCAGGTCACCAACGCGATCGCCAAGTTCAGTGCTCATCGTTTTTTGTTCCTCTGTTTTCTCTTTGGCTGGGCCTGCTGTCCAAGATGTCGCCCCCGAGTCGGGTTGGATACTCGAATCGAAACCGGTTCTTCACCGTCTTTCGATAGTGGTTTGCGGAGCTTGAGTACCCGTTCGGTATGCTGCTTGATTTTCTTGCGTCGTTCTTCAACTGTGACGAGCATTGCCGGAGCGATGAACACAGATGACAGCGTTCCGGCCACCATGCCGACAAATAGTGCGAGCGAGATGTCGGTGAGGGTTCCGGCTCCCAACAGGAATGAGCCGAGGAAGAGAATGGCACCGACTGGTAGGAGTGCAACGATCGACGTGTTAATCGAACGAACAAGCGTTTGGTTAATGGCAAGGTTAACCATCTCGCCGAAGGTGTATCTGGACTGGGCGGTAATCGAGGAGGTCAGTTCTCGGACGCGATCGAATACGACCACCGTGTCATAGAGCGAGTAGGCGAGAATCGTTAAGAATCCGATCACTGTTGCCGGGGATACCTCAACCTGCGTCAGAGCGAAGAATCCGGCGGTGAGGAATATATCGTGTCCGAGCGCGAAAAGGGCAGCAAATGACATTGACCAGGACAGGAAGTAGACCGCCATCATGGCACCAACGAGAACCAGGAAAATGACAAGCGATTGCGCTGCTTTTTTCGTCACTTCCCCACCCCACGAAGGGCCAATGTTCGTCGCCTCGATATTGCCACTATCAACACCGTAGGCACCGGCCAGTTCGTCCCTGATCTGAGCGATTTCTTCCGGACTGACCTGCGCGGTCTGGACCCGGACCCCGCTTTGTCCAAGTTCGGCGACACGAATACCTTCGCGAATACCGTGATTGTTGAGAACGTCATAGGCCCGTGACTGCGACGTATCGGAGGTTCCGGTAATGAGGAATTGGGAACCGCCAGAGAACTCAATCGACGGATTGAGACCGCGCGCTCCCACGAGAATGATTGACAGAATAATGAGAGTAAAGCCGGCAATGAGCCAGGTTTTACGTTTATCGACGATCGGATAGGATTTTTCTCCGCTGTAGAGGGCGTTACCCCACGATGCAAAACTCATCATTTGGTTTCGTCCTCCCCGGTCGCGCTATTGGTTGGTTCTTCGACTTCTATTGCTGTTGATTCATCGGTCCGCGCTGTATCCGCCGCCGTTTGAGCTTGTTCACGCTCCCGCTGCCGTCGTTGTTCGGCAATCGACATCCGCCCCATATCGGGAATCCCTGTTTCTCCGGCTTTACGTTCTCGAGGTGTCCGGACCTTACCGCGCCCCGCGTAAACCGCCCGAGAAGACGCCCCGAGATGTTCTGGATCGAGGCCGGAGAATCGATGTCCCTGTCCAAAGAATTCGGTTCGGATAAGCAGTTCCATCATCGGATGGGTGAACATGAGGATCACGGCCAGGTCGACAACCGTCGTTAAACCAAGGGTGAATGCAAAGCCTTGAACACCACCGACAGCGAGGAAGTACAACACGATAGCAGCGAGCAGATTGACCATGTCGGACACGATAATGGTTCGCCGAGCCCGTTCCCACCCTTGGTTGACTGCGCCAATCAAGGATCGGCCTTCGCGAACCTCATCTCGAATACGTTCGAAATAGACGATAAAAGAGTCAGCGGTAATACCGACCGCAATAATTAACCCCGCTACACCGGCGAGCGACAGTCGGTATCCCATGAGCCACGACAACAGCGCAATCGCGATGTACACGATGATACCGGCGACAACGAGGGAACCCGCCGCTACAACCGACAGTCCATGGTATTGCCAGATGAGGTAAAGCACGACGAGGGCCAGCCCCACGATACCGGTCCACAAACCGATCTCGAGGTGATCTGCACCAAGGGTCGCCGAAATACGCCGTTCTGATTCAACGGTGAAGTTAAGAGGAAGCGAACCAAACTGCAACTGGTTGGCGAGAGTGCGCGCCGATTCAGGGGTAAATGATCCGGAAATGACTGCCGAGCCGTCGGCGATTACCGCATCCATGCTTGGAGCCGTCACCACATTCCCGTCGAGCACAGCAGCGAAACGATTTCTCGTTGGGTCTGCCGACCGTAGCCCGTCGAGCCGCTGAGAGGTCTCAAAGAACTGTTTGGCGCCTTCCTCATTGAACTTCAGATAGACAACCCACTTGCCCGTGGTTTGCCCCTGTGAGTTCCGTTCCATACCGGCGGTGGCACTTTCGAGTTCAGTGCCCTCAACGTCGGTAGGACCAAGAATGTACTTTTCTTTTCCGTTGATAGCGCAGGCAATCAACGGCTCTTCAGGATTGTCAGCCGATCCTTTGCCCTGATTCTCCGGATCTGAGCAATCGAGGAGGAGGAAGTCGCGATACAGCTTTTCCGTTACCCAGGCAAGATCTGAATGATCGGTCGGTTCTTGTGTTCGCTCGTCGGAGATGACTCCGTCTCGGTTCATATCCGCGAGTTGGTCAGCCAATTCTTCGCTCGTTGTCGGCATTGGCTCGGAAGACTCTGCTGGCTCACTTGGTTCCGTAGATTCAGTGGATTCAGACTCGGATTCAGCCGGTTTATTAGCCGAAAGAACCGCTGGGTCGATGGCTTCTGGATTCGCAGCGACCAGGAGCGGACGCATCCGCATAACCGCCGACGAGCGAACCAGGTTCAACGTCTCTTCCGATGGATTTCCCGGAAGTGAGACGATGATATTCCGCCCGCCCTGGCTT
Organism: Actinomycetaceae bacterium; assembly: GCA_030537615.1. Classification (GTDB taxonomy): domain Bacteria; phylum Actinomycetota; class Actinomycetes; order Actinomycetales; family Actinomycetaceae; genus Gleimia. Next base: position 28,306 of record JAUNVP010000009.1, on the reverse strand, counting down.
GTAATCTCAGATTCAGCGACACCGGAAGCATCGACACGCTGACGAATAATCTGGATTGCCTGTTGCAAATCAGTGTCCGAAATCTCGACTGCCGGCTCACCTTCGCGTGCAGTCGGAGTCAAAATGAGTTGGGTGCCACCTTGCAAATCGAGAGCAAGCTCAGGTACGAGCGACGTTTTGCCCGCTACTGCTCCTCCCACCAGGGTGCCGAAAGCGATTACGGTAAGAACCGCCAGGGTGACGAGTATTCTCGCCGGGTTCTTCTTTTTCTTGGCCACGTTGTTTCCTTAGATTACGGTGTGGGCCTGAGCAGCTGAGGACTGCGCTGGTCCGAAATTAGTCTACGAGCGTGCTTCGGGTTTATCGTCGTCGTCTCGGGAGTCGGCGTCATAAATTTCAACAGGTGATTCACGGTCTGTGTCATCTGACTCCGCTGGCATCTGCGGCACTAATTCGTTGTCGTCATCATCCGTGGACGCAAAGGGGGGATCGCCGATTTGAAAAATGGAGCGTTTAGCCCAGTACGTTTCTTCTCCGCTCGGAGTCTCTAGAATGACGACCTCACCATCGATATCACTGAAAATTCCGTAGAAACCGGTGGTAGTGCGCACCCAGGTGCCAGGTTCGAGCGCGTTAATGGTCTGTTCGAGCATCTGCTCCTGCTTGGCTCGGCCTCTCGATGAAAACCACATCATCAAACCGAATCCAACGGCGAGGATGATTAAAAACTCCACGGTACTGTGCTCCTCATGTGATATATACGTTCCCCGGTGATTGTAAGAGGAATTGCGGTCATTTGCACGTTTCGAACCGAAATCATGAAAAGAGTCCTTCATCGTGCGGTGGTCTCAAACCGAGATGTATCCACGCCTGCGGCGTTGCCGCACGCCCTCGCGGCGTGCGCACCATAAAACCTTCACGAACGAGATACGGTTCGGCCACAGTCTCGACTGTCTCGGCTTCTTCTCCGACTGTCACTGCAAGGGTTGTGAGTCCCACCGGTCCTCCCCCGAAACGTCGGCAAAGCGCATCGAGGACGGCCCGATCCAATCGGTCGAGTCCTTCGGGATCCACTTCGAACAGAGTGAGGGCGGACTGCGCTGCATCTAAATCGATAGCGCCATCTCGGTGTACCTGCGCATAATCGACGACACGGCGGAGCAACCGATTAGCGATACGCGGAGTGCCGCGTGAGCGTCGAGCGATCTCTTGTCCAGCATCGGAGTCGATGGCGACATCGAGCAGTCGCGCCGACCTCGATACCACCTGTTCGAGCTCGTCTGGTTCGTAGTATTCCAAATGCGCTGTGAATCCGAACCTGTCGCGTAGCGGTGCGGGCAGTAGTCCCGAGCGCGTTGTTGCACCAACTACGGTAAAAGGCGGCAGGGTGAGGGGGATTGAGGTTGCTCCGGGGCCTTTGCCGACGATTATGTCCACCCGGAAGTCTTCCATTGCCAAGTAGAGCATTTCTTCAGCGGTTCGTGCGAGACGATGAATCTCGTCAATGAAGAGTACGTCGCCTTCTTGTAAAGAGGACAAAATCGCCGCTAAATCACCGGCATGCTGGATTGCCGGTCCCGAGGTGAGTCGTAGCGATGCCCCCATCTCGGCAGCCACGATCATTGCCAGCGTAGTTTTACCCAAGCCCGGTGGTCCGGCCAGCAGAATATGGTCGGGGGTCACTCCTCTGCCTTGCGCGGCAGACAGTACCAGTTGAAGCTGCGCACGAACGGTCGATTGTCCAATGAAGTCTCCGAGCCGTTTGGGGCGTAAGGCGGCTTCGGCGGCTCGTTCAACATCGTCCGCTACCGGAGTGACGATCCGTTCTTCATCCACGTTGGCCTCCCAAGTTCACCAGTGCCGCCCGCAACATTTCGGATGTCGAGAGTTCCATGTCGGCTAACTCCTCGACTGCCCGGGTAGCTACAGAGCGTTGCCAACCGAGATTGACGAGAGCCGACACCACTTCGTGCGTCACTTCGGACTGTACTGGAGTCGGTGACGCCACTGCGGTCGCAGGTCCGAGCTTATCTCCGATTTCAAGAATTAAGCGTTGCGCAGACTTCTTCCCTACTCCGGGAACTCGTTGTAGTTGCTTCTCATCTTTGTGGGATAGCGCGAGTCGTAGTTCGTCGGGAGTATGCACGTCAAGGATAGCCAGCGCCAGACGGGGCCCAACTCCCGATACGGTTTGGAGGAGCTCGAACGTATCGCGTTCGTCTTCCGAAGGAAACCCGTACAAAGTCAGTGAATCCTCACGGACAACAAGACTGGTATGCATGTCGACGGTTTCGCCATGGCGAATATTCGTCAAAGTGCGTTCGGTGACCCAGACATCGAAGCCGAATCCTCCGTTCGACACAATGATGCGATCGGCTTTGAGTGCGCGCACCTGACCGGTGAGAAAAGAAATCACGTCAACTATCCCTTCTACGGTATGCGGCCTTTAGCCTATCGTCTCCGTTGGACACGTGGATCAACCGCACCTCTTCTGCGCGTCGAGGCAAGCGCTTGCGCCCACTGCTGTTGCGCTGGAGTGAGTTTGGTGCGTGCCGAAACCCCTCCGGATAAGGACACGTTGACGTTGCCGTCGGCCGTCGCACCCTGTAATCCAGTGCCACGCCACGCGTGACAGATAGCGATGGCTAGGGCATCGGCAGCATCGGCTGGTCTCGGTGGTTTGGGGAGTCGCAAGATTCTCGCCACCATGTTTTGCACCTGGGCTTTGCCAGCAGTTCCCGAGCCGGTAATAGCCGCTTTCACTTCGGAGGGAGTATGCACAGCCAGAGGCAATCCCGCTCTCCCGACGCAGAGCATAGCCGCACCCATTGCCTGCATCGTTGTCGTGACAGATTGTAGATTGTCCTGCGCAAAAACGCGTTCGATGGCGACGACTTCGGGAGTGTAGGTGACAATCGCATGGTCAATCGCATCTGCGATGGTTTTTAAGCGAAAATGCGTCGCGATCGTTTGCTCGCTCCGCGCGACCTCATAGTGCACAAGAGTCGTTACTCGTGTGGCATCAGCATCAATGATGCCGATACCACACCGAGTAATCCCCGGATCAATCCCGAGTACCCGCACCCGGCTATTCGCTTTCGAACTGCGCCATCACCGAATCATCCGCGGTGAAGTTCGTGTAGATATTCTGGACGTCATCGGAGTCATCGAGAGCCTCAATCATCGTGAGAACTTTTCGCACGCCAGTTTCATCCAGCTCCACTTTTGTCGAGGGGACAAATCCAACTTCGGCAGAGTTGTATTCAATCGACGCATCGATCAAGCCCTGACGTACCTCGATGAGATCGCCAGCTTCACACACCACTTCGTAGGTGTCGCCCTCATCATTGACCTCTTCTGCTCCAGCATCGAGAACCGCCATGAGAATGGTGTCCTCATCTATGTCATCTGATTTGGCGATTTCGACGAGGCCTTTTCGAGAAAACAGATAGGACACGGAGCCCGGATCGGCGAGAGAACCACCGTTGCGGGTAAACGCAACTCGCACGTCAGATGCAGCCCGATTGCGATTATCGGTCAAGCACTCAACGAGGAAGGCAACACCGTTGGGGCCGTACCCCTCATACATAATAGTTTCCCAGTCGGCTCCACCGGCCTCAGCCCCGGAACCCCGTTTGACTGCACGCTCGATATTATCTGAGGGAACCGAGTTCTTCTTCGCCTTCTGAATAGCGTCATACAGGGTGGGATTTCCATCGGGGTCACCGCCGCCGGTGCGTGCAGCCACCTCAATGTTCTTCACGAGACGGGCAAATAGCTTCCCTCGTTTGGCGTCAATAGCCGCTTTCTTGTGTTTGGTTGTTGCCCATTTCGAATGCCCTGCCATTAATGTTCCTCCGCAGATGAATCGTGATATGCCCTGTGAGGAGACTATTCATACTCCTCTTACTCTTCAATCTTAACGCACTGTCCATCCCAGCCATTTATGCTCCACTCCTTGAGGAGTGTGGGAAGAAGCTGCGGATAGATTGGCCGATCGTCGAGCACTGCAGTGAGCGACTCAATCGGAAACCACCGCATTTCATCGAGCACCTGGTTTTCGTCCCTAGTCCACCGCTGCGTTGATAGTGAGAACTCAGGAACTCGCGCGATAAAGAAGTGTTCGATTTGTCGGCGCGTACGGTCAGCAAAAAAGAATTTCGAATTGCGGTAGATCACGGGCCCCTCAAGGTCCTTCTCTTGCAGGCGGTATCCAGTTTCTTCAAAGCACTCGCGGATGGCGGTCTGTTGCACAGTCTCATTCGGCTCTTGGCCACCGCCCACCGTGAACCACCAGGACGCGCTCGGAGCGTTGAAATCATGCCCTCGAATTAGCAACACCATATTGTTTTCGGTCAGTAATATGACACGGGCAGCCGAACGGGTAGGGAGTCCATCAGGCCCGATCGGCCATTCATTTTCTCTTTCTAACATCACTTAATACCGATCGTCCATGTCGAAAGTGCGAGGCAATTCGGCGCGTCCGGCAAGATGGAAAATACGGACGACGATGCGAGATCGGATACGACGAACTTGCTCAACTTCCTGATTGTAAAATCGGCGCGCAGCCCTCAACTCATCGGCGGTGGACTGCAGCTGCGAAGCCATGTGCTGATCTTCGTTCAATACGCACCTGGGGTGGGTGCGATACTGGCGGAGAGTTCGTGACAGTGTCGATTCACTCTGTTCATCACTCACGTGACGAGCGGTATCGAGTGCCGTTCTCAATGCGTCGACTTCATCATCATTGGCAGATGCACGGGTAATGAGAGTCTCGACGGCTACACGGCGGTCTCGCAATCGCTTGTCGAGCGTGATCCGCGCCTGAATTACTCGTCGATGCAGTCGGTCAACCCTGCGGGCATAGCGAATCAGCCAGAATACAAGGCAAACGGTGATGATCCCCACCGCCAGCACCCAATAGATATCACTCACGACTATCCTCTTGTCGAATTCGTTCGACCAGTCGACGCGCTGTGTCGATCAGCGTTTCAGTATCGTCGAGAATCGGTTCGCAACTCGTATCGATAACCGTCTGGTACACCCGGAGGATTTGTTCGCTGACCACTGCCCAGTCGAAGAGTGCGGCACGTTGTCGACCCGATCGGGCGAGACTCGCGGTTTGATCGGGGTTGTTTAATGCATCAATAATTGTTTCGGCGAGAGCTTCGCTATCTCCTGCGGGGAACAGATAACCCGCCTGCGCATTGTCAAGTACGAGACGAAATGCCTCGATATCGGATGCAACGACGCAGGCTCCTGCAGCCATTGCTTCAACGAGGACGATTCCGAAAGACTCTCCCCCGGTTTGTGGAGCGACATAGATCGTCGATCCACAAAACAGTGATTCTTTTTCTTCGTCAGAAATACCGCCGAGAAACTCGACAGCATCGCCACAATCGCCCAGCTGATCGGCGTATTCTTTAGCGTCTCCTCGTCCCGCAATGAGGAATCGCGTACGAGGATGCTCGCGGAGTATGTGCCGCATAGCACCGACCAGTATCCCCAGCCCCTTGCGCGGCTCATCCAATCGTCCTAGAAAACTAATGACGGGACGCTCGGATGTTTGAGCCCAGTTCTTAATCGGTTGCGCTGACCCGTAGCGTTCCGTGTATACGCCGTTCGGGATGATGACAGCGTCACCCCCCTGGTGTTCGATGAGAGTTCGGCGCGCTTCATTCGATACGGCGATCCGACCGCGAATCTTCTCGAGGAAGGGCGCGAGCATGGGGGCAGCGATGCGCAGTGCGCGAGATGAATCCATCGAGGTGTGGAAGGTAGCAACGACTGGGCTAGTCGCAATTGCTAAAGCGTAGAGGGATATGGAAGGAGCGAGGGGCTCATGAATGTGAACAACATCGAACTGGCCGTTCTCAAGCCACTTTCTCGTTGCCCGTAACGCTGACGGATGCAAACTCAGTTTCGCTACCGACCCGTTGTATGGCACGGAGTAGCTACCCGGCACCGCAGTAACGAATTCACTGACGCTCTTTTCTGCCGGAGCGAGAACCTCAACATCATGACCGCGTCGAATGAGTTCCTCGGCCAAATCTCTCACGTGGAACTGTACGCCACCGGGGACATCGAATGAATAGGGGCAGACGATACCTATTTTCATAGCTCTCCATCTCTTGCCCGCTCTAGCGCATGGCGTTCACGAGCACGCGCCAGGCGTGCCGGGTCGAGATCCTCGACGAACAGGGGTTGCATCATGTGCCAATCAACAAGGTGCTCTCGGATCAGCGGTTCGACGGCGCTCACCCATCGTTGCGTGGTTTCTTCCACGCTTTCTGATTGGTCCACTGGAACAAATGTAACGTGGAGCGCTAATCGATTGCGTCCGTCTCGTCGGTAGGACGTATATCCAGCGAACAGAGGGCAGTTGAGTCTGCGAGCCAAAGCTGCGGGTCCCGCGGCAACAAGAGCGCGATGTCCCGCTAACTCAACTTCGATACCGCTTCCCGTAATATCCCGGTCGGCGAGAAGTGGCACAATAACGTGACGGTCTCTCACCCTATCGACAAGAGAGTGAAATACTCCTCGTTCGGCACCGAGAATTTCCATTCCGAGGTGCTCGCGCGTCGACACAAAATAGTCGTAGAGCTCGGGTGGAGTGAGTTTCTCGGCAACTGTAACCACCGGCGCGAGGGCACGCGAAGCCCACGCCCCGGCCAGATCCCAGTTTCCCGAATGGGTGAGGGCGACCACGACCGGTCCATCGTCCAAGCCCTTCCTAACCGGTTGTGTTCCCGAGCTTGTCACGGCACGATGAACTTCTTGGTCAGTCATCTGACTCAGATGTGGTGTCTGGGCAAACATCGTGAAATAGGAGGCCACCGCCTCACGCAGGTGACGCGTCGAGGGTTCCTGACCGAGGATACGGGCATGATTTTTCGCCAGTTGGCGAACTGAATCGTTGGGAACGCGAGCACTCAAGCGCCCAACAGCGTGACCGACGTGTTCACACACGGGCCGAGGAACACGGGACAACGCCCGAAAGGCTGGCAACAGGAGATTGTCAGTATTCATGCAACCTCACCGACTAAGTTCTCTTCGCGCACTACGGACGCGCTGCACAACCGTGACGCAAGTGGCGAAGGCAATCCACGACAGTGCTACCCCCAGAAGCCACAGAGGAAGTCCTACTCCCACGAAGAATACCGCGACCAAAGCAATGACAAGACGGTCGGTCCGTTCGGCGATACCGCCTTTTGCCTGGGCGCCCAAGGATTCTGCACGCGCACGCGCATAGGGCACGGTGGCGGTTCCCACTATGGAAATAAGACCGACCGTCATCAGCCACGTTCGCATCGGTGACGGCGGTAGTTGGGCAAGAGCAAACATAATCGAAGCGAACACAGCACCGTCGCCGACTCGATCAAGTGTCGAATCGAGGAAGGCTCCGAAATCAGACGATTCACCAGTAAGTCGGGCAAGAGTACCATCAAGGGAGTCTGCGAACAGCACGATCCCCAATGCGATAGGGGCAATGATCCAGTGTCCGGTGGCGAGCAATCCCGCAGCCAATGCCACGGTGATGATCGTTCCGGCAATAGTGACGTGATTTGGTCTCACACCGATGCGAGCGAGCCCCTGGGCTGGCGCCGTGAAAACAGCGTGTGTGATACCGCGTCCGTGCTCCCCCAGCATGCCCTATCCTTCGCTCGGCCAGGCAGCCGCTAGGCGGTCGCGTGCATCCGACAGAAGTTGTGGCACGGCCTTAGTCTGACCAATGATCGGCAAGAAGTTAGCATCGCCTTTCCATCGTGGAACGACATGCTGGTGAAGGTGGGCAGCGATACCTGCCCCCGCGACATCGCCCTGGTTCATCCCCAGATTGAAACCATGCGGGTGTGCCACCTCACGGGTTACTCGCATAGCGATGGACGTCAGCGAGGCAATCTCGTTGCGTTCGTCTTCGGTCAGATCCGTGTAATCCGACACGTGCCGGTAGGGGCAGATGAGTAGATGTCCCGAGTTGTAGGGAAAGAGATTCATCAAGACGAACGACGTGACGGCGCGATGGACGATGAGCCCTTCGTCGTCGCTTCGTTCGGGAGCGATGCAGAACGGGCAATCGTCAGATTCTGTCGTTTGAGGCTTCGCATGTCCATCGATATAGACCATGCGATGCGGTGTCCACAGCCTCTGAAATGAGTCTGGGACACTCCCAAACTCCCGCTCATCCTCAATGCGGTCGCTCATCAGCTATTCACTCGCGTCTCAATTGCCGTAACGATGCGTTCGATGGCGTCGTCAATGGGAACCTGGTTGTCCTGTGAGCCGTCGCGCATGCGGAAAGACACGGCGTGGGCATCGACGTCATCTCCACCGGCGATGAGTGTGAAGGGAATCTTCTCTTTCGAAGCGTTACGGATCTTCTTTCCGAAACGATCGTCACTGTGATCGACCTCCACGCGAACGCCGCGCGCACGCAACCGCGTTGCGATGTCTTCCACGTAGTCTCCAAATACATCCGCTACCGGAATGCAACGCACCTGCACGGGAGCGAGCCACGCCGGGAACGCACCGGCGTAATGCTCCGTCAGCACCGCGAAGAAACGTTCGATCGAACCGAAGAGTGCGCGGTGGATCATGACGGGGCGTTGACGAGATCCGTCCGCCGCGGTGTATTCGAGTTCAAAACGCTCGGGGAGGTTGAAGTCGAGTTGGATTGTCGACATCTGCCACGTGCGACCGATCGCATCTTTCGCCTGTACGGAGATCTTTGGCCCGTAAAAAGCGGCGCCGCCCGGATCAGGCACGAGGTCGAGACCCGATTCGATGGCCACTTCTTCAAGTGTGCGAGTTGCCTCCTCCCACACCTGATCGTCACCGACGTACTTTTCGGGATTCTTCGATGACAGTTCAAGGTAGAAGTCGTCGAGGCCGTAGTCTTTGAGCAGGTCAAGGACAAAGGTTAGGAGCTTGGTTAGCTCGTCTTTCATCTGCTCGCGAGTGCAGTAGATGTGAGCATCGTCCTGGGTAAAGCCGCGGCCACGCGCCAAACCATGAACAACACCGGACTTTTCGTAACGGTAAACCGTCCCAAACTCAAATAGTCGCAGGGGTAACTCACGGTAAGAGCGTCCGCGAGACTTGTAGATGAGATTGTGCATCGGGCAGTTCATCGGTTTGAGGTAATAGTCTTGCCCAGCTTTAGTCACCTGCCCGGTTTCCTCATTGATTTCCTCGTCAATATGGAGGGCGGGGAACATTCCGTCCTTATACCACGATAGGTGTCCCGACGTTTCGAACAGGTGCCCCTTGGTAATGTGCGGCGTATACACGAATTGGTAGCCCGACTCGAGGTGGCGTTTGCGCGAGTATTCCTCCATTTCCATGCGGATAATTCCGCCCTTGGGATGGAAACACGCAAGTCCTGAGCCAACTTCATCCGGGAATGAGAATAGGTCGAGCTCGTTGCCGAGTTTACGATGATCGCGCCGCTCCGCCTCTTTCAGACGTGTCACGTACTCGTGGAGTTCATCCTTCGACGGCCACGCCGTCCCATAAATGCGCTGAAGCTGATCGTTCTTCTGGTCACCGAGCCAGTACGCAGCCGACGTTTTCATCAGCGCAAAACCATTGCCGATGAGTTTCGTCGAGGGAATGTGCGGACCGCGACACAGGTCAGTCCACACGACCTCGCCGTTGCGACGCACGTTGTCATACATCGTCAGCTCGCCGGCGCCGACTTCGACCGATGCGCCCTCAGCAATTTCATCGCTGTTCCCTTTGCTGCCAATGAGGTGGAGCTTATGCGGCTGATCTTTCAGTTCGTCGCGCGCCTCATCCTCCGTCACGACGCGACGACGGAAAGTCTGTCCTTCCTTCACGATCCGCTTCATCAGTTTCTCGATCTTTTTCAGATCCTCTGGAGTAAAGGGATCGACGTTTCCGAAGTCGTAGTAGAACCCGTCGGTGATGGGTGGACCAATGCCGAGATTCACTTGCGGATTGAGCTGTTGCACGGCCTGCGCCATGACGTGTGTACACGAATGTCGGAGAATGGCGAGTCCGGCCTCGGAAGAAATGTCGATCCCTTCAACAGTAGCCCCTTCGGGGATAGACGAAACGAGGTCTTTTTCTTCTCCATTGACACGCATGGCGATGATCGAACGCTGATCCGCATAGAGTTCTGTACCCGTTGTACCCGGTTCGATTGTCGTATCGACACCGTCAATTAGCGCATGGATTTCAGCCACCGGGTTCTCCTTGAATATGGGGTACAGATATACGGCTATCTTACCCGGCAATTCCCGTGCCTCGAAAATGCACAGCGCCGCACTCTCGTTCGATACATGGAAAAGAATTCACGTGCGGTGGGCGATACTGGGATCGAACCAGTGACCTCTTCCGTGTGAAGGAAGCGCGCTACCCCTGCGCCAATCGCCCGAGGTGGGTACCGGATTCGAACCGGTGTTTACGGCTTTGCAGGCCGCTGCCTATCCTCTCGGCCAACCCACCACGGTAAACCACCTGGAGTGGTCGACCGAGCGGATGACGGGACTCGAACCCGCGACCCTCACCTTGGCAAGGTGATGCTCTACCAACTGAGCCACATCCGCAAAAGCGTCATGCACGTGTCACTCGCGTGACTTTCGTGCACCAAGCACTTTACGCGAAGTTGGCCCTCGACGCAAAAACCGAAACCGTCGTCTAAGCCGGCGTATATTCGACGACATTCGATTCAGGATGAGGGGCTTGGGATCGCTCCGCTACGCCCCTGAGCGGAACCTCGTGCGTTCCCGGACGAGCAGCGAGCAATGCCCAGAGAATGCAGGCAAGATCAATGATTTCCTGCATGAAAGCGCCGACCACCGCGGGCATGATTCCCGTAGCACCGACGAACATGAGAACGATCGACAAACCAACTCCGATCCCGATCGCTTGCATCGCGACGGACATCGTTCGCTTACCGACCGCGATGGCTCGTGAAGCCCGGAAAATGTCGTCAAGCATGATAACAACATCGGCTGATTCGGAGGCGGCCGAGGAACCCCGAGCTCCCATCGCGATCCCCACATCTGCGGTCGCTAACACCGGGGCATCATTGACACCGTCCCCAATGGCGGCCACCGGATGCGTAGTGTGTCGAATCGTTTCAACTTTCTGCGCCGGTAACAAAGAGTGGTGGATTTCATCGATTCCGACTCTGCGGGCTACATCGGTTGCCGTTACCTCCGCGTCTCCCGTGATCATCATGATGCGTTCAACATCCATTGAACGCATCGCATCAACCGTTGCTTGTGCATCGGCGCGGAGGGAGTCTTCCATGATGAGAGCTCCTATCCATTCGGAGTTCCGAGCAACATGGATGTGAATTTGACCGGGTTCAGCGTTCGGCATCCGATGCTCAATCGCCAACCATCGATCACTACCGACGTGAATCTGCTGATCGTGAACTGTGCCCGTGACACCGCGACCAGCTTCTTCAGTCACTCCGAAAGCATGAGGAATCAATAGCCGTCGCTGACGTGCTGCTGAGACAACTGCGCTGGCCAACGGATGCGCCGAAAACATTTCGACGGCGGCGGCAAGTTCGAGCAATTCATCGTCGTCTACGCCCTCTGCTGTCACGGTACCGACGAGCATCGGATGACCAATCGTTAACGTCCCGGTTTTGTCCATCGCCACTGTACGAATACGCGAGAGCTTTTCGAGCGTCCCGGAGTCTTTGATGATGATTCCTTCTTTGGCAGCGCGGTTCATTCCCGCGAGGAAGGCTACCGGAGCCGCAAGAAGGAGCGGGCACGGAGTAGCCACCACGAGAACTTGCGCAAGACGAACCGGATCGCCGGAAATCCACCACGCAATGCCGGCAATGACAAAAGCCACGAGAGTGAAGGGAACTGCCACGCGATCGGCAAGTCGAACAACTGGAGCTTGCGATTCCTGCGCCTGACGAACGAGTGAGATGATTTGTTGGTACTGCGAATCTGCGGCGCACGCGGTGGCTTTAACGACCATCGCATCGGCGCCGTTCACCCCTCCCGAGAGCACGCGATCTCCCCTGCTGTGCTCCACCGGGAGAGGTTCTCCGGTAAGGGACGATTCCTCGGTGGTCGCATGTTCTGATTGGAGAACGGAATCAACTGGGACCACTTCTCCCGGACGAACGACAAGAACATCTCCCACTTGGACTTCCTCGACGGGAATATCCACGATTGACTCGTCCTCTTTAAGACGGTGAGCCACGGTGGGAGCACCTTCAAGCAAGCCGGTTAGCTGGGATCGTGCGCGCTCCGCGGCGAAATCTTCGAGCGACTCCCCTCCCGAGAGCATGAGACACACGATGAGCGCAGCCCAATACTCTCCCACGGCGACAGTGGAAACGATTGCCGTGATCGCGAGTAGATCCACGCCCCACGCTCCACCCATGATGTCTTTGACCATATCCCACGACAGGATGGCAGCCATGACCAACGCAAACGCCGACACATACCATTGCACGGAAACGCCAGCGAAGTGCAGTGGTATAGCCGTAACGCCGACGACGAGTGTCGCTGCTAATTCCGGATATTGACGGAAGAAATCAATAACTCTATTCATACCAGCATTATTCGTCAATTAAATTGCTATTTCTAGCGAGAAAAGGCTAGCCTAACAGCCTTTGACCTGTATTATTAGCCTGTCAAGAAATAACTTTTCGGCTATCCTAAATATGCATTTATTAGGAGTTAGGTAATGCTTAACACAATATAACTTTGGCTTATAGAACTCCCTGGACAACAAAAAACCCGGCCGAAGCCGGGTTCTCGTGGTGGGCGATACTGGGATCGAACCAGTGACCTCTTCCGTGTCAGGGAAGCGCGCTCCCGCTGCGCCAATCGCCCGAGCGGATGACGGGACTCGAACCCGCGACCCTCACCTTGGCAAGGTGATGCTCTACCAACTGAGCCACATCCGCGTATCGCACCGAAGCGGTGCACGTAAAAACTCTACTGGACGAGATCGAGTTTAGCAAAACTGTGCAGTGGCCGTTTATCGTGACAACTGCGCGTTTTACGGAAATATCGTCACATCACCACGCGCGTGATCTTTCTTACAGAGCGATTTGGTCAAGCGCCCGTTCGTCCTTTCTACAAGCAGGCAAACGCCTCCGGTGCGGTCACATTCTTCGTGGGAGACAGGGCGACAAGTGTCCAAAGCACAAGTGCACGCTCTCGGATAGGCCACTACTGACATCCCCACACACAACTCTCGATACGCTATTACGCGAGATACGACACTGCCTCATACACAGTCGAGCAGAGTTTCTCGAATACTGGCTACAACGTGGACGCATTTCGAGTCTCAATCCAGTCGGACCTCGAACCGATACGCCCCCACGGGGAGGCCGGCCCCGATGGTACTCATCGGATATCCCCATCGATAACCGTGCCGCATCATGTAATCAGTGCGGCCTTGGAACACCGATCACACCGGTCAAGTCACCAACATCACACTCAAGGAAGAAAACGAGAAGGCAGAGGACGAAACCGACCCTCGATGCTTGAGTGTCTCCACACCGCCAGATGCTTCACCCGGAGCAAATGGCTACCTGGTGCAGATGAAGTCGGACGTCTACGAGCTGTGGGAGCTTACTGCGCACAGCATCTCAAAGACACATGATTTCGCCGACAACACACAGACATCACCTCATAAAGTGGTTATAGAGCGTCGTTTCTGTCAGTCTTAGATTATGCAAATTTGGCCAGGAGAACCCTACCCACTCGGAGCGACCTTCGACGGTACGGGGACAAACTTCGCACTCTTCTCATCGGTCGCTGATCAAGTGGAGCTGTGCCTATTAGATCAAGACGGCACGGAGCAACGCATCGAACTCACCGAGGTCGATGCGCACGTGTGGCATGCCTACCTCCCCGGCATTCAGCCAGGACAACGCTACGGATACCGCGTCCACGGCCCCTTTGATCCAAGTGCCGGGCACCGGTGCGACCCCTCTAAACTATTACTCGATCCGTACGCTAAAGCGATCGTCGGACAGGTCACCACATCGCCTTCTCTGTATTCCTACCAGTTCGATGATCCAACGCAGAGAAATCTTGACGATTCAGTCAATGACACGATGATCTCCGTTGTCGTTAACCCCTTCTTTGATTGGGGACACGATCGCCCGCCCAATCACGAGTACCACAACACCGTCATCTACGAGGCTCACGTCAAAGGAATGACCCAGCTTCACCCCGAGATTCCCGAACAGTTGCAGGGAACGTACGCCGGTATGGCGCACCCCGCGATTGTCTCTCACCTAAAGAAGCTCGGAATCACCGCACTTGAACTCATGCCCGTCCACCAGTACGTCAATGACCCCTACCTTCAATCGAAAGGCCTCTCAAACTACTGGGGCTATAACACGATCGGATTTTTTGCCCCCCACAATGCGTACACCGCTTACGGGATGGAAGGTCAGCAGGTCCAAGAATTCAAGCGGATGGTGAAGACCTACCATGAGGCCGACATAGAGATTATTCTCGATGTCGTCTACAACCACACGGCTGAAGGTAACCACATGGGGCCTACCCTGTCGTTCCGGGGAATCGATAACGCCGCTTACTACCGTCTCGTGGACGACGATAAAGCGCATTACTTCGATACGACGGGGACCGGTAACTCGCTACTCATGAGCTCTCCGCACGTTCTGCAACTCATTATGGATTCCCTTCGCTATTGGGTAAGTGAAATGCACGTCGATGGATTCCGTTTCGACCTCGCCTCAACGCTGGCTCGCCAGTTCCACGAAGTTGATCGGCTATCGGCGTTCTTCGACCTCATCCAGCAGGACCCGATTATTTCTCAGGTTAAGCTCATTGCAGAACCGTGGGATGTTGGAGTCGGTGGCTACCAGGTCGGGGGATTCCCTCCGTTATGGTCGGAATGGAACGGGAAATACCGCGACACCGTCCGTGACTTCTGGCGCGGAGAGTTCTCCTCCCTTCCCGGCTTCGCTTCGCGCATCACTGGCTCAGCCGACCTATACGAACATTCGGGCAGACGCCCCATGGCATCGATTAACTTCGTGACCGCGCACGACGGCTTCACCTTGCGCGACCTTGTGTCCTACAACGAAAAACACAACGACGCCAACGCCGAGGGCGGCGGTGATGGAGAATCGAATAATCGCTCGTGGAACCACGGTGCGGAAGGCGAAACCGACGACCCTGAAATTCAGGCATTGCGTCAACGCCAGCAGCGCAATTTCCTCACCACCATGATGATCTCCCAAGGTGTCCCGATGATCTCCCACGGCGATGAGCTTGGACGCACCCAAAAGGGAAATAACAACACGTACTGTCAAGACAATCAGCTGTCGTGGATCGACTGGGACCTGGAGGACGAACAAATTTCACTCCTCGATTTCAGTGACAAGATTGTGAACCTGCGCCACAATCACCCGGTGTTCCGTCGGCGCCGGTTCTTCGCGGGCTCTGCTGAACGCGGCGGCGAATCTGAACTCGGAGAAATCGAGTGGTTCAATCCCTCCGGAGTCCACATGACAGACGACATGTGGGATGAGGCATGGGCCCGCGCAACCATGATTTTCCTCAATGGAAACGGTATACACGAGCCGGACGAACGCGGTCGCAAGGTCGTGGACGACCATTTCCTGCTGTGTATCAACGCAGCGCCGGAGGACATTGACTTCCATCTGCCCGACACGACTTATGGCACGGAATGGATCACCGAAGTCAATACCGCTAACGATGCCGATCAAAGCAAATACATGGCAGATGACATCGTGAACGTGACGTCACGATCCATCGTCGTTTTAAGGAGCCCGAGAAAAGGACAGTAATGCCCACTTTTGATCACCCCCATTTGCCTGGAAATGCAAGGCGTACTCCAATCTCGACCTATCGCCTCCAACTCACCCCTTCTTTTCCGCTTTCCCGAGCCCAAGAAGTTCTCCCGTATCTCGTGGATCTGGGTGTAACCGACGTCTATGTCTCTCCCATCCTGCAAGCCTCTCCCGGATCAACCCACGGTTACGATGTCGTCGATCATTCGCATGTGAGCGCGGAGCTCGGTGGTCGCGACGCGTTTGAAACTTTTGCCTGCCAAGCCCACGATCTCGGTCTGCACGTCATTGTCGATATCGTTCCCAACCACATGGCGGTACCCACTCCGGTTTGGCACAACAAAGCAATGTGGTCCGTGCTGAAACACGGGCCTGATTCTGCTTTCGCCTCATGGTTCGATATCGAGCTAGATACTCCGATCCTCATGCCCATTCTCGGCAGACGAATTGGACAGGTACTCGCGGATCAAGAAATAGAACTGACCCAAATGGTTATCCCCACCGAGCCTCAATACGGTGAACAGTGGGTACTCAAGTATTACGATCACGTATTCCCTGTCGCTCAGGGAACGGAATCTCTCCCGTTATCCGTCCTCATTGAACGGCAAAACTACCGCCTCGCCCACTGGAAGGTAGCGGACGAAGAACTCAACTATCGCCGTTTCTTCGACGTGGGAACTTTGGCGGGATTGCGTATCGAACGCGAAGATGTCTTTAATGCCACCCACGCCCTGCTCATCGAACTATTCGACGAGGGCTTTATCGACGGGTTCCGAGTCGATCACCCCGACGGCCTGGCTAATCCGCGCGAGTATTTCCGCCGTCTGTCAAATGCTACCGGCGGTGCGTGGATCGTCGCCGAAAAGATTCTTGAAGGTGAAGAGGAACTACCGTCCGATTGGGCCGTTGCCGGCACCACCGGTTACGACACTGCGTGGCGCCTCCAGGCATTACTCACGGATCCTAACGGGGCACTTCCCCTCGGCGCTGTCATGCACCAGATTGCCGGAGACTCACCATCTGCCCTTCCCCAGATGATCGACGAAGCTAAAGCACAGATCATTGATACGTCGCTGGCCGCCGAAGTGCGCCGAATGGGATCCCTCATCTGGGGAATCTGCCAGGAAGACGTTCGACTACGAGACCACACGTTCCGCGGCCTCATTGATTGCTTGCGTCAACTCGTCATCGAATTCGATCGGTACCGAGCCTACGTCTATCCGGGGGAGTCCGTCAGCGCCACCTCCCGTCAACTGGTGGAAGAAGCCGCCGACCGAGCACGCAGTATCCTCGATGATGACTTGAGCGAGACGATGGACGTCATTGTTGCCCTCGTGCTCGGAGATGAAATCGGTTCGGCAGGTCTAGGTGCTACGGACGAGCGTCGCAGCGAAGTGATGGTGCGTTTCCAACAGGTGTGCGGCGCGGTTACCGCCAAAGGTGTGGAAGACACCGCCTTCTATCGCTGGACGCATCTCACCTCACTGTGTGAAGTGGGCTCCTCCCCCACTGTTTTCAGTCTTGATCCCGATCGCTTCCACGCCTTCGAGACACGCCTGCTCGCGACCTGGCCAGCGACCATGACAGCTGGAACGACCCACGACACGAAGCGCGGGGAGGACGTACGCGCGCGTATCAATGTCCTCTCCCACTGTCCGACGACGTGGGCAAGTCTCGTCACCCAGCTACGAGCGATTACCGCTTCTTTCCGGCCCGCCGATCTTAACGGCCGATCGGAAAACCTCATGTGGCAAACGATTGTTGGAACGTGGGCCACATCCGATCGAATTACGTCCGCACGGTTGAGAGAGTACTTAACCAAAGCCATTCGCGAACAGAAAGAATGGACATCGTGGACCAACCAGATGAGTGAAAAAGAAGCAGAGTTCCTCGATTACGCAACAGCGGTCATCGAAACGCCAGAAGTAATTCGGTTGCTCGACGAATGGATGGATAACCACTCTGAGCTCATCCGCGAACTCGTCCTCACCTACAAGGCCGTTCAACTCATGCTTCCCGGAGTCGCCGATGTCTATCAGGGAACGGAGATTACCGCGACCTCGCTTGTCGATCCCGATAACCGTCGGCAGGTGAATTTTGACCATCTCAAAGAACTGTTAGCCACCGTTGATCGCGGTGAGATCGATGGGTTGGACGCAGAAAAGCTCCACATCACCTCGAAACTCCTGCGTTTGCGACGAGCGTTACCTCAAGCATTCGTATCCGATGTCACCGGATACGATGCGTTGCCGACATCCTCGGGACACTGCTTGGCCTTCGCACGGAGTATCGACGGTGATCCGCAGGTCGTGACAATCGCTACCCGTTTGCCTGCCTCGTTGCGCGACATCGGCGGATGGGGGGATACCACGGTTGTCCTCCCCGACGGTAAATGGCATGATATTTTGACCGATCGCACCTTCGGCGGTGGAACCACCAACGTCGAAGATATCCTCCAGCAGTACCCGGTTGCGGTACTGCAATCCACCCACAATTAGTCACAGACGGAGTTTTCGTGTCTTCAACGATTAAGTCCGAGATTACTCAACAACCCGGACGTGGCCGCGTGCCCGTATGGTCTCGCAAAGCATCGTCCATCGCCTTAATTTACGGTGAGGACAATATCCGAGTTGATATGACGCGGGAAGGAAACTGGTGGTTGAGCCCGGTTGAGCTTCCGGATGGTACACGCTACGCCTTCAGTGTTGACGGGTCTGAACCGGTTGCCGATCCACGGGCTCTCAAACGTCCCTACGGTGTCCACGGCCCCGCGCAAACATGGACCCCTCCTGCTGCCGTGTCATATGATGCCGGCGATCTTTTGGGACGCGTGTTCTACGAGATGCATATCGGGACATTCACTGACGAAGGCACGTTCGACGCCGCTATCGCGCGTCTCGATCACCTTGTTGATCTCGGAGTAGACGTCGTCGAAGTCATGCCAGTTGCCTCATTTCCAGGCGCGTTTGGTTGGGGATACGACGGCGTTAGCCTGTACGCTACGCACGAAAGCTACGGGGGACCAGAAGGCTTCCGCCGCTTTATCGACGCAGCGCACAACCGGGGCCTCAGCGTGTGCCTCGATCTAGTCCTCAACCATTTCGGACCTGTTGGAAACTATATCGCCGTCTTCGACGACTACTACTCAGCGATTCACGATACCCCCTGGGGTCCTGCTTTTGACCTCGACGGAGAAAACCGGCACCACGTTCGTGAGTTCCTCGTTGGAGTGGCGTTGTACTGGTTGAAAGATATGGGAGTTGATGGTCTGCGTCTGGACGCCGTTCACGCTCTCGCCGATAATTCACCCTACCACTTCCTCGCTGAGCTGTCCGACGCGGTGAAAGAGCTCGAAAGAAACACCGGACGAACCTTTACCCTCATTGCGGAATCAGATCTCAACGATCCAATCATGGTTACCCCGACTGCGAATGGGGGGCGCGGCATGGACGGTCAGTGGGATGACGATATCCACCACTCCATTCATGCCCTCTTCACGGGCGAACGGCAGGGCTACTACGAGGATTTCGCCAACCGCGACGCCATTGTCAAGGCTTTCGAGGACGTTTTCTTTCACAACGGGACGTACTCGTCATTTCGTGGATCGCTGTGGGGACGCGAAGTTGAGCGGTCAATGGATCGGCGAAAATTCGTCGCCTTTAGCCAAAATCACGATCAGGTGGGAAACCGAGCCATAGGAGATCGACCGTCTCGCACGCTCAGCGACGCACAGCTCGCTGCACAAGCAGCACTCGTCCTCCTGTCGCCGTTTACGCCCATGCTGTTTCAGGGGGAAGAATGGGCGAGTAAATCCCCCTTCCTGTTCTTCTCCGACCAAGAAGGAGATGCGGCGATGGCTCAAGCGATGCGCGACGGTCGGCGAGCAGAGTTTGCAACGCACGGATGGGACAGCATTTACGGGACCCGCATTGAGGTTCCAGATCCAACAGATCGACGAACATTTAAGCAGTCCATACTCGATTGGGACAATAGCCTGTCCGACCGAGGACAAGCAATGCTCCGCTGGTATCGATCCCTCATTGCTCTGCGTCGCCGCGTACCCGAGTTCTCCAATGGTGCGCCGGTATCCGTTCGCTGGGACGCAGATTTACTCATCGTCGAAAGAGACAGCGGTCCGGTCATTGCCGTGAATTTTGGTGCTGCGAGAACTGTTGACAACGTCGAAGAGATCCTTCTCGCGTGGCCGGATAACGCCTCGTCCTCCGCACTGATCTTGGACACGGGTGATACGGTAATTTACCGACCGCTGTCGCAACAGTCTTAGCCGGATAACTTGCCTCGAAAGCACTGGAGCGTGACCGCACCGTTCGCGATCGCCGTATCATTGGCGCGCCGCCCCTGAAAACTCACGGATTCGACGTAACCTTTTGATGTGTTCGCAGTCGGATCAAACACCAGTGAGGCCGCGGCACCGCCTCACGATTTCATAGCCGCATTACTCAGCCTGCGCGACGCCTCGACCCGAGCCGACATTCTCGTCGAAGAAGTCCCAGCACCGCGCAAAATTGCTCCCTATGCGGCGGCTCTACGCGCCTACACAGCGCAAACCGTTGACGAGCTCCCGATAGCGACAGGGCGCTTCGTGGTCCTTTACGATCCGAATGAACAACCGGGGTGGAACTCACAATTCCGCATTATTATCCACGTGCGATCCCAAATGGATGATGAGCTGGGAACTGATCCGCTACTGGGAGAAGTCATCTGGAGTTGGACGCACGACGCTCTCGATGCTGCTGGGGCGAACGCACGCGATATGAATGGAACAGTCACCCGTGAACTCTCCGAATCTTTCGGTGGCTTAACGCTGTCACGATCTGAGGTGGAAATCGAGATGCGCGCATCCTGGTCTCCGGCCACAACTGACCTGGCTCCGCATCTGGAGGCGTGGCTATCAGTTATTGCCCGGTGTTCCGGCATTAACGACGACGACTACGAGGAGTCTGCGGCGTCAGTTCCACAGTCCGTATCCCATGTCTGAATCAACCCCTAAACTTGTTGTCCATCCCCGAGAGGGAACTCCAGACCTCATTAATACACCCGCAGCGCTTGCGGGTGCCGTTGAGCAACTGAGTCGGTCACGTGCCCCCGTTGGTGTCGATGTTGAACGTGCGGCTGGCTTTCGATACTCCGACCGGGCATATCTCATCCAAATTCGGCGCGACGATTGTGGAACTTTCCTCATTGATGCTGATGCACTCACCCACCTCGATGACCTGTCAGTCGCACTCGGTAATGCCGTGTGGATTCTTCACGCAGCCGACCAGGATCTCAAAAGTCTCGCCATGGCAGGAATGGAAGTTCCCAGCCTGTTCGACACCGAAATCGCTGCCCAGCTACTCGGCTATGACCGAATCGGATTGGCATCCGTATGCGAACGCGCTCTCGGTTTAACACTCGATAAAGACCACCAAAACTCCGATTGGTCGGTCCGGCCCCTGCCTCACGCCTGGCTTCGCTACGCCGCCCTCGATGTTGAACTGCTCGGAGAGCTCTACCGCGTGCTCGGAAATGCGCTTTACGATGCTGGCCGCTGGGAATGGGCCGAAGCAGAGTTCGAGTACATTCGTACCCGCCCTCCTAAACCGATCGACCCCAATCGGTGGAGAACGATTCCCGGTGCGGGAAAGATCCGTCACCGAAGGAATCTCGCCGTGCTTGACGAACTGTGGCATACCCGCGAACGAATCGCGGAAGAACGCGATATCGCGCCCACTCGACTGATCCGCAATCAAACTCTCGTCGCAATTGCGTTGCACCCCCCGCGCAATAAGCGTTCGCTCCTGTCTTTTCAAGAAATGAGGCGCTCACGCACCCGCGTCCACGTCGACGCGTGGATGTCTGCGATTTCGTGCGGATTATCGCGCTCAAACGCCGATCTTCCCCCGCTCAAACGACCGCTGATGCCGGGGGAACTTCCCAAGGTGCAACAGTGGCGCGCCTCGCATCCAGAAGCTCACGCTCGACTCCAAAAGATCCGGGCTGCCGTGCGAAAGTGTGCCGATGACCTTGAGATTGATCCCACCGTCATGCTCGAACCGCGAGTGCAACGGATCATCGCGTGGAAGAACATTGCTTACCGCGGTGAAGAGCTGTTCGATTACCTCACCCGTTTAGGGGTGCGACAGTGGCAAATAGAAGTAGCCGGTAGTGCAATCGACCGGGCTGTCGCGCGCTTTTCACACTAGGAATCTGTGCTTATTTCGTTTCCCGAGGATTTGTCGTCCTGGTGGAGAGAACGGCCCGGATTTCTTCGGCAATGGCATCCTTTTCCAGGCCGAGTTCGTGAAGAATCTCAGGTCGCGACGCATGCGGCAAGAATTGGCTGGGAATGCCCCGTCCGATAACTGGGGTGAACAGGTGGTTCGCCGCCAGCGCATCTCGTAGAACAGAAGCGTATCCACCGTTGGACAACCCGTCCTCAAGGACGACGATAAGATCCGAGTCCGCGAGGTCTGTCGCAAACTCATCAGAAACGGGGAGAAGCCACCGTGGATCAACTACCCGCGTATGAATCCCCACGTTGGACAGTTGACCGGCAACATCGATTCCCAACTGAGCCATCGAGCCAGTACTCACTATGGTGACACTCGGCTGGTCCGCGTTCACCAAGATATCTGCGTAGGCGCGTTTTTCCACCGCTTCGATCGGTGCGGGAAGAGCACCCTTGGGGTAGCGGACCACAGTCGGAGCATCATTTATCTCAACGGCTTCGCGCAAAGCTTGACGCAGTGTGTCTTCATCGCGCGGGGCAGCCAGTCGCAAACCGGGCACGATTGATAGGAGCGCAATGTCCCACATCCCGTTGTGCGAGGCCCCGTCATCTCCGGTGATTCCTGCCCGGTCGAGGACAAACGTAACCCCCGCACCATGGAGGGCGACATCCATAAGAACTTGGTCAAAAGCGCGATTGAGGAAAGTCGCATATAACGCCACGACCGGATGTGCTCCGGCAAACGCCATACCAGCCGCCGCTGTTACCGCGTGTTGCTCCGCGATACCAACGTCGATGACCCGATCGGGATACTTCTCCGATAGTGGTTTGAGCCCAACGGGAGCCATCATGGCGGCGGTGATACCGACGATTCGCGGGTTGGTATCGGCGATTTTGACAATCTCATCAGCGAAAACTGCTGTCCAACCGAACCGCGACGGAGCGATCGGTAAACCGGTTTCGGGATGGATTCTCCCAACGGCATGGAAACGGTCGGCAACGTCATCTTCCGCCGGCGAATAACCGCGTCCCTTCTCGGTAATCACATGGACAAGAATGGGCTGATTTGCTGCCTTTGCGCGTGTGAGAGCAAATTCAACTGCGACCTCGTCGTGTCCGTCTACAGGTCCGATATATTTGATTCCCAGATCCTCAAAGAGTATCTGAGGTGCGAGGACGTCTTTAACCCCGGTTTTGAGGCCGTGGAGAGCTTCAAATGCGGCCTCGCCAGGTTTTCCTCGGGCGAGCAGTTTCTTCTTGCCCCAGGCAAGCGCACGCTCGTATTGCTGTGAAGTTCGCAGAGCATCGAGATGATGGGCTAAGCCACCGATAGTTGGCGCATAGGAGCGCCCGTTGTCGTTCACGACGATGACGATGCGACCTCGGCCACGCTCAGCAATATTATTCAGCGCTTCCCAGGCCATTCCACCGGTCAGTGCGCCGTCCCCAATGATGGCAACGACATGGTCTTTACGCCCCTGCCGTTCAAACTCGCGTGAGATTCCATCCGCCCAGGACAAGGCGGTAGAGGCGTGCGAATTCTCGACGACGTCGTGGACTGATTCACTGCGTGACGGATAGCCCGAGATACCCCCACGTTGACGCAGGCTCGTAAAGTCATTTCTCCCGGTCAGCAGTTTATGGACATAGGCCTGGTGCCCGGTGTCGAAAACAATGGTGTCTCGCGGTGAGTCAAATACCCGGTGCACAGCCACGGTGATTTCAACAACACCGAGGTTGGGGCCAAGATGGCCACCCGTTCGTGAAACCGATTGCACCAGGTAGTCGCGGATTTCTTGCGCCAACTCAACGAGCTGTGCTGATGTCAACGACCGGACATCAGCCGGTTGACGAATCGACGCCAACAGTGGCCCTGGTGGAACGAGTGACCTTTCAATCATGCGTCTATCTTAGTGAAGAAAGGGGGGAATCGCCGCTTCATGCTCCACCTCCGCGCGCCAGAAACGACAATTTCGACGGAATGTTCGACTCATTATTGACTTCGGGCCTGTAAATTGGAGGGCGTAGAAACTGTTTGGAGATTAGAACCATGGTGACCACTCGACAATTTGGATTGTGGGATTCGCCCATCACTCCCGATGAACTCACGGGCCGCTCAGTCGTCCTGTCCCAAGTGCGAGTTGAAGGCAAGACAACATGGTGGGTGGAAGGCAGACCGAAGCAAGGAGGGCGAAACGTCCTCTTACGCCGGACACGATTAGGAGTCACCGAAGAAGTCCTCCCCATGATCGAGGACACGACGCTACCGGATGTGCGCACCCGGGTGCATGAATATGGTGGACGAGCCTACGCCGTGGCCGAAGGCATCGTCGTTTTTTCTCACGCGGGAGATGGCCGGGTCTATCGGTACGATCTTAGTCACCCCTCCGACGGTGTCGTCCCCTTGACCGAGTTAGCTGATCGCCGGTACGGGGACTTCGAGCTCGACCTTGTTCGCGGGCTCGTTTATGCCGTGTGTGAAGATCATACGGTAGTAGGCGAAGCGACGAACTATCTCGTGAGGATTCCACTCGATGGGTCGGGTGCCCGTGAGCCTGACCGTGTCGTGACGGTGTTTTCCAACTCTGATTTCGCTATTGCGCCGACGCTTTCGCCAGATGGTACGACCCTGGCATGGATCACCTGGAATCATCCGCATATGCCGTGGACGCGCTCGCAGCTCCACGTTGGCTCTCTCGACTTCGACGGCTCGATCGTCCATGACCACACGTTGATTGACGAGGAGGAAGTCTGCGTCTATGAGCCGCGGTGGACACTCACTGGAGACCTCATTCACGTCGACGACTCCACCGGGTGGGCTAATCTGTATCGCACTGAGGGCTTCGCGTGGCGCGAGGGCGACACTGCCACCTCGTGGACCACTCGCCTACGATCGCGACGTCTCCACCCGGCGAATAGAGCTTTTTCGCATCCGCACTGGCAACTTGGTCTTCACTCCTACGATAATCTCGACGAAGACCACCTCATCTGCTCGTGGGCTGAGGACGGACTGTGGCACCTCGGATCAATTCGGCTCGACAACGGTCAGCTGGAACATTGGGATATCGGCTGGTGGCCGGCGGGAAATGTCGCCTCCGATCTCGGACGCGTGGTTCTACTGGCTGATTCCCCCGAACAAACGCCCTCGATTATCGAAGTAACTGCAGGCCAGACGAGTGTTCTGCGGACTTCTACCTATGCGGAGTTAGACAGCGATCTCATTTCACGGGCGGAGAGTATTTCTTGGCCAACTCGTGATGGTGAAGTCGCTCACGGCTTCTTCTATTCACCTCAAAACCCCGGCTTCACTGCTCCCACCGACGATCGTCCTCCGTTGATCGTCATGGTTCATGGTGGGCCGACCGCTGCGGCTCGCCCCGGTCTCTCACTGGAAAAACAGTATTGGACATCGCGTGGTTTCGCCGTACTTGACGTCAACCATCGCGGCTCGAGCGGGTGGGGACGAGCCTACCGAGCCCGTCTCAACGGGCACTGGGGCGAGATGGATATCGATGACTGTGCCGACGGTGTCCAGTATCTTGTAGACGCAGATCTCATTGATCCCAAGCAGGTCGCCATTCGGGGGGCATCAGCAGGCGGTTTCACCACCCTCGCGGCTCTCGCCCGCGGCAGTGTTTTCACCGCGGGCACTGCGCTGTACGGTGTTGCGGATCTGCGCACTCTCAGCGCTGAAACTCACAAGTTCGAGTCTCGCTATCTCGGTCGGCTAC
The DNA here is from genome assembly GCA_030537615.1 of Actinomycetaceae bacterium. Classification (GTDB taxonomy): domain Bacteria; phylum Actinomycetota; class Actinomycetes; order Actinomycetales; family Actinomycetaceae; genus Gleimia. The sequence goes on along the minus strand of JAUNVP010000009.1, from coordinate 2,538 downwards.
TGGGCTCGTCGGATCCTGCGGATCCGGTCTATGCCGAGCGCTCCCCAATAAATCTAATCGAACAAATCACTTCACCCCTACTTCTGCTTCACGGCCGGGAAGACACGGTTGTTCCGTTTTCACAAGCACTGCACATGAAGAATGCGCTTGCAGGTCTCGGGCGCGTTGTCGAACTGAAACTGTACGACGGTGAAGGTCACGGCTTTGTTAAAGCTGAAACTGTAGCCGATGCCATTGAAACTGAACGCGTTTTCTACCTCACCGCCTGGGCGATCTCCCAGCCCTGAGAAGGGCATCATGCATCCTATCGACGAATCCCCCATCACTGCCGCAGCATCAGGCTCACGCCACTGGCTGAGTCGAGTATTTATTGTCTATCGATTCGGCCAGGCGGTTCTTGCTATTGTCATCGGCATCATAACCGGCTTGGTATGCGTGCTCTTCCACGCACTCATCGTCGGCTGGTCAACACTGATGACGGGATTCAAAGACTACGCAGCAACTTTTGGCGCCAACCACGGCATTCTCGGAATCGGTACGTGGTTTCTCATATTTACACCGGTCATTTCCGCACTGGTCTACGGTCCCATCGTCCAAAAGTGGGCGCCGTCGACGCGCGGCATCGGGATCCCTGAAGTGATGCTCGCGGTTCGACGCAGAGGCGGCCGCATCTCCAAGCGAGTGATGTTTATCAAGGTGTTCGCGGCCGCAATCACTATTGGCGGCGGTGGAGGTGTCGGCAAGGAAGGCCCGGTTGTTCAAGCTGGAGCAGCCGTGGGATCGTGGGTGGGCACACGACTCAACATGCCGACCCGTCAGCTCATCATTCTCGTAACCTGCGGGTCCGCCGGCGGCGTGGCCGCGACGTTCAATGCGCCATTAGCAGCGGCCGTTTTCGCGCTCGAAGTCATTATTTTGAAGTTCAATGCAGAAGTATTCTCGATGACTGTTCTTTCATCGGTTTCGGCTGCGGTCGTATCTCGCTCGATCCTCGGGGACGCCTTCGTCATCACTCTGCCGAAGGATCTGGTTCTCACCTCCTCAGTGGATCTGTGGGCTGTAGCGCTCATCGGGATGCTCGCGGGCTTGATGGGAGTTCTACTCTCTAAGGTCCTCTATCTCATGACTGACATCATGGATAGCATCTATCATGGTCCCGAATGGCTACGTCCGGTAATTTTTGGCCTGGGACTCGGTGTAGCGCTGTGGATTTTCCCAATGATGTACGGGACTTCAACCTCTCTCCAAACGCAAGCTCTCATGGGACAGTACACCATCGGTTTCCTTCTAATGATTGCTTTCCTTAAGGTGCTGTTCACGTCCTACACCATTTCTATGGGAGGCACCGGAGGGATTTTTGCTCCTTCGCTTTTCATCGGAGCAGCGACAGGCGCAGCTATCGGCCAGTTTCTCGATCCGTTAACAAACTCGGATCCCGGCGTCTTTGGTGTTATTGGCATGGGTGCCGCCTTTGCCGGTGCTGCACGAGCCCCCATGGCCGCTGTGCTCATTATTCTCGAGATGACCGGACAGTATTCCCTTATCCTGCCGCTCATGCTCGCGATTGTCATTGCCACCGCAATCTCGCGGATACTGACGAGAAAAACGATCTATACCGAGAAGCTCATGCGCCGCGGTGACAACCTCGACGATCCAGTTAATGCCACGCTCCTGGGTAGGAATAGAGCAAAAGAACTTATGGGCCCCGTCCCGGGCACGATTTCTTCCAGTGCGAGCATTCGGGATGCTGCTCACATCATGCATTCCGCCGAAGCGACTATTCTGCCGGTTCTCGATGAGGACGACAACTTCGTCGGTTGCGTCTCTTCTCTCGAACTGGCGGCTGCTCAGCTTGGAGATGATCCGCCAAAATCCGTCAGCGACCTCCATCTCACCGAAACTTCAATTCCGTCGACAGCGTTCCCCTCTGTTTTTATGCAGCGAATTCTCGCTTCCCATGTCGCTGGACTCCCCGTTATTGAAAATGGCAAGGTAATCGGGTGGATTTCCTCTGAAGACCTTGTGTACCGCATCTACCGCCAACAGCGGCGCGCTCTTGAAGCGCGAGAGTCCGAAACGTCGTGGGGTTCGCGCTGGATGGAAAGGCACCGTAAAACCACCACTCCCGACGACCACTGATCGGCGACTATGTATGATCCTTGCCATCGTTTGGCTGCCGGACAGAGTCCAAACTCCCCCCAGGCTCTGCCCAGTGAACGTCGCCTCTCTCTTGGCGATAGTCCGCGATAGTTCACGCGGCGTAAAACTGGTTGGGTGCGTAATACGTTCTGCCGCATCTTTGTTTCACCGGTACATGCGGATTCACTGGAATGCGGATGGCGATTGAGTGACGCGATGTTGCTGCGTACTCAGGATCCTTGGTGAAATCGAACGATGAGTGGCGCACGAGTGCGTGCCCGTTTGAGAAAGACGCATTCTTACACACAAAGAGAACCTGTACACGCCACAGAGCCTACACAACCCTGTGGTGGGTCCTGTTTGTTGGACTGTGTTTATGAGTGTAGTTGGTGGGTGGTT
>JAUNVP010000008.1 GCA_030537615.1 Actinomycetaceae bacterium | reverse complement strand
CGGTGTCTCGATGACGCCGTGTGCGGTTGTGATTCGTCCGGTTCGACCGAGCGGACGGGAGCCGGCCGGCGTGTCCCATTCAATCTCGTTGAGATGAGCAGTGATCTCAAATCCCCGTTGGGCATCGATCGGTTGACGAGTCGACATGAACGTGTCCTTTCTCAGCGAACGTGATTCGCCTCGATCTTCTTAACCCACGCAATCGTAGGATATGTGACGGGTAGGAGAATAACTTCAACGAGAACTTTGTAGACGTAGCCGACAACGAGATAGTTGAAGAACTCGCCGCCCGTGATTACCCCATAGAACGCGATGGAACAAAATAGGAGCGTATCGGCAAACTCACCAACGAGGGTGGAACCGATTAATCGCGCCCACAGATGACGGCGGCCCCACTTGCGCTTAATGGCGACGAGTACCCACGAGTTGAGCAGTTGGCCCGCGAGATAGCCGAACACAGATGCGACAACAATGCGGGGGACGAACCCAAGTACCGCGACAAATGCTTCTTGGTTCGCGTAGTCACTCGCCGGCGGCAATAGGCCGACGATCCAGAAGATCAGCGAGGCACCGATAGAGAACACGAAGCCGAGCAGGATGACGCGACGGGCACGAGCGAATCCGTAGACCTCAGCCAGTACGTCACCAATTACATAGGTCACGGGGAAGAGGATTGCCCCACCGTCGAAAATGAGGTGGGTGAGGCCAACATCGAGCTCAATGAGCTTGGTCGCTGTGACGTTTGACAGCAAGAGAAGCGATACAAACGTGACCGCAACAATGTCGTACAGTCGCGGGCAGTGCTGTGCAGAGTTAGATGAAGAGTCCACGAGGATAAACTACTACACTAGCGGGGTGATCAATGTTAGTGGCCTTTCGGTTCGTATCGGACCTCGCACGCTTATCTCAGATGCCTCTTTCCGAGTTGACCGCGGTATGCGGATCGGCATGGTTGGTCGAAACGGCGCCGGTAAGACCACGACGATGCGGATGCTGGCGGGTGAACCTGATCGAGGTCAAGCAGAGTTTGACGGGGTGGTGAGTAGGCGCGGTACCGTGGGATATCTTCCGCAAGAAACACGAGTGGGAGATCCCGATCAAACTGCGAGAGGGAGGATTCTCTCGGTTCGCGGGATCGACGCGTTGCTCGATCGGATTCGCAAAGCGGAACATCTCATGGGGACGTTGACTGGGCCGAAGCAGGTTAAAGCGATGGAGCGGTACGTCCGGCTTGATCAGGAGTTCACGAACCAAGGAGGGTGGGCTGCCAACGCCAAAGCATCCCAGATTGCCGCGTCGCTAGGGATCGATGAGGCGACGCTTGCGAAACCGCTCGCAACCTTGTCGGGCGGTCAGCGCCGCCGCGTTGAGCTTGCCCGCACCTTATTCTCCGACGCCGATGTGCTCTTACTCGATGAGCCGACAAATCACCTCGACCACGACTCTCTCATGTGGCTACGAGATTTCTTGCGATCGTATTCCGGCGGGTTCATGATCATTTCCCATGACGTGTCCCTTCTGCGCGACACGGTGAACTACGTCTACTACCTCGATGCAGATCGAGCGAAACTCGACATCTATCATCTCGGATGGGACCTCTACCTCAAACAGCGTGAAGAGGACGAACGGCGGCGACGTAAAGAGCGTGCGCAGGCACTAAAGAAAGCGGAAGCTCTGCGTGCGCAAGGGGAGAAGATGCGTGCGAAAGCAACCAAAGCCGTAGCCGCACAACAGATGCTCAGGCGAGCTGAAGAACTTGAAAACAGCGTGGAACCCGCTCGTAGTGTTGAAAAAGTGGCTCGACTGAGATTTCCCGAACCGGCGCCCTGCGGGAAAGTTCCGCTCACAGGATCGGGACTCTCGAAGTCCTACGGATCGCTGGAAGTGTTTACCGGCGTTGACCTGGCGATTGATCGGGGAGCCAAGGTCGTGGTTCTCGGCTTGAACGGCGCGGGGAAAACTACACTATTGCGTATATTAGCCGGAGTGCTCGAGCCAGATACGGGGGCGGTTAACCCCGGACACGGTCTGAAGATTGGGTACTACGCGCAGGAACACGAAACGCTTGACACCTCTCGCACGGTCCTGGAAAACATGGTTTCAGCGGCTCCAGTTCTCGACGATACCCGAGTGCGCAATGTTCTTGGACAGTTCCTGTTCCAAGGGGAGGACGTCGACAAACCGACGTCGGTGCTTTCCGGGGGAGAGAGGACGCGTCTGGCGCTTGCCACGCTCGTTGTGTCCGCTGCGAACGTCCTCCTCCTGGATGAACCGACGAATAACCTCGATCCGGCATCGCGCGAAGAGATTCTCAATGCGTTGCGCACTTACGAAGGCGCGGTTGTCCTCGTCACACACGATCCCGGTGCGGTGCAAGCGCTCGAGCCTGACCGCGTCCTCCTACTCCCCGATGGCGATGAGGATCTGTGGGATGACGATTACCTCGAACTCGTCACGCTGACGTAATCAGTCGGTCAGTTTCGCGCGTTCTTCGTCAGTGAGCGAGCGCGGATCGACCTGCTTGGCGGAGGGACCGGTTGCTTCGCCAAGTTGAGAAACTGGGACGATACGATGAGGGAAGTTTCGCAAAGCAACGAACTCAGCGAGAAAATCCCGGTGTCCTTCGCACGCCAACCACGTTTTTTCTCGTGCCGCATGGATTTTCGGATTGCGCCACACCACTGCCCACCGCGCGACTTCCGTGCACTGGCGAGCCGAACACACGTGGAAATACTGACTGCTCACGCGTTTTATCCTACCCGCTACTACGGGGTTTTCCATTGGAGAAATGACGTTGGGGGAGTGGAACGGTGGGGAATGGCCTGCGCTATTCACAAGGGCTGTTTGATTGCTTAGGGTAGATCTATGGGAGCAAAACTGATTCTTGTGCGGCATGCAAAAGCCAGTCACGGAGGTATGCGTGACCAGGCACGGCCATTGGCGAGTTCGGGAATCAACCAAGCGCGGCGGGTCGCGGTTTCCCTTGCTGAACGACTCGAAGGCGTGAAGCCGGTGGTCATTTCGTCGCCCGCAGTACGCGCTCGAACGACAGCGGCAATCATTGCCGAAACGATGGGTGCTTCGGTTGAAGAATTCTCCGAACTGTACTTTGGCGATGAAGACGATGTGCTCCGCATTGCTTCAAACTACGCTCCAGCTACAACGATCATCGTCGGGCACTCACCGATAATTCCCATCGCCGCATCTCTTATTGCGGCCGGTGACGGCGCCAACCAGGTGGCAACGACCGGTTGTCCGACGGCTACGGCCTATATTTTCGATGTGCCGCACGATGTGGACACAGTGGGCTATCGAAGCTTGCCGCTTGAGTCGATTATCATCACGCGGGCTCATCCGGCTCGGTAGTGTTTCGATGAGCTGACTGCTGATCGGCTGATTATTTCGACTAGGCTCCCCGATGACGTCGGGGAGCCTGTCTATTGCGACTCGCTGACGCGAATTCTCTCCACCCTGCTCCACAGCGACTTTTACCCGGTATATCAACGACCAAGTAGCAATAGCTGCTGGCGACACGGTAAAAATAGTGACGAAGTGGGGAAAAGTGGAGTAAAGTGGAGGAAAGTGTTTGAGGATGTCAGAAAACAGGGGGGGTGGACATGTTTCTCGGTACGTACGAGCCAAAGCTCGATCAAAAGGGACGCATCATTCTGCCCGCCAAGTTTCGCGACCAACTGGCTGACGGCGTGGTGATCACACGCGGTCAAGATCGGTGCCTCTACGCTTTTCCTGCCGGAGAGTTTCAAGCGATGTTCGAGCAGCTTCGTAAGGCGCCGCTCAGCTCCAAACAGGCGCGTGACTACATTCGCGTCATGCTGTCGGGAGCATCTGACGAAACACCGGATAAGCAGGGACGAATCACCATTCCGCCCGCTCTTCGAACCTACGCTGATCTCAGTCGCGACTTAGCTGTCATCGGAGCTGGCTCGCGAGTCGAAATCTGGGATGCGGCGCAGTGGAAGTCCTACCTCGAGCGACAAGAAGAAGTGTTCTCGTCAACCGCTGAAGAAATCATTCCCGGAATGTTCTAGTTCTTTGAGGTCTCTCACCGAGCGTCCGACATCACTTCCCCGGTGTCGGAACAACGGGGGGAGTCCTGGGAGAACTGAACACTCCACAACGCTCCACTGTGAGGAAAGGAGGGCATCATGGCTCACGTGCCGAACGCTTCGAGCACACGCGACGTTTCATCGTTGCATCAGCCGGTACTTGTCGATGACGTACTTGCTCTCCTTGCCCCTGCCCTCGACGGTCGCGTAGCAACCCTCATCGACTGCACCGTCGGAATGGGCGGTCATAGCGAAGCGATCCTCCAGCGATGGCCATCGGTTTCCATCATTGGAATCGATCGAGATCCAATCGCCATCGAACTCGCATCGACACGACTGGAACCATTCGGCGATCGTTTTCGGACCGTTCACGCCACGTATGACGCGGTAGCGCAAGTGGCTCGAGACGCCGGGGTATTCGGGAAGATCGACGCCGTCCTCATGGACCTTGGAGTTTCGTCGCTGCAGCTCGATGACGATGAACGCGGCTTCGCCTATGCGCGCGACACCTCCCTCGACATGAGAATGGATCAAAGTCGCGGGCGAAGCGCCGCCGAACTGATCGAGACTGCAAGCGCCGAGGAGCTGACTCGAATCCTCGCCACCTACGGTGAAGAACGTTTCGCGAAACGCATAGCTCAATCCATCACCCAGCAGCGCGGCAAGCATCCCATTACAACGACCGGGCAATTGGTCGATATCGTTCGTCAAGCCATTCCTGCACCGGCCAGACGGACCGGAGGGAATCCCGCGAAGCGGACCTTCCAAGCTTTGCGAATCGCGGTCAATGAAGAACTGGACATTCTTGAACGCGCCCTCCCCGCCGCGCTATCGACGCTGAGGATTGGTGGGCGGCTCGTCGTTGAGTCCTACCACTCCCTCGAAGACCGTATCGTCAAAACGACTTTCCGGAACGGCAGTGAGGTGCAAATTCCTCCCGATCTCCCCATTGTCCCCGACAATGCTCAACCGGCTCTGTCGCTCATTACCCGCAAAGCAATTCAAGCCGATGCCGCGGGTGTCGCGCACAACCCACGTGCCGCATCCGTGCGGCTACGGGCAGCAGAAATAATCCGACCCTATTCGCCACCTTCGACATCCCAAAGGAATACCCGATGAGCTCTGCCGCAATCTCTCGGACTCGGCCCGCACGTACGACGCGCACCCGGGTAAAACACACCCCTGAACTGCGGGTGATCGAGTCACAGCATGGACCTCGTGCCGCACTGCCATTCATCCTTGTTGTCGTATCTGTCCTCCTGACAGTCCTGGCGATCAATCTGTTCCTCAATACCCAAATGGCACAGACGTCCTATGACATTCGTGACAAACAAATTGAGTTGAACTACCTCAACGAGCAAACTCAAACCTTGCAACAACGGCTTCAAGTCGCATCGTCGCCAGCAAATCTGGAGCGAGCTGCCCGCGCGCAGGGGATGGTGCCCGCTGGACCTACCGGGTTTATTACTCTTTCGACAGGTAGTGTTGAAGGCGGCACGCCGGCGCAATAAAAAGGAGGCTTGAATGAGTGGCGGTCGACTATCCGCTCCACGCACGGGGCCTCGATTAGTGTGGTGGCTCATGCTTGCGTGTCTCGTAGCAATCGGGGTGCAACTCATTAATGTCCAAATCATTCACGGACCAGAGTTAGCTGCTCAAGGACGCGAGTTACGCACTGCCCAATCAACGCTACAACCGCGTCGGGGCGACATTGTTGATGCCTTCGGGGCACCCCTGGCAACATCGGTGCAGACCTACCACATTGCCGTCAATCAACAGAAAATTCCGCTCGCCCGCGTACTTGAAAAACAGGGTGACGCAGTTGTGGAGGTCGGCCGTGGACCCGCAGCCGTTGCGCAGGTTCTGGCTCCTTTGCTCGAAATGGATGAGGCCGAACTCGGAGGTCTGTTCATCGGGGATTCGACCTACCAGTATTTGAAAAAGGACGTTTCCGTTGAGGTGTGGCGCGAGATTCGCTCCTACCAGTTTTACGGGATCGAATGGGAGCCGTCCTATCAGCGGGTCTATCCGAACGGAAGCGTTGCCGGCGCAATCATTGGCTCGATTGATGGACAGGGGAAGGGCAATGGCGGGTTAGAGCTCACCCAGGACAGTGTCCTCACCGGAGAACCGGGAGAACTCGCCCTCGAATACGCTCCGGGTGGACAAACTATTCCGGGGGGAAAGAAAGTCTCGAAACCCGCCACCAACGGCGATACTGTTCACACCACGCTGAGACTCGACTTGCAACACTCCATCGAGGAAATCCTCAATCAGGCAGTCTCCCACTATTCGGCCGATTGGGGAGCAGCAGTTGTTGAAGAAATTTCGACAGGGAAGCTCCTTGTCCTAGCTGATTCTGGAGTTCATGAACCGTCCTCCAATCCACAGACGGCACGATCGGTACAGTACGCGGTCGAGCCCGGATCGGTCGGAAAGCTCGTGACAATCGCAAGCGCGCTCGAACACGGTGCAGTAACACCGGAAACAGTCATTCCCACCCCCTATCAATACGTGACTGCCGATGGACAAACATTTGTTGACTCCCACCACCATCCGGACTATTCGCGTACCGTAACCGGGGTCCTCGCGGAATCATCGAACACAGGAACCGTGCAGATCGGGCAAAAAGTCGGCGACTCCGACCGCTACGACCTCTATCGGCGATTTGGTTTTGGGCAGGTGACGGGAATCGATCTCCCTGGTGAATCACCCGGAATTCTTGTTTCCCCAGATCAGTGGGATGGTCGTCAGCGATACACGACGATGTTCGGGCAGGGATACGCGATAACGCAGCTCCAGCAAATTGCGATGGTGTCGTCGATCGCCAACGGTGGAGTGTACCAGCCTCCCGTCATCATCGATGGATGGACGCGGGCCGACGGTACGTATGTGCCTGCTCCGGTGAGAGAACCGCACCAAACACTTGATGCGGATACCGCAAAGCAAACCCTGACAATGATGGAATCGACGACCGCGTGGGAGCAGGGGACCGGTCGGTATTTCGCGATTCAGGGGTATCGAACAGCGGCCAAGACTGGAACTGCCGAAGTCTTCGAAAATGGAGCCAAGGTGGGAACAGCCACCACCGTGGTTGGGATCATTCCTGCGGACAATCCAACGATCGCAGTTTCCGTCCTCTTATATCGCCCACGTATCGGCGTGCTCGCCTCGGAATCTGCCGGTCCGCTGTTTCATGATGTTGCGACAGAGGCTATCCGAAACATCGGTATTCCAGCGTCTCAAGATGAACCCGAACTGTATTCCACGGAGCCGTAGGTGAAAACAGTAGCTGACTTGCGCCCTCAGAACGTGGCTGCGCGAAGCATTAGTGAAATAGCGGCACTAGCTGAGGCGCGGATTGAACGCAACGGACACCCCATTACGGGGGTGAGTGTCAACTCCACGGACATTCGCCCCGGGGACTTATTCATTGCCATTCCAGGACTGAGGCAGCACGGTGCTCGATTTGCTCAAACCGCGGTTGCGCAGGGAGCCAACGCCATTCTCACAGATGAGACTGGTCAACCGTACCTTGAGGATCTGCCTGAATCGATAGCTATTCTCATTGTTGACGATCCGCGTGCATGTGCCGGACCGGTAGCCGCATTGATCTACGACTATCCGGCACGAAAACTGACCACCATCGGTGTGACTGGAACGAACGGCAAGACCACGACGAGCCATTTCATCGAGCATTTGTGCGAAACTATCTCGGGACCGACGCTACTGATCGGGACAGTCGGTATTAGTCTGGATGGAGTCCACGTCGAATCAGCAAGGACATCAATCGAAGCTCCCGCCCTCAACCGAGTACTCGCGTGGGCGTGCGAGAAGGGAGCGACGAATGTCGTGATGGAAGTGTCATCGCATGCCATGAATCTGCACCGGGTTCGAGGTGTCGAGTTCGATGTCGTCGCCTTCTTAAACCTGCAACGCGATCACTTAGATTTCCACGGTACGATGGAAAACTATTTTGCGGCTAAAGCATCATTGTTCACTCCGGAATTCGCGCACCGAGCGGTCGTGTGTCTCGATGATCGGTGGGGTCGTTTGCTGGCCGATCAGAGTACGATCCCCGTCACCACCGTGTCGACTACTGGAGATGGGGATTGGGCGGTCACAGCTCAACGGTGCGATCGTGCAGATGCCGGTACCAACATCACCGTGTCGCACAACGGCGACATCTATGAGATGCACAGCCCGCTACCGGGGATCATCAACGTGCAGAACGCAGTGGTGGCTTTGGCTACGGTCGCTGCGGTAGGACTTGATCCTTCTCGGGCAGCCTCCGCACTCTCCGACACCCCACAAGTCCCCGGGCGAATGGAAGTAATTCGTCGACGCTCAACTAATACTCCGCTCGTCGTCGTCGACTTTGCTCACACACCCGAGGCCCTCGAACTGGCGTGCTCGGCCCTTGACACGGTGACCGCCGGTCGGCTCTGGCTACTCTTTGGGGCCACGGGAGATAGAGACCGCGGTAAGCGCCCACTGATGGCCCAAGCAGCGCGCCAAGCCGCGGACGTCGTCGTGATCACCGATGATGACATTTACAACGAGGATCCCGCCCAGATCCGAGCGGAAGTCATCGCAGGATTCGATCTTCCCTGTGATCGGCCGCGTGCAATCCAGCTGTGGGAGGACGACGATCGGGCTCACGCAATCAACTTCGCGATCTGGGCTGCCCGCCCCGAAGACACCGTCATCATTGCCGGACGAGGACACGAAACAGTCCAGATGATCGGAGAGTTACCCGTCCATCTCGATGACCGGGTATGCGCACGACATGCCGTTGAGGCCCGAATGCGGCGCCCGGCGCCAGATTTGTCTGGCTTCGACAGTCCAGATGCCGGTCAGAATCAACTTCGTAAAGTACCGCAAACGTGGGAATATATACGTGAGTTGAAAAATGTAGCAAACTCCGGATTCAAAGCAGATGGAGACCTGACACCATGACGTATTCGGCCGAGTGGATCGCCTCAGAAGTCAATGGCCGCCTCGAAGGCGACAATGTCCAAGTGACCGGGGGAGTATTTACCGACTCTCGCGCATGCCAGGAGGGATCTCTCTATATCGCGCGAATCGGAGAATCCCTCGACGGACACGATTTTATTGAATCCGCTATCGACAACGGAGCGGTCTGCGCAATCGTCACGAATCCTGAAGCCGGCCCCGGCGATCTCCCGCGCATCGTCGTCGATGATGCGACTCGTGCTCTCGGCCTTCTTGCTCGGGCACATCTCAAGCGGCTGAGACACGAATCTGAGATCACCGTCGTTGGGATCACTGGCTCGGTGGGGAAGACAACCACCAAAGATCTGACCGCCCGAGTCTTGCAAACATTTGGACCGACCGTTGCCCCCGAATCCTCATTTAACAATGAGGTCGGCATGCCCCTCACAGTTCTCAAAGCAACGGAAGAAACCCGTTATCTCGTTCTTGAAATGGGAGCTTCAGGCGCGGGGCACCTGCAGTATCTGACCTCCATTGCTGCCCCCGACGTAGCTGTTGAACTCGCCGTTGGAAAAGCCCATCTTGGTGGATTTGGCTCGGTCGATAAACTAGCTCGCGCTAAAGCCGAACTTGTCGAGGGCCTCTACAAAGGCGGAACTGCCATTCTCAACATGGACGACAAGAACGTCGCCAATATGGCGGAGCTAACGAACGGTCCGGTGCTGTATTTCTCTGCAAAAGGGAATTCCAAGGCAGACGTGCGCGCGACGCATATTCGTCTCAATGACGAATCGTGCCCTCATTTCGATCTTGAAGCCGGGGATGTTCTCAAACGAGTCAAACTGCGTCTGGTCGGTCGACACCAGGTGACGAATGCGCTCGCCGCGATTTCTGTATGTCTCGATCTGGGCCTAGACCCTCGGCAGGTCGTTGATGCGATCAACGGTTTCGAAGCCGTCAGCCCCCACCGGATGCACGTATTTGAATCGTCTGGAGCACTCATTATTGATGATTCCTACAATGCGAACCCGGATTCGATGCGTGCGGGTCTTGAAGTATTGGCGAGGTTGGGGGAGCGTGCCCCCCGACGTGTCGCAGTACTAGGGGAGATGCTCGAACTTGGACAGAGCTCACCCACCCTACACCGCGATGTCGGAGAACTGGCCGATCAAGCACACGTCGACCTCCTCATCACCGTCGGACCGGGCGCCCGAGAAATCGCAAATCCAATGCAGGGCCGTGCGGAGTGTCATCATTTCGATGACGCCGATGAGGCCGCTACGCTGGTTAAAGAAATCGTGCGGCCGGAGGATGTGGTGTTCATTAAGGGATCACAGTACTCCGGGGTGTGGCGCATCGCCGACGAGTTTATCCAAAAATAGGTCGTTTCGAGAGGATTCACCGTGATTGCCATTGTCGTAGCATGCGCCCTGTCGTTGGGTATCGCTCTGCTCGGCACCAAGGCTTTTATCGGATTACTCATACGCAAGAATTTCGGGCAGTTCATTCGGCAAGACGGCCCGACAACTCACCACACCAAACGTGGGACACCGACAATGGGTGGTGTCGTCATTATCGTTGCCGCAGTCGTCGGTTGGCTGGTCGGGCATCTCGCTATCGGCACCCTTCCGAACCTGTCGTCGTCACTGCTCATGTTCCTCTTCATCGGGACCGGAGCAGTAGGCTTCTTCGACGACTACATCAAAATCCGTAAACAGCGGTCGCTCGGCCTCAATCCAGCGGCGAAAATTCTCGGTCAGCTCAGTGTAGGAACGGTTTTCGCCGCCCTCGCACTGTCCTTCCCAGATGCGCGTGGCAATACTCCAGCCTCAACTAAAATCTCGATCGTTCGCGACCTCCCTATTGATCTCGCTTTTGCAGGGGTAGCGATTGGAATCATCCTTTTTATCCTCTGGGCGAACTTCCTAGTGACGGCATGGTCCAATGCCGTCAATCTGACGGATGGACTCGATGGACTGGCAACGGGTGCATCAATGTTCGCATTCGGCGGATACACGATTATCGGTGTCTGGCAGTACTACCAGTCCTGCGCCGTGCAAATTACCAACATCAACGTCTGCTATGAGGTCCGAGACCCTCTTGGTCTCGCCGTAGCATCGGCGGCTATCGTCGGCGCATGCTTCGGTTTCCTATGGTGGAATGCTGCCCCAGCCCAGATCTTTATGGGCGACACCGGCTCGCTCGCGCTGGGCGGAGCCTTTGCCGGACTTTCAATCCTCACGCACACGGAGTTTCTGGCGGTCATTCTCGGCGGTCTCTTTGTCGTCATCGTCATGTCTGACGTCATCCAAATTGGGGTATTTAAGGCTACGCGTAAACGGGTATTTCGCATGGCCCCGCTGCACCACCACTTCGAACTGCTCGGCTGGCAAGAAATCACCATCGTTGTCCGTTTCTGGATTATCGCGGGACTTTTTGCCGTCATCGGACTGTCTCTATTCTACGGTGAGTGGGCTACCAAACTATGACGGCATCGTGGCTTGCTGGTGAAATCGCCGTTATTGGACTGGGGAAATCGGGTCGAGCTGCCCTCGACGTTCTCCGCGAACTTGGAGCACAACCTGACGGGTACGACCGGAAACTACCCACCACCGGGGATAGGGCGGATGGAATTTTCATCGGCTCTGACAGTGAACAAGTGAAACGTATCCGCGAGCGCCATTACGATCTCGCCATTCTTTCACCGGGAGTTCCGCCGCATTCGCCCGTGTGGAAACAACTCCGCGACAAGGGTGTTCCCGTCTGGGGCGAAGTTGAACTCGCCTGGCGGGTGCAACAGCACCTCGAGAAGAATATTGACTGGTTGACTGTGACCGGCACCAACGGCAAAACGACTACGGTATCGCTCCTTGGTTCCATGCTTGCTGCAGCGGATAAGAAATACGGCGTTGTCGGTAATGTTGGCACCCCGATCATTAACGTCGTCGCACACGACGATGTCGACGTGCTCGCCGTGGAGCTGTCGAGCTTCCAACTAGAAACCACGATGTCGGTTGAGCCTCTCGCCGCAGTTTGTCTCAACGTCGACAGCGATCACCTGGATTGGCATGGAAGCGCCGACGCCTACGCTCGAGCCAAAGCTCGAGTTTATGAAAACACTCGGATTGCCGCCGTGTACGATGCGTCCGAGCCCAGCATCGAAAAGATGGTTGCTGAAGCCGATGTCATCGAGGGAGCACGGGCGATCGGCTATACGCTCGGTATTCCACCGATTGCTCATCTAGGCATCGTTGACAATCATTTTGTTGATCGGGCGTTTATCTCTCATCGGCACAGACAAGCTCTCGCACTCGCGACCGTCGACGACATGATGAGCTATGCCGGCGCGCACCCCTCCGTAGCACTTGTGAAAGATACTCTTGCTGCCATGACTCTCGCGCGCGCCTACGGGGTGGAGGCAGATGCCATTGCAGAGGGGATGCGTCAGTTTACCCCCGCTGCGCATAGACGCCACATCCTCGGCGCGGTGGCAGACATGGTGTGGATTGACGACTCGAAAGCGACGAATACTCATGCCGCCGCCGCTTCGCTCGCGGGGTTCCCACCCCGTAGTGTCATTTGGGTTGCTGGAGGCGACGCTAAAGGCCAAGACTTTCACTCTCTGGTGCAAACAATTGAGCCTGTCCTGCGGGGCGTCGTCGTCATTGGGGCGGATCCTACGCCCATCGTCAAGGCACTGTCAGCGCGAGCTCCCGACGTTCCCTTCGTGGTCGTTGATGGTCACGACGACTTCATGTATTCGGTAGTTAATGAAGCAGTAGCGCTGTCCCGGCCCGGAGACACTGTCGTGTTGGCGCCGGCTTGCGCATCGTGGGATCAGTTCGAGAACTATGGTCAGCGGGGAACTGCGTTCGCCGAGGCCGTTGACCGTCTGCGGCAAGCCTGGATGGGAGGTGGAGACGCATGATTAAACAGCTCTACCAGAAAATCCCCAAATTCAGGCTGGATTTGTGGGGCAGAGGCGACGAATCACCCTCACCGGTCACCACGTACTATCTCATCCTTGTCCCCGTCATCTGTCTGATGGTGATGGGCTTCGTCATGGTGTTTTCCGCCTCCACGATTCTAGCGATATCGGACGGTCAAAACCCCTATCTCGCCTATGCACGCCAACTGATCATTATGGCGCTTGGAGCACTCGTCCTCACCGTGGTGATGCGCTTACCGAAGAAACTGTGGATGTGGATTATTCCAGCAGTATTTCTCGGCACCCTCATCGGGCAAGGCCTCGTCCTCACCCCACTCGGCGTGGAAGCCGGTGGAAATAAAAACTGGATCAGTATCCCGTTAATTGGACTGGTACAGCCCGGTGAAGCACTAAAAATTGGCCTCTCTTTATGGTTAGGCTGGGTCCTCGTTCGACCTCATATTGATCGCACAAATCCCCTCCATATGGGAGTGAACGTCGGACTCCCCGTTCTTGCCAGCATTGGGCTCATTATGGCAGGAGAGGACTTGGGGACCGCCCTGATCTTTATAGCGCTCGTAGCCGGCGCCCTCATCACCGCAGGTATTCCGTTGCGCTGGTGGGCTTACCTCTCCGTTATCGCCGGCGCAGGTGCGGCCTTTTTCGTCGTACAAAAGCCCTCCCGCTTGACCCGAATTCTCGGTGTCCTACCCGGGTTTCGGCAAGAACCTTCGACGCATCTTCCCGAACAGAGCGACCATGCGCTGTGGGCATTGGGAAGCGGTGGTCTAACGGGTTTAGGTCCGGGTGCTTCGCGTGAAAAGTGGAACTATCTGGCGGCCGCGCACACGGACTTCATCTATGCCATTCTTGGCGAAGAACTCGGTCTAATCGGGACAATGTTTGTGCTCGTTAACTTCGGCGTGTTGCTTTACGGCATCTACCGCCTGTCCACATGGCACCATGATGAATTTGCACGCATCACAACCGGGGCGATCGGTGCCTGGATCGGGGCTCAAGCGATCGTCAACATGGGATTCGTCGTTGGATTGACTCCGATTATCGGTGTCCCACTTCCACTCATTTCAACCGGTGGCTCCGCATTTTTATTTACCTGCGTCGCACTTGGCGTAGTCTTAGGGTTCGCGCGTCGAGATGCCGGAATGGAGCGGGCTTTCGGTGTGCGCAACCTCCTTCGAAGCTCTTCGTAACGACGGAGAAGAAAGGCAGAGTGACATGAGTTCAGGTCCGCGTGTTCTCCTGGCTGGTGGAGGATCCGCCGGTCACGTCAATCCGCTACTCGCCGTTGCCGCTCATTTGCGTGACAGAGGGATGAGAGTGGAAGCCCTCGGGACAGACACCGGTTTAGAAACCGACCTCGTCCCGCAGGCAGGATTGACACTGCATACCATCGCAAAAGTGCCGGCTCCGCGCGGCCTCAACGCAACCGCATTAACGTTTGTCCCCAAACTCAAAGCCACAGTCGATGATGTCGAACGCATTATTCGTACGACCGGCGTGGAGGCGATCGTCGGCTTCGGAGGATATGTGTCAGCTCCGGCTTATCTGGCGGCAAAACGGCATGGAATTCCTTTTGCCATACACGAACAAAATGCTCGTCCTGGACTCGCGAATAGACTAGGTGCTCGATGGGCAAACATTGTCGGATTGACTTTCGAGCAAACGAAACTCGAAGCCAAACGAGGAATAACCGACGTTGTCGGGCTACCGCTTCGACGAGAGATAGAGGAACTCGCTGTCGCCCGCCGCGACCCGCGTGCTCGCGAAGACGCTCGACGTGAGGCTGCCCGAGAGCTCGGTATTGATCCCACTCGTCCGACTCTGCTCATTACTGGTGGTTCTCTCGGAGCTCAGAGGCTCAATGATGTGCTATCAGCATCCGCCGGTTGCTTCGGAGCTGACATTCAAGTTCTTCATCTAACTGGGAAAGGAAAAACGGACGGTGTGGAAAAGACCGTCCGGACATCCGGTTTCTCAGGTACGTGGAAAGTGTTTGACTACGCGCACAACATGGCTGCGATGCTTGCGGCCGCTGACCTCGTTGTGTGTCGGGCGGGCGCGGGAACAGTCTCCGAACTCACCGCTCTCGGTATGCCAGCCATCTATGTCCCACTGCCGATCGGCAACGGAGAACAAAAACTCAATGCGCACGCACACGTCAAATCCGGCGGCGCGATGGTTTTCGACAATGCCGATTTCGTTGAGAAAATTGTCCAACTGTATATTGCACCTCTCATCGCATCACCACATCGATTGGAAAAAATGTCCGTCGCGTCGAGCCAGTTGGGGCGTATTGATGCAGCTGCCCGCATGGCGGAATTGACCGAGTCACTCCTGGAATCAAACCCGCAGGTTATTCAATGAACGAAAATACGCAAAACCCCACGCATTTCCACCTCATTGGCATCGGCGGAGCCGGTATGTCGGTGGTTGCTGAGCTTCTTGTATCTCGCGGACACACGGTGACGGGATCCGATCAGTTGGAGGGGCCAAATATCCCACGACTGCGAAGCCGGGGAATTCACGTGTCGATTGGCCATAATGCGGCGAACGTCCCCGACAATGCGACTATTGTCGTATCGACGGCGGTGAAAGAGAGCAATCCGGAACTTGCCGTGGCGCAGGCGCGAAATCAGCAGATCATCCACCGCTCGCAAGCACTAGCTTTAGCAGCCCAGGGGACGGACTTCATCGCGGTGGCCGGGGCACACGGGAAGACGACCACATCCGGAATGCTGGCTACGGCCTTCAACGCCTGTGGTATTGATGCCTCATTTGCCGTTGGAGGCGTAGTGACCGGGTTTGATACGGGCGCGCATCTTGGGTCCTCCGAGGTATTTATAGCCGAGGCCGATGAATCCGACGCTTCTTTCCTCAATTATCGGCCGCGGGTAGCGCTCGTGACCAATGTTGAACCAGACCACCTTGACCACTACGGGACACGTGAGAAGTTTGAACAGGCTTTTGTCGACTTTGCTCATCGCATCGTGCCCGGTGGCGCACTAGTCGTATGTGCTGATGATCCCGGTGCACTTCAGTTGGGGCAAACCTATCGACGCGACGGGGGAAAGGTGTGGAGTTATGGGAGGGTGAGTGCGCACGAGTGCGCCATGCCGATCGAACAGCATCTCCAGATTCGTCAGATTGAACTGGAGGCTAACGGCTCTTCCTCCTACTGTACTCTTGGCTCACGAGACCTCGAACTGCAGCTATCTGTTGGTGGTGCCCACAACGTCCTCAACGCGTGCGGAGCCATTCTCGTCGGCGTCGATCTAGACATTGATGTGCAGGTCATGGCACATGCACTGTCCGCTTTTCGAGGGACGGGACGACGGTTCGAGTTCCGTGCGGAAGTCGCCGGACGACGACTGTACGACGACTACGCGCATCACCCGTCGGAAGTGAAAGTGTCTCTCGAACAAGCTCGAACAGTGGCTGGAGATGGCCGCGTCGTCGTCTTGTTTCAGCCACACCTGTTTTCGCGCACGCGCAACTTTGCGACAGAATTCGCCAGTGCTTTTCGCGCCGCCGATCACGTAGTCTTTACCGGCATCTACGCGGCCCGAGAAGAACCTTTGGAAGGTGTGAGTTCTGACCTTATCGCCCGCGATGTTCCGGGATCAACAGTCGTTTCCGATCTTGAACAAGCAGCCATCGCTACTGCCGATGCGACGCGTCCTGGAGATCTTTGCCTGACCATGGGGGCCGGAGATGTCACGACGATGGCACGAGTGATTCTCGATCGATGGAAGGGAGAGGAATGAGACGTCCGGGTGTGCCGCGCAACCCGAAGCCTAAGCCCGAGCCAGCGAGGAAATCCAGGCCCGAGCCGAAAAAGAACGTCCGCACTCGGTCCTCGAACACCATTCGTCAAACTACGGAAAAGCCGGAGCAAACCGAGTCGCCTCCACGCCAACCCGAAAAAGCGGTGACGCGAGTCGATGTCGGGGGATGGCGGCGATACTTTACGCAGGGGAGAGCGACTAAAACCTTTGGCTCACGCAGTCAACCCAATGAGCTGGAGGGGCGCCGCAATGAACTCAGACGTGCGAAGTCGCGAGCGGTATGGACGCGAGTTCTCATGGCCCTGTCGACGCTCGTCGTCACAGCAACGCTCATCTGGGTCGTTTTCTTCTCTCCAGTGTTTGCCTTTAAAACGGATCATGTATCCGTCAACGGCACATCGGAAGAAGTGAGTGCTGAGGAAGTGATTGCTCACGTTCGACCGTGGGCCGGGGTTCCTCTTCCGCGCCTCTCGATGAATCAACTCGCGCAACGTGTGGAAGAAATCGTCATCGTCCACACCGCAGCAGTCTCTCGTGAGTGGCCGAATGGTCTGACGATCGACCTCACACTCCGAACTCCTGAATACACTCAGTATCGAGACGGGATCTGGGAGATTCTTGATCTCGAGGGCGTCGAGATTTCGACCCAAGAAGACAAGCCAACAGAACTCGCCGCAATTGAACTGACTGGAGACGACGAGCTTCGGGCAAAGGCCATCGACATGATTTCTGCGGTGCGCGGTGAGATTGATCCGGGACTCGCCGAACAGATTGATACGTACGTGTCGGATGGACATGCCGTTGAAATGCGCACTGTTAACGGTCCCCTCATCAAATGGGGAGACTCAAGCCAGTCTGCGCTTAAATCTCAAACTGTACTGGTGCTACTCGAACAGCGGCCGTCGCACGTTTACGATGTCTCGACTCCCACCCGACCGGTGACAAGTTAATCGACTGTACGACACGCCCGGAAAAATGTTTGAAGTTCTCTCCGCTGGCGCCTAGTTTCATCCCGCAACGATGAGATAAATGCTGAACCTTCAACTTGAGGTTGAAGGTTGGTATTCCAACCTATTGGGGGAACGAGTGGCCTCACCAAACTACCTAGCAACCATTAAGGTCATTGGCGTCGGTGGCGGCGGTACAAATGCCGTCAACCGCATGATCGAAACCGGCCTCAAGGGCGTCGAGTTCATCGCAATGAACACAGACACCCAAGCGCTTCTTATGTCCGACGCCGAAGTCAAAATCGACCTCGGTGAGGAACTGACACGAGGCCTCGGTGCCGGAGCCGATCCGACAATCGGACGCAAAGCGGCCGAATCAAACGAAGATAGTATCCGCGAAGCGCTCGAAGGTGCGGACATGGTGTTCGTAACCGCGGGTGAAGGCGGGGGAACCGGAACCGGTGCTGCACCCGTTGTTGCTCGTCTCGCACGCGAAGCTGACGCGCTCACCGTCGGAGTTGTCACGCGCCCCTTCGGATTCGAAGGCAATCGTCGAGCCGCCCAGGCAGACGCGGGAATCGAAGCGCTGCGCAACGAAGTCGACACCCTCATCGTTATTCCGAACGACCGACTCCTCCAGATCTCCGATCGGAACGTGTCTTACCTCGAAGCGTTCCGCATGGCCGATGAAGTACTCCGCTCAGGAGTGCAGGGAATTACCGATCTCATCACAACCCCCGGTCTCATCAACGTTGACTTTGCCGACGTCAAGTCCGTCATGAAAGATGCCGGTTCGGCACTCATGGGCATTGGCGCAGCGCAGGGTGAAGATCGTGCTTTGCGCGCCGCGGAAGCAGCAATTGCCTCCCCTCTCCTCGAAGCAAAGATCGACGGCGCCCACTCCGTGCTGTTCTTCTTCCAGTCAGCTTCCGATGTTGGTCTGCATGAAATCGAACAGGCCGCTCAGCTCATTCGTGAATCAGTACACCCGGAGGCGAATATCATCTTCGGTAACGATATCGACGATGCTCTGGGCGACGAAGTCCGCCTCACAGTCATTGCTGCGGGATTCGATGATCTCGACGGGGGAGATCTAGAGGGAACTGAAACGGAAGAGCCGCAAAAGCCAGAGCCATCGTTCGAAGTCCCTTCCCGAGAAGTACCGAGCGAACAGGATCGACCACTCGGATCTCTCCCGCAGTCACAGCCGGCGCACCGCGCCGAACCACGAGTTCCGACCCGGTTGCAAGGCTTCCCGTCGGCGACTCCGGCAAAAGAAGAACGAAGTGAGAAGCCCCAGTCAGAGGAGTTCGTCGTCCCACGGATTTTTGATGAGGACGACAACGACAGTCTCGATCTTCCGGACTTCCTCCGCTAACTAATGGAAGCCTTTTGGGAGCTGGGCGGCGCTCGCGTAGGGTTCACGCGGTGCCGCCCAGCGAACTATGCTGATTCCACGAGGCCATCGCACCCAAATTATGGACTGAATACCGAGGATGAGAGTGAACTTGTCCTCGACGATCGACGCGCTCTCGCACGTCGACTCGGAACGTCAATCGCGTGGATGACACAGACGCATTCGGACATCGTGTGTGAGATCTCAGCTGCCGACGTACCAGTGGATAATGCTGTGACAGCCGATGCAGTGATCGCGTCGCGCGTGGGGGTTGCCGTTCAAGTTGCCGACTGCATCCCCGTCCTCGTTGTTGATCCCCGCAAGCGGAAAGTCGCAGCGATCCATGCCGGTCGCGCGGGTGTTGAAAAGAACATTGTCGGCAAGACACTGGATCGCCTGTACGCAACTGGATCTCTCCGAGGGGAGCTTCTTGCGGCAGTCGGACCGTCGATTTGTGGTCACTGCTACGAAGTTCCGCCCACGATGTGGGATCGCTTCACCACTCAATATCCCGTTGGAGCATCACACACTCGGTGGGGGACGCCGGCACTCGATCTACGCGCCGTAGTCGATCAACAGCTGCGATCGGGATGGATTGACGATATTCGATGTGATAATACCTGTACCTACGAGCACGACGACCTCAACTCGTATCGGCGCAATCCCCACTGCGGTCGTCAGGCTGGATGGGCGTACTTCCCCGCGGAATAAACGACGGAAAGCACGTTTAAGCAAGACACGCCGAATCAGTTTCGCCTGTGTGTTCATACCGTCCACTACGTTAAAGACAGCGAATAGAACTGATCCCTGGGAGGAACAATGGCTGGTGCACTGGGTCGCGCAATGGAAAAAATGGGCTGGCGCGGTATCGAAAGTGAACTCGACGCTGACGACTACTACTACGAGGAAGAAGAAGCGGTTGAACCCGTCACAACTTACTCTCGTCCAGAGATCGTTGCCTCGCGTCCGACAACTGCGTCCTACGATAAAGCCCGTATTCGGACGATTGCTCCCACCAGCTACGAAGATGCTCGTTTTATCGGCGAATCGTTCCGCGATAATATTCCCGTCATTATGGATCTGACAAACCTGAGTGAAGCCGAATCGCGCCGAATCATCGATTTTTCAGCCGGTCTCACATTTGGTCTGCGCGGCTCAATCGAAGCGGTCACATCTCGTGTGATCCTGCTATCTCCAGAATCAGTGAAGGTCGAAGGACAGCCATCACGAGCAAACTCTCGGAATCTTCTATTTGACCAGGATTAGGCCACGTGTTGCATTATCTAGGCGTAGGCCTCCAACTATTCGTATCGATCTACACGCTTATTCTCCTGACTCGAATGATCCTCGATTGGGTGCAATTCTTCAGCCCGACGTGGGAACCGAGAGGAATCATTCTCGTCGCGATTAACCTGATTTATGCGCTGACCGATCCGCCGTTACGGTGGCTTCGCAAGTTCATTCCGCCGCTCCGGTTGGGCGATATTGCCCTCGATGTTGGGTTTATCGTCCTATTTATTGGAGTAATTCTGCTGGGACAAATTGCGAAATACCTCATCTAGATGCATAGTTGAGGAATAATTCTGTAGTCTTAATGGTGGTAACCCGAATGGGACCTACCAGGGTCGGCGTCACCACACCGGTGCCAGACTGACCTGCCGGCCACTAATTAATCGAGATTTCGAGGTGAAGAAATGGCACTGCTCACGACAGAGGATGTCTTGAACAAGACTTTCCAGTCTGTGAAGTTCCGTGAAGGATACGACCAAGTAGAGGTCGACGAATTTCTTGACGAGGTCGTAGAGACAATCTACGCTCTCCAAGTTGAGAACACGGAGTTGAAGCAGAAGCTTGAGTCCGCTGAGCGGCGCATTGAAGAACTTCAGACCGGTGTTCCTCAAGACGAAGCTCCCGAACCACAGACAGCTCCAGAGCCCGAACCCGCTCCAGAGCCCGAACCGGAACCAGAACCTCAGGTTGAGGAAGCCGTCCCGGTTGCCGCAACCAGCGAGGCCACTGCAGCTACATCCGCTCCAGAAGACGCAACTTCAATGCTCGCCCTGGCCCAGCGCGTCCACGACGAGTACGTGCGTGATGGTCGGGAAGAAGGCGACCGCATTATCGCCCAGGCCCGTGCTGAAGGCGAGGGCATTGTGACGGAAGCCCACCAGAAGCGCGACTCCATTCTTGGTCAGTTGGAAGAAGAGCGCGGAATGCTCGAGTCGAAGATTAATGAACTCAAGCACTTTGAGTCCGATTATCGCCAGCGCATTCGCGAGCACCTCCAGCATCTTCTTGGCGAGGTTGCCGAGTAGATCTCCAGGTACTGTCAAACGGGTAATCTTATTGACTGAAAGCGGTGGCGATCTCCGGGTTGCCGCCGCTTTCAGCATGCGTAAGTAGGTAGTGTGACGAATCAAAAAAGCGGATCGTGGCCTGCTCGGTATTTTATGCTCATCGTGGGAGTGAGCATCTTTGCGCTGGTGACCGATCAGTGGACAAAAATGTGGGCGCTCGCTCATCTGCAACCGGGAGAAATTCGACCAGTTATCGGGTCATTTCTCAGCTTGCAACTGGTGTTTAATCCGGGCGCTGCATTTTCTTTCCTGTCGCACGCCACCTGGCTATTCACCATCATTGCCGTAGTCGTCTGCCTCGTGGTGATGCTCTATGCCCCGCGAGTTCGTTCCTTTGCCTGGGCGTTGGGACTGGGACTGCTACTCGGTGGAGCAATAGGGAACCTGATCGATCGGTTAACGCAACCCCCTGCATTCGGAGTCGGCCACGTCATCGATTTCCTCAACTGGAACGGAATGTTCGTGGGGAACGTCGCCGACATCTGGATCGTTCTCGCTGCGGTCGAACTGTTTATTCTCGCGATGTTTGGAGTACCCGCGACCGTAGCAGCGAAAGACCGCCGAACCTCCCGGCCTGCACTGAAAGAGACAACGAGTGAGTGAACTTCGCTTTCTCCCAGTTCCAGATGCTCTCGTCGGTGAGCGAGTTGACCTCGCGTTGTCACGCATGCTCGGCCTCACTCGTAGCGCTACAACCAGGCTGATTGATGGAGGTCGAGTGCGGGTCGACGACGTGACCGCTCACAAGAGCTTGCGACTGACCGCCTCGGCCATGATCGAAGTCGACATGGAGGTCGATAACCCTGCTCCAGCGCCAATTGTGGGAATGGATATTCTCTACAATGACGACGATCTCGTTGTCGTCAATAAACCCGTGGGAGTGGCCGCCCACTCCGGGCCAGGATGGAGCGGTCCCACCGTACTGGCAGAGCTTGAAGCAGCGGGAATGCGTATTTCAACCTCCGGACCACCGGAGCGTCAGGGGATAGTTCACCGACTCGATGTTGGTACATCTGGAGCGATGGCCGTGGCCAAGTCGGAGCTTGCCTACACAAAACTCAAACACGCCTTCAAAGAGCGCCGTGTCGACAAGACCTACCACGCTCTCGTCAGCGGGCATCCCGATCCGGATAAAGGCACGATTGACGCGCCTATTGCCCGCCACCCATCGAAAGAATGGCGGATGGCAGTCGTCGCCAATGGGCGACGAGCAATCACCCACTATCGGACTCTCGAGATACTCCCGGGGGCCGCGCTTGTCGAAGTGGAGTTAGAGACTGGACGAACTCACCAGATCCGGGTGCATTTCTCCGCCCTCGGCCACCCCTGCGTCGGCGACACGTTCTATGGTGCCGACGAAAGAGAAGCTGAAGAACTCAACCTCAAGCGACAGTGGCTGCACGCGGTTGAACTGACTTTTGCGCATCCGCGAACCAAACAGACGATGACGGTGACTGCACCGTATCCTGACGATCTCGAACGCGTCCTCACGCGCTTTAGACGCTGGCAGTAACCTGGTGTCGCGCTCAGTCAGTGACGCCACGACACGCGGAGAGCGCAACCACTGGACACCTAAAATTCCCGATGGAATAGCTCCTTGTTACCGCCTGCTATTCAGACCGTCACCCGAGTTGTCTGCTGAATAGATAGACTACCGGCATGGCTTCTACCGATCAGTTCGTACACCTCCACAATCACACGGAATACTCGATGCTCGACGGAGCATCCAAAATTGTTCCCATGGTCGAAGAGGCGGCGCGCCTGGGCCAAGATGCTATTGCCATCACAGACCACGGCTATCTTTTTGGAGCTTACGAATTCTACGCGGCAGCACAAGAGCGTGGCGTCAAACCCATTATCGGCCTCGAAGCCTACGTTACGCCAGGTACTTCTCGATTTGATCAGACCCGGGTACGTTGGGGCGAGGAATGGCAGTCGGACGATGATGTATCCGCTCGCGGCGCCTACACGCACCTGACACTCATCGCCGAAAACACCACCGGAATGCACAATTTGTTCCGGCTCGGCTCAAAAGCATCAATCGAGGGGCAGTGGGGCAAATGGCCTCGCATCGACGCAGAACTGCTCGAACGCTACCACGAGGGACTCATTTGTTTTTCCGGATGTCCCTCCAGTGAGGTTCAGGTTCGTCTTCGTCTGGGACAGTGGGACGAAGCCGTGTCCGCGGCCGGGCGACTACGAGACATATTCGGTCCCGACAACTTCTACGTTGAGCTCATGGACCACGGTATCGAGATTGAACGACGTACCCGGAGCGAACTGATCCAACTATCCAAGCATATGGGAGCTCCGCTTGTCGCTACCAATGACGCGCACTACGTCAAAGCGGATGATCGAGATGTGCAAGATGCTCTCCTTTGCATTAACTCTGGTGTCACGCTCGACACGCCCAACCGCTTTAAATTTGAGGGATCCGGCTACTATATTCGCTCGGCCGAATCGATGAGACGCGATTGGCAGGACGTCCCGGAGGCGTGCGATAACACACTCGAAATTGCCTCTCGATGCGAAGTTCATTTCCACACCGTTGGAGAAGGCGCGAACTACATGCCTCGGTTCCCGGTTCCAGCCGGCGAAGATGAAACTTCGTGGTTTGTGAAAGAAGTCGAGCGGGGCCTCGAGTATCGGTTCCCGCAGGGTGTACCGGATGAAGTGCGAAAGCAGGCAGAATACGAGGTTGGAATCATTACCCAGATGGGATTCCCCGGCTATTTCCTCGTCGTGTCCGATTTTATTCGCTGGGCGAAAGACAACGGGATTCGAGTCGGCCCCGGACGTGGTTCGGGAGCCGGTTCAATGGTTGCTTACGCCATGCAAATCACCGACCTCAACCCACTTCAGCACGGACTTCTGTTTGAACGCTTCCTTA
The DNA here is from genome assembly GCA_030537615.1 of Actinomycetaceae bacterium. Lineage (GTDB taxonomy): Bacteria > Actinomycetota > Actinomycetes > Actinomycetales > Actinomycetaceae > Gleimia. The sequence goes on along the minus strand of JAUNVP010000008.1, from coordinate 88,871 downwards.
ACCCAGAGCGCATTTCGATGCCTGACTTTGATGTGGACTTTGACGAGCGTCGGCGCGGAGAAGTCATCGAGTACGTATCGCGCAAATACGGTGATGACCGCGTAGCTCAGGTGGTCACTTACGGAAAGATCAAAGCGAAGCAGGCGCTTAAAGATTCTTGCCGCGTTCTCGGCAAACCCTATTCGTTGGGGGAACGGCTGACCAAAGCCATGCCGCCGACTGTCATGGGGAAAGACATTTCTGTCTCAGGAATCTTTGACCCGTCGGACAAGCGATATTCCGAAGCAGCAGAATTCCGACGCTTACATGGCGAAGATCCCGAAACCCACGCCGTTGTCGATATGGCGAAAGGTCTTGAGGGGATCACTCGACAGTGGGGTGTGCACGCCTGCGCCGTCATCATGTCGTCGGAGCCTCTCGAGGATATTATTCCGCTGATGAAACGCCCGCAGGACGGCGCGATCATCACTCAGTTTGACTATCCCACCTGCGAAAGTCTCGGTCTTTTGAAGATGGACTTTCTCGGGCTACGCAACCTCACGGTCATCTCTGACGCGCTCGATAACATCGAGAAAAACGGCAAGGAACGGCCGGATCTCGATGTCATCTCTCTCGATGATCCCAAGACCTACGAACTACTGTCATCCGGCGATACGCTCGGTATCTTCCAGCTTGATGGTGACGGAATGCAAAAGCTCCTCAAACGGATGCATCCGGACAACTTTGAGGATATTTCTGCAGTCGGTGCGCTCTACCGGCCCGGACCGATGGGCGCGGACTCACACAATAAGTACGCTGACCGCAAGAACGGGCGCGCAGAAATTGAACCGATTCACCCCGAGCTTGCTGAGCCACTAGCGGATATTCTCGACACCACCTACGGCCTCATCGTCTATCAGGAGCAGGTTATGGCGATTGCTCAGCGTGTCGCCGGATACTCGCTCGGACAGGCAGATTTGCTCAGACGTGCCATGGGGAAGAAGAAGAAAGAGATTCTCGACAAGGAATACCCTCTCTTCCACGACTCCATGCGCAAGAACGGATACTCCGAAGACGCGGTTAGTACGCTGTGGGAAATCCTCGTTCCATTTTCGAACTACGCGTTTAACAAGTCGCACTCGGCCGCCTACGGTCTTGTCTCTTACTGGACCGCGTGGTTGAAAGCGAACTATCCCGTCGAGTACATGGCTGCTCTGCTCACTTCCCAGAAAGACAATAAGGACAAGCTCGGGCTTTATCTGTCTGAATGTCGGCGAATGGGGATTACGGTTCTGCCACCCGATGTCAACGTCTCAGAAGCGAACTTCACGCCGAGTGGAAATGATATTCGCTTCGGTCTTGCCGCTATTCGCAATGTCGGCATCAACGTTGTCAATGGCATCGTCGAAGCGCGAGCTGAGAAAGGGGATTACGAATCGTTCACGGACTTCCTCGACAAAGTACCTGTGGTGGTCTGCAACAAACGAACGATAGAGTCTCTCGTTAAGGCCGGAGCATTTGACTCACTCGGCCACGTGCGGCGCGCTTTAGTCGCTATTCATGAAGAAGCCGTTGATTCTGCGGTGAAACTCAAGCGCAACGAGGCAGTAGGACAGTTTGATCTCTTTGGAGCGGCATCGGATGTGGGGCTGTCCACGTTGTCCGTTACTATTCCTGACGTTCCGGAGTGGCATAAGCGACAAAAACTCGCCAACGAACGCGAGATGCTCGGCCTATACGTGTCGGATCACCCTCTCTCCGGTATTCATCGGGCTCTTGAGCGGTACCAGAGCGAGCAGATTGCATCGATCATGACTGATGAAGTCTCGCGCGACGGGCACAATGTCAAGATTGCTGGACTTTTGACTGCAGTAACGGTTAAGACAACGCGCAAGGGCGAGCTGTGGGCGATAGCGACCCTGGAAGACTTATCGGGATCGATTGACATCCTGTTCTTCCCCCGCACCTACGAGTCGATCTCACACGTCCTTGCAACGGATCTCGTGGTTCAAATCGAGGGGCGGGTACAAGAGCGGGAAGCAGAAACCACCATCGCCGGCCAAGCGATGACCGTTCTTGACCTGCGAGAAGATGGTTCTGTCCCACTCGTCTTAACCGTGCCGTGGCACCGGTGTTCGGAAGACAACATGACGGAACTGGCGGGAATTTTGCATAATCACCCGGGGGACACGCCCGTCTATCTGCACATCACCCGACCGGGAACGTCGACGCAGGTGGTCGAATTCAGCTCAAAGTTCTGGGTGAATACCTCTTCGGCACTCTTCTCCGACCTCAAGGCATCCATGGGGCCGTCGATTATTAAGGCGTAAAAGACTCGTCCTGCGATTCAACCCGAACGGATTCAACGTGGTCGCCAAAATCAAGACTAACGACCTGCCCGTTGGCTAACCGTTTGCCGCGACGGGTCTCGACGGTGCCGTCAACTGACACGTAACCGCCCTGAATGGCTGCACGGGCCTCACCACCGTTTTCAACCAGCCCGGTGAGCTTGAGAAGTTGGCCGAGGCGGATTTCTCCGCGAACGTATACCGTTGGGATGTCATTCGTCATGAGATTCTCCACTCTGTCAGGGTATGTCTGCTCCACCACGCTACCACCGTCCAGGCGAGAAGAATTCCACCCACATCGAAGCAAAAATCTGCCGGATCGCCCGAGCGGCCGGGAATCAACAGCCACTGAATCACCTCGGATAATCCAGCGTGGGCCACTGACAGACCGATGACCCACCAGTGATTCCATCGTGTGAGGAGCGCCGCGGCTGTAACGGTGGCGAATCCCGTTGCATGGGCTATTTTGTCGAAACCAGGCTCACTGGGAGTAATCATCCCCGGAATGAACCTGAGGAGATCCTCCAGCCATCGCAACGTTACTCCGGTCGATTGTGCGGAACCGGGAGAATAGAGCATCCACAAAAGGATGGTTAGAGTCACGCCGGTGACAGTTGCCCACCCGAGGTGTATATTCGGGCCCCAAAATGATCGGGAACCAACAGACAGTTCGCGCATTTGCCCATTGTCTCTCACTCGACTCTCCGAGGCCACTCTCTGCACCTTGGCGCGCCGAGCGCAGTGCGCCCCACCGTCGTGTGGAAACTCGAGCAGTAGGATGATAATGCATCAAGGAGAAGGTGAACATGGACGTTTCGGACCTGATGATCGGTCCCCGCGGACGTCGGTTGCTGTGGAACTATGTCATAGCGAGCACCGTGTTACACGACAAATCGAATGTCTGGGATGCAGTCGCTTCTCATCGCTTGAAAAAGAACCTCTCCGCTGTCGCTGAGGCAGTGACGCGCGTGCAACCGGCTCCACTCACTGCGGAAACTGCGCGCACGCTCATAGCCGATACCACAGCAGCCGCCATGTACTGGCAAGAACCGGATGATGATGACCGGCTCGTCGTCTCGCCCCAGGTCATGTCCGCGCTACAGCCTTTCGCCGAATCCCTCTGCTCCTCGGACGTAATCGAGTGGTGGGATACCGGTGTCGATCAGTCAATCCAGTGGGAAGTGCAGTGGGATCAATCGTCTCCCCACCAATCCGCGCACTCATCGGCCCAGATTCTTCGCGATTGGCAACGCGCAACCGTTGCCGCAGAGGCATGGGCTGTAGACAATCTGCCCGCCGATCATCGATACCCCTTTTCGGGAACTTGGTGGTCGACCCCACCTGCTGAACTACTGCAGACAACCCGTCGACTGTGGGATGGCACCAGTGCGGGAATGTGGTTTGTCGAAGACAGCGCCGGTGATGAGAAGGTTCGTGTTCGCCCGGTGGAAATCTCAGCGCAGCGAGTCTTCGAAATCGGAAGCTCTAACGATTGGATCTACTTGTGTCGCACCTACCCGCTGGAGGTGACGGCGCACAAACGTCACGACTGGTATCGCACGACCGGACGTGTGGGGGAGTGGACAATGCCGAACTGGAACGAGGTAGCCTCCGACTATGATGGCGTACATCTAACGGTCGCTGGTTATCTGTGCGTCGCTGGTCGAGCTTTGCCGACCGCTCCGGACACTGCCAGTGTGCTCGCCGGATGGAATCCAGATACCACCTACTGGTTGAATGACTGTGCGCAGACACAGGGGGAATGGAAAGAGTGGGTCGTCGATTCTCACGCTCCGACATTCTCGTGGGTTGGCCTTCCCTAGTCGTTCCACAGTGAGAACGATCTGCAAACCACCCGAATCGGATGACTAGACTGGACGTATGCTCAGTATCCTAGATCTCTCCGAACGCAATCTCACAGCCCGTGAACTGGCAGACGCGCTTCCTCGTGCCTCGATGGATGTCGAAGCCGCGCTCACGCAGGTTCGTCCCATTATTGACGATGTCGCTGATCAGGGTGGCAAAGCTGTCCGACACTGGACACGTAATTTCGATGGATGCGAACCCGAACGGTTGCGTGTTCCGCAGGAGATTATGAACCGATCGCTCGATGAGCTTGATGCGGACGTGCGTACCGCGCTTGAGATCGCTATCGACCACAATCGACGCGGTCACCAGGCGCAGCTTCCACAGGAAAAAGAGACGGAGATTATTCCCGGGGGATTTGTACGACAACGCTGGATCCCCGTTGCCCGCGTCGGCCTGTACGTTCCGGGAGGACTGGCTGTCTATCCCTCCTCGGTGGTGATGAACGTTGTTGCCGCCCAGGTCGCGGGGGTTAAGGAAATTGCCATCGCCTCACCACCGCAAAAAGAATTCGACAACTATCCGCACCCAACCATTCTCGCTGCCTGTGCATTACTGGGGGTTGAGGAAGTGTGGGCGATGGGCGGCGCGCAGGCGATTGCAGGATTCGCGTACGGTTTTGTCGATGGGGACGACGAGTGCGTCCGCGTTGATGTCGTGACCGGACCGGGAAATATTTTCGTCGCGGCCGCTAAACGAGCCGTTCAATCACTGTGCGGCATTGATGCTGAGGCAGGGACGACAGAGATTGCCGTCGTGGCCGACCAACAGGCGAGCGCCCGATATGTTGCTCGCGACCTCATTTCCCAAGCCGAGCATGATCCTGCGGCGGCATCCGTGCTTATTACCGATTCAGTAGAGCTAGCTGAGAATGTCAATGCTGAGATTGATCGCATGGTTCCCGACACTCGGCACTCTGAGCGTATCCGACAGGCATTGACTGGGCCGCAATCCGGCATTGTTCTCACCCGCGATCTCAATCAATCGATTGACGTCGCCAACGCTTTTGCCGCGGAACATCTAGAAATCCAGACCGAAAATGCCGCACGTGATGCTCGACGCATCACCAATGCGGGAGCCATCTTTGTCGGCCCATTCTCTCCAGTACCACTCGGTGACTATATCGCTGGGTCGAACCACGTTCTCCCCACCGGTGGCACCGCACGATATGCGGCCGGACTCAATGTCCATGCTTTCATCAAGTCCGTGCAAGAAATCGAATACAGTGCTGATGCACTCTCGCAACTGGCTACCCCTCTCGCTGCATTAGCTGACGCTGAAGATCTCCCCGCGCACGGTGAAGCCGCTAGCGAACGCCATACCTAACCACAACCCAGATAGGGACAACACAGTGACCTTTAAGAAAATTCCTCTATTCGCGTGGGTTCTCCTCGCTATCGTCCTTGCTATCGTCTCCGGACCATTCATGCCGCTGGTCATCGCGCGTGCATTCTTCACCTTCAACACGATCTTCGGAACCTTCCTTGGTTTCGTTATTCCACTGATAATTATTGGTCTCGTGACTCCGGCTATAGCCGATCTGGGATCGGGTTCAGGCAAATGGATTGCGCTGACCGCGGGAATCGCCTATCTGTCGACAATGATCGCCGGATTTACAACCTGGGGAGTCAGCCAGTTTGTTTTCCCCAGCTTCCTCGCCGGACATACGACGAAGGAAATTCAGGCTGTCGACCATCCCGAGCTCACCCCGTTCTTCTCCATGTCGAATTCGGGTGGTGGTGATTCGCTGACCATCGTTATCGAACCGCTTATGGGAGTGATGACGGCACTCGTCCTCGCTTTCATTTTGGGACTTGGTCTATCGCTCGTGGAAGGCACGGTGGTCAGCCGCGGCTTCAAAGAATTCCGCGTCATTATCGTCGCGATGGTCGAGAGAATTCTTATTCCTCTCCTTCCCATCCACATTTTCGGTATTTTCCTCAATCTCACGATGAGCGGTGACGTGGCACGAGTCGTCGGCACTTTCCTCGTCGTGGTCGTTATGACGTTCTCACTTACCATCATCTATCTCATTTTTGAGTTCGTGGTAGCGGGGGCATTCGCGTCCAAGAATCCCTTCGTCGCGCTGTGGAATATGAAAGATGCCTACCTGACGGCTCTGGGGACCTCTTCCTCGGCGGCGACTATTCCGGTCACCCTGATCTGTACCGAACGCAACGGGGTGTCGAAACCCGTATCAGCTTTCACGGTGCCACTGTGCGCAACGATCCACCTATCGGGATCAACCATTAAAATCGTTGGCTTCTCCCTCGCCATTATCTTCCTGTCCGGTGGCGACATGTCCCTGCCGACTTACGCGCCCTTTATCTTCATGCTTGGCATCATGATGATCGCAGCTCCCGGTGTTCCCGGCGGTGCAATTGCGGCCGCCGCAGGTCTCCTGTCGACGATGCTTGGCTTCAATGAGACCCAGGTTGGTCTCATGTTCGCAATCTATATTGCCCTTGACTCATTCGGTACCGCAACGAACGTGACCGGTGATGGCGCCATTGCGATGATTATCGATAAGGTGACTCGAGGGAGGATTGCTCATGCTGAATCCTCCGCACAGGAAGCTGCTAAACCGACAGCCTTACAGTAGCCACCCAACTCAGAAAAGGACGATATGACTCTTCCGCTTCGCCCAGAACTGCGCGCGGTTGAACCGTACGGCGCGCCTCAACTCGATGTGCCGATCTGCCTCAACGTCAACGAAAACCCATACGCGCCGTCTGCTGCTGTCGTCGATGATATCGCGCAAGCCGTTCGACGCGCGGCTACGGGGCTCAATCGGTATCCCGACCGCGACGCGATGACACTGCGTTCAACATTGGCGGACTATCTCGCTCGCGAATCGAACGTACGGATTGAACCGCAGCGGATCTGGGCGGCAAACGGATCGAACGAAGTCATGCTTCATATCCTGCAGGCCTACGGTGGACACGGCCGCACGTTGATGTCGTTCGCTCCGACCTACTCGATGTACCACGAATACGCACGAGACACGGGTACTCAGTGGGTGGCCGGACACCGTAAGGATGATTTCACACTCGATTTAGACCACGTGCGAGCGCTCGTCACCAAGGTAAGACCATCCGTCCTGGTTCTCACGTCGCCGAATAACCCCACGGGAACGGCCCTGACCATCGAGGAAATACGGCAGGTCGCACAGCTCACCCGGACCACCGGGCCAGTCATTGACGGAGAGCAAACGGCGACCGTATTCGTCGTCGATGAGGCATACGGCGAGTTTAGGAGGGAAGGAACGCCATCGGCACTGTCCCTACTCGATGACTACGACCACCTCGTTGTTACTCGTACCATGTCGAAGGCATTCGGTGCTGCGGGATTGCGCCTGGGCTATCTGGCGGCCTCGCACGAAGTCATAGCCGATGTCATGAAGGTTCGATTGCCGTATCACCTGTCGGCGATTACGCAGGCAGCTGCTCTGGCAGCGTTGTCACACGCCGACGAATTGATGAGCCAGGTCGCGCACGTGCGTTCGACTCGCGACTCACTGGTTGAATGGTTACGAACAGAAGGATTCAAAGCCGCACCATCGGATGCGAATTTCGTGCTGTTTGGACGATTTAATGATCGCCAACGGGTGTTTGATGAGCTACTCAAGCGTGGAATACTCATACGAGTAGTCGGCCCCGAGGGTTGGCTTCGCGTTAGTGTAGGAACAGATGAGGAAGATGAGGCGTTCCGCACCGCCCTCAAGGAGGTAGTGACCAATGACTAATGCACCGAGAAAGGCGACCATCAGTCGCGCAACGTCGGAGTCAACAATCCACGTTGAGCTTAACCTCGATGGGACGGGGCAAACTGACATTGATACGGGCGTACCCTTTTACGACCATATGCTTACGGCCTTGGGGAAGCACTCTCTCATCGATCTCAGAATCCGCGCGAAAGGTGATATTGAGGTCGATGTCCACCACACCGTCGAAGACACGGCCATTTGCATTGGCCAAGCGCTGAAGGAAGCACTGGGAGACAAAAAGGGGATCCGTCGATACGGAGACGCGACTGTCCCCCTGGATGAAGCACTCGCCCGCGCGGTCGTCGATGTGGCGGGCCGACCATACATCGTCCACAGTGGGGAGCCGGAAGGCCAGGAATATCATTTGATCGGAGGTCACTTCACCGGGTCGATGACGCGCCACGTATTTGAATCGCTGACCTACAACTCGGGAATTTGTCTCCATGTCGATGTTATCCGCGGGAGAGACCCGCACCATATTGTTGAAGCACAGTTTAAGGCGCTCGCTCGTGCCCTACGTGCCGCGGTCGAAAAAGATCCTCGCCACGATGAGATCCCGTCAACCAAAGGTGCGCTGTGAGCGATATCGATGACGAATTTGACAAGCTGATTGCCGGCTTCGATAGCGACAGTTCGGTGCCGTCCGCCAGTGATATAGCGGATGAATCTGAATCGCTGATAGCGGGTGAGGAGGTCGGGCAAGAGATCGATCTCGATGCCCCTGAAGACGAGCATCTGCATCTTCCCGGAGGTAAACACTCGGTCTGCCTCGTCCTCGCTCCACTTGCTTCGGCAGAGGCAGTCAGTAGTATTCTTGGACTTTACGGAGTGTCGCGATGGGTCGTTCCAATCGCCGGGCAGGTTGCGCTCTGGTTCGAAAGCACCGAGGACGATAGCTCTCAGTTTGAGGCGCTTCTCGGCGAAGAACGCCCGATGCCCGAAGAGTGCGATGCCTACGCTCGAGTGATGTCACGCTTGTCTCGATTCGGAGCTGTCGCCATTGCTTCGTCCCTCACCGAACAGGACGATGTCATCCAAGGAGATGTGATTGCTCGTCGGTATGTAAACGGAGCTCCCGAAGATTCGATTCCTGCCGGGTTACTCGTTAACTGGATGGATTCGCGTGCCGAAGATCTGCTCCTTGGCCGGACACACCCATCCGAGCTACCGGATGCTATCGCGCCCCAGAACAACCCTCCCGGGCCGACCGGACGCGAACGACCCATGCGACCAGGAAAGTAACGCATGAAAAAACACGTTGCTGTATTGAACTACGGATCGGGAAATGTGCGCTCTGCTGTGCGAGCGCTGGAGCACGTTGGTCTCCGTGTTGATTTGACGGCCGATGTCACCACCGTGCTTGAGGCCGATGGCTTAGTCGTTCCCGGTGTTGGTGCATTTGCGTCGGTGATGCATCAATTGGAATCCGTGCAAGGCCCCTCCCTTATTGACCGTCGGTTAATTGCGAATCGGCCGGTTCTGGGAATCTGTGTTGGACTGCAAGTAATGTTCGAACGCTCCACCGAACACGACGGGGCAGAAGGCCTGGGCCAGTGGCCGGGGGAAGTCATTGAACTTGATGCGCAGACGATCCCGCATATGGGATGGTCCGAAGTGCGGCCACCCCACGCTTCGACACTATTTGCAGGCGTAGAAGATCAACGCTTCTACTTTGTCCACTCCTACGCGGTGACGAATGATCCTACCGCTTCGATGGATGGACCTTTGAAAAAACCACTCGTTACCTGGGCGCATCACGGTGTTGATTTTGTCGCTGCTGTTGAAAATGGTCCGCTCAGCGCGACGCAGTTTCACCCGGAAAAGTCCGGTGAAGCAGGACTCGTTCTTCTCGAAAACTGGGCGCACACGCTGTAGGCGCAGAAAGGGTAGTCATGCTAGAACTTCTTCCAGCAGTTGATGTTGTCGATGGGCGAGCTGTTCGTCTCTTCCAAGGAGAGGCGGGCACAGAAACCACCTATGGGCATCCGCTTGAGGTGGCCCAGAGTTTCGAAGAACAAGGAGCCCAGTGGATTCATCTGGTCGATCTCGATGCAGCATTTGGGCGGGGCTCGAACGCGGATCTACTGAAAGAAATCGTGTCGGCAGTCTCAATCGATGTTGAGATGTCCGGTGGCATCCGAGATGACGAATCGCTTCGCCGAGCACTCGAAGCAGGTGCCCGCCGAGTCAACCTCGGGACCGCAGCTCTGGAAGATCCCGAATGGACCGAACGGGCCATTGCTGAGTTCGGAGACCGGATTGCAGTCGGCCTTGATGTGCGCGGTCATACGCTGTCGGCTCGCGGTTGGACACGAGACGGAGGAAACCTGTTCGAGGTCCTCGAGCGACTGAATAAAGCCGGCTGCGCTCGCTATGTCGTCACCGATGTGACAAAGGATGGCACGCTCAAAGGCCCTAACCTCGAACTGCTTCGGGACGTGTGCACTCATACTGATGCGCCGGTCGTTGCCTCCGGAGGTGTGTCGAGTCTCGATGATATTCGTCAGCTCGTTGAACTTGTCGATGAGGGCGTCGAAGGTGCGATTGTTGGTAAGGCTCTCTATGCTGGAGCATTTACGCTACCTCAGGCCCTCGAGGTCGCCAGTGGACGATAAGCATCACTCGTTCGCCTCGCTACAAGCCCGCCTCGGCAAGATTGTCGACACGAGTGACTGCGGGGAGTTACTGCCATTGACTGAAGCCGCGCTCAGTCTCAACGATGCGACCAACCAACTCGTTGCACTCGTCAAGGCACTTGAAACGGAACGAGTGATAGCTCCCGCTCTTGTTGAATCAGCAGGGGAGTGTACGACGACTGTGTCACGTACCGCCACTGAACACGGTGACGCGACCGTAACTTTTACGAGTGTCCACTCACTGCAACAGTGGGATCGACGGGCGCGTCCCATTCCCATGCCGGCGGACAAACAAGCCATGATTGCCGTGGCGGAAACCGGTGGCAGATTGATCGTTAACCCGACTACCGATGCCCCCGGAATTCGCCTGCCCCGACCAGCTGTTATTGCTCTCGCGCACCGCGATACGTGGTTACCTCCCTGGCAGGATCGTGAACTTTCGGAGATTCTCAACCGGCACCTCAATCGTGCCGTTGCCTACGTGTCGCTACTCCCGAGCCCGACCGAAACTCAGGTTATTCTCGTCGGAGTTACAGAAGCAGGACTGCGCGACCGTGGAAAGGTCGGCGAAGCAATCCGCGACATGAGTCGAGAAGCCCGTCTGGAAACCGCGTGTGAACGCGTTGAGTTCAGACCAGTTCCCGCTCATATCGCGTAACTGTGGGCAACTCCATAGGTGGCAGGGAAAAGGCCTCGTTGGGAAAACAACCCGGTTTTGATACAGTTAGACACGTCTGTTCGAGGTGAAACTCGACAATTTGAAGCCACCGGCTTCGAACATGCAAGCGGAGAAATCCCACCTTGGTTCCGACCAGCATCGCTGGGTAACCCGATTGAGGCCACGGGAACCGGGTTCACGGCAACAGATGTTGCCTGAATTGGTGGGCCTTCGCGTGCATTGGCGCGAAGGCCTTCTTCGTGTCAAAACACAGTTACGAGAGTTAGGAGCTGCTCATCAACGAGCCTCGCGTCAATGACCGAATTCGTGTCCCAGAAGTACGACTTGTGGGACCTGAAGGTGAACAAGTGGGGGTTGTCCGCGTGGAGGATGCCCTCCGGTTAGCTGAAGAGGCCAGCCTCGACCTCGTTGAGGTTGCCCCCAATGCGCGCCCACCCGTAGCCAAACTAATGGACTACGGCAAGTACAAGTACGAAGCGGCCCAGAAAGCACGCGACGCGCGCCGTAATCAGGCCAATACGGTCTTGAAGGAGATTCGATTCCGCCTCAAGATCGACGACCACGATTACGAAACAAAAAAAGGGCACGTTGAGCGCTTCCTTAACGGTGGTGACAAAGTTAAGGTCATGATCATGTTCCGTGGACGTGAACAGTCCCGCCCAGAAATGGGTATTCGACTGCTTCAGCGTCTTGCCGAGGACGTGATTGAACTTGGGACGGTCGAATCCGCACCGCGTCAAGATGGCCGGAATATGACAATGGTCTTGGCTCCGCTTCGCAAGAAGTCGGAAGCGAAGAACGAGCAGCGCAAACGTCGTGAAGCTGAACGGGCCGCAAAACGGGATCGTCAGGCAGAGCGCACCGCCCGGGACAGCCGGAACAAAGGCCTGTAGCACAGCGGCGCTGCAAGACAAGTACTAAGGATCAGGAACATGTCGAAGAACAAGACGCACTCTGGTGCCAAAAAACGTTTCCGTGTGACCGGAAGCGGCAAGATTATGCGAGAGAAAGCTGGCAAGCGCCACCTCCTCGAGCATAAGTCGTCACGGCGTACACGCCGTCTCTCTCGCGATGAGGCCGTTACGAAGGCCGATCAGAAGAACGTTCGCCGCCTTCTGGGTATGTGAAACCCGCATTTGAATTTTTGACAGGAGACTTTCATGGCACGTGTGAAAAGGGCTGTTAACGCCCAGAAGAAGCGTCGCGTCGTACTCGAACGCGCATCCGGATACCGCGGGCAACGCTCACGCCTTTACCGCAAGGCGAAAGAACAAGTTACCCACTCAATGGTGTACTCCTACCGAGATCGCCGCACCCGTAAGCGCGATTTCCGTCGTCTGTGGATTCAGCGTATTAACGCTGCTGCCCGCGAAAATGGCATGACCTACAACCGTTTCATCCAGGGCCTCGGCCTTGCCGGTGTCGAAGTTGATCGTCGCATGCTGTCTGAACTGGCGGTATCCGATCCTCAGGCTTTTGCCGCACTCGTCAAGGTCGCGCGCGAAGCTCTGCCCGAGGATGTCAACGCTCCGGCGAAGAACTAGTAATGTCGGCTGATTTTCAGCCCGCAGGCAAACGCCCGGCGACGCTGAGCAACCCGAATGCGGATCGTATTCGCGAAGTTGCGGCGTTAGCCGGGCGTTCTGCGCGCCGGCGTTCAGGGCAAGTCCTTGTCGAGGGGCCGCAGGCCGTGCGCGAAGCCGTTCGGTTTTGCGGGGACGACCTCATAGATGTCTACATATCTGAAACGGCGTGGGCTCGACACGGTGATCTCGTTGCCGAGGCTCAGGAGGCGACTCGGTGGGTTCATCCGATGACCGATGACGTCGCCCGCGCGCTGTCGGCTGACTGCCAAGGTGTTGTGGCTGTCGTAAAAGACTTCCGTACAGATGGGCTACCGAAGGTCGATTGGTCATTTATTTGCGTTCTCGCGCAGACCCAGGATCCAGGAAACGCCGGAACGATGATTCGCATTGCTGATGCCGCCGGTGCTGATGCTGTATTCGCATGTTCGGGTACGGTTGACCCGTCCTCCCCGAAAGTAATACGCGCCTCTGCGGGTTCGGTTTTCCACCTGCCGACCATTGTCAATGTTGGTTTTGATGAAGTGGCCGAATGGGCGAAGTCCCGGTCAATGACTGTGCTGGGGGCCGATGGGCGAGGATCAGTTGATCTTTTTGCCGCGCAAGATGGTGTTGAATCTGTCGATCTTGCTGCCCCAACGGCCTGGGTTTTCGGAAATGAGGCGCACGGTTTTGACCGCATTAACAGCGACCTCATGGACTATCTCGTATCGATTCCTCTCGGTGGTCACGCGGAATCTCTTAACGTATCGGCTGCTGCTGCCGTTTGTCTGTTTGCGTCAGCGCGAGCACGAGGACGGGTGGGGACGTAGTGTCCTGGACTGAAGACACCCTCATTGCGGCAATGCGCGACGTGCTTCCGGTAGGTCGGCGAACCCTCGTCGGCTCGGGAGACGATTGTGCAGTGATTGCCGCCCCAGAAAAAAGCTATCTCGTCACGACGGATATTCTCGTCGATGGCCGTCACTTTAACCGGGCGTGGTCGGCCCCGTCTCAGATCGGTCGTCGGGCTGCCGCCCAGAATCTTGCTGATATTGCCGGACAAGGTGGGATTCCAACTGGCTTGGTAGTGTCGCTGGTGGTCCCCTCTGATCTCGACATTGATTGGCTGATCGACGTGGTGCGAGGCTTTGGCGCAGAGGTCGAACCAACAGGAGCAGGAGTTGTTGGTGGCGACTTGTCGAGTGGCGATCTATTCGTCATCTCGGTCACGGCTTTTGGCTACGCGCCCTATGGAAGTGTCCTGCGGTCAGGGGCACAACCTGGCGATGTCATTGCTGTTGCTGGGACACTTGGGTTTTCTGCGGCAGGCTGGGAACTACTCGACCAAGGAGTGGCTCCGTCGCATCTCCATACGGCGGAAGAACTGGGATGTTGGTACCCCATGGTCTCAGTCTTTAGGCATCCGCGGCCTCCACTCGCAGCCGGTGTCGCGGCCGCTCGCCATGGTGCTCACGCGATGATGGATGTCTCTGACGGCCTGAGCACTGATTTGGCGCGTATGGCTCGCAGTTCGCGGGTCAATATGGATTTGCACTCAAATCTTCTCCAACATTTTGTGGTACCGCTCGAAGAGGCTGCCCAGATTACGGATAGTGACCCGTGGGACTGGATTCTCAACGGAGGAGAAGATCACGCAATGGTGGCGTGTTTCCCCGCTGATACCGTGCTACCGCAACCGTTCAAAGAAATTGGTACAGTCTCGGTTCTCGGTGAGGGGTATGAGCCGCTGGTGCGCTTTGATGGTCGAACGATGACCTCTGGCGGTTGGGATCACTTCACTCGGACACGGTGAGTGTCATTGCTAACATCGCTGTATCTCCCGGTGCTAGCGAAGCACAGCGTGCACCATCTCGCATTGGTTCGACGCAGATGAATTGGGTGTTTTCTCCATCCGCGAGGTCGGTGAGGCCGTGGTCAGCTCCAGGATTCCACACTACGGTGTTGGTGAAACCATGCGGCTCCATGACGACCTGACCGATCGTTGTCGGTGCGGACATCGTGTAAATCCGGTCGAGTGGTGGGGCGGGAATGAGCGTCAATCCCTCCTGGGAACCGCTATCACCGGTATCCGTATAGTTACCGGTGATACCGGAGATCTTTACGTGGCTGACGTCGCTCACCGCGTAGTAGGTGTGGAGTGCAAGGTCGAACTGTCCAGGATCCTCACCGTCGTTGGTGACACGCACTTCCATCCGCAGACTGCGATCAGTGAGCGTAAACGTCACCTCGATCGAGGCATCGGTTAAATACCCGCTGGGCCCGTTGCCGTCGGTAAAACTGGTGGTCGCGCGGATGGACGTGTCCGAAACAGCTTCGACCGCCCACCGCGTGGTGCGGACGAGACCGTGTGACGGTTCTGCCTTGCGGCCGAACCACGGGAAACAAATAGGAATGCCGCCGCGGGCGCTGACTCCGGGGCCAAATCCTGAGGTCGATGAGACAAAGATGAATTCCCGCTCCGCTATCGTCCAGGTCAGTAGTTGAGCTCCATCGGGTGAGACTCCGATGGTGGCGTCACCGGCGGTGACGGAAATCAGCTCAGGTAGCATCGTTACCCCCTAGTCGTCAGTTTCGACTACATCGTAATCCGATTTCGCGGTGGCGGTGAGCTCAATGTCAAAGTCTGTCATGGCCGCCATCCACTTGGCGAACACGTCATCTCCGCGGGCAACGAGCTGATGGTAGAGATTCTTCGCTAAATCACGCCGAATCTCGTCGTAGTGAGGAACATCGTAGACATTGACCATCTGATAGGGATCGGTGCGCAGATCGTACAGTTCATTGAGGGATTCAGGGCTGATGGTGAGTTGGAAATCCCGGGTCCGCAATCCCCGTTGCTGGAGAGGGAAGTGGTGGCCGTGGAATTCGAGCACCATATCGTCACGCCAGTCCTCGATTTCGCCCTCGCGAATGAGGTCGAGGATCGAACGGCCATCAATGACTTTTGCGCTGTCACAACCGGTGAGATCCATGACTGTGGCCGGCAGATCGATGAGGGAGACGAACGCGTCGTTTGTACCGCTGTGAGTGACACCGGGGATGTGCGCGAAGAAGGGGATGCGATAGATGTCGTCGTACATCATTGGCCCCTTGTCATTGAGGCGGTGACATCCGGTGAACTCACCGTGATCGGCAGTGAAGAAGATCGACGTTGAATCCGCGAGGCCAAGGCGTTCAACCTCCTCTCGAATGAGGCCGATCTCGTGGTCAATCATGGCGACGTAACCCCAGTAAACAGCGGTTAACTTCTTCCACTCATCACGGGTGAAACACTGCGTCGACCAGTAGACCGAATAGTTTTCTTGAATCGGCGGTTTGTTGGCGAAATTCTCACCGAACGAGGGACTAAGTTCAACGCATTCGGGATCGATGAGGTCAAACCATTCGTCCGGAATGATGTAGGGCAGGTGGGGGCCAAAATAGTGGACGTCGAGGGAAAACGGTTTTCCGTGTTCGAAATAGTCTTGCGCGTATTGACGTAGTCGAGCAATAGAGCGTTCGGTGATGAATCGCTCGAAAGTCGCTTCCAGCGGCTGCTTGAGCCGTCCGGCAAGCGTATGTCCTGGACGACCGCCCGGAAGAGTTCCCTTGATCTCGTCCTCAATGCGCACCGGCGGAAAGTTGTTTTCTTTAAGCCACGCCTGGTATTTCTCGTTGAGAACGGGGTTAATGGCACCTTCATACGAATCGTCATCCATTCCAAATTCGTCAGGCAGATGCGTTTCACCGGCGTGGAACTTACCGACAATACCGACGTTGTAGCCGTTATCGCGTAGCTCCTGCGTGTAGGACCAGCGATCGGGAGTGACGTCCGACGTGTAGCCGATGTTCCATTCGTGGTTGGCGAGTACCTTGTGACGAAATGGTGCTGTTCCGGTGAGTAGTGAGGTGCGCGCCGGGGTGCAGATCGCGGTAGGGGTAAATGCGTGCGTGAAGGCAAACCCTTCATCGGCAAGGGCATCAAGGTGAGGGGTATGAGCATACGGGTTTCCCAGGGCGCCAATAGTGTCTATGCGATGCTGATCCGTCATGAGAACCAGTACGTTGGGGACCTGTGGAACAGCAGGCGTCGTCATAGTAACCTCACACTTCTGTGTACGAATAGGTAATTTCAGATTAATGAGGTCGAATTTAGGTCGCATGCATGGACGAAATGATTGCCGAAATTACTGTGGACACGTAACTTTTTCCGCGTGAATCCGCCTAGGATCGCCTGGAAACGACAACACATACCTATTTTGTCTACTCGATCAAACAAAAAACGGGTGTTCTTCGATCTCCAGACTGTCATTCCTTGCGTGATACTCCGCCGCTTTGAAAATTGGACATGAGCATAACAAAGCCGCCCCGATTTCTCGGGGCGGCTCCATCCGGAAAATCCGGAACGTGTTTGATTAGATATGACGCTCGATGCGATCACTCTTGATGCAGGTCGTGCATACGTTGAGGCGCTTAGGTGCGCCATTGACGATTGCGCGGACACGCTGAATATTGGGGTTCCACCGACGATTGGTTCGCACGTGGGAGTGCGAAACGCTCTTCCCGAACCCGGGTCCCTTGCCACAGACGTCGCACTTAGAAGCCACGGTCGTATCTCCGATTCTCGATTACTCACCTAAAATGTCGTGACCAGTTTACCTGGGTAATCCCTCAGGATCACGGCCACCCCTGAAATGAAGCGTGATTCACGCCCATTACAGGCAACCTGTATAGCGTATCGGACGATGCGGTGTTAATCCAACTGCGTAGCGATATTCACTCTGTCAAATCTGACACAGTACACTTTCATGGTTCAAGTCTGCTGTTGGTCAGACATGAGAATATGGGGGTATGGACCAAATTCCTCGCGCGAATCTCACGGGATCGGACATCGTCACATTTATCGACGTGGTGACCACGAATCTAGAAACGCTTGCACCACTGCTTGACGATCTTAACGCTTTGCGGGGCGCCGACTTTGATACTGGTTCCAATGCTTCCCGAACCGTCCAGGCGGTGTCCCGGATGCTACGCTCAGCAGACATCGACCGTGAACACGCCGGTAGTGTGCTCGCGGCATGTACGCTCTACGCTCGCACTGGAGCAGTCGGTCACGTTGGACTCTTGATCGCAAATACAATCGCAGCCTTAGCGCAAGCCGTGACTGGCTCACTTGTGCGTCCCATTGATTTACGGAAGTTCCTATCTGCTCTTCCCGATGTCATGGAACGGGGCTTCTCCCATCCTGACCCGGAAATAATGGTCATGGTCCGAGCAGCTCAGATGGTGGCCGATAAAACCTCTGATCCGATCGATGCGGTTCACGTCATGATCGGTGAGGCATCGATGGAAGCACAGGGAGCGCTTATCGAAGAAACATCCGGATGGGTTAATCCGGGCGCTGGAGTTCTCACCGTCCTTTTTGCAGCGCTCCATTCGCTGTATGAGAATGACGATCACCCGCTGACCGTCGTATCCGACATGATGAGAGACCTGGCGACTACGGCTTCACGAAAACCTCTCACTGCCAATGAGCCGGAAGCCGGCGCGGAGTTCAGCGTCGATTTCCACGTGGATTGTGCGATCGAGGACTTTGATCAGTTCGTTGGTTGGCTAACAGAACGTGATTCACGATATTCGGTTTCCGGGGCTGTAGATGTCTTAGGGATGGGTTCGTGGAGATTCCACATTGACACATCTTCTCCGACAAGCGTGTTGCCGAGCCGAGGCTGGGTGCGACATATCGTAGCCAAAGATGCTCGGTACGGTGAGCTCATCGGACACGACGAACTTGCCCTCCAGCAGGAAGCCTCGGGAGTGCTTTACCTCTCACGTCCCACCTGGCAACGTCCCGACACAGTGCGGGTGATTGCTCTACTACGGAACTCGTACTTTCTTGATGAGGTGGCCGCAACCGGCGCTCACGTCGTATTCAACCCGGATACTCACGACGCTGTCACTGTCGCTGAACTGATGCGCTCAGCGCCTGCAGGGGTCTCTCTTATTTTGCCCGCCGACCTCAAGGCCCAAGAAGTTGCTGAACGCGCACTGCGTCTCGCCTCCGACACCGATGACGTTACTGTCGTGTGCGACCGTGAACCGTTTTCAGACGTCGCGGTGAGCGTGTGCGCCGTGGAGTGTGCCCCCATTTTCATGCCGAGCGTGGGAGCGAGGACCGCTACGGTGACGGCGGAGGTACTCACCTCACATGTTAAGCGCGCCAAAGGGCGGGTGGCGATAGTGCACGATGCTGACTTGGAAAACATGTACTCTCAACTCATCCAACTGATCGGTTACGGCCTACAACGAGTGCTCGTTCTCGCCACCGACGACACCGCTCAAGCGCTGAGTGACATCGTGGCGCGCGCTCTCGTCGAGCGAAACCAGGGGACAGCCCACGTGGAAGTGATTTCCGCAGATGCAAACGAAGTGGTGTTAGTGAACGCATGAGCACGCATACCCCTGATCTTCTCGACCTCCCTCTTGAGCGTGTCGTCGGATCGTCGACAGCGAAAAGACTCGCCCACGTTGGGCTCGCAACGGCTGGCGATCTCGTTGAGTATTTTCCGCGCCGTTACGCTCACTGGGGGAAATTGACGCCACTGATGTCGATTCATGAGGGCGAAGACGTTACTCTTCTCGCTCAGGTTGTCAGCGCTGACCTCCTGTCCAATCGGTCGAGGGGAGTGCGCTTATCAGTAGAATTGACCGACGGTATCGGAACAATCAACGCGACCTTCTTTGCACAGCATCCGGGAAGGCTCTCGGTCCACCAGCGGCTATTGCAACCCGGAACCCAACACCTCTTTGCCGGACGGGTTTCCACATATCGCGGCAAGCTCCAGCTCACTCATCCGGAGTTTGAACGCGCTGATGATGAAACCGCTGCAATGGATCGGGTGTCCCGACCAATTCCGATTTACGGAGCTGCCGCGAAATGCCCGACATGGCTCGTGGCACGCAGCGCTGCCATCGTCGTAGACATGTTGACTCCTAAAGACGTGAACGATCCGTTCTCCGAAACGCTTCGCGAACGCTACGGGTTGCTTCCCCTCCTCGATGCCATTCGACAGTTGCATCAACCGACCTCGGACGAAGCAGTTGCGGTTGCTCGCAAAACAGTTCGATGGGCCGAGGCACTGGAGCTACAGACTGCACTCTTGCTCAAACGAGCGAGGGCAGACGCGCGACCGGCACCACCGGTCGCAGTCGACGAGGATGCACTTGCGCGAGTACGTACCGATCTGCCCTTCGAATTGACGGGAGGTCAGGATCGAGCGCTCCAGGAAATCCTCAGTGATCTGACCCACCCTCACCCGATGCAACGACTGCTACAAGCAGATGTCGGAGCCGGCAAAACGGTTGTTGCTGGACTCGCCATGACAGCAGTCGTTGAGGCCGGGTTGCAGGCCGCACTTTTAGCTCCCACCGAAGTGCTTGCTGAACAACACGCGCAGTCACTGGCCCGGATGTTTCCCGTGCCAGTTGAATTGCTCACGGGATCGTCGGCTGCAGCTACGCGGAAGAAAGTGCGCGAACTCGCCCAATCTCAACCGGCGATTTTTGTTGGGACACACGCGTTGTTGCAAGACAGTGTCGCCTTTGCTGGACTCGGACTTGTCGTCATCGACGAGCAACATCGTTTCGGTGTTGAACAGCGTGAAAAATTGCGCGAAGGGGCCGACATAGTTCCCCATATGCTGACGATGACCGCCACTCCCATTCCGCGGACGATCGCCATGACTATTTTTGGAGATCTCGACGTGACGGTGATCCACGAACTCCCTGCCGGACGCCAGCCGGTTGAGACCTTCATTGTCAACGCAGCCAATGAACGTTGGATCGAGCGAATGTGGGCTCGAGCGCGAGAAGAAATCGAAGCGGGCGGCCGCGTGTTTGTTGTGGTCCCGCGCATTGAGACAACTGCTAACGAGGATTCAGAGCTTTCCAACGTCGAGGATACATATGCGCTTTTGTCCCGCCTAGAGGTTTTCAGCGGCATCGACATTGGAATACTCCACGGTCGAATGTCTACCGATGACAAAGCTCGCGCGATCGAGTCATTTAACTCCGGCCAGATCCCTATACTCGTCACCACGACCGTCATCGAAGTGGGTGTCGATATCCGCTCGGCATCCATGATGGTCATCAAGGATGCTCAACAATTTGGTCTGTCACAACTTCACCAGTTACGTGGACGCGTCGGACGCGGAGGACAAAACGCCATTTGCATGGCAGTCCACCGCGATGGGATTGGAAACGACTCCCTCGAACGTTTAACAGCATTCGCTTCAACTACCGACGGATTTGCACTGGCCGAAGCTGACCTCAAGTTACGCAGAGAAGGTAATGTTCTCGGCGATGCACAGTCTGGCCGTGGCACCTCTCTCAAGGCGTTACGGGTGATTCGAGACGCGAAGATTATCGAGCAGGCGCGGCAGTTAGCGACGGAGATTCTTGCGTCCGATCCGTTGCTCACTAAACATCCGTATCTGAAGAACCGCGCTGAACGAGCGCAACTTCTCGCAGACTGGTTAGAACGAGCATAATGTTCGTCGTTGTCGACCGGGTGTTCTAGGCTTCAGATATGGCACGCATTGTTTCGGGAAAATATGGCGGAATGACCCTGCGGGTACCTGACAAAGGGACTCGCCCAACATCTGAGCGCGTGCGCGAGGCAGTGTTTTCACGGCTTGAAAGCTGGGATGAGATCGAGGGCGCGTCGGTGCTCGACCTCTTTGCGGGGTCGGGAGCTCTCGGCCTCGAAGCCCTGTCTCGCGGAGCTTTCCGCGCGGTTTTCGTCGACCAGGCGAGCGGTGCGTATCGCATCCTCAAAGACAATATTTCGAGAAATCGAATTGACAATGCTCAAGTGGTGAAGGCTGAAGCGCTACGGTTTGCCAATTCAGCAGACGGGTTGTTTTCGCTTGTCTTTATAGATCCGCCCTATGATTTCGACGCCGACCGGTTAAAAGAAATCCTCGTAGCTCTGCGTACCTGTGTCACCGAGGGCGCTTTGATCGTGCTTGAATCATCGACGAGAACCCCCGAACCAGACTGGCCCGATGGGTACGTACTGGAATCGTCACGAAAATGGGGTGAGACTCGAGTGTGGTTCATAACTTTCACAGGGAAAGACGGTAGCGTGGAAGCATGACTCGAGTTCTGGTTCCCGGTTCATTTGACCCCATCACTCACGGGCACATGGATATCATTACCCGGTGTTCTGCACTCTTTGATGAAGTGGTTGTGGGAGTCGGCGATAACCTCGCAAAGCGGTACCTTTTTTCTCGGCACAAGCGCGTCGAGCTCGCTCGTCAAAGTGTGGCACAACTAGACAATGTCATGGTGCAGCCCATCGATGGTCTCCTCGCCACCTGGTGCCAAGAACATCACATCGACGTCATTGCCAAGGGCTTGCGGTCGGCGATGGACGCATCGTTTGAGCTACCGCAGGCTACGGTCAACCGGAACCTGGCCGATATTGAGACGATCCTCTTAGCTACCCACCCGTCCCTTGCGCACGTGTCGTCAACCATCGTGAAAGAAGTTGCCGCCAATGGGGGCGATGTGTCAGCTATGGTAGATACGCATGTCAGTGACGCGCTGATGTCAACAATCCTTGCTTCGAGCGGGGGAGATGGAGCCCATGATGAGTGAAGACCAACATCAAGTTGAACCGGATGATGCGGAGAACTACTCCGATCTATTCACCGAAGAAGAACCCACGCGTCATGAACCGATTGATGACGTGTATGGGCCGTCTACTGTTATCGCAGCGATTGACCAGATCGAAGATCTTGTCGAAAGTGCCCGCGCGCTTCCGATGAGTGCGTCTATTCTCCTCAATAAAGCCGAAATGCTCGATCTGCTTGACCAGGCGCGTCAGGCGCTTCCGGAAGACCTCCTTGCCGCTGATGCAGTTGTGGCCGATGCTGATGCCCTGCTCGTTCGCGCCGATGACGTGGCTGAGTCAACTGTGCAAGAAGCAAAGTTGCGCGCTCAGTCGATCGTTGACGACGCTCGTACGCAGGCTGATGAACTTGGTCAACGGTCACGCGAGGACGCTGAGCGGACCATCCAGCAAGCAAAGGAAGAAGCACACGCACTCGTGCAGGAAGCTCACGAGCGAGCTGAAATGCTCATTGATCAGCAGCAGGTGACTGCTCAAGCTCGGGAACGGGCAGAAGAAATCGTGCGAAACGCACATGACCAGGCTCAGAAACTGACTGAGGGCGCCGACAAGTATTGCGCCGAGTCGCTGGCAACCCTGTCCGAGACACTCGATCGAATTCATCACCAGACGCGTGCTGGCCAAGAAGCGATCGAGAAGCGTCGTTCAGGGCGCTAAAGTATAAAGAACGAGGAGAAGACTGTGACAGCCGTGCCGTTTAATGGCGCAACCCTCTCCATTGCTGACTTGCCGACCCAGGCCGGTCATACCCGCCACTATCATGTCAATTTGCAAGCTGCCGACGACCTTGGAACCGAAGTGATGCAGGTGCCGCAAGGCACCGTCGTACCAGTTGATATCGATGTAACATCCATGTCGGATGGTGTTCTCTTCCACGCGACGGCTACGACCACGTGCGAGGGGGCATGCGTACGGTGTTTGGAGCCAGTGTCTTTCACCTTCCCGGTGACGGTCGACGAAATGTTCTTTACCCCCGAGGCGATTGCTCGGATTCGCAAAGATGATGGAGAAGAGGCCGTTGAGGATCTCCTTGAGCTCGAAGGTAACGACCTAGAACTAGAACCGCTCTTTCGCGATGCGATCGTGACTGAGTTACCGTTCACGCCACTGTGCTCGCGCGATTGTGAAGGCCTATGTGACGTGTGCGGCGAGAAATGGCGCGATTTGCCTGACGATCACCATCATGAAGTGCTTGACCCCCGGTTTGCTAAGCTCGCGAATTTCTTTAGCGAGGCAGATAGTGACTAGACGACGCTCACACACGCAGGCTCCTCCGGCTGCGACAAACAGCAACATCGACGAGCTCCTCGGAGCATGGCGGATCAGTCTCGATCCAGGTCTGGTCATCACCGCATTGACACACCGATCTTTTGCTTTTGAGGCGGGTGGTATCGAGCACAATGAGCGACTTGAGTTCCTCGGAGATTCTGTTCTTTCCATCATCGTGACTGACTACCTGTTCAAAAAGTATCCGGAAGTGTCCGAGTCGGAGTTGTCTCGTATGCGAGGTGCGATCGTATCGGAACGGACTTTGGCTGAGGTCGCTCGTTCACTCAACCTAGGCGATTTCATCCTTCTCGGAAAAGGGGAGAACCTCACGGGCGGGCGGAAACGAGATTCGATTCTCTGCGACACGGTCGAGGCCATGATCGGCGCAACCTACATTTCCTTTGGGCTAGATACCACGCGCGCAATTGTCGAAACTCATCTGAAAGAGCACTTGGAAAACGCCGTGGAACTGGGGAGATCGTCCGACTATCGCACGACGCTCCAAGAGTACTGTTCGCAAAAGAGTCTCGGGGAACCTATCTATGAGGCAACCGGAAGCGGCCCCGATCATGAGAGAGTTTTTTCAGCTACCGTCACTGTTGGCGGAGTTGAGATTGGTCGAGGTACCGGACCGTCAAAGAAAACGGCCAAATCTGATGCCGCAAAGCACGGTTACCACACACTTCTAGAACAGGATAAAAGTGCCTGAACTTCCCGAGGTCGAAACGATTCGTCTCGGACTCGTACCGCGACTGCTTCATCGAACGATAATCGATGTCAGTGTATGGGGGAACCGCGTTGCGCGCGCACATGCGGGGGGAGCGCGGGACCTGGAGAACTGTCTGCGTGGTCGGCGCATTGATGCGTTGCTGCGCCGGGGCAAGTTCATGTGGGCGGAACTCGATTCGAGAGCCGCCCTCGTATTTCATCTTGGAATGTCGGGGCAGATTCACGCCTGGTCTCCTGGTGCAATTCCTCGCACACGCTTATCACACGAACATGCCAGAATCAGATTCGATGACGGTGGTGCCATCTCATTTATCGATCAGCGAACCTTTGGACGATTAGAGGTGAGCGATGTCGATGAAAGCGGCGTGCCAGAGTCAATCGCTCACATTGGTCTTGATCCACTTGATCCCCTCGTCGATCATTCCTGCATCAACCGCCGCATACGGCAATCGAAATCGGCAATTAAGACAATTTTGCTCAACCAGCACATCGTATCGGGGATCGGCAATATTTATGCCGACGAAGCACTGTTTGCGGCCGGTGTACATGGGGCTCGCAAAGGGACGCTCCTGCGGCGCTGGGAAGTGACCGAGATTCTCCATGCGGCCGAACACGTGATGCGCGCGGCGATTGAAGTCGGCGGTACATCCTTCGATGCTCTGTATGTAGACGTTGATGGCAATCCGGGATATTTTGCGCGCAGTCTTGCCGTGTATGGACGAGAAGGGGAACACTGCGAGCAATGCGGAGGACAAATCAGCCGGATCGTTTTGACCGGCCGAACCCACTACTTTTGTCGCACGTGCCAACCGCGGTCTGGCCCTGGTAAACGTTCTTTTACCGATAGGTCGCTCGGGCCCCAATATCCATAGGATAAACTAACAGCGTGGTTGTCAAAGTTGAGAGTAAACGCAAAAATGTGCGAGTAATGATTGTCGACGATCATGAGATCGTCCGACGAGGTATTGCCGAAATCGTCGATCGGGCAGATGGCCTTGAAGTCGTAGCGGAAGCCGGTTCGGTGACCGATGCGATTCGACGTGCTGAACTGGTTGTTCCAGACGTGATTCTCATTGATCTTCAGCTTCCTGACGGAACTGGAATCGATATCATGCGTCGGCTGGGAGAATCTAAACCTCGGATTCGTCCAGTAGTTCTCACGTCCTTTGATGACGATTCTGCACTATCGGAGGCCTTAGAAGCGGGGGCCCGCGCCTACGTGTTAAAGACTGTGCGCGGCGCTGAAATTACGGACGTTATCAAGGCGGTTGCCGATGGCCGGGTTCTACTCGATGAACGAACGGTTACTCGACGCCGAGCTGATCACGGTGATCCCACCGCCGATCTCACGCCCTCGGAACGTAAGGTGCTTAATCTGATCGGCGATGGTCTATCCAATCGGGAGATCGGTGAGAAACTCGGTGTCGCGGAAAAGACGGTGAAGAATCACATCACGTCGCTGCTAGCGAAAATGGGACTGCAACGCCGGACCCAGGTGGCTGCCTGGGTCGCCGGACAGCGTGCGGCAGCGTGGCGGACGCAGTCTCCTCCGTCGTCCTAACCAGTGTTACACCAGCGGTACCGACCACACGAGGTCGGTACCGCTTCTGGTTTGGGTAGCAGCGACGCTAAAGGAGCCGTTGTGGCGGCGAGCGCGGGTCCGAAGATTTCCCAGGCCCGATGTCCGCTCACGATTCACTGGTATACCAACGCCATCATCGAGCACGCGCACACTCACGTGCCCATCGGGTGCTGTTCCTTCGACGGTTAAGGTAATTTGTACGGCGGTTGCTTTCGCGTGGCGTGCGACGTTCGATAGGCCCTCGCGAATGACTGCAACAACGTCGTCGGCAATGTCATCATCAATGCGTTGCGAGACGGTGGCAAGCTGGTCGTCCTGATCGGGGGAGATAATCGTTCCATCGACCTCGATAATGAGGGAGGGCGCGAAACCGAGTGCTGTGCGGACAATCGACGTTTCTCGCCGCACGCGTTCGACAAGACCAACATCTTGATCTGGTTCGCGCAGATCGTGGACAATGCTACGAATTTGACGAACTGATTCATCGACGGCGACGAGTGCCGAATCGAGCACTTCGATAATGTCGGTCTCGTCCATTTCTCCCGCGCGGAGCTTATCGCGTGCAGTGTCAATCTGCATTCCGGTGGCGAAGAGCTGTTGAATGGCGAAATCATGGAGGTCTCGACCGATGCGATCGCGTTCGTCGTAGAGGGCCGCCATGTCCTCAGAATGACGTGCCGATGCCAGTTCGAGAGCGAAGGTTGCCTGTGCCGCTAATGACTCGGCGAGCGGCAAATCGGATGACTCAAACTCCGGGCGCCCCGGTTTGCGCAGAAGGATGAGTACGCCCGCAGCTACCCCGCGGTTCATCATCGGTGCGTAGAGTGCCGATCCAAAGTTCTTTAATGCGGGAATCCGCAGGGTAGAGGCGCGGGCCAGAGAGTCAACGATCATACCAGCGCCCTCGTGAAGAACGGACATAGCGCGACCTTGCGGGGGGAACACCGTTCCCAGGAGTTCGTTTGCTTTGAATCCATCCGCGATTTCGCATGCCCAGTTATATCCCACCGACGGCAATACAATGAGTGCCGTATCTGCGTCGGATACGTTACGGACGGTATCGGCGATGAGCGCAAGAGCTTCTTCTTCCTCAGCGCCCTCCATCATCGCGTTCGTAATGATTTGCGAGGCGTGAATCCAGCGTTCACGGTTTTGAGATTCGCGGTAGATACGGGCGTTCTCCACTGCTACTCCGGCGGCGTTACCGAGGATACGAAGCAACCGCACATCAGTTTCATCGAAGCCGCCAGGTTTATCGCATAGGTAGAGACGTCCAAACACCTGATCTTTCATGCGCACGGGAACACCGAGAAAGTTGTACATGGATCGGTGCCCGGGCGGGAACCCAGTAAACAGGGGATGTGTCGCAATATCGTTGATAATGAGCGCGTCGTTGGCGGGGATCGCCCCGATCATGCCGAGACCCCGCGGGGGCGCTCCAACGCCTGCGGCCTCATCGTCGGAAAATCCGTGCTGGAGGAACATCGTTGTATCACCCCAGGCGTCGAGAACAGATAGGGCCCCGAAACGGGCATCCGTGAGCTCGCATGCCTGATCGACGAATTGCTGGAGAATCTCCGTGATGTTCAGTTGTTTGGTCAGATCTAGGGTGGCCTGGATGAGTTGTTGTCCGATTTGGATGGGATCATTACTGCGTGGTGGCATCGGTATTTCCTTCGCGTTGGAGAGCCCAGCGGTACGTTTCGTTTCGCTGAGTGAGGGATTCGTGGGTTCCGCGGTCACTGATAGTGGCTCGTTTGACAGACCCGTCCGAATCGCGAATAGGGGACAGGACGAAAATATCGTCGGCATGTGCCAGGGGGGTCAATCGGTGGGTAACGACGATTGTTCCGCGCCGGCTTTCTGTTCCGACTGGGACAGATAGCAGATCGGAGACAAGCCGATCGGCGGTAGCGGTATCGATGTGTTCTCCCGGTTCGTCTAAGAGCATGAGCGGTGCGGGGGAAGCGAGGGCGCGAGCGAGCAGAAGTCGGCGGCGTTCGCCTCCCGATACGGTTTTCCCTCCAGAGCCAAGCATCGTATCGAGCCCCTCGTGGAGTGATCTCGTCCATGAGCCAAGACCGGCGGTATTCAGATGGTCGATCGCTTCATCGTCGGTCAACTCCGGATCGGCGACGCGGAGATTTTCTCGCACTGACGTGGCAAAGATGTGAGCGTCTTCAGCCGTGAGCGATACGAGCGCACCGACGTCTTCTGAGGCTGCGGCCGAAATATCGACACCATTGAGTGTCACCCGTCCAGCCTTAGGCTCGAGCATTCCGGCGAGCGTGAATAGGATAGTTGATTTCCCGATCCCGGATGGGCCGACAATAGCGAGGCTGCGACCGGGTTTCAGTTCGAGGTTGATGCCTTCGACGACGGTGGGTCCACCGGGCCAACCAACCGCCAGATTCTCGGCCCGCAGTATCGGCCCGTCAGGGAGCGCTGGAATATCTACGGGGTGGCGTTCGGATGGTTGGTCGAGGATCTCCTCGATGCGCACCGCAGCGCGAGCAGAACGGACGAGTTGCACGGCGGCGGGTGCGAGTTCAGCGGTGCCTTCAAACGTCGCCAGGGGAGTGAGGACGAGAACGCCGAGAGCAACGGCAGAGACCAGTCCTGCGTTTGTTTCTGGCACCCCGAAAACAATGGCCCCAACCACTGCGACGGCCATGGCAACACCATCGAGAACTGCGGCAAATGCGGCGGGACGTGCCGCGGCATCTTTTGCTCGAGTCAGTTCACGTTCAGTTGTCCGGATGTGGTCACGCAACTGCCGGGTTCGTCCAGAAACAGCGAGTTCAGCGTGATGATCCAGGAGGGTGAGAGCATTAGATGTGAGGTCGACGCGCGCAACTTCATCGGCGAGTTCAGCGAGGCGAGCTGATCGAATTGTCAGCACGGGGCCGGCGATTCCTGAAATGAGAAGACCAATGGCGAGCGCGGTAGCAGATGCGGGTGAAATGAACGCGAGACCGATTACTGTTGCCACTGCAGTGACGAGAGCGACGCATGCGGGAAGGATCGATTTGACGAGAAGGTCACCGAGTGCATCGACGTCGGCACCGGTTCGAGCCAGAATATCTCCGCGTTTGAGACCGGTGACCGTGTCCGTTCGTGACGCTGCCAATGAGCGGTACACGTTTTCTCGCAGGGATGCGATTCCATTCATCGCGACCCGGTGAGAGGCGAGACGCTGGACGTACCGGAGGACGGCTTTAGAGATTCCGAAGAATCGTACGCCCACGGCTGCGACCGAGAGGTACAGCACGGGTGGGTGCTGGGAGGCGCGGGAAATCAGCCACGCGGATGTGGCTGCCAACCCAATCGAGGCTCCGAGGCCGAGTGTTCCGAGTAATACTGCTGCGGCGAACTGCGTTTTGTTGAGCTCGAGCAGAGGCATCATTTGACGAAGCGCGACTTTTTCTCGCGGAGTGATGAACAGACTCATGCAATCTCACCTTCCAATAGTCGCGGAGTGGTGCGGAGACGAAGTTGTTCAACGGTGGTTTCAGACAGTTGTGGGAACTGTTCGATTTCTTCCGCTGTTGCTTCGCGGGACGATACGTCGATGAGATGGGTAGCTCGATCGATAACGACGGACCGGTGAGCAATGATGATGAGGGTACGACCGCGATTGTGGAGTGTGTTGATAGTGTCGAGAATCTGAGTTTCTGTGATCGCGTCGAGGTGTGCGGTTGGTTCGTCAAGGACGATCCACGGTGTATCAACGAGGAGCGCGCGGGTGAGGGCAAGACGTTGCCGCTGCCCCACCGAGAGTCCAACGCCGCCGTGCCCGATGATGGTATCCCACCGGTGGGGAAGCTCATTGATGACGACATCGAATCCGGTAGCCTTGGCCGCTTCGGTCAGTTGTTCGTCAGAATAGGTGTTTCCTTCACAGACGTTGTCTTTGACGCTCCCCGGCAAGATCGCGGGGGCCTGCGGTACCCACGTAATCTGTTTCCACCACGAGTCTAAGTCGAGATCTCGCAGGTCGATTTGTTGCC
The DNA here is from genome assembly GCA_030537615.1 of Actinomycetaceae bacterium. Taxonomy (GTDB): domain Bacteria; phylum Actinomycetota; class Actinomycetes; order Actinomycetales; family Actinomycetaceae; genus Gleimia. The sequence continues at coordinate 58,748 of JAUNVP010000008.1, read as the reverse complement.
CGGTGACCGTGTCGATCACAATCTCGCCGCGGGTGGGCTGGAGTAGTCCGAGGAGTGTCATGATTGTTGTCGTCTTGCCCACACCCGACGGGCCAACGAGTGCGGTGATGGAACCCGGTTCAATGCGTGTCGTCAGCTGAGCTGGCGCCCACGTACCGCGCGCCGCAACGGACAGATTACGAATATTGACCGTCGAGGTCATCAAATCGGGAGCAGTTTGTACTCCTGTGGGCTGAACGGGTTCTTCGAGAATTTCAAAGGCTGCATTGGCAGCTGCCACTCCATCAGCCGAGGCATGGAAGTTCTTCCCAACTTCCCGCAGTGGTAGGTAGACCTCCGGAGCGAGCATAATGACGACCAGGGCCGGAAAGAGCTCTACGTAACCGTAGACCAAGAGCATGCCGACCTTGACCGCAACGAGTGCGACGGACAACGTGGCGATGAACTCGAGGATCGCGCCGGATAGGAACGCGACGCGCAGAGTCTGCATCGTGGTGTTGGCATGGGTGCGACCGAGTCGGTGAACGTGGTTCGCAGGTGCCCATTCCCGGCCGAGAGCTTTGAGCGTTGGAAGTCCCGCGATGAGGTCGAGTAGCTGTGAGCCAAGTTTCTCCATAGTGGAGAGCTTTTGGTCAGAGTATTCCTGAGTCAGTTTTCCGACCAGAATCATGAAGATGGGAATGAGTGGAATCGTGAGGATCGCGATGAGAGCGGACGACCAGTCGAGATAGAGCATGACGAGTAGCGTCAAAGGAGTGACGGTGAGTGTCATGAGGAGCTGGGGCAGGTAGGAGATGAAGTAGGGGCCGAGGTCGTCGAGTCCGCGTGTCGCCAGCGTGACAGTATCGGAGCTTTTACGGGCAAGCCAGCGTGGCCCGAGTTGGGTAGCCCGGTCGAGGACTGCCTCTCGCAGCTCGATAATTGCGTTATTCGCCGCCCGATGGGCGTAGGCGCGGTTGACGTAAGTGAGTGCGGCTCGCGCAAGCATGATCGCGATGAGTGCGAGGAGTGGGGTGCGAACGTCCGCGAGGGACTGACCGGCGGTAATGACGGGGGTAATGCTTGCGGCGATAGCGAGGGCTTGACCGATGACGAGGACAGCCAGCACGGTCCCGGTTACGGTGATGAACGCGATGTATGTGCGCGCTGCCTTTGCGTAGGTCAGAAGTCGTTTGTCGAGTGGTTTCACGTTAGTCGTCTCGGTGGTCGAATAGTTCTGTCGTTATCTCATCATAGGACTGCGGGGCCGGCTAGTGCCGGCCCCGCAGTGTGAGAAGGTTTCTCGATTTAGCCGCGGAGGAAGTTTGCTCCCGCACGGACTTGTTCAGGTAGTCCCATGTTGTCAGGAACATCACCCGGAGTGACACGTGCCCGGAATACCCAGTACGACCACGCGGTGTACGCGAGGACGATCGGGACGAAAACAACCGCAACGATAGTCATCACGACGAGGGTCGAGTGGGTGGACGATGCTTGCGCAATCGTCAGGGAGAACGAGTCATCGAGGTACGAGGCCATGACGTTGGGTGCCATAGCGGTGAAGATGAAGGCCACTGCTGCGGCAATTCCCACCGATGACAGGATGAACGAGAGAACAGAGTTGTTCACAGCCTTCTGCGTTGTCGCTGCCGAGCCAATGAGTGCAAGTGCAGCCACGACCAGCGGGAGCCAAGCCCAGACGCTGTTAGCGTAGGCAATGACCGCCCAGATGGCCCACACCGCGGTCAGACCTGCGGCGAGGATCGACAGTTGTGACGACAGCTTCTCGGCGCGCTCGTGAACCGGGCCCGTGGTCTTGAGGGAGAGGAACTGGGCGCCTTGAGAAAGGGTCAGCGCCAGTACGACAAGTCCGCCAAGAATAGTGAACACGGTGAGGAGCGAGAAGAAGCCGCCGGTGATGTTGTGAACGTTGTTCGCCAAGACTTCCTGAGTAATCGGGCCGGCAACCGGCTCGTTCGTCAGAGGATCGACAACCTCAATGTGCATGCCCTGCACGAGGTTAGCGAACGCTACTCCGAGGAGAATCGGCACACCGAAACCAACGACGGTGTGGATTGTGTCCCAGGTTTGACGCCATTTGACGCTGTCTTTCGTCTTGCGCCATTCGATCGCTGCGATCCGCAGGATGAGCAGAACGAGAACGAGGAATAAGGCAAGGTACATGCCCGAGAACATGGTTGCGTACCATTCGGGGAATGCTGCGAAAGTAGCGCCGCCAGCAGTCAGTAGCCACACCTCGTTACCGTCCCAGTGTGGACCAATGGTCTTCACTGTTTGGGTACGTTCTTCGTCGTTCTTAGCGACAAAGGGCAGGAGTGCACCGACTCCGAGGTCGAAGCCTTCAAGAATGAGGTATCCGGTCCACAAAACCGCAATGAGGATAAACCAGAGGATGCTAAGCCAGTCCATGATCAATATCAATCCTTCCTCAGTACGAGAAGCTTAGCGATGAATCGTGATCCGACTCATCGTGACTCGGGAAGTGCATTCCCTCGAGGGCGAAGCGACGCATGAGGAGGAACCAAATGACGCCGAGTCCGCCGTAGAGGACTGTGAATAGCACGAGAGATGTCAGGACTGATGCGCCTGGTACTGCACCAGAGGCGGCAAATTCGGTGAGCTGGAGAACTCCGCCGACTGGATCCTGGTTAAGCGCGGCTGCGAGGTTCGGGTAGACAACCCACGGCTGTCGTCCCATTTCCGTAAAGATCCAACCGGCAGAAGCGCCGATGAACGGGAACGGAATAGACCACAGTGACAACTTCCCAACCAGATTGCTCCGGATGAGTCGATCACCGCGCAGGAATACGAGAATAACGAGACCAGTGACCATAGACAGCATTCCGAGTGTCACCATGATGCGGAATGACCAGAAGGTCGGCATCGATGGGGGTCGGAAGTCATATTGGCTGGCATCGCCGTAACGGGAGGTGAATGACTCATTCTGATTGAGCATGTCGACCATTCGCTTCTGAATGTCGCGCACGCCCTGCACCTCGGCGGTGAAGGAGTTGTGGGACAGGAAGGAAGCGAGGCCGGGAACGGTGATAAAACGAGTCATATCGCCCGAATCGTCGAGTGGACATTCGCCGAAGCCGGCGACTGTGAAGGCTGCACCTTCAGTGTCGACGCAGATGCCTTCGGCAACAGCCATCTTCATCGGCTGCTTCTCGATCATTTCGACGCCCTGGAAGTGGCCGGTTGTCGCCGTGCCAAGACCGCCAATGATTAACACAATGGCGCCGAACTTAGCGATGGGCTTCCAGATGGTTTGCGCTTCACGTTCACCGTCAGCGCCAGCGTTGGCGGCGCGAGTGACCCACCACAGGGCGATACCTGCGACGAAGGTGCCGGCGGTGAAAACCGAGGTGAAGAACACGTGGGAGAAACCGAGGAACAATACGGGGTTGGTGATTACTTCAATAAAGCCGCCCACCCCGTCGAGCTCAGCTCGACCGGTTTCGGGATTGTAGAACGAGCCTACGGGGTGCTGCATCCACGAGTTAGCACCAATAATCCAGATGGCCGAGATAGCGGAGCCCACGGCCGCAAGCCAGATTGCGGTCAGGTGGATACGTTTGGATACTCTGCCCCAACCAAAGATCCACACTCCGAGGAATGTTGATTCAAGGAAGAAGGCTAGGAGCGCCTCTACGGCTAGTGGTGCGCCGAAGATATCGCCGACAAAACGGGAGTACTCAGACCAGTTCATGCCGAACTGGAACTCCTGGACGATACCGGTTGCAACACCGAGGGCAAAGTTAATGAGGAACAGTTTCCCAAAGAATCGTGTCGCGTTTAGCCAGACTTCACTGCCTGAGCGGTGCCATTTGGTCTGCATGATTGCGACCAAAAGTCCCAGCCCGATGGTCAGTGGTACCTGGATAAAGTGGTAGACGGTCGTAATACCGAACTGCCACCGCGCCAAGAACACTCCGTCGAGTGCTACTGGGAGGACGGTCATAGTGTCCGCCTTTCCTAGTTGATAGGTGGTTTCGCATAACTACTGGTGAGTAGCCAGTCACATACCAGGATAGGGCCATAGGTCCCAGAAATGTGACGTTCTGTCACGAAAGTGTGTGAGCGTGTCGCAGGAAGCGCAGTAATTGGCGGTATTTCGAGCTTTTTGAAAAAACCCGAAGGTCACGATTCGATAACGGTGCGAGTCATTTAAGCAAGCGTTTTGTGAACATATTCCGGAAAGGTGCTTTTAATCACCTGCGCATGCCCTTGGTCTCTTCAACTGTGTGCATGAGTTCGGGGTGTGAGATACTTCGACGAGATGGACTTTCGGCGTGTCCCGAAAGTTGTGGCCCGCTTCCACCAGCGTGTGTTCGGTGAGCGTGGCGACGCACCAGAATGTGGCCCGGCCAGCCGGTCGGAGATATCCCCGCACTGGTGTCGCACAGGTTTCCGTCTGAAAAAGGACGGTGCGGGAACTGTCCGGACACGAGGACATCCCTATATATGGAGAAAGCTAGTGTCAACAGAATCAAATACTGACTCCCCAACAAGTGGAGTAGTTCCTTCCGGAAGCCCTTTCGTGCCCCCGGTGTTTTCAGCTGCCGACGACGATAATGTCGAAACTTCACGTGGTGCCGTAGAAAAAGTCGCGCCTGCCGCCACACTCCTGTTCCAGCCCCCGCAGATTGAACGAGCTGAGCCGGTGCGTGCCCTGCCTCGCGAATCGTCTGAGGCTGAGCATGAGGCTGAGGAGGATGTCGTTGAGGAAACTCCTCGCCGCAGTCGCCGCAAGTCGAGCGCCGACAAAGAGTCTGACGCTCACGACGAGGCCGACAGCGATGTTTCTGACGACGAGGAAAGTGCGTCTTCCTCGGTGCGTCGTCGCCGTCGCCGCAGGCCTCGTTCCAACGGTGACGACGAGATTCAAACGGACGAAGTGGCAGGTGTTAAGGGATCGACGAGGCTCGAGGCCAAACGTCAGCGCCGCAAAGAGGGCAGGCGAGATAATCGGCGCCGCACGGTTGTTACCGAGTCAGAGTTTCTTGCGCGCCGCGAATCAGTTAAGCGCGAGATGATCGTTCGGGAAAAAGAAGGACTCAACCAGATTGCGGTTCTCGAGGACGGTTTGCTCGTCGAGCACTATGTGGCTCGCCATACCCAACAAACGGTCGTTGGGAACATCTATTACGGTCGCGTTCAGAACGTCCTACCTTCGATGGAGGCCGCATTTATCGACCTCGGCAAGGGGCGCAACGCGGTGCTCTATGCCGGTGAAGTTAACTGGGATGCGGTGGGCCTCGGTGGCCGTCCGCGTCGAATTGAGCAGGCACTCAAATCCGGCGATCAAGTGCTGGTACAGGTTACGAAAGATCCCATCGGACACAAGGGCGCACGTCTGACATCGCAGATCACGCTCGCCGGGCGTTTTCTTGTCCTCGTCCCGTCGGGATCGATGACCGGTATCTCTCGCAAGCTCCCTGAAAAGGAACGCGCTCGACTAAAGAAACTGTTGTCGAAGATTGTCCCGAAAGACTCCGGTGTCATAGTTCGCACAGCAGCTGAGGGTGCGACTGAAAAACAGTTGCGAGACGATGTAGAACGTCTGCAAGAACAGTGGAAGGAAATCGAAAAGAAGCGTAAGAAAGCGTCGAAGTCGCCGACGCTATTGCGCTCTGAACCCGAACTTGCCGTTCGCGTCGTGCGCGATGTCTTTACGGAGGACTTCCAATCGCTGACAGTGCAAGGCAAAGCCACGTGGAAAACAATCAGCGAATACGTCACGAAGCTGTCTCCCGACCTCAAAGATCGACTCGTTCACTGGACAAAAAAAGAGGACGTATTTGCCGCCCACCGCATTGATGAGCAACTGATGAAGGGCATGGATCGCAAGGTGTGGTTACCTTCGGGCGGTTCGCTCGTCATTGACCGTACCGAAGCGATGACTGTTGTGGATGTCAATACGGGCAAGTTCATTGGATCGGGTGGAACCCTGGAAGAAACGGTCACCCGCAACAATCTGGAAGCCGCCGAAGAAATTGTTCGCCAGCTTCGTTTGCGCGATATCGGCGGCATTGTTGTCATTGACTTTGTCGACATGGTGCTCGAATCGAACCGTGACCTCGTACTCCGCCGACTAGTGGAATGTCTCGGTCGCGATCGCACTCGTCACCAAGTGACCGAAATTACCGCCCTCGGACTCGTCCAAATGACGCGCAAACGTGTTGGAGAAGGTCTGGTCGAGGCGTTTTCGACTCCCTGTGAGTGTTGCGATGGGCGCGGGTTTATCGTTCACACCGATCCAGTTGAAAAGGACCAGCACGGACGATCGTCAGCAAAAGAGACGAAGAAGAATCAGCGCAAGCAGAAGAAAGCTCCGGATCCGCAAAAGGAAGAGGTGCGCACTGCGCTATCCGCTATCGCTAAGGCGACGGCCTCAGCGCACCAGGACAATGAATCCGAGCCGCCGTCCAGCGATGACAAGTCGACGAAGCACAAGCGCACGAATAAGGCTTCTGCTCGCAAGGGCACGGGGAAGAAGTCGGCAACTACGGCGAAGTCTCACGATACCGATACGGAGCCGATTGCCTTACCCGATCCTGTAGTAGAACCAAAGAAGAAAGCTCGCTCTGGTCGACGCTCCGTCGTAATGGAGGCGGGGGAGCCGCAGTCTGTGCCGCAGGTTGAAAACGGTGATAAACCGGAAACAGTGTCTATTGCCCGCCCGGCAGCTATGAGCGTCGACGACATCAAACTTCCTGACCCGAGTGATCGTCCGGCGAAGAAAAAGAGCCGCCGCGTCGTTGTTTCTTCACCCACGGCCACTGGGGAAGCCAGTGACGGCGAGAACGAGGATTCAAACTAGTTCGTTTCTGAGGATTGGTCCGGGTGTTGTTCGAGCCTTCACCCACGTGCGTTCGTACTGATTGATCGGCGCATCAAGAACGGTATGATGGGTATGCGTTATGAACGCGACGGTAGGCGGTGGTGAAAACCACACGGATTCGCCCTCAGAATCGGCCCCGATAGTTTGATCGGACGCGGGTCTTAGCGTATTCTAGAGCGTCGGTGCATTACTGATGCGCCACTTCAAATTCGTAATCGACAAGAGATGAGCAGCAACGTGGTCTACGCGATCGTCAAGGCCGGCGGCCGACAGGAAAAAGTGTCCGTCGGAGATGTCGTCGTCGTCGACAAGCTGGCAGGAGAACCCGGCGATACAGTCGAGCTCCAGCCCTTGATGGTGGTCGACGGTGACAAAGTCACCTCTGATGCGTCCGAGCTCGGAAAAGTTAAAGTGACTGCCGAGATCGTCGCTCCCGCCAAGGGCCCGAAGATTTCGATTATCAAGTACAAGAACAAGACTGGCTACCGTAAGCGCCAAGGTCACCGTCAGCCACTGACGCAGATCAAGGTCACGGGAATCAAGTAGATCCCGCCTACGGTTTCGGAATCGATAGAAAGTAGCTTTGACATGGCAAGCAAGAAGGGACTTGGTTCTTCCAAGAACGGTCGCGATTCAAACGCGCAGCGCCTTGGCGTGAAGCGTTTCAGCGGCCAGTTCGTGAAGGCCGGAGAGATTCTCGTTCGCCAGCGCGGAACTCGCTACCACGCGGGTGAAAACGTTGGCCGTGGAAAAGATGACACGCTGTTCGCACTGGTTGCTGGCGACGTTGAGTTCGCCACCAAGCGCGATCGCCGGGTTGTCAACGTGATTGAGGCCGTAAGCGCCTAAATCACACATAGCTGAATGAGGGTGGACGGGGAATCCGTTCACCCTCAATCTGTTTCTTGCGCCCTCATACAATGGTGGCTGGAAAGGAGAGGCCGATGTCTTCATTCATTGATCGAGTGACACTGCACGCCTCGGGTGGAAACGGCGGACATGGGTGCGTGTCAGTTCATCGCGAGAAGTTCAAACCCCTGGGAGGCCCTGACGGTGGCAATGGTGGCAACGGGGGAAGCGTCGTTCTCGAAGTATCGTCACAGACAACGACACTGCTGGCCTACCACCATTCTCCTCACCAGAGTGCCGACAACGGGACGGCAGGCATGGGAGATAACCGGGAGGGGAAGAACGGCGAAGATATTGTTTTGCCTGTGCCGATCGGTACCGTCGTCAAAGATTCTTCCGGCCAGCTCCTGGCCGATCTGACCACCGTAGGGGAGCGTTTCGTTATCGCGCAGGGAGGACGCGGCGGTCTCGGCAATGCGGCACTCGCTTCGAAGAAACGCAAGGCTCCGGGCTTCGCTCTGCTCGGTGAACCGGGAGAACAACGCGACATTGTTCTCGAACTGAAATCCGTAGCCGACGTCGCTCTCGTTGGTTACCCATCGGCGGGCAAATCCTCACTGATTGCAGCTTTGTCGTCGGCGCGCCCCAAAATTGCGGACTACCCGTTCACGACGCTCGTCCCCAATCTCGGGGTCGTCCAAGCGGGAGATACACGGTACACGATCGCTGACGTGCCCGGCCTCATTCCTGGGGCCGCTCAGGGTAAGGGTCTGGGACTGGAGTTTCTGCGCCACATTGAGCGGTGTGCAGTCATCGTCCACGTCCTCGATTCAGCGACCTTTGAAAATGATCGCGACCCAGTCTCCGACCTCAAAGCCATCGAAGATGAACTGGCCCAGTATCGCTCCGACCTTGGGGAACTGGAAGGCTATGTTCCGTTGGGGGAGCGCCCCCGCGTCATCGTGATTAATAAGATCGATGTTCCTGACGGTCTGGACATGGCTGACCTCCAACGCGACGAGCTAGCGAACACCGGTTGGCCGGTGTTTTCCGTCTCCGCCGTCACCCGCGAGGGGCTGAAGGAACTATCCTTTGCCCTCGCGCAGATTGTGACCGAGCATCGAGAGAATCTTCCCGAGCCAGAAGCGAGCCCGCAAATCATCACTCCGCAACCGGTTGGTCGCCGTAAGCGCGAGGATGACATCACGGTCCGGCTGGTTTCCTATGCGGGGGAGGACGTATTCCAAGTGCGCGGGCGTAATCCCGAACGGTGGGTGCGCCAAACCGATTTCGCCAATGATGAGGCGGTCGGTTATCTCGCCGATCGGCTTGCCCGCGCTGGAGTAGAAGACAAACTGGTAGAGGCCGGAGCGATTCCCGGTTCTCCCGTTGTCATTGGGGAACTGGGCGAAGGCGTCATCTTCGACTGGGAGCCGACCCTCGAAACCGGAGCCGAGCTACTTGGCCCACGTGGGACCGACCTGCGGTTGGAAGAATCAGGACGCATGACCCGGCGAGAAAAGAAAGCGCGCTTCCACGAAATCATGGATGCCAAAGCCGCCGCGCGCGAGGAACTGTGGACCGAGCGTGAACGCGGAGTGTGGACAGACCCGAACGAGTAACCCATCCGCGCGTACTCTAGTGTCAAACAGACAAGGAGTAGTTCGTGGAGGATCGACAGGCGATTGCTGACGCGCACCGCGTCGTTGTCAAAATCGGATCATCATCGCTGACCAAGTCAGACGGTCGACTCAACCTCAACCGCCTCGATGAAGTTGCCGGTGCCGTCGCTGGAATGACGAAGCGGGGAAAACAGGTGGTGCTCGTTTCTTCCGGTGCGGTTGCCGCCGGCATTGACCCACTCGGCTTAGCGGCCCGTCCGCGCGACCTCCCCACTATTCAGGCGTGTGCGGCGATGGGGCAGGGACTGCTGGTGGCTCGGTGGGCGGCAGCTTTCCAGTCCCATTTCCGCCACGTTGCGCAGGTTCTACTGACGGTTGAAGATGTGATGCGCCGCGACCATTATGCGAATGCGCGCCAGTCTCTCGACCGACTCCTGCACTTCGGAGTAGTGCCGGTGGTCAATGAAAACGATACGGTCGTTACCCGCGAGGTGCGCTTTGGAGATAACGATCGTCTCGCCGCCTACGTCTCTCACCTGGTCAGTGCGGACGCGCTCATTTTGCTCACCGACGTTGACGGCCTCTACACCGCTCCTCCCGGAACTGAAGGCGCACGCCTGATTCAGGACGTCACATCGTTTGAGGAATTGAGGTCGGTGCGCACCGAAGGCGCCGGCACTCGGCTTGGTACCGGTGGCATGGCCACCAAGGTTGATGCCGCCGCTATGGCATCGGCCTCTGGCACCCCGGTGGTGATGTGTCACGCTGACGACCTAGCTTCAGCCGCCACCGGAAAGCCGGTGGGAACACTGTTCCACACGACCGGGCGACGCCGCCCGTCGCGCACTCTGTGGATAGCGCACGCGGCCCGCTCGCGCGGACAACTGATTCTTGATGATGGAGCTATGGAAGCCATTACAGAACGAAAGAAATCACTTCTGCTGGCTGGAGTGGTGGCGGTGCGTGGTGATTTTGTCTCCGGTGATGTGGTGGAACTGATCGGTAGCTCCGGTATGGTGGCGCGCGGAATAGCTTCCTACGACTCCGATGAAATTGACCGGCTCAAAGGATTGTCGATGGGTGACTTGCGCTCACGCGGGATCGATGATGCTCGCCCGGTTATCCACCGAGACGACATGGCTGAGACGCGTCAGCCCTAGTAGGGTAAACGCATGGATACAGAATCGACACTCAATGCCCGTGAAGGCGTTCGTGACGTGTGCGAACGCGCCCGAGCAGCCCGCGGATGGCTGGCGACATCGACGTCGCAAAAACGCAATGACATTCTTGCCGCGGTGGCACGCGGCCTCATCGATCGAGTTGAAGAAATCCTCATCGAAAACGGGAAAGATTGCCAAGCGGGACGCGAGGCCGGAATGGCTGAGGGCTTACTAGATCGTTTGGCGCTCAGCCCCAAACGAGTAGAAGACCTCGCTCAGGCAGTGCGTGACCTCATTGCGCTACCCGATCCGGTGGGGGAGATCGTCTCCGGTTCCACAATGCCATCGGGCCTTCGCGTGCGTCGGGAGCGCGTCCCGCTCGGTGTGGTCGGCATGATTTATGAAGCGCGCCCTAACGTAACTGTCGATGCGGCATGCTTGTGCATTAAATCCGGCAATGCCGCAATCGTGCGCGGGGGCAGTGCGGCGCTGAATTCCAATCGCGTCCTCGTCGACATTATTCGCGACGCGATTGCGTCCGAAGGCGGTAGCCCCGACCTCGTCGCCTCAGTCGATCAGTGGGGGCGTGAAGGCGCGACCGAACTGATGCGCGCTCGCGGGCTGATCGACGCTCTAGTGCCTCGCGGGGGAGCGGGCCTCATTCGCTCGGTGGTTGATAACTCGACAGTTCCGGTGATTGAAACCGGGGTGGGTAACTGCCATATCTATGTTGATTCCTCCGCCGACCTCGAGCAGGCAACCCCCATCGTCATGAATGCGAAAACCCAGCGGGTTGGGGTATGTAATGCGGTGGAAACACTGCTGGTCGATCACGCCGTTGCTGACATATTCCTACCGGTCGTTGCTGAGCAACTCATCGACGGCGGTGTGACGCTACACGCCGACGAGACTGCGCGACAGATTCTCGATGGTTTCGAGCACGTCGTGGAGGCGACCGAGAGTGATTGGGAGACGGAATACCTTTCCTACGATCTCGCTGTTCGCATCGTGCGCGGTGTCGATGAGGCGGTTGAGCATATTCGCACCTATTCCTCGGGACACACCGAAGCAGTGTTGGCGACCGATACCAGAATCGTGAACACTTTCGTAGCCGGAGTTGATAGTGCGGCGGTAGCAATCAACGCATCCACCCGGTTTACCGATGGCGGTCAGCTAGGCTTGGGAGCAGAGCTGGGAATCTCAACCCAAAAGCTTCACGCTCGCGGGCCCATGGGACTGACCGAGCTGACAACGTGGACGTGGATTATTGAAGGTGATGGTCACATCCGCGCCTGAGAAGGAGTATGGGGAGTAGTGCTGAGAGGTCATAGGAACGATCGGCCGTCGATCGGTGTCATGGGTGGAACATTCGATCCCATTCATCATGGCCACCTCGTGGCCGCCTCCGAAGTGATGGACGTATTCAACCTCGATCAAGTGGTTTTTGTCCCCGCTCAGATGCAGCCGTTCAAAGCTGGGCGCAGAGTGACTTCTCCCGAGCACCGCTACCTCATGACAGTGATTGCCACCGCGTCAAATAATCGCTTCACGGTGTCGCGCGTCGATATTGATCGCGGGGGAACGACCTATACCATCGACACCCTCAACGATTTGCATCAGCAGCGCCCCAATGCCGACTTGTTCTTCATTACCGGGGCGGATGCACTTGAGCAGATTTTGACGTGGAAAGATGCCGATCAACTGTTCGACCTCGCTCACTTCATTGGCGTGACGAGACCGGGGCATGAGCTTAACGCTGCGGGAATCCCCAAGTCTGCAGTGTCACTACTGGAAGTTCCTGCCATGGCGATCTCGTCGACAGATTGTCGAGCTCGGGTGGCTGCTGGAAAGCCGGTGTGGTACTTGGTTCCAGACGGAGTCGTTCAGTACATCGACAAGTACGGACTCTACAGTGACTAACTGGCAACTCGACCCGGACGTGCTACCGTTCGTTTCATATCCGCGCGCCCTCCAACCGGTTGAGTTCACCTATATTGATCGGCCGGTAGAGAAAATCGCACTAGATCCTGAAATTCAAGATACCCTCGACCTCATGAACGAGCGTCTAGCGAGAGTCGAAGCTCTGCTAGATGACACAATGGAAGACAAACCAAAATAGGAGATGGTTATTTCGTGACTTTAGATGAGAAGGCTCGCCGACTGTTGGATGTAGCCGCAGACGCCGCCGTATCGAAGCTGGGGATTAATCCGGTAGCAATCGCGGTAGGAGAACGGTTGGTGTACTCGGATGCGTTTCTCATCGTGTCTGCATCGAGTCACCGGCAGCTCAAAGCCGTTGCGGATGAAATAGTTGATCGGGCTTTAGAAGCAGGGTTTAAGCGTCCCCGTATCGAAGGCAGTGAGGATGCCCAGTGGATTCTCATGGACTTTGGAGATGTCGTTGTCCACGCACTCACCGATGAACAACGCGAGTATTACGCGCTGGAGCGACTGTGGGCGGATTGCCCCCGCATCGATCTTGCAGTGGAGGTTACCCAGTGAGTCCGCAGAGGCCGGGTTCACGCCTGGTGTTCGTCCGTCACGGTCAGACCGATTACAACATCGGAGGCCGGGTGCAGGGGCAGATTGATATTGCGCTGAACGATGTGGGACGAAAACAGGCGGAAGTGATGGGCCCGTATGTCGCGCAGTTCGAGCCGACGCTGATTGTCTCTTCTGATCTGTCGAGGGCGTGGGATACGGCCTCGGAAATCGCTCGCCATACCTCGTGCGACCTGGTATCGGACGAGCGGATTCGCGAGCGCGCTTTCGGACAACTCGAGGGTCTGAGTTTTGATGAGCTGACCCGAGATTTCGCCGAAGAGTACCGGGTGTGGAAGAAAACGGGGGAGTGTCCCCAGGCCGGTGTAGAAAGTCGCGCCGCGGTGGGAGAGAGGTTCGTCGCTGCGATTGCGGAGCGAGTGTCCCATGAGACTGGGACCTACGTATTCGTCTCTCACGGCTCCGCCATCGTGCAGGCTATAACCCATCTGCTCGGACTGGAACCCTCGGCGTGGAATGGTTTCCGCGGCCCGAACAACTGTCACTGGAGCGTTGTCGACCAGGCCAATCGCCCACCGTACTGGCGCGTTATCGCACATAACCTCGGGGTTGGTGGCATTGATGAAGGCGCCTCACGCGGCTAGTTCCCCGAGGCGGCCCGACCTGTATCATTGTGCGTGGTGGCACATTTTTCAGTTTGATGAAATTCGCTTGAGTTCGGTATAGTAGGTGTGTCCTAAGGGGCTATGGCGCAGTTGGTAGCGCGCTTCCATGGCATGGAAGAGGTCAGGGGTTCGAATCCCCTTAGCTCCACGATTTAATTTGGGATCTGCCCCGCCTGATGGCGGGGCGTTTTGTGTTTGGGCTATGCGCTATGCCAGTTGGCCAACAATCCTACAGAAGAGCTCGCTAATCGAGCTCCAATCAGCTCGAGCATGGATCAGCCCTGCACATACTGTCTTGCTAAAACTAGGTTCGCCACTATGCCATCACTTCGTTAACATATTCGGATTATTGTTTGAATATAGTGCGACAAAGGCATTCTATTGTCTTACAGGAGGGGTGAAATGGCGTCAGTTACTGTACGTGTTGATGATGAGACGAAAGAACGTGCTGCGGGAATTGCGGAAGATTTCGGCTTCGATCTTTCGTCGGTTACGCGCGCTTTCTATCGGCAGATTGTCCGTGAGAATCGAATTCCCTTGAACCTGAGTTATGGTGAGCCAAATGGTGAATCTTTGAAAGCTCTTGCCGAAGCTCGACAGATGGCTGAACGCGGAGAATCGCGGTTTGAGAGTGCAGAAGAGATGTTTGATGCTCTCGGTATCTAGGTGTTAGGGCGTGTTGAGAGCAGAATTCACTTCCCGTTTTGAGAAGGACGTGAAGAGACTCAAACGCAAGCAAGCGGATCTGAAGTTACTGAGAGAAGTGATTCAACTTGTTCTCTCAAAATAACGCTGTATCTCTTGCACAACTTCGACGTCGGCATCGAATGCATGACTTGAAGGGGAGTTGGCAGGGTGCGAAGGAATTTCATGTCGCTAATCTTGGCGATTGGTTGTATGTCTGGCAAGTTAGTGGAAACCTCGCTATCTTTCTTCGCACTGGAACGCATGATGATATTTTCCGATGCGCAGTGTCGAGAACATGTATTCAGTAGAGCGTACCCGGACGTTGAACTAGACGATGTTCGTTTCGATGCCCGAAGCGCGCTAGTTTCCAGTCTCCAAAATCGCGAAACTGATGATGAGCCCGGCCAGTTGAATGCCAATCAGTCACGGGGCAGTGACATTGGTTTAGCGTCTAGACTTTTGAAGAAGACGAGGAGGTCGACGAACTTGCCGCCTACCAACGCATCGGGGAAGTATTCATGACGCACCACAAGATATACAGGGGAATAAAGCTCACGCTTCTCTTGAGGGCAACCATAACAAAAGCTGCCACCGATGAGAAAAGTAGGATAGGTGGAACAAAGAACATCGTGTAAGTGATGATGAACGGCACATACGGGATGTCGTACACTGCACCAGTAAGGCTGGAATAGGCGGCAATCAGTATCAAACCCACAAGGTTAAAGATCTCGATCATGGGGTGACCATTGCTAGATACTGACGATAGAAGTACCGTTTCTTGCTCCCGACCAGGTGACTATAGATTTCGCGGGACCGCACTTTATCGTCGAGATTAATAAAGTAATACGCTATTCCAACAATGATGAAGCTGAGGATAACGCCAAGATACGTGAAGTATTTCTTTTGGAAGATTCTCTGATACCCGTATCCATCTGTGAGCTCGCGCAGAATTCTCATTTGCATCACCTGGTGGCCGTTCAACGTAGCAGGAGGTCTCGATGGAGGCTGATAACCAAGCGGAAACGAGTGGATCGTCGGCGTATTTCTGTTGCACCTCGTCCCAAGTGATGATTAAAAATCGCTCCTGATCGAGTGCTCAACAGAGAATGAATTACTTGCCAGTCATCTGAAGGCTTCTAGAATAAGAGGAATGAAAACCGAGTCAGCCCCTCCGATATCGCAGTTGCCTCGTGCACAGTATGCTTTCCCCGGAGAGCTTCGAGACACCATCGTGACTGCAATACTCGCAGGAGAAAAGACTGCAACATCGAGTCTGCTCGCCGAATATGAGCTTGGTGGCGAAACATTGCCTGAAGTTGGTTTGTTGGAAGCCGTTGTCGATTCACATGACAATGTGGTGTGTGTGACGAGAGTGAAGGAAGTAAAAGTTGTCCCCGTGGCTGACGTTGATGATTCGCACGCGATCGCAGAGGGGGAGGGCTACCAAAACTCCGACGAGTGGCGCCTCGATCACGAGCGCTTTTTGGCTTCACATGAGTACGTCACTAGCATCGGGAGAATAACACTCAGCGACAGCACTTCGGTAGTTTGTGTGAGTTTCGAGCTCGACAAGCGATATCCGACTCGGGAAATTACTGCCTGGGACGAAACGTGAGCATGGATTGATCGAAATGTCCGGGGGAGCGACTGTCGTGAGGCAAGCAAGGGGGATCGTTTCATGCAGATAGTGAAACGCTCCTTCGGCCGAACGACCATCGCAATAATCATCCTTCTCGTGGCGGCTGTAACTATCGGAGATTGGGACGAGCTAAGCGAGAGTTTCTGGCCAGCCGTTGTCGGCTCAAGCTTGTGGATTTATACGCTTGTGCTCTTATTAGGATCAAGTTTCGATATGCGCGGCCAACACCGCGAGCAAGAAGAACTGATCACCACTGGTGAACATTTTGCTATCCACCAGTCGCAAGAAACAACAGTAGAAGGCTCGGGTCTACTCGAACACTCGACCGCAGCCTCGTTCACGAATCAAGCGGGAACATCGGTTATCACTCGACATGTGGCAGAGGGCGATGAAGCCTATGGCAGCACTGTTCCTGACCGATTCCTCACGAGAAGCACTGTCGCCGACTCGAGGGAGGAGTGGCAAGCTCGAACGGTGGTGTTCAGCGGCGTCCTCGTCACCTGTGTAGCGGTGAGTGCATACACCGTATATACAAGCCGCTTGCAAATCTTCGGCGGTAAATACCCGAGTTGGGGGCACGTGTGGACGCTACTGGCTGTCTTATTAGCTGGCTTGGCCACACTTATCGAGTTACGGAACGGTATTGATCGAAGCTCGGAAACGGCATTTTCCTCGTGGTACGCGCCAGTTCTTATCCGTGGAGTACCCGCACGCGCCACAATTGCTGAGCTCACGGTACAAGCGAGATGGTTCAACCGGCTCTGGAGTCGGTACCTAACGCTCACCATCGACCTACCGATTATCCAGTCAGGTAATCTCGTCCTCGACCGCAGTGCAGGGGCTACTCCAGCACAGATCAACGCTGGCTCAGACTCTCGAGCGACGAACTCCGAGTTATCCGCTACATTTTTGGTCCCGAAAGAGTGGGGCGAACGGTTGGCAAACGGCTCAGATCATCTCAAGGACGGCTCGACCCCCGTCCTCGTTGATCCGCTTTCGGGGCAATGGGCACTGTGCCGCACTACGACCTCGGGCTATCTCATTCACCCTTTCGTGCCTACAAAAGCGCCTCAACCATGGAATCAAATCCTGAGATGGGTACTGGTTGTGTGGTCAACACTTTTCGCCCTCGCGATCTCAGCCAAAGCAACGGAACTCTTTCTCTATTCCCCGGAGGGCTACCGTTTACAACCGTGGTTGAGTAACTCATCCCTACTGGTGATCGTAGGTACGAGTGCATTGCTTCACATAGGTCTGGTGTGGGGCACATTTAAGCTCACGGCCACGATGGCACGCGGACGACACTGGCTAGTCCACTTAGCTGGCGCCATTGCGGTGGTGGGAGCTATTGCCGCCATGGTCGCAGGCGCTCTCTTACTGTTCGTGATACTCGTGTTCGGAGCTTTCGACGGAAAGAGATTTGAGCACGCGGACCACGTGTATCTAGCTGAGCCGGCGTTTATGGATCCGTCGTCCTATTCGTGTTACCGCTATGAAGGTCTATTTTGGGTCAAAAAGCTCGGGTTTGATGCGTACTCATGTTCTGTCCTGAACGATTCACGGGGAACCACCGAAACAGAGCTATTATCCGAGGACGGCGAACCTCCCATCGGAAGCGATGCCGATGCGTTTGACGATAATCAGACCGCCTGGCCATCACCCCCGTCTTCCGATAGTCACGAATTACTATGCGAAACCGGTCCCGATGAGTGTTTTATCTCCGTGTGGAACGGTCGCCCCATTTACCGAGCGGAGGCGCAGCAGATCGTTGACCGCGAGCAGGTCCATACCATCGCTGGTTTTCACTACGGGTGGGTTATTGCTGACGCGGCTGCCGGTGCGCGGTGGGTGTTCCTCGTGGAGAAACAAGACGATCAGTGGATCTTCCTCAGTGAAATGCCCTCCGTGCGTGGTGTCGCAGAAGCGAACTATTCCAATGGTGTAGTGACACTGACAAATATGGACGGAAAATTTAGCTTTAATCCGGTCTCTCGCAGGTGGGAGTCCGAGAGTCCGGACTAAACCGACTCAGGTAAAGGAATAACCGGACCTGTCGTGAGCTACTTCTCGATGTCCTTCAGGCAACGTTGGAGTTCAGCTTGTTTCTCCTCGTCGTTGAAGTCACAGCTGTACAAACGCGATCGGATTTCGAGCGAATACATGTTCCAGTCAAGCTCTTTGTCGGCCTCTTGCCACAAGGCTTCGTATTCTTCGAGCACTCGGTCATAGAGCAAGCTGCGTTGGTGAAGCTCATAGGTGAAGAAGTCGCCGGCATGAAGCCGGCCGAACCGGGGATCGTAGTTGTGCATATACGGGCCGGTAATGATGGCATGATCGGCCTTATAGGTATCGCTGAAAAGCGGCTTATCGACGAACCGGACTTCAACCTGTGATTGCTCAGTACAATCCTTGTTCTGCCCGGTGGGCAACTTATCATCGATCATATTGAGCACCGTAATGTAGTTGTCCGTAATTCGTTCCTTATCGCCATAGACGAGCTTAAACGCCTCTGACCACGGTGGCACGATGAGCATTCGGATAGTAGCCCCTCGGCTGGCACAATTCCCGATTTGCAACGCAAGATCGGCGTTCAGATGGTAGCGATACCCGCAAATCCACAGCTCTTTATCACACCGATCAATCATGTCTGCAAGTAGCTCTGTTCGATCGAAATGCAAGTTGGCGATGCCTAGTTTTGTAATGCCTTCGAGGAAAAGATCGTTTTGATGCGACTTGTACTTGACGTAGGTTTCTGACAGTAGGAGCAAAAACGATGCCATGATAGACGTCGCGATGGCGAGCCACAGGTTTGCAGTGAAACCGTTGTCTTCATGGAAAAAGTAGTAGGTCCAAATAGAGATAACGCCGATTATGAATAGGCCGATGAGGGCGTAGACGTTGGTCTGAAGATGATAGGAAACGATTTTTCCCCACAGGCCTAAAGATGCCCGATATTTCAAATACTTCTGGTTAGTGCTGGTTTTGTCGCTCATAATAAACTGTGTCCAACCCTTCTCCTCTGTCGTTGGGAATGGTCGTGATGAGATTGAAATGGTTCTTTTTCAAAAGAGCGATATGTGCGTTATTGGTGGACCACGTGCGCGTAGATACGCTCACTCCCTGCTCGTCTGCGATAGCAAAAAGCGCGTTGTAGAGGCGTTGAGCTACCCCCTGACCGCGATAGTGTGGGTCCACGATTATTGTGCTGACGTAATGAGACAGCGGCCGCTTTCGATCAAACAACGTAGTGTGCGGTCGATAGCTGAGAAAAGCAATGATGTTCTCTTTCGCAGTTGCGGTATCTCCCGAGGCGACGGCAAAAACAAAGCTCTGAGTCTCGAGTTCACGACAGTACGCATCAGTTGAGGCTGTCTGAGAGGAATCGATAGTTAAATCAAGTCGTTGCTGAGTCGTTGAGCTACGCGAAGAAAGCGGAGGGATGAACTCGTGGTCAGCGTGAGCAACCAGATCAGCTACAGCTGTTTTTTCCACGCTGTTCAGATGTGATGATTTGATATAGATTGCAATGTCACCGGTGCTGCTGGATGGGTTCATGCTCTAGGTAGCCCCTTTACTGCCAAGATCAGTGTAACGACATTCTACGGGTTGCGGAACGTACACATAGTGGAGTGGACGATTCGTATTCTTCCCTCGCAAACTTCATGACAACCGACATGCCCGAAACCGGGGAGGTATCCAAATGTCCCCAGGGTCGTTTACTGTGGACGCACGGCCGAGGATGGGGGGAACCATGCCGCTGGAGAGTTGGTTGGAGCGCGGAGCCTATGTCTCAGCCCACACGATTTACGGATCTCCACTGGATCCCCATGCCTTTGTGGGAGGAACTGGGGCGGATGGAAACCTGGTTTACAGTGCGCAGGTTATGGCTACCGACGGCACTTTCGATGAGATCGAACTCGTCATACTGCCTCGAGATGCAGATCAGGTGGGACCGGGAGTATCTACCTATTGCCGCATTAACGGAACAATTGCTGACTACTGGTGCCCAAACACCTACCGGCGGCTGTCGCATATTCAAGATATCGGCCTGTGGTACGAGTGGGTGACGGAACGAGATGCGCATAACCGCCAAGAGTATCGGCGCTCGGAACACTCTAAACACCAGCCGTGGGGCGGAGACAGCCTCGATGCCCAACTTGAGAGAATTAGTCTCGACATTGCCCGCGGGGGAGAACTCTGGTCGAATAGCGCGAATTTCCTCAATGCAAAGCAACTTGAAAAGTGGCTATCCCAGGGACACTCGTGTCCGGTGAGTTTTCAGGCTTATCCCGTGATCAATCCTCTGGGAATTCATCGAGATAATGAAGGCAACCATATTCATTTTCGGTATATTCTTGAGCGTTTTGGAGAGGTCGAAACGTCCCACGCCTACCCTCCAACTATTATGCCCAAGATCTACGACGTGTCTGGGATGGCGGATATGGGATCGGTCAATCCCAGAATGTGCGCTCTGGCAGTGAACACGGAAGGTGCAGAAATCACCTCAGCAGTGACCGAGTGGGGGATTCCAGCCGAGTACATTGAGCCCTACCTCGGCGAACGCGCATCCGAGGACTCAGTCGAATGGTATGCGGTAACGACAGCGGGTATGAGCGGTTTTATCCTCGTGCCGAAGACTGCGGCGACGCTTCAACTGACGTGGGACAACGATGGGGCACATATGGTGCTTTGCGTCGAAGATGAGAACCTCACTGCACTGCGCGTCTCTACACTTCGAACATTCCGTCAGAACTGGGCACACTGGATTGACGAGTTTTACTCGTTGGATACGCACGAAGTCGAAACGAAAATTGCCAATCTCGAGGCCCGTTTGAGGAAGCTTGATGAGGTGGAAAACCAATGACGATGTCGCCCACAATTGGAGACCAAGATATTAGTATCGACCCCGGATACGATCAGAAGCCTCGTACCTGCATGTACAAGGACGCTGTGTGCGTCCTCCCGCCAACACATGTCCTGCTCGAAGCCCGCCATGACGGCGGTTATGTCCGAACAGAATATTGCGCTCGCCACTACGGGCTAGAGCTGGCATATTTTCTTGAAGTGCACATCACGACGTGCCGCGCGGGTGTTCGGGCGCACTTTGCGGGGTTTGGGGAAATCGGGAGTGTGACGAAGTTCGATGAGTAGAACGAGAGCATCAACACATAATCAGGTTGGTTTGAAATCAACCAGCATTCCAAAATTGTCGATAGACTTCATTGAATTAAGCTGATGGTTTCACTGCATTGGTATCGATAAGGTAGCGACGAGCATGACGGAGAAAAAACGAGCGACGATCCGAGAAGTTGCCGAAGTTGCAGATGTATCAATCGCCACCGTTTCTCGAGTATTGAATAAGCATGAAACCGTCGATCCAAGACTCGCGAAGCGCGTGCGTCGCGCAGTGGAAGAACTTGGATACATTCCCAATCTAAGCGGACGCACGCTTAGAGGTAAAAATAGTCGTATCTTTGCGGCGATTGTTCCAAATCTTATGGATCCTTTCTACGTCGATGTAATCAGTGCCTTTGAACAAGTAGTTTCCGAACATGGCTACCACGTTCTTTTATGTAACAGCAATGAGAAACGTAACCAGGAACGGACCAATCTTCGCGTTTTGAAAGAGCAGAATCTAGCAGGTCTACTATTTGCGCCGGTGGCCGAGCTTCCTGGTGAAGTTGAAGAAATGTATCAATCAGGTTCCGCGATAGTGTTGCTTGACCGTCCAGTCGCAGATACTTCTATCCCGTGGGTTGGTACCGATTACGAAAACGTTGGTCGAGTAGTTGCTAACTTTTTGAGAAGCAAGGGCGTTCAGAAGCCTCTTGTCGCCAGTTCTCGAACCATGGATTCGCCGTTGGACGAACGAGCTGACGCTTTCTGGAACTCTTGGAACAACGCGGAAGACGTGCGATGTGAAATTAACGTGGATTACGTAGCGCCGCCTGCAATGTCAACAATAACGGATGAACTGAATCAGTGTATGGCATCAGTGGATGCAGTG
Organism: Actinomycetaceae bacterium; assembly: GCA_030537615.1. Lineage (GTDB taxonomy): Bacteria > Actinomycetota > Actinomycetes > Actinomycetales > Actinomycetaceae > Gleimia. Next base: position 36,770 of record JAUNVP010000008.1, on the reverse strand, counting down.
TTTTGTACGAATGGGCCGGTGACGAGAATCGTCTACGATGCGCTTTATCGGCAACTCTTGAATCCCGCTGAAACATTGATTTTTCTCGGGTTCGATAATTCGCCTTGGTGTTCTCTCGTGACGCCAAGCCCAACTCTAGTTGAACAGAAAGTTGAGAATATTGGGGCTCAGGCAGCGTTGGTACTGATCAGTCAGATCGAGGGTGAGAAAGAAGCTGAAGAGCGAAAGCCGATAGATTCCACAACGCTCCAGTTAGAGGTATCAATCAAGGAGCGACAAACAACACCAGCGTGATGGAAGGTATCTATTAGGTCTCGATCTGATCACTGCTCTGGGCTGAAGTGTCAACTGTCATAAAAAACTGCTAGTGTAATGTGTGTCACGACGAGTAAACGTTTACTCGCTTGTTTGACGTCGTGAAAGTCTAATCCGAGACAATGAGGTGTGCGGAATGAATAGAAGAGGATTCGTGGCGCTAGCCACGATCAGTGCAATATCGCTCGGCCTGAGTGCGTGTGCTGTTGGGGGAAGTAGCTCGAGTTCGTCTGGAGGGGACAACACAATTAGAGTTGTCTTCTGGGACTCCGGATCAAGCTCAGCAAAAGCGAATCAGCAGATTATTGAAAATGCTAAGGCCTCCTTTGAGCAGGAAAATGCCGATTTCAACGTAGAAATCGTTCCTGTGAAGGCCGGAGAAGGCGACTATGCCACCAAGCTTGCTCTTCAATATCGGTCTGAGTCAACTGCACCTGACGTAATTTACGAGGATACGTATCGACTAGGATCAGATGCTGCAGCAGGTTACTTAGCTCCGATTGACGAATACCTCGCCGACTGGGATGAGTGGAAGCAATATCCAGAAGCGGTACATCAAGGTGCGACCGGTATGGATGGAAAGCTCTACGGTATTCCAGTCGACACAGATACGCGAGGAATCTGGTACAACAAGGAAGTGCTCGAAGCTGCTGGTGTCGATGTTCCTTGGCAACCACAGACTTGGGATGAAGTGCTAGACGTAGCCCGAAAGATCAAGTCAAGTCAGCCGGATGTTCTTCCTATGAACATTTACGCTGGAAAAGTTCTCGCCGAAGCGTCATCAATGCAAGGATTCGAAATGCTGTTGTACGGCACGGATGACCCCCTGTACAACCTCGATACGAACAAGTGGGTTGTTGGATCAGATGGTTTTAAGGCATCACTCGCATTCCTTGACACTGTGATGAAAGAGAAGCTTGGTCCCACACCGCAGAATCTTGGGGACACCGCTTGGTCGCAAACGATCTATACCTCCTATATGCCAGACAACAAGATTGGATTCTCAATCGATGGCTCTTGGGTTCCAGGAAACTGGGTCGAGGGTGCTGAAGCTGAATGGCCAGAATGGGTTGATCGCGTCGGATGGGCAGCGATGCCGACTCAAAAGGGGCAGCAACCGGGACAAACATCAATGTCGGGCGGCTGGGTTTACTCGATGGGAGCAAACGCGAAGAACAAAGACAAAGTCTTCGAGTTCATGACTCACCTGATGAATTATGAGAATTCGTTGTACTACTCGGTTCAAAATCAGTCGGTAGCAGTGCGTGACGATGTAGCAGCTGCCCCCGAGTTTGCCGAATCGAATCCTGCTATTCCATTCTTCGCCGAACTGACGAAGGTCACTCACTTCCGACCCTCCTCAGAAGATTACGAGAGTATCTCTAATGAGATTCAAATGGCCACTGAGAAGATCATCAATGGTCAAGGGACGCCAGAAGAAGTGGCTGCTGCTTTCGATGAGGCTGTGAAGAGCCTGGTTGGAGAAGACGAGGTCGAAGAAAGATAGTGCCATGACAACTGCTCAGCAACCTTCCGTGCTTTCAACGGATAAAAAGGAATCGCTGAGTAAACGTGGACAGTCCGGGATCGGACGGTACCTTGTGCGAGATTTGCCCATCGTGCCGTCCATGATCCTGTTCTGTGTATTCCTTTTAGGGCCCATCGTTTACTCGTTTTACGGAGCTTTTACTGATGCTCGTCTATCTGGTAGCAAAGCTGTCAATCCAGATTTCGTAGGATTTGCGAATTACTCCTCGCTGTTTTCGGACTCAGCTTTCTACAAGTCGATTCTGATTACGATTGCGTTTGTCGCGTTGTCTGCGGTAGTCGGACAAAACGGTGTAGGACTCTCCCTCGCTCTTATGCTCAGGGAGTCTCCGCGAGTGATTAAGGGTGTAGTTCAGGGCATAGTTATCATGGCCTGGATGCTTCCTGAGATCGTTGCGGCATTCGCTTGCTATGCCTTTTTCTCAGATCAAGGCACACTCAACAACATGATTGCTGTGTTTGGTATGGAACCACGAGCATGGCTATTTGAGTTCCCTGTCGCGGCAATAATTATTGCTAATATTTGGCGTGGGACCGCATTTTCCATGCTGATTTATTCTGCAGCTTTGACCGAGATTCCGGAAGAAGTTCTCGAAGCTGCAACAATGGATGGTGCGAATGGTCGGCAGAAATTATTCCGCATCACGGTTCCTATGCTGAAGAATTCGATTTTCACCAACACGCTATTGGTAACGCTACAAACTCTCGGTGTATTTACCCTCATCTGGGTGATGACCGCCGGAGGACCGGGGAATAACTCAACGACGCTACCGATTCTTGCCTATCAAGAAGCGTTTAAGGCTGGAATGGTCGGCATGGGCACTGCAGTATCATCAGTATTGCTCGTTCTCGGTGCAATTTTGTCAATCATTTACATTAAAGTACTGAAGCCGGGGGACTAGACAATGTCAGCAAAACTATCTATGGCATCGCCGAAACCCAAAGTCCAAAAGTTATGGGTGAATTTGGCATTAATCATCGCCGGGATACTCTTCCTTGCACCGCTACTGTGGGTTTTCATCGCATCCTTTGATGCACGAGCTGGCTTGGCAGCATCTATACCAGAACAGTTCACTTTGGATAACTATCGCGAGGTACTTACGCCCGAGCAAACCTTCATTCCATTGGGGAACTCACTCGTGCTATCCGGCTTTAGCGCACTAATCACGGTGATTGTAGCCGTCCTTGCAGCCTATCCGCTTTCGCGGTTCCGCACGAAGTTCAACATGGGCTATATGTACACGGTGTTATTTGCTTCGGGATTGCCGATCACGGCAATGATGATTCCCGTTTATTCACTGTTCGTACAATTGAAGATGCTCGATAACTATCCTGCGGTCATCATGTTCCTAGCTACGACATCGTTGCCAATGGCAGTTTTCATGGCCAAGAACTTCATGGATGGAATACCCGTCTCACTGGAAGAAGCGGCATGGGTTGATGGAGCTTCTCCCATGCGGGCACTTCGCTCCGTGATTATTCCACTCATGAAACCAGGACTTGCCGCACTGGCAATCTTCGTGTTCGTCATGGTCTGGGGTAACTTCTTCGTGCCGTTTATTTTGCTATCTGACCCCGCTAAAATGCCTGCCGCAGTAACGATCTACAGTTTCTTCGGCCAGCATGGCGCTATTGCTTACGGGGGACTAGCGGCATATTCCGTCATCTACACGATTCCCGCTGTGGTGTTGTATCTGATTATCACAAAGTTCTTTGGGGCATTTGCTCTCGCTGGTGGTTTGAAGGGTTAAATCAGTGTTCGATTCTTCTAGAAATGATCTCAACTACATCAAACGATTCGTCAATGACTTTATTGTGAGAAAAGAAATCATTGATCGATCTGACATAGAGCTACATGCTTGGTCATTGAATGATGAACCAGTACCTTTTTCGGAGGCGAGATCTGCCTCATACTCTCCAATTCAGGTGGGAGATACGTGGGGAGATCCTTGGTCGACTCTCTGGCTAAAGGTCAACGGAGTTATACCGCAAAACTGGAAGCTTGAGGAATCTCTAGAGATCGTATTCCTGCTTGACCTCGGATTTACCAAGCAGCCTGGATTTCAGGCCGAAGGACTGATCTACACTCCGGAGGGGAAGCCAGTTAAAGCGATTAATCCGCTAAATCATACCTACGTGCTTCCCCCCGGAGAGATCGACTTCTATGTGGAACTTGCGGCGAATCCAAATGTGGGTGATTTTGTTACCTTCAAACAAACGCAATTTGGTCTAAAGGAAACGGCACCAGAAGGTCATCTCTATCAGATCAAAGAAGCATGTATAGGTTTGCGGTCGGTTACTATCTGGGAACTGCAACAGGATCTCAAATCACTGATTGGGCTTGCTGATGTTCTTCCAGAGAATGATCAACGTAGACGGGAAATCATTCAGAGTCTATTGCGAGCAGTAGACGTCGTTGACATTGACGATCTTCCTGGATCCGCATGCCTAGCTCGCAGTGTTTTAGCGGAAGAGCTTGGTAAACCTGCCAACTCTTCTGAACTGACCATGTATGCTACCGGCCACGCTCATATCGATTCAGCGTGGCTGTGGCCGGTTCGCGAGACTATTCGAAAATGTGCCAGGACATTTTCGAACGTTTGCGACCTCCTTGAACGATACCCAGAGTTTACTTTCTCCTGTTCGTCTGCGGTTCAATACCATTGGATGAAAGAGCACTATCCAGCAATATTCGAGCGGATAAAAGAGCACGTAGCCGAGGGCCGATTCGTACCGGTTGGAGGTATGTGGGTTGAATGTGACGCTAACTTAACTGGTGGTGAAGCTCTCGTTCGCCAGTTCTTATATGGAAAGAAGTTCTTTCTCGAAGAATTCGGTGTAGACACGATTGAAACGTGGCTCCCGGATTCATTTGGATACTCTGCTTCATTGCCTCAAATCGCTAAGCTTGCCGGTCACAGATATTTCCTAACTCAAAAGGTCTCGTGGAATGAATACAACGACTTTCCTCACCATACGTTCTGGTGGGAAGGAATCGATGGTTCGCGTCAATACACGCATTTTCCGCCAGCCGATACCTATAACTCAGAGTTAGACGCTAAAGAACTTGCGTTCTTCCGAGAGAATTTTAAAGAAAAAGGTCATTCGACAGTTGGACTCGGACTATTCGGATGGGGAGATGGCGGTGGTGGGCCTACGCCGGAGCACTTAGCGGCCCTCAAACGACATTCAAACCTGGCGGGTAGCGTCAAAGTGAAGTCCTCCACTGCGCGCGAGTTCTTCGAAGTTGTATCCGCCGAATATCCCGATCCTCCTACCTGGGTGGGGGAGTTGTATCTCGAACTCCACCGCGGAGCCCTATCAGCTCAACTGGCGACGAAACAGGGGAATCGCCGTTCGGAAAACTATTTGCGAGAAGCAGAACTATGGGCAGTCGTTGCGCATGTTAAATCCGGCGTTGAATATCCCTATGCGCGTCTCGAACATTTGTGGAAGAAACTATTACTCAATCAGTTCCACGATATTCTTCCGGGAACCTCGATTGCTTGGGTCCATGACGAAGCCGTGCGCGACTTTGAATATATTCGCGAAGAAACGGACCAGATTATTTCTGAAGCATTCGGATCTTTGAAATCGGGGACGATTTCGGCGAGAGCGAATTCGAGTCCGCTTCCACAACAAGGAGTTGACGCACTTGCAATAGCAAGAGTCGATGAGCGAATGCAGAGTGTTCAACTTGAAGAATCCGAGGACGTGCGGACGCTTTCCAACAAAAATCTCATCATCACTGTCGATAACGACGGCAACATCGTGACGATGAGAGATCGGCACACAGACCGAAACATATTTGGAGAAGGTGAACCAGGGGCCGTTTTCCAACTCTATCGGGATACTCCCGCGGTATGGGACGCGTGGGATATTGACAGAAACTACGTTCGTTTAGAGGAGTCAGTTGGAAAACCGGTATCAGTTTCGGTAGATGTTTCCGAAGACGAAGCAGTCATTTCATTCACATATGAATTTGGAACGTCGAAGGTAACTAAAAACTACATTTTGGGATCATCATCGGAGCAGCTGGAGATTTCTATTGATATCGACTGGCACGAAAAGAAGCGAATGCTGAAGATGGATTTTCCGATAGGTATACGGTCGAAGACTGTGGCATCTGAAATCCAATACGGTTTCATCGAGCGTCCGATCGCAGTCAATACGATGTGGGACTACGCGCGATTTGAAATGAGCGCCCATCGTTGGCTGAGATTAGCTGAAGGTGATTTCGGAATTGCTTTAGCTAACGATTCAAGCTATGGATTCTCGTGTTTCCATCACGTGCGGTCTGATGGCAAAACGACCACAACGGTTTCTCCTACTCTTATTAGAGGTCCGGTCTATCCCGATCCCCGTGCGGAAGAGGGGCAATATACGGTTCGGTTTAGCCTGCGACCAAACGCGACAATCCTTAATGCCTATCAAGATGGCTATGCTCTCAATGCGGTAGTAAGAGACGTGTCAACGCACGAGGTTGTGGCCCCGATAGTCGAGGTGGATTCTCCGCAAATTCTCGTTGAGTCGGTCAAAATGGCTGAGGATCGGTCTGGAGACGTTATCGTTCGCATTTTCGAAGCGACGGGACAGTCGTGTCAAACGAAGCTTAGAACTGACGTGAACGCTCAAGCGATCGAAGAGGTGGATCTCATTGAACGGTCTCTCGTCGATGGTGCGCAGTCTACGACCGATTTGATAGATCTCGATTTCCATCCTTTCGAGATCAAGACGTTGCGTATACGTCGGGCGTGATCACCGGGAGTCAAGTATTCACCGGCTCTTCACGAATCACGCAGTAGTTCCCTCAAAACACGATGGCTTTGAGGGAACTACTGCGTGATTGCGGTGTTAAGCGTTGTAGATCTTGCCGAAGAACTCGCCGAGTTCCGCGGTTGCGTCAAGCGGCAGAATGTCTGCGACGTACATGTCGGGACGAACGACGATTACTGCGCCATCACGAGAGATGTCGCGGATATCGAAAATATCGCCCTTCCATCCGGTAATCGCATCGTTGGCATTGGAACCAAAGACCTTCTCGCGATTAACGAGTTCAAACGGTCCATTGACGGGTTGGAACACTTCCGGCACCTTGTTGACATCAATGTCGGTGTGCGGTTGCTGGTAGATGACGTTGATGTCGAACAGTGCGTTAATGTCGGCGTCTTTCGGAGTGTGCTTACGGACCGGGCCTTCTTCGGACAGCATGTAGTTTGACCAGGCTTGCAGCTTCGCGCTCTCACCGGCTTTTGCTTCGTCTGCGAACACGTAGATCCGCCAGCGGCCATCAGCCCGGTGGAGGTGGCCGAGCTGGAGTGTATTGCCGTCGGAGAGGCGACGAACCGGCGCTGACTTAAACCGCTTGCCAAGCGGGTATCCGCCGGCCAGATCCTGCTGCGCATGATCGGCGATGAGCAGACCCGGCTTGTACTGGGTCATAAAGCCCGCGGGGAACTCAGCGGTACGGACGTAGTATTCCTCAATCGCGTCGTCATCGTCACCCGAGAGCGGATTCTTCGCCATACGGGTTGACCAGTCACGATCGAAATCAATGAGGTTCTGGGCGATCTCTTGACGCTCAGCAGTGTAGGTTTTGAGGATTGAAGCTGGTGCCAGTCCGGTGAGTACGTGGCCGAGCTTCCAGCCAAGGTTGAACGCATCTTGCATTGAGACGTTCATGCCCTGACCGGCTTTAGCGGAGTGCGTGTGGCACGCATCGCCAGCGATGAATACGTGCGGGTCACGGCCGTCGATCTCATCTTCGGGTACATCGTCGAATCGGTCGGTCACGCGGTGTCCAACTTCGTAGACGGACCACCAGGCTACGTTCTTCACATCGAGCTTATAGGGGGCGATAATCGCGTTTGCGCGGTCAATGATTTCTTCCAGCGGCGTCTGGCGGACTTTGCCGTTGTCGTCTTCGGGCACTTCACCGAGGTCAACGTAGCTACGGAACAGGTATCCGCCCTCACGTGGGATGTGCAGTATTGAGCCGTGGTTGGATTGGATAATGCACTTGGTTCGAATGTCGGGGAAGTCAGTATTGGCGAGGACGTCCATGACTCCCCATGCGTGGTAGGACACGCCGCCGAGGTGCTGAGCACCGATATCGCGGCGCACTCGCGAGTGCGCTCCATCGGCACCGAGCACATACTTGGCGCGGATCGTCAGTTCTTCTCCGGGATTTTCTCCCTCGGTCCGAAGTACTTTGACGACGACGGGGTACTCGGCCTCGTGGTCGAGGGTTAGTGACTGGTATTCGTACCCAAAGTGGGGGAGAGCTCGCGAAGGCGAGTTAGCGGCGACCTGTGCGAAGTAGTCAAGTACGCGTGCTTGGTTAACGATCAGGTGGGGGAATTCCGAGATTCCCATGGGGTCGTCATCGGTACGTGCCACGCGCTCGATGTGATTGGGATTGTCTTTTGAAGGCTTCCAGAAAGCTGTTTCGGTAATACGGTACGCTTCCTGGGTTATGCTCTCGGCAAAGCCGAAGGCTTGGAAGGTCTCGACGCTACGGGCTTGAATGCCGTCGGCGTGGCCAATCTTAAGTCGGTGCGGTCGACGCTCAATCATAGCTGTCGAAACGGTTGGGAATTGCGATAGTTGCGCAAAGGTCGCCATGCCGGCGGGGCCAGCACCGACAATCAGGACATCGACTTCAGACGGTAGTTTGGCAGGTCGGTCTACGCCGTACCCTTGAGCGGGCATAACGCGGGGATCTCCGGAGACGTATCCATAATGGTGAAACTGCACGGCACTTCCTCACTTCTCTGTGTGGTAAACGGGTCTGGACTATCGAACGCCGTCGTACATGTATTCGTATACGATTAGTATCACTATGACCGCAAAGTTTCGACTAACTGTGAGGTAAGTCACGTAGAAATTTGAGAATTTGCAATAATTGCGACCCAGGTAACGAAATGTTGTCCACATGTCGGATTTGACTTTGACCGCTATTAGGATAAATGTGTTTCTGAAGAATCGTCCCCAAACGGCAGTCGCCGTGGTTGAATTGGGGGAACGATTCGACTCGACGGAATGGAGCTCGCGTGCGTCCTCTTGTGATCGGAATTGCCGGTGGCACCGGAAGCGGCAAAACTACGTTAACCCGCGAACTAATCAGTCATTTCCCGACGCGCGTATCAGTCGTCTATCACGACAACTATTACAAGCGCAATGATCATCTGACCTACGACGAGCGGGCGGCCCTCAACTACGACGCCCCCGAAGCATTTGATAATGATCTGATGATTGCCCAGCTCAAAGAGCTGATCAAAGGAAAACAGATCGAGTGCCCGGTCTACGATTACACGGTGCATAACCGATCGGCTCAAACCCTGACGATCGACCCAGCTCCGGTGATCATCGTCGAAGGCATCCTGATCTACTGCTTTTCTGAACTCTGCGAGCTATTCGATATTAAGATCTTCGTCGATACCGATGCCGATGTGCGGATCCTCAGGCGCGTTAAACGCGATGTCATGGAACGCGGTCGCACACTTGAATCCGTTGAGAGCCAGTACCTCAATACCGTTAAGCCGATGCACGAACTCCATGTTGAACCATCTAAACGGCAAGCAGACATCATTGTTCCAGAGGGCGGGCGCAACTTCGTTGCCCTCGACATGCTGATTAAACGGGTGGAACGCCACCTGGCAAGCTGAATGGGAGAGTGTGGCATCAACCGGTGTATCATCCTCACGTGTTCGACGGAGGAATCTCACCGACGGTTTCCAACAGTGAACGACATGCGTGCGGACCTATGAAGGTGAATCCCGCGCGCCTTAAATCGCGAGCGAGCACTCGGGCTCTTTCATCCCCACTGGTCCAGGGATCCCCGGTGGTTGGATCGGTGGACATCAGCACGCGAGCAACCAGTCCGCCATCGTTTCGAAGCGCGTGAGCAGCGCGGGCATTCGTCAACACCGCGCGGATTTTCTGCTCATTTCGAATTCCCGAGGGTTCATTCATCAGGCGAGCTGTATCGGCTGCCGACCATGTCGCCAGAGTGTCGATATCAAAGTTGGCAAACAGCTCTCGCAGGGCTCCTCGTTTTGCGAGCACTGTTGCCCATGCCAATCCCGCTTGAAAAACGAGCAGTGACAAACTCTCGAATATTTGTCTTTCAGTGTGTGTAACGAAGCCCCACTCATTGTCAAAGTACTCTCGGGTCTGTGCTGTTCGGTTTGCCCATGGAGGTCGTGTCATTGTTCTCTCCTTTCGTATACCACGCTAGAGAGACCATCAATAGCGTTAAAAGGCAGGGGAGTATCGTTGTGGATAGAAAGACCTGTGGACACAATGAACCGGGTAAACGCTCCGAGTGAAAGGGCCGCAATGACTCGGAAGGAAGTATCGAGCCAGCTAGTCATCAGCGGTCGGCACGTGAGCGTTATCCGTCGCCGACAGAAGAACATGTACCTGCGTGTCAAAAGCGGCAATATTGTGGTGACGGCCCCCTCGCGCACCTCCGATCGGACTATCACACACTTTGTCGAAGCTAAGGACAGGTGGATCGCCCATCACCTTAATCAGCAGAAGAACCAGACGAAGAACACCTGGAACCATGTGCCGCTCGCTGCGGGCCACACCGTCCTCATCTTCGGACAACCCGTTACTCTCCGCGATCTCCGCGAAGCGCCCAGTAGTCCGACCTCATGCGATTCACATGAGGGTCAATTGCAGTGGATGCTCGATGGTGATCACCTCTACGTGCGCAATCTGGAAACTGTGACAGAACGACGTATGCGAACGGTGCTAACGGAGATCTTGACCCAAGCGGTGAACGAACTGCGCCCTCACTGGGAACAGACGGTTAAACGTCAAATCAAAACACTACGAATCCGCCCCATGGTCAGCCGGTGGGGTAGTTGCCGGCAAGCAACGGCTGCAGTCACCTTGAATCTCTATCTCGTCCATCTCGACCGCCGGTTCCTCACCTACGTACTCGTCCATGAACTCACCCACCTGCATGTTCACGGTCACGGCGCCGAGTTCTACCGACTTATGGACTTGTACCTACCTGACTGGCAAGCCTTGCGTCGCCAACTCAATCAATGGAATTGCCGTTAAAACACGGCTAGCGTAGAGATGCGCGCACGCGCGATTCTAATCGCACTTTCTAGGGATTTACCATGCAAACGTATATCGAATCCATTGAACCATCCTCAGGGCGTGTTGTGGCCCCTCGCACATGGGTCGATCCGACAAGGACGACGCGCCGCACAATTACTCTCAATGGAACGTGGGATTTTCGGTTGCACCCGACAACCCGAATCGAAACCGATCGCGTGTGGGAAACAATCGAGCTCCCGAACCACTGGGTGTTCACCGGTACGCAACGGGAAAACGGTCGACGTCTGTGGGATCGCGGCACCCCCATTTACACGAATGTCAATTTCCCCTTCCCTCACAACCCACCGCACGTGCCGGATGCAAATCCGACTGCCGAACACGTCAAGCAGTTCACGCTCTCGCCGTCCGATTGGGAGGTTCTCCGAGCGGGAGGACGCGCGGTGCTGCGTCTTGCAGGAGTCGAATCGATCGCGCAAATCACCCTCAATGACAGTCCGATTGGCATCGCTCGCGGGTCACGACTCCAAAATGACTTCGATGTGACAGAGACGCTCGTTGAAGGAAAGAACACCCTGTCCCTTCTCGTCAGCCAGTGGTCCGCGATGTCGTACGTCGAAGACCAGGATCAGTGGTGGCTTCCCGGAGTGTTTCGCGATGTCGAACTGCTGATCGAGCCGCGCGAAGGCATCAGTGATCTGCGGATTATCACTGACTACGACGCTGATACTCACAGCGGGTCACTACGACTCTGGATTGAATCTGTCGCTGGAACAGCCGACGTGTCAGTCGCGGACACAACTACCACGGTTCCAACCGGACAATGGGAAACCATTGAGTTTTCCCGCATCGAACCATGGAGCGCAGAATCTCCCACCCTCTACGAACTCACCGTGACCACACCGGCCGAAACGCGTACCGAACGCATCGGCTTTCGACGTATCGAAATTCGAGAGATTGACGGGGAGCCGCGAATCCTCGCCAACGGATACCCCGTCGTATTCCGTGGGGTCAACAAGCACGAAACACATCCCGACCAGGGGAGAGTATTCGACGAGGAGCAGGTGCGAGACGACCTCGCCCTGATGAAACGCCACCACATTAATGCGATTCGGACGGCTCACTATCCTCACCATCCCAAAACTCTCGATCTATTTGACGAGATGGGCTTTTGGGTCATCGACGAAGTTGATCTCGAAACCCACGCGTTCGAATACGTTGGTTGGCGGGGCAATCCGACAGATGATCCGCAGTGGCGAGAAGTGTGTGTCGATCGCGCGCGGCGCAGTGTGATTCGGGATTACAACCACCCATCGGTGATTATGTGGTCACTCGGAAACGAATCGGGCACAGGCGCGAATCTCGCCCACATGGCAACAACGGTCCGGGATCTCGACCTTTCGCGGATCATTCACTATGAATCTGACCATGACGGAGCGTACTCGGACGTTTACTCCCGAATGTATACGCCATTCGAAGAGGTCGCCGCCATCTGTACCGATACCGGCACCATTCATCGAGGTTCAATTAGCGGTCAGGCGCACGTGCGCAAAAAGCCGTTCGTTCTCTGTGAGTACGCGCACGCCATGGGCAATGGTCCGGGGGCGCTGAAAGGATATGACGATCTGATTGAGAAATATCCTCGTTTTCACGGTGGATTTGTGTGGGAGTGGCGTGATCACGGCCTGCGGACATGGGACGATGAGGGAACCGAATACTTCGGATATGGAGGCGACTTCGGCGAGGTAATCCACGACGGGAACTTCGTCATGGACGGCCTCATTCGTAGCGACGGTACTCCGATGCCCGCATTGGCAGAGCTCGCGGCAGTGAACACTCCGCTCAAGAGCGTTGTCAGCGGCGACCGAGTTCGCATAACCAACCGTTTTCACACGCTTCGCTCTCGCGTTGCTGAGACTCATGTTGTCGTCGACGGGCAGGCTAGGGGCGTTCTCGAACACGACTTAGCACCGGGAGAGAGCGCGGAGTTTGATCTGTCGTCCTATACGCACAGAGACAGTCAAATAGACATCATTCACCAGTGGGCCGATGACCGGGGATGGGCACCGGCTGGTTGTGAAATCTCGCGCGTACAACTCGTGCCGCACGATTCTCCAGCAGTACGAACTCCGGTGGTTATCACGGAAAGCGAGACTGCGCATAAGCTCAGTCTGCCGTTTTCCGGTGCGCGGATTAGCACCTGGCGCGCACCGACAGATAATGACCGTTTGAGAACTTTCGGATCCTACACTCTCGGAGCGCCCGACCAAACGGCAGGGATTGGTGTACGAGGCCCGTCGTCAGAAGAGATGTGGCGCGAGACTGGGCTCGATCGGATACGGTGCCATCACCGCGAAACCAAATCTGTACGGATCAACGCTCGCCCGGCAATGCACATCGTCGAAAAGTGGGCCCCTGACGCCAGTGATCGCTTCATCGATACGTCGTGGCTGTGGGACGGTGAAGAACTTGTCGTCCATATCGTGCCGTCTGCTGGCTGGGAAGGGACGTGGCCGCGAACCGGAATCCACTTCGATATTGAACGCCCAGACCGTGTTTCTTGGCGTGGTCTGGGACCGGACGAAGCGTATTCGGACTCACTCAGTGCTCCTTACCTCGGTGACTTTGAGATGTCGCCATATGAACTGGGATTCATGTATGCACGCCCGCAAGAAAATGGCACTCGCGTCGGCGTACGGCACCTCGAACTCTCCTATGCTGATCGCATCGTCACGATCGAATGTCAACCGGATATGAGTCTGCCAGCCTACGCTCACCATTACCCGTCGTTCTCCCTGTCCCCGTGGGACGAGCACGAACTAACGGTGGCTGAACACCCGCACGAACTCGCTCAACCCACCGCGCGCTGGCACCTATTTATTGACGCGGGACAACACGGGTTGGGATCGCGGTCGTGCGGTCCCGATGTGCGCCCCGAATTTGCGTGGACAGCGCGGGCCGTGACCTTACGCCTGACGATCCGCTCCACCGCTCGTTAAACCGCTTCCCAGTAGCATAGTTTGGTCCCCTGAGCGCGCTCAGGGGACCAAACGTCAGCGGACTATTCGGCGAATGCTGCGGCGACAGCAAGCTTGAGAGCGCCCTGGAACTTCGTCTCCCGATCCTCGGCACTCATATCCTGTGAGTGATCGAGCAAGTGATCAGAAACAGTGAGGACGGTCAGTGCCTTTTTGCCGAACTCGGCAGCCACCCCGTACATCGCGGCGGCCTCCATATCGACACCGAGAACTCCGTAGCGGGCGAGCTGATCGACCTGCCCGTCGGGGGTGAGGTAGAAATGGTCTCGCGAGATGATGGTGCCAACGTGAACGCGATCCTCATCGGCCGCAGCGTCAACCGCAGCGCGCACGAGATCATACGATGCGACAGCCGAGAAATGAAGGCCGGGAAGACGGAATGTATTCATTGATGAATCGGTATGAGCGCCGAGCGCAACAACGACGTCACCAACATTCACTTGAGGAGAAATACCTCCGCACGTGCCGACTCGAATGACTTTCTCCACCCCGAACTCGCGGAACAGTTCCGTGACGTAGATTGTGGCGGATGGTTGGCCCATACCCGATCCCATAACGGAAAGCGGCCGACCATCAACAGTCCCCGTGAAGCCGAGCATTCCGCGTACATCAGTGACGAGTCGGGCATCGTCCATGAGAGCATGGGCAATGCGTTCGGCGCGTTTCGGATCGCCCGGCATCAGTACGGCCGGAGCAAAATCTCCGGGCTCGGCGCCAATATGGGGAGTTGCCATTGTGAGTTACCTTTCCATGATGGGGCAGACCCGGTGTCTAACCCCAGTGAGACTAGTGTGACTCATGACTCAACGAGATGGCCAATTCCCAAACTGAGAGACGCACTATCCCAAATGTAGCGAAGCAACGTATATTTTCTCCATCTCACCAACATTAGGAGATGTCATGTCAGCACCCACGCAGGGAAAAGAATCTCACAGGGGGATTCGAGATAGTTGGACCGGGCAGTTCGGCTTCCTCATGGCAGCCATCGGGTCCGCAGTCGGTCTGGGAAACATCTGGCGTTTCCCCGGCGTTGCTTATACGAACGGTGGCGGAGCATTTATCCTCCCGTACCTCATCGCACTACTTTTCGCGGGAATCCCGATTCTATTGCTTGATTACGCGCTCGGACATAAGTATCGCGGATCAGCGCCGCTAACCTTCCGTCGTCTCAACGAGAAGTATGAGTTTCTCGGCTGGTGGCAGGTACTCGTATCGTTCATCATTCTCGTCTACTACGCGGTCATTATTGCGTGGGCGGCGATGTACGCCATCTACTCGGTCAATCAGGCCTGGGGAGAGGATCCGCTGTCATTCTTCGTCGGAGATTTCCTCGAAGCATCCGGTGATCTCATTTCGCTCCAGCCGGTCTGGCACATTCTGATTCCACTCGTACTCATCTGGCTGTTTGTTCTTTTCGTACTTGGTCGAGGCGTTTCTCGAGGAGTAGAGGCCGCGAATAAGGTATTCCTTCCGCTCCTCGTCGTTCTCTTTATCTTCCTCGTGATCCGCGCTCTCTTCCTCCCCGGCGCAATCGACGGCCTCAACGAGTTCTTCACACCAGAATGGGATGCGTTGTTTGACGCCTCTGTGTGGCTAGCCGCACTCAGTCAAATCTTCTTCTCCATGTCAATTGCCTTCGGCATCATGCTGACCTATGCGTCCTACCTTCCCAAGCGCTCCAACCTCACCGGAACCGGATTGGTGGCCGGTTTTGCGAACTCATCGTTCGAGATCCTCGCGGGCATTGGAGTGTTTGCCACCCTCGGCTTCATGGCTCACCAACAGAGCACAACCATTGACGAACTCGAAGGACTAACCGGACCGATCCTCTCCTTCGTGACTTTCCCGAAGATCATTTCGATGATGCCGGGCGGACACCTGTTCGGTATCCTATTCTTCACGTCGTTGACCCTCGCTGGGATTACGTCGTTGCTGTCTTTGCTCCAGGTGGTCTCCTCCGGTTTCCAGGACAAGTTCGGGCTCAATCCTCGCCGGGCTGCTGTGACCGTTGGCTCGGTCTCAGCCATCGTGTCTGTCGTTCTGTTCTCAACAACGACAGGTCTCAACACGCTCGACGTTGTGGACTCCTTCATCAATAATGTCGGCGTTGTTAGCTCGGCTATCGCAATGACACTATTGGCCTATTTCGCGGTTCCGAAGATTCGCGCTCTGCGCAATCACCTCAACCTGTCCTCATCCGTGAAAGTACCGAAAGCATGGGACTACATCGTCGGTCTCATCGTTCCTGCTGTACTTGCCGTCATGCTCTTCCAAGCGATCGTCGACTACATCACGGTTGGTTACGGCGACTGGGAAGCATCGTCTCCGAACGTTCTCATCTTCGGATGGGGCACCATCGCAGTGGCTGTGATCGGAGCACTGATTTTCACCTACCTACCGTGGAACACTGACGTCACACAAGAAAAGATCATCCGCTACAAGGGAGAAGAAGACTAATGGAACCGATCGCACTTATTCTCATGGTTTTCACCATCCTCATCGTGTGGGGCGGTCTGGTCGCATCAGTGGTGGCTTTGCAAACGCTGTCAACACCGGAACCCGAAGATGAACCCGTCGGCGCAATGACAGATTAGCGCCGCGAGAAAACTCGCATAGGATAGTGCCGGGATGGTCTCCATCCCGGCACTATTGATTTTTGAGATTCTGGAGACTCATGGCACTGAAGATTGTCGCATTCGACCTCGACGATACGTTAGCTCCCTCAAAGTCTCCGCTCCCACCGAGAATGAATACCGCTCTTCAAGCGCTCCTTGATCGTGTTGAGGTGTGCGTGATCTCCGGAGCTCATTTCACACAGTTCGACGGCCAGCTACTGAGCCAAATGACAGCAACTGAGGACGAACTGGCTCGCCTTCACCTTATGCCGACCTGTGGAACCCGCTATGAGCGCTACAGCAACGGAAAGTGGTCCACCGTTTATTCTCACGCTCTGTCGGAGGAAACGAGAACTCACGCGAAGCGGATTATCGAGCAAACTGCGCGTGAGCTCGGGCTGTGGGAAGAGAACCCCGTGGGCCCGATTATTGAGGATCGCGGTAGCCAGCTGACATTCTCAGCGTTGGGACAACAGGCTCGCTTTGAGGATAAACAGGCATGGGATCCCAGCGGGGAGAAAAGAACGCGTCTGCGCGATGCGATTGCTCCACAAGTTCCCGATCTGGAAGTTCGATCTGGCGGTTCGACTTCCATCGACATGACGGAAAAAGGGATCGACAAAGCTTATGGGATCCGCCAGTTGCTGGAGAAAACCGGGTACCGGGACGACGAGTTGATCTTTATCGGTGATCGTCTTGATCGCTCCGGCAATGACTATCCTGTCAAGGCCGCTGGATTCCAGACGATCGCAGTGCGAAATTGGGAGGAAACCGTCGAGATTATCGAGCGAATTATCGACGATCTTGATGTCGGACGCGATCCGTTCAAGCGGGTTGATGAGCACACTCAGAATTAACGTGTCGAGCGCCGCGCTGCCCAGAAGGCAACAGCCGCCGCAGAGGCGACATTGAGAGAATCGACACCGCCACTCATCGGAATCATAACGGTCATATCGGCTGAGGCCACGGTGCGAGGTTTGAGACCGTGCCCCTCAGCTCCGAGTATCCACGCGATAGGCCGATCGGGATTCTCCCGCACATCGTTCTCAAACTTATCGAGACTCACCGCGTGATCGGTCAGGGCGAGGGCGACCGTTGTGAAACCGGCGGAGGCAAATAAATCGGGATCGGGCCACGTAGTTAAGCGAGTCCACGGGACTTGAAACACGGTTCCCATCGACACTCTGACTGATCGTCGAAAGAGCGGGTCCGCGCACGAAGGCGTCACGAACACGGCATCGATATCCAGCGCCGCCGCCGATCGAAAGATTGCCCCGACATTCGTGTGATCCACAATGTCTTCAAGAATTGCTATGCGCCGCGTATCGTCCAACAGGGAGGTTGGATCGGGCAGAGGAAGACGATGCATCGCGGCTAGAGCTCCGCGGTGCAGGTGGAACCCGGTGAGGGTTTCAAGCGCTTTTTCATCGGCAACGAATACGGGAATATCTCCGCCGTCTGAACCGAATCGATCAAGAATGGGTTGCATCGACTCCACCCAACGTGGCGCCATGAGAAAAGAGCGAGGCTGGTAACCGGCGTTGATGGCACGGGTGATGACATTCTTTGACTCAGCCATGAAGAGCCCGCGTTCGGGTTCAGTTTTCGATCTAAGCGCCACGTCCGTCATATTCATGTAGTCGGCTAGTCGGGGGTCGGTGAGGTCAGGTAGTTGAATGATCACCCGTCCATTATGACCTGAGCTGTCGGATGTGTCGTCATTCGTCACCAGGATTCTTTATCCACAGGTGCCACACGCGGGTTGGTCTGACGGTGAGACGACATCGCATGATCGGCGTAACCGATCCATCACCGAAAGGACTCATCATGACAACATCCCTCCCCAAAACGGAAGCAGAAACCGACGGATTCTACGATCGCCGAGGGTGGACGACGGACAAAAAGATCCGCACGATCTTACGACCCTTTCTCACCGAGTCGGTCTACCCGTGGCTGGCTGACCAATCGAGTGATCCGCACGTTCTCGCGGATTATGAACCTTTCCACGGTCTGACGGCAACGGCTGCGAAGCAACTGCTCGATGTTCTTCCTTTACGTAATCTGGCCGAACGGCAGAACTTCGCACCCACCTGCGAGACACTTCTGCGCGCGGCGATTGACAACCCTGAAACCGTTGAGCTTGTTGGATATGCCATCGGGCCAAACCGTCGCGACGAGAGAGTAAGTATCGAAGGGCTCATTTACTACGCAGACCGGGTGGGGCAGGAAACCAATCCAACAACCGCGACACAGCGTACTCGTCTGTGGAACACCATACGTCGGGAACTTGAGTTGGAGACCGCACGTCTTGAACCCGATGAGCTTCATCGTTTTCGTCCCGCTTGGAATCCCAAGCGCGAAGGCTGGTGGGTATGGTGGGATTAGGGACAATCGCACGTCGACAGCAAAATCCCGCTACGCTTAAATCGTGTACCAATGGATTTTTGATCATGTCATCACCCACTCTGACCCCGAAACCGCACACGAAGCAGTCATCAAGGCGTGCGAGCTCGCTGGCACCAACGCGCTCACTCTCGAGCTGACTTCAGCATTCTTCGACCGATCCGACACGTCACTCCCGCCGCATGCGACATTCTTGCCACGACGGTTAAAAGGACGCTTGGGAATGGCTGCCGGCTTCGATAAGAACGCAGTTGCCATTAAGACCCTGTGCGCTCTCGGTTTCGGATTTGTGGAAGTCGGAACGGTGACACCTCGACCGCAACCGGGCAATCCGCGCCCTCGACTGTGGCGGATACCTGAATCGCGCGAGGTCCGCAATCAGATGGGCTTCAATAATGATGGTGTTGACGTTATCGCAAAGCGGTTACGCGCACTTCGCTCAACGCGCGATGGCCGAGCTCTCGTTGTCGGAGCGAACATCGGGAAAAACAAAATCACTCCTAATGACGAAGCGCCACGAGACTACGAGATCTGCGCCATGACACTGGCGCCGCTCGTCGATTTCTTAGTCATCAATGTTTCTTCTCCCAACACGCCGGGACTTCGTGATTTGCAGTCGGTGCAGACACTTCGTCCCATTGCTCAAGCCACGCTGAAAGCCGCCCATGCTGCGGCGCACAGACGTATGCCCGTCTTTGTCAAGATTGCTCCTGATCTGGCTGATGAGGACGTACGAGCGGTAGCTGACCTGGTCAATGAACTCGACTTAGCCGGTGTGGTAGCGGCCAATACGACCATCAATCACGATTGTGGCGCGGGAGGGGTATCGGGACCTCGACTCACAGAACGCACACTCGCGATCATCCGGCTACTGCGGAGAGAATTGGACGAGGGACGAACCATCATCGGGGTTGGAGGCATCTCGACGATCGAGGATGCTCTTGATTTCGTTGAGGCCGGTGCAGATTTGCTCGAAGCACTCACCGCATTCATCTACCACGGTCCCGCGTGGCCAGGGCGCATCAATCGTGCACTGGCCGACGGGTAACGTGTCGGTCCTTTAGCGAGCCAATCAGGCTCAAAAGCCCTACCGCTGAGGGAACTCTCCGCGAGCCACCTGAGGTTTTGGTTGGCGCCAGCGGCGAGCCATCACCATGCGAGAAAACACGTAGAACCCCGACCGGCGCGGCCACTCCTCGTTCGGATACTTCGCAGTAGCGAACTTTTTGATCCGGTAGTGAACCCAGATGGCCTCTCCAATCGATAAGAAAAGCAATCCATACGTTCCCCACGAGATCGAACTGACGACGAACTGAGCAAACTGCTCAGAGGTGTACTGGATTAAGAGCACCATCGACAGCATGACGAGAATGAGGCCAAACATGGCGGGAAGAACAAACTCGGCAAACGACCAGCGAGCATCGATGTAATCGCGTGTGAATCGTCGCATGCGGCCGCGGTCACGAGCCGGAAGATAGCGTTCATCTCCGGTCTCCATCGCTTCTTGTTGACGACGCCACAGCTCATTTTGTCGTTCACGAGCCAGCTTCTTCGCAAGCTTTCGATCAGCGGGGATCATGTCGCGTCGACGAGCAGCCTCAGCTTCCTTGCGAGTAGGTGTCGGTCGTCCCTTCCCCTTGCGTCGCTTCGGCTGTGACGGCTGCGGTTCTGATTTCTTCCACTTTCCAAACACGCCACTACTGTACCCGACTTCGCTGACGAGTTGAGCATCGTTTCACCGTGGATGTGCGCGTGCGAGATCGGAGTTGCTAGCGTAGGGGCGTGAACGAAAACTTGACCCAGAAACTTGATGAGCTCTTTCCATCTATCGTCGATACGCTGTGCGACCTGATTCGCATTCCGTCGGTGTCGTCACCGCATTTCGACCAGCAGCAGTTGCAACGATCTGCCTCCCACGTCGAATCGCTGTTCGCAGAACTCGGACTCGACACGCAGGTGCTGTCCGCGGCCGGTCCGGACGGTCAGCAGGGTCGCCCTGCAGTGATCGCACAAACTTCCCGTATTGAGGGAGCACCCACGGTGCTGTTGTACGCTCACCACGATGTCCAACCCGCAGGAGATGAATCTCGGTGGGAGACTCCTCCTTTCGAACCGACAGTTCGCGGCGATCGACTCTACGGTAGAGGATCATCGGATGACGGTGCCGGCATCATCACCCACCTCGGGGCTCTCTCACTCCTCGGGGAAAAGCTTGGAGTTAACGTCACCGTTTTCATCGAGGGAGAAGAAGAAATCGGTTCGCCCTCATTTGCGAATTTTCTCACCGAACACCACGAGCTTCTCCAAGCCGACTATATCGTTGTCGCAGACTCGGATAACTGGACGGTTGATGTTCCGGCTTTAACATCGACTCTGCGCGGCCTGGCTGACGCAACAATTCGCGTTAAAGTCCTCGACCACGCACTGCATTCAGGAATGTACGGCGGCCCAATCCTCGATGCAGTAACGGTGGCGGCGCGACTCATCGCTACATTCCACGATGACCAAGGTCGCGTGACAATTGACGGTTTAGGTGGAACTACTGAAAGCGACGTCGAATATCCCGAACGCGATTTCCGACTCGACTCTTCACTGTTGGATGGAGTTGAACTCGCAGGAGAAGGCGATTTAGCTTCACGGATGTGGACCCAGCCCGCGCTGTCAATCATTGGATTTGATGCGACATCAGTCGCTCACTCGTCGAATACGATTGCTCCGGAGTGCCAGTTCAAAGTATCGTTGCGAACGGTTCCGGGCACTGACGGACGTGACGCAATGGATGCTTTGCGACGCCATGTTGAAACGCATCGTCCCCTCGGTGCACACGTTGAGTTCATTGAAGGGGAAATCGGGCCGTCCTATCAAGCGGATCTCGAATCGGATGCTGCGCGGATTGCACACGACTGCCTCACCGAAGCGTGGGGAGTGCCGTCGGTCAATATCGGGGTTGGTGGTTCGATTCCCTTTATTTCCGATTTCCAGCAGCAGTTTCCTCACGCGCAAGTAATCGTTACCGGCGTGGAGGATCCGGCGACCAACGCGCACTCAGAAAACGAGTCGCAAAGCCTGCTTGTCTTGCGCAATGCGATTATGGCTGAAGCCCTCATGCTCCAACGGTTTGCGCAACAGTGACGCTTCCGTTTCAAACGCTGACGGTTGTGGGGGAGACGATTATCGACCCCGCAACCTCAGTTCGATTGCCGCCAGCGGATCTCGCGCAAGCGCTTGAGCGAGAATTCGGAGATGAAATAACAGTTCATTCAATCGACCTATCACTCGAAAACTCCCGTTCACTCCTCGAAAGTTGCGACCTCACGGTACTCGACACAGCCGATGTATCCGATATCGAGACATGGGCACCACCGGGGGCAGATACGTTTGTCATCGCCAACCATCTCCCCACATCCTTCGACCCACTCGCTGGGGGGTCCGTTCCTGTCGGACATATCGACCCGCAGGCCACCACCGGAGCGATCACCATTTTTTTGGCGATTGCCGGTCTCGATCCTCGTCTCGCATTTGCAAGTTCACAGACCGTGTACCAGGCCATTGACAAGCGCTACGGAAGCTGGGAGACGATAGCCTGTTCCCCGTCGGAACCGTGGTACGCGAATCGTGAGCTATTGCGTCACGTGCGCAGGCTCGCAATCACGACTATCGGTAATCGTCGCCTCCATACACTGACTAGCACCTCGCGCCCTCTGCTCGGTTTAGACTCAACACTCGCGATCACCCCGGATGGAAATGCGGACAATACGATCAGTCCACTGACAATTGCCGCGATCACGCATTTCTATCGGCAGTTGACGCTCGTGGCCGAAGCGGAAAACCTGACGAGTGGCGACGATCGCTCCTATGCTCGTCGTCCCGGTAGCGGGGGAGGGCGTGGCTTGGCGGCCTTAACCGGCGCAGTGCGCGGAGTCACCACCCCGCTAATCGACACACTGGCACGCTTAACCGACCTCGACAATCAACTAGCCCAATCTGATCTGGTCGTCAGCCTCATTCAGACGCTTCATCCGCAGACCGTTCATGACTCCATTGTGGAATACCTGGGAGCACGTACAACGGAGCTCGGAACGATCCACATTGCCATCACGTCCGATAGTTCTCTATCACGCCATGAACAGTCCGAATGGGGCTTAAACGCCGTGTACGCCGCACGCGGAAACGACCTCCATCACTACGCTCTTCGAGTACTACGTTCGACCTGGTTGCGGCAAGCGTGAGATAGACCGCGCAAACGTGCCATTAACCCCTAACCCAAGTAAAGTGAGTGCGGTAGCACAATCACGTTGAGAAGGAATGCCATGCACGACGATGACGATTTCCCCACCCACGAAGTAATCCTGACTGATGTCGCGGCCGATAAGGTGCGCAGTCTGCTCGAACAGGAGGGCCGCGACGACCTGCGTCTGCGCGTTTCAGTCTCTCCGGGCGGGTGCTCGGGTCTGATCTACTCTCTCTATTTCGACGAGCGTATCCTCGACGGGGATGCCGTCCGCGACTTTGATGGCGTCGAAGTGATCGTTGATCGCATGTCGGTTCCCTACCTTTCGGGAGCCACCATTGACTTCTCCGACACGATCGAAAAACAAGGGTTCACCATCGATAACCCGAACGCCACCGGAAGCTGTGCCTGCGGCGAATCGTTCCACTAAATCCACTACCTTTTAAGAACGGCTGATCGTTGAATAGTAGAATTCTCATTGCGCTCGTTATTCCTGCCCTGAGCCTCGGCGCTCTTGTCGGGTGTTCGTCCGGCGAAGATCCGACGGGCACTGAGTCACCGACGTCGACCCAATCCGAAACATCATCGGCTGTCCCCGTCGATCGTCAATACACGGGGTATATCCCCGAGGTTGAGGGCGAATTCGGAAGAAGTGCAAAGATTTTGCCGGCTAACGGCGACGAACCAGCTGACACAGTCGTTGCGCACACGCTCAAGCAGGGTGACGGGGCGGAAGTAACAGCACAGGACATCGTTTCGGCCCACTATGTTGGCGCACTGTGGAACGGCGAAGTATTCGATTCGTCATTCGCTCGATCATCGGGAGAGAACCCACAGCCCACATCCTTTTCGTTACAGCAGGTTATTGATGGATGGACATACGGCTTAGAAGGCCAGCACGTTGGAGACCGCGTGGAACTGATCATCCCTGCCCAGTGGGGGTACGGTGATCAAGACCACGGTGATGCGATCCCGGCGAATTCGACGCTCGTCTTCGTTGTCGACATTGTTGCGGCAATCAACCCGGGTGATTACAGCGCCCTCGAGAGTGCTGAGCCCACCAATGAAACACTTCCCGACGGCCTAACCGTGACCGGAAAACTGGGAGAAAAACCAACCGTTACGTTTGACCCCGACGTTGCAGCTCCGACGGATGACACGGTCATCGTGATTGCACGTGGAACGGGTGAAACAGTGAAGGAATCAGATACGGCACTCATCCACGCAACTATCGGGCAGTGGGGGAAAACGGATTCGGTGAACTCATCGTGGGATATGGGGCCGGCTCAAAGCTCTGGGCGTCCGATTGGTGATACTCCCGGTGTTACGGGACTACCCGTTGGTAGTCGAGCATTCGTCGTCCTGCGGGGAACGGGATCAGACGTACCTCAAATCGCGATTATTGACCTTGTTGGCGTGATGCCAGCGTCGGAATAAGAGCTGGACGAGACCACCACTCGAACTGAAGCGGAATCGAGTAGTATTTTTGTGGGTGGACCCGCACACCCATGCACACTTGAGGAGATTGAGGAATGTCTGCGACAACCGCCGAAAAAGAAGTGAACATCCTGCTGTACAGCGATGATTCCGATACTCGTAAAGCTGTCATGGACGCGGTTGGTATCCGCCCCGGAAAGGGGATGCCGCGAATCAACTGGGTTGAAGCGGCTACCGCTGAGGGCGCCATCATGAAGTTTGAAGAAAACGATATCTCCGCGATCATTGCCGACGGCGAAACACAAAAAGTCGGCGGGATGGCTCTCCTGC
Source organism: Actinomycetaceae bacterium (assembly GCA_030537615.1). Classification (GTDB taxonomy): domain Bacteria; phylum Actinomycetota; class Actinomycetes; order Actinomycetales; family Actinomycetaceae; genus Gleimia. Next base: position 11,778 of record JAUNVP010000008.1, on the reverse strand, counting down.
GACGCATTGAAGTGGAATATGAATCCCTTCCCCCTTCGTTAATTCTCATTGCGCGTCAACAAGATGAATGGTTGGCGAAGTTCGCCGGTACCCGAGCAGTGCTTCTGACTCCACTCGACCCGATCCAGCTCGCCGATTCCGTCACAGCTTTACTGAAGGAAGCTCATGTCTAAACTCGCTTGGACCGAGGTCATGAACCAGCTCAGCCAGGGACATGACCTGACTGTGAACCAAGCGTATGACGTCATGGACTCCGTGATGTCTGGAGAGCTCGGCGAGATTCGACTATCTGCCTTTCTTGCAGCGCTCCGTGCAAAGGGCGAAGCAGTCACAGAAGTTCGCGGCCTTGCAGACGCGATGCAAAATCATGCACGTCCAATCGACGTGCCAACCGATGTACTCGACATTGTCGGTACCGGAGGAGACGGTGCACGAACCGTCAATATCTCAACGATGGCATCGATGGTCATAGCCTCAACCGGAGTTCCCGTCGTCAAGCACGGCAACCGTGCATCGACCTCCGCGTGTGGCTCCGCTGACGTTCTTGAAGCACTCGGGGTGAACCTCGATCTTGAGCCAGATGAAATCGCGCGCATTTTTGACGACGTGGGGATTGCATTTCTTTTCGCCAATCTCTTCCATCCGTCGATGCGCTACGCCGCTTCAGTTCGTCGTGAACTCGGCTTCCCAACGGTGTTTAATATCCTCGGCCCGATGACCAACCCGGCTAAACCACAGTCCTGTGCGATAGGCGTGTCGCGTCGATCGGCTGCGGAGCTCATGGCCGGAGTATTTGCCTCCCGCGGCACCAATGCGCTCGTTTTTCACGGAGCTGAGCGCGGTCTTGACGAACTCACGACGATTGAGCCGGCCGAGATTTGGGCTGTCGAACACGGAGAAATCACTCGCTTCACGTTTGACCCGCGTGACGCTCTCGATATGAAACCTGCTCGCGTTGACGATCTTCGCGGCGGAGATGCGCAGGAGAATGCTACTGCTGTGACACGAACGTTTGCGGGGAATGAAGGCCCGATTCGGGATGCAGTGACGATTAACGCCGCGGCTGGCATAGTGGCATTTTCAACTCTCGGCTCAGGAGATCGTCGGCATACGGAAGACGACCTGGTGTCCGCCATTCAAGCCGCACATACGCAAGCATGTGAGGCCATCGATACCGGGCGCACAACCGAGACCCTCAATCGCTGGGTGACAGCGACCGCTAGAGGCTGACTTTATTCGATGCCGAGGTGGAATCCGGCTTCAAGATCCGCCTGAGAATAGGCTCGGAACGCGATGTGGGTCTTGAGGTATCGTACTCCGGGAATTTTCCCCATCCGGTCTGAGACCACCCGAGCCAGATCTTCGTGTTCGCGCACGCGCACAATTGCAATGAGATCATCGTCTCCCGTGACGGAGTAAACTTCCCGTACCCCGTCAATATCAGCGACCTTTTGCGCCACTTCTGGGATCTGGTCGATGTCGGTACGAATCATGACTATAGCGGTTAGCACAGACTGTCCTTTCGAGTTTTCCTCCTCAGTTTATCGAAGCACATAGCCGTTGGACTACGACATGTGTCGGAAATTTGAGGTGAGTTCTGAGGGCCAGCGAATCAACTCTCGCAGATCCGAATCCGCGGGGAAAGCCCACGGATCGTCCGAGCGCCACTCAATCAGCCGCGCTGTATCACTGAATAGGTCTCGACTGATGACGCGGACTTCTTCCCACGTGGCATCGGCCAAGTACGCACCGGAGTCAGGTAGCGGGGCGAGGGAACTGAGGGCTTTAGCCACGGCGGCGGGGGAGGTCTTTGGTGCGGTCAACTGTGAATCGAGCAGTTTACCTCGAGAAGCAGCGTGTATTCTCCATCCTCCAACGCTCAGGTGATGCGCCCATACAACGAGGTCGGCTCGGCCAATCAAAGCCGTGTCACGCTGACGCTTGACTCCGTGAAAATAGGCCGCAAGGTAGTCACGGATAGTAGCTGCCTGCTCGTACTCGGATCGCTGAGATAATTCGGTCATGAGTGCCGTCAGGGTTTTCGGGACGCGTCCCCCGCGTCCTTGTAAGAACGACAATACGGCCTTCTCATCAGCGACACTTGTCGGCTGGGCCGACAAAGACCGCAAAAAATCGTAGGGTTGATCTAACGCGAGGAGAATCGCTTGCCGGGCCTTGAGGGCGTGGCGCGTGTGACGGTACGGGCCGAGGGCATACGGAGCCTCCTGCGGTGTCAATACATGAGTAGTCAGCAACTGGCGGTCTCGTAGCGTCAACCAGGTCGTATCTTTTTGATGACGGGAAGCGGAGTTATACAGAGGCTTCTGCGTACGTATCGCTCGAAGCTCCTCAATCCGAGCCTCAAGCGTCGACGTTGTCGGTTGGACACTGACTCGAGTGACTTGATCGAGCATGGCGCAGATTCGTCGCCGCTTTTCCGATGAGGAAAAATATGATCGGACGCGAGAGCGACAATTGGTTGCCGAACCAATATAGAGAGGGACTTCCGACTCGCCCCAAAAAGTATAGACTCCTGCAGAAGTGGGCAGATCGTGCGCTAAAGACACTTTCTTGCGGTGCCGATAAGGGACAGTTTGGGAAGCAACCATGACATCGTCAAACGAGCGCGCCCCAGCCTCTTCTAGACGCTTAACGAGGCCCGCAAAAACGTCGGCGCACGTGTATGCATCGGCTAGGGCGCGGTGCGCTTGCGGTGTGGCGACAGCAAAGAACCGTGCGAGAACCGGAAGACTGTGACTTGACACGATGGGACGGGGCAGAACCGTTCGAGCGAGTGCAAGGGTATCGATCGTGCGTGGTTTTACCCACGCAATACCATGTGCGCTGGCAGCTCGCGAGAGAAAACCACAGTCGAATTCAGCATTGTGCGCAATGAGGATTGACGTGTCGAGCTGAGCGAACTCAAAAAATTGAGTGATCGCTTCCCGAGGTGTGAGACCTGACTGCGTCATCGAGGTCGTGATTCCCGTCAGTGCCGTGATCTTAGGGGGAACGGGCACACCGGAATTTACCAGAGTGGAGAAGGTCTCAACGATCTTCGCATGTCGTATTTTCACTGCCCCGATTTCAGTGATGGCATCCGCTGAACTGAGACCCGTGGTTTCCAGGTCAACCACGATATACGTGTGAGCCCAGACGTCATCGTAAAACTGCTGATCGGGTGGGGTGCCGTCAGTATCGGATACCGGTAGCTCCAATCGTTTGCCCAACTCGGGAGTTCTTACGCCCTGGGGCCGATAGTGCACAGCATCTCCTCTATTTCAAACAAATGTTCCGGTCGTTGGCACAGACACTCGGGAATCGTAACAAGTAGACGATGCCAATGCGTCATAAAGTGAACAATAGCGAACTACACTGACAATTTGAGTGATAGTTTTTCACTGTAGTGTCCAGGAGGTTAACAGAGTGCTCTATCAGGTTTTGAAGACCGGAGCCGGACCACTCATGAAGGCGGTATACCGTCCGTGGATCCGAGGAAAAGAAAACATCCCCGCCGAAGGCCCCGGCATTCTTGCATCTAACCACCTGGCTGTCTTCGATTCCGTATTCCTTCCACTGATGATTGATCGTGAGGTCGTGTTCATGGGGAAGTCCGATTATTTTACGGGTACGGGATTCAAAGGAAAGCTCACAGCTAAGTTCATGCGTGCGGTTGGCACGATTCCCGTTGATCGTTCGTCTGGCAAAGCCGCCGAAGCGGCACTCCGCACCGGCCTCAACCGTCTCAACGAGGGTGAGCTCTTCGGCATCTATCCCGAAGGAACTCGTAGCCCCGACGGCCGGCTCTACCGAGGAAAGGTCGGAGTTGCCCGTCTCGCTCTTGAATCGGGAGCCCCCGTCATTCCGGTGGCAATGATCGGCACCAATATTGCTCAGCCAATTGGGCAAAAGATTCCCAGTCTCCACCGGGTCGGCATTGTGGTCGGGGAACCGCTCGATTTCTCCCGCTACCGTGGCCTGGCGCGTGATCGGTACACCCTCCGCGCTGTCACCGATGAAATCATGTACAGTCTCATGAGCCTATCGGGACAGGAATACGTTGACCTCTACGCTGCCGACGTCAAGGCGCAGCTCGCCAAGGAAGGCAAGTTCGCCGGTCCCGTCCCGGGGGGAGCGAAAGCTCCCGGTGGCCGCGATGTTCCCGACGTCGAGGTTCCGACACCAGAATCTGACGAAACAACCGACGAGATCGATCGGTAGATCTATCTGACCAGCCGAGTGATATGTCACTCGGTCGATGAGTGTGGGACCTCCGACGGGGAACTCGTTCAGTGAAAACACCGTAGACTGTATGTACGAGTTCTATAACTCACAGATCAGAACCTAATTGAAAGGCCTTCAGATGTCAGTTCAGCGAGTTGCTCTTTTAACAGCTGGCGGATTCGCGCCATGCCTATCGTCAGCGGTAGGTGGCTTAATCGAGCGCTACACCGAGCTCAACCCGGAAATCGAAATCATTGCCTACCAGCACGGCTATCACGGCTTGCTCTCGGGGAACTACATCACGATTACTGATGAGGCCCGCAAAAAAGCTGGTCTGCTACACCAGTTTGGTGGCTCACCAATCGGCAATTCCCGCGTGAAGCTCACAAACGTTGACGATCTTGTCAAACGAGGTCTCGTTAAAGCGGGAGAAAACCCACTCGAGGTTGCGGCCAACCGTCTGCGTGCTGATCACGTCGACGTCCTCCACACCATCGGCGGAGACGATACCAACACGACCGCTGCCGACCTAGCCCACTACCTCGAAGAAAATGACTACCATCTGACCGTTGTTGGACTTCCGAAGACCATCGATAACGACGTGATCCCGATTAAACAGTCGCTCGGAGCATGGACAGCGGCTGAGCAGGCTTCACTGTTTGCCCAGAACATCATCGGCGAACACCGCTCCAATCCACGGATGCTTATCATTCACGAAGTGATGGGACGCAACTGCGGTTACCTCACGGCGGCCGCTGCTGCCGACTACCGCAAGTGGTGGAAGGCTCAGGAGTGGGCGCCCGAACTTGGGCTAACGAAAGAACGTTGGGATGTTCACGCGGTCTTCATCCCCGAAGATAACGTCGAAATTGAAAAAGAAGCGAAACGTCTCAAAGCAATCATGGACGAGATCGGAAACGTCAATATCTTCCTCTCTGAAGGTGCCGGCGTTGTGGAGATCGTTCGCCAAATGGAAGAAGCCGGCGAAGAAGTCCAGCGTGACCCCTTTGGTCATGTGAAGCTTGACACCATTAACCCGGGCCACTGGTTTGCTAAGCAGTTTGCGGAAAAAATCGGCGCTGAAAAGGTCATGGTGCAAAAATCCGGCTACTTCTCGCGTTCGGCAAAGGCCAACGTTGAGGACCTCCGTCTCATTAAATCAATGACGGATTATGCGGTGGAATGCGCCTTGCGCGGGGAGTCCGGCGTTGTTGGACACGACGAGGAAGACGAAGACAAGCTGAAAGCGATTAGCTTCAAGCGGATTGCTGGAGGCAAGAAGTTTGACATCACCACGCCGTGGTTTGTTGAGATGATGAATGAGATCGGTGAAGCGGTCTCACCTTCACCGCGACTCTAATTTCACATGTGTGGCAACGGGCGCACATTCCATTACACGGACGGTGCGCCCGTTGTACTACCATGGACGGGCTAATCTAAAGACATGATCACAGATGAAAAGTTCCCTTGGGATTCGTGGCGGGAACGCGAAGCAAAACAGCAACCGCAGTATCCCGACGAAGCACGGCTACGCGAAGTCACATCGGCACTGCGCTCCCGGCCTCCGCTCGTCTTTGCGGGTGAAGCTGATGACTTGCGCACTCAGATGGCCGCGGCCGCGCGAGGGGACGCTTTTGTGCTGATGGGCGGCGACTGTGCCGAAACTTTCCGCGATACAACGGCGGATCAAATTCGCTTGAAGATCCAAACGATTTTACAGATGGCTGTCGTCCTCACGTACGGCGCATCGTTGCCGATCATCAAAGTTGGTCGCATTGCCGGTCAGTACGCAAAGCCGCGTTCAGCGGATTTGGAAACACGAGACGGCATCAGCTTGCCGTCCTATCGCGGTGATGCCGTCAACGATCATTCATTCAGCGAGGACGCACGCGTTCCCGATCCACGTCGTCTACTTGACATGTACCAGTATTCGGCTTCGTCACTCAATCTGATCCGCGCCTTCACCAAGGGGGGATACGCGGACATGCGGCGCGTCCACGAGTGGAATCGCGGGTTTACGTCGAACCCAGCGTACGCCCGCTACGAGGCGCTCGCGCAGGAGATCAACCGTGCGGTGAAGTTCATGGAAGCCGCAGGTGCAGACTTTGACGGACTGCGCGTTGTCGATTTATTCTCTTCCCACGAAGCTCTCCTGCTTGAATATGAGGCGGCTATGACACGGGTTGATTCCCGGGGCGGGGAGTTTTACAACACGAGCGGTCACTTCTTGTGGATTGGTGAGAGAACTCGCGATCCGGAAGGCGCTCACGTCGAACTGCTGAGAAAAGTACGTAATCCAGTGGGGGCTAAAATCTCGGACTCTGCGACGGGGGATGACCTCTTGCGACTGATGGACCGTCTGAATCCCGATGGAGAACCGGGTCGACTGACATTTATCACTCGCATGGGGGCTGCACATATCCGCCGCGTCCTGCCCGAGCTTCTCGAAAAGGTGAAGGACGATGGGCGACCTGTCACCTGGATCTCCGATCCCATGCACGGAAACACTATTCAAACGTCATCGGGTTACAAAACTCGAGATTTTGACACCATCATGGATGAAGTCGAAGGTTTCTTCGAAGCGCACCAACAGGTCGGGACAATTCCGGGTGGACTCCACGTGGAGTTAACCGGTGATGATGTTACTGAGGTGATCGGAGGCTCTGAACATCTTGATGAGCGTCGCCTCGAAGAACGCTATGAAACGCTCGTTGATCCGCGTTTGAATCACCAGCAATCGCTGGAAATGGCGTTTCGAGTAGCCGAACTTATCCGAGCGTTCTAAGGGTATCTGTCCACGGTCGAGTGCGGTGTTACTAGACAACTCGGATAGTGACCGTTGAACCGACGGGAACGGATGTGCCAGCCCCCGGTTCAACGGTGGCAACGAGGTCAAGGGCGCCAAGTACTCGTACGACATTGACGACCAACCCTCGTGCTTCAATAGCATTAACCGCCTGCCGTTCACTCATTCGAACGACGTTGGGAACAGTCGTCATTTCTGGTCCCTTGGATATAACGAGCGAGACAGAATCCGATCGATAGAGAATCGTCTCCGGCTCGGGATCCTGAGAAATTACCGCACCTTTTTCGACTTCGGTGGAGAACTCTTCGCTGGTTGTCACCTGCAAACCAAGGTCGGTTAAAGCGGTAGTAGCGTCCTCCGTGGTTTGCCCAGTGACATCAGGGACAGTGATGGGTTCACGTCCCTTCGAAACAACGACATTGACGGGGGAGTGGTGTTTGATAGATTGTCTGGGGCCCGGATCGAGAGAAATGATCAGACCTTCGGCGACTGTTTCACTGTATTCTTCCGTCATAATGCCGGGCGAGAGACGTACTTGTCGGATGGCGGCGTTGAATTCTTGTCCGCTCGACCCAACCAAGTCAGGTACTTCGATCATCTCGATGCCCTTGGACACGACGATGGTCACGGTGCCATTCTTGTGAACTTTTTCATCCGGTGCCGGGATCGTGGATATGACGATTCCCGCCGCAACGTCATCGTCAAAAGCTTCTTCTTCTTGAACGGTCAGGTTGAGAGTCTCCAGGGTTTCGTGTGCGTCAGCACTGACGACATTCACCACATTGGGAACCGCTATGTAGGAACCCGGACCGTATTCAAACCACCACCACGAAAAAGCAGCACCGGCGGCAATGACGAGGGCCAGTACCGTCGCTATGACGAGTGGTAATCGGCGCTTCTTTCTTGGAGGTTGCGCTTGAGTTTTAATGCGCTGAGACTTCTTCTCCGTTATTGGCAGGGCGACAGTTTCCCCGCGCAATCGGATCTGATCGGTTAAATCGTTATCGTCAGATGGGCCCACATCAGCGCGTTGGGTCAGGAGGTCGTCGGAGAGTTCGGCGCGGATGCGGACAAGTTGGTCAAGAGCCGCTTGCGCATCGGCCGGTCGATCTTTTGGATCTCGCGCGGCAAAAGAGCAGACGACATCGTCTATTTCCTTTGGAATCCAGCTCTCGAGTGACGAGGGGGCAGGAATATCTTCATGAACGTGCGCCCATGCCACCTGCATGGCGGTGCGATCCTCATAGGGGGTGTGGCCAGTGATCATCTCAAAGAGCATGATGCCGAGCGCATAGAGATCTGATCTTGGATCTGGTTCGCCTTCAGTGACGAGCTCTGGAGCAATATAGGCAACTGTTCCCAGAACGGATCCGGTAGTCGCCGCAGAGACATCCGACGCTGCTCGCGCTAATCCGAAGTCTGCAACTTTGATCGGCCCATCGGAAGGGATGAGAACATTCTCAGGCTTGATGTCACGGTGGATAACGCCGGTGCGGTGAGCGAGGACGAGAGCTCCAAGGACAGCTTCGGTATATGCGAGAGCACGTCCCACAGTCAGTGATCCCTCGCGGTTGAGAACAGTTCTTAAGTTGGGGCCATCGACCAGTTCCATGACGAGGTAGCCGCTACCCGCAACAATCCCCTGATCAAAAACAGAAACGACCGACGGATGAATAATCCGTGCCGCGGAACGAGCTTCTCGACGGAAACGGTGGACAAAGTTCTGGGAGGCAGCCAGGTGGGGATGCATCACCTTGATGGCAACGAGGCGGTCGAGACGCTCATCGCGGGCCACGTACACGGTCGCCATACCTCCGCGCGCGAGGAGCTGATTGACGCGGTACCGGCCGTCAATGAGCATCCCGATGAGCGGATCGGCGAGTACTTGGCCATCGGGTTCTGGGGATGCATCCGCAGAATCATCGTCCGCTTTTTCTGATGGTGCTTCGGAGGTCACTTCATCGGATATTTCGGTGGCAGACGTATCGTCATCCGAACTGTCGTCAACGCTCGTGTCTAGGTCATCAGACGATGGAGATGAGTCCGTCATCGAGGGGATTCGAGACGTCTCGTGGGCGACATCGACGTCAACGGGTGATGAACTCTCGTCCTCACTCGCACGCTCACGCCAATTCCTAAAGATGCCCACGAGCGCGATTGTACGCAACTCGGTGCCAAAGGAGGGGGCTCCGCGTCGGTGTGCCAAGTTTTCGACTTCCGATTTCGCGATAGGATCACAGCATGAGTGATTTTTTGACCATGCGTGAAGCCGCTGAAAAATTGGGTGTCGTCCCCACCCGAATCAAACAGTTGTGGGCAGAGCACGACCTCTTGAAAGTCAAGCAAGACGGCAAGCCAATGGTCCCTGCGGAATGTCTGATTGAAGACGAATATGGGTGGGCTCCGCTCCCACCGCTTCGCGGGACAATGATCATGTTGCTGGACGCTGGATTCAGTGACGAAGAAGCGACGGACTGGATCATGTCGTACCAGGAGGAACTGGGGGAGCGGCCGATAGACAGCCTGCGTAAACAGAGGATCCGAGACGTTCGTAACGCGATCTTACCGCTGACGTTCTAGAAGTTCCGGTGCGTCAATAGCTGCCCTAACTGGAGGAGCACGCGCTTGCGCTGATCGTCGAGTTCAAGGCTACCGACAATGGAATTACCGCGCTGAACTAATTCTGCGATGAGTGTTTCGTGACGATCGTACGCCCCCGTCTCGCGGATAATTTCACGTACCTGCTCGATCTCTTGATCGGTGGCGGCGGGATTTCCCACAGTGCGTCGAATAGCGGCCGATTGGCTATCGTTTGCCGTTTGCAGGGCGAGTGTGAGAAGAACGGTTCGTTTTCCAGCGATAATGTCTGCAGTTGCCGGTTTACCGGTGATTTCTTCATCGCCGAAAACTCCAATGGCATCGTCACGCATTTGGAATGCGATCCCCCAAGCCTGCCCGGCCTCTTGCAAGGCTGTAATTAATTGCGCGGGTGGGGATTGAATGAGAGCTCCGAGTACGAGGGGGCGCATGACCGAATAGTGGCCAGATTTCAACGCGATAACATCGGTAATATGCCGTTGAAGTTGTGCGGGATTAGTCAGTGTCTCTCTTTCCGTCAGAACATCGAGATACTGACCCCAGGCGACTTCTGCGGTGATATGAGCCATGTAGTCGTGGAGCTTTATAGCGATTTGCCGCTCACATTCGGCCACCGCTTGACTCGTCGCTCGGTGGTTAAGAGAGAGGAGAAAGTCGCCGACAAGAATCGCGACGGGAGCACCGGCATCATCTCCGTGAAGGGCACCTGCCGCGACATGCGCAGAGGGATGTCCACGTCGGGTTGGCGAATTATCAATGAGGTCGTCGTGGACGAGTGCAGAAGCTTGGTATAGCTCCATTGCCACTCCGAGAGCGAGAGCTGTTTTCTCGAACCCAACTGGTGCTCCGCCAGCCACATAGTTGCCAACTGACACGGCGAGGGCGCGATAGGCTTTGCCTTCACCCAGATAACTGCGGGCAAGTTGCAAGAATGTCGGCAGCAGATGGTGAGAATCTAAACGTTCAGTTTGGCGATCGAAAAACTCCAGCGTCCGTTGATGAATATCGTCGGCAAATGATGACGGATTGAACACATCGATGCTTCCGCTGGGCTTCTCCATGAATCTAAAGTTACCCTAAGAACATCGACCCATGCTAAGCACACGGTGGAGGATCCATGTCTGTATTGCTGAGTTATCACGGCAATGATGAGTCGAATGCCGCACTCAAAGCGGCAATCGCCATGACGGAGCTAATGAAAACATCGCTCGTCATTCTCGTGGCGACGCCGATGAACGCTGATGACGAGAGAACGGAGATGGACGCCCAGGAGCGTTTATGGGCATTCTTAGAATCTGCTCCTGTTCCATTTCATGTTCGCAACGCACCCGTCGATCGAACGATCGCAGAATCTGTCTTAGACACCGCTCGTCAGATTGATGCCGAGCTGATTGTTCTCGGACTGCGCATCGGTGGTTCCCGCGTAACATCGATTGGACAGAATGCGTCAAAGATTTTGCTCGACGCAGGATGTCCCGTGTTGACGACGACCGAGTTCGTGCTCGAAGCTGATGTTTGAGCTCAAAATAGGGAAAGAATTGGTGGGCTAGGGTACTCTCAATTGGTCACAATTGACAAGTCCCGATTATAATTGTGTGTATCACGCTGTTCCCGCAATCAATACTCGACTTCGCGGTGGTTTTCTATGCCCAAGTTCGAGTGGCAGAACAGCCTTAATCATATATCCCGTGGAAAGGCAAACTTGGTGACTGGTTCTCAAAGAGCATCGGCAAGTAAGACAACAACTGATCAGGCTCCGACCGCGCAAAAGACGTCGTCAGCACGAGGTGCTTCCAAGACCACTACGAAGAAAGCTCCCGCGAAGAAAACAACGACAAAAGCCTCCTCCGCGAAAAAGACTACAGCGAAAAAATCCGTCTCTCAGAAGACTGCTAGTCAGCAGGCCCCGGATTCGAAGGCCCCGGAGAAGAAAGCTCCCGCCAAGAAAACTGTAGCCAAGAAGGCGCCAAGCAAGAAGGCTCCAGCGAAGAAGACGACAGCCAAGAAGACGACGACTCGTACTCCGAAGACGGACTCCGCCGCTACTACCTCCTCGGCAAAGAAAGCTTCGACAGCGAAAACGTCTACTGATGAGCAAACTGAGGTGAAGAGCACAACCAAGAAGGCGCCAGCCAAGAAGGCTCCCGCGA
>JAUNVP010000021.1 GCA_030537615.1 Actinomycetaceae bacterium | reverse complement strand
CTTTACTCAGCAATCCCACACACCGTCAAATCAACCCACAGTGACACTCAACACAAGCCCATCTGCGAGGCTCCGATCAGGGGAAATACCTAATCCGGGCGGACAACTGCGAGATTTCGACGGCCCTTGCGAATCAAAATCGCTCCGTCCGACAAAACGTCATCACCAGTCAATAGCGCATCCTCATCGGTAACCTTCACGTTGTTAACGTAACAACCACCCGAAGCAATAGTTCGCCGAGCTGCGCCACGCCCCTTCTCAAGTCCGGCGGCAATGAGGGCATCGACGGCCGTCGCCTCCCCCAAACGAATAGTTCCGTTTGGGAGATGTTCTGTTGCCGCTGACAAGGTGGAGGCATCGACGGATTTAATATCACCGCTTCCCCACAATGCTTCTGTTGCCGCGAGAACCCGCTCGAGATGATCTTCACCGTGGACCATTTTCGTCACTTCTGCCGCAAGTGTTCGCTGCGCCTCGCGTCGATGAGGCGCTTCAGCTACCGCGGCCTCCAGCCTCTCAATCTCTTCCCTCGGGAGGAACGTAAAGACCTTGAGGAACCGTACGACATCGGCATCATCGACGTTCAACCAGAACTGATAGAACGCGTAGGGCGACAGCATATCCGCGGAAAGCCACACAGCGCCGCCCTCTGATTTACCAAATTTGGTGCCGTCTGCCTTCGTAATGAGCGGCGTCGTCATCACATGAACCCGTTCGCCCTCAACTCTGTGAATAAGATCAAGGCCACCAACGAGGTTCCCCCACTGGTCATCGCCTCCCGTCTCTAAGGTGCATCCATAGCGGCGGAACAATTCAAGATAGTCATTCGCTTGAAGAATCTGGTAGGAGAACTCGGTGTAAGAAATCCCCTCATTGGAATCGAGTCGGCGTGCGACCGTATCTTTCGACAACATCGTCCCCAGCCGGAAATACTTTCCCAGATCACGCAAAAGGTCAATGGCGGAAAGCTCTTCAGTCCAATCGAGGTTATTGACCATGACCGCGCTATTATCGCCCTCGAAAAGCAAAAATCGCGAGATTTGTTCGCGTAAGCGCTCGACCCAGCCTGCAACCACGTCGCGCGGTTGTAAGCTCCGTTCACCTGACATTCGCGGATCCCCAATAAGTCCGGTTGCGCCACCAACGAGCGCCAGAGGACGATGTCCCGCATTCTGCAGATGCCGCATGAGGATGAGTTGCACAAGGTGCCCGTGATGAAGTGAGGGCGCGGTCGGATCAAATCCGCAATAGAAAGTGACCGGGCCAGCGTTTAACGCGGTTCGAAGGGCTTCCATGTCCGTGTGCTGTCGGATTAGCCCTCGCCACTGGAGCTCATCAATGATGTCGGTCACGATCTCTTCCTTCCGTGTCCCATGCGGAACAGACTGCTATGAGAGAGCCTTCAGAACTCTTCGTTCTCCCATCCGTGACAATCTTAGCTAACGTGGAGCTATGGCAAGAAACCGATCTCCCAACGCAAGCAACGAGCGTCGCAGCAAGGTGCGAGCTGAGCTTATGCAAGCAGCGACTCCTATTTCCGCCAGCGAACTAGGCCGAAAATTCGGGGTTACCAGGCAAGTCATTGTTAAGGACATCGCCCTGTTGCGCGCAGAAGGGCTGTCTATCCAATCGACCTATCTGGGATATCTCCTCGCTACGTCCGGAACTGCGCGCCGGGTAATCACCGTGCGCCACAAACCAACTGCTGTAGAAGAAGAACTCACTCTCATCGTTGCGCATGGTGGAGCCATCATCGATGTCCAAATCGACCATCCCGTTTACGGCACGGTGTGCGCACCTATCGACGTAACGAACATGGATGACCTCAAGCGTTTCACCAATGACTTCCACCCGGCACACGCCCTGGCCAACCTAGCCGATGGCATCCACCGCCACACCATTGAAGCACCCGACACTGAAACACTTGATCGGGTTGAGGGCGCGCTCGAGGATGCCGGATATTTGTTCAACGACTAACACCACGGCTCACTCATGCCTTCGGCGCGCATACGCTCCCTCACACGACCTCATATATTACCGATAACAATCCCCACCGGACTCTCTCGTGATTGCCCGGGAACTTCGCAACCTGATCTGTTAATGTCGCAGAGGGTGTATATACACCCTGTAGTAGGAGGCGAGACTTCATGCCAACAGTAATCAAGAGATGGGCATCTCGGTTTTTTATCGATGCCCTAACTGGGATGGCTCACGGCCTGTTCGCGACCCTCATTATCGGCACCATTATGGTCCAGCTAGGAAAATATATTCCGGGCACGATCGGGGAATTCCTCATTCTCATTGGATCGATTGCTTCAGTCTTGACCGGCCTCGGTATTGGTATTGGGGTGGCGCACCGGCTTGGCGCCAGCACCTACGTACTTGCCGGCACAGGATTAGCGGGGATGACTGGTGCGCACGCGACAAGAATTCTTCATGGTGGAGTCGTCGACGGCCTCACAATGAATCTCTCAGGCCCCGGAGAACCACTCGGCGCCTTTATCGCCTCATTCGTCGCCGTCGAGGTCGGCCTCGCCGTATCCGGGAAAACCCCGGTCGATATTCTCGTCACACCATTCATGACTGTCACATCAGGCTCCGTTATTGGTTTTCTCATCGGACCAAGCATTTCGCAGATGATGACCGCCCTTGGTCAAATCATTAACTGGGGAACCGAACGGCAACCATTCTTGATGGGCATTATTGTTGCCGTCCTCATGGGCATGATCCTGACCCTGCCCATCTCCTCAGCTGCATTGGCAATCATCCTCGGGTTATCTGGATTAGCTGCCGGGGCAGCCACCATCGGATGTAGTGCGCAAATGGTTGGATTCGCCGTTGCCTCATACCGCGAAAATGGTATTGCTGGGCTTATCTCGCAAGGAATCGGAACCTCAATGCTTCAGGTCTCAAATATCGTTCGCAGACCCCTAATCTGGCTTCCCCCGATCCTCACGTCGGCCATTCTCGGCCCCGTGGCCACAGTCATATTCCGCATGGAAAACAATGCGTCTGGCGCCGGGATGGGCACCTCCGGCCTCGTTGGGCAACTCATGACCTGGGATGTCATGTCTGCGACAACTACTCCCGGTGTCCTTTTTTCCCTGATCCTCGGCCTGCATTTCGTTGCTCCAGCCGCACTTACGCTTCTTTTCGCAGAACTCATGCGCAAGTGGGGGTACATCCGTCCGGGAGATATGAAACTCGACTAATTACAACCGAACTTTCACACGCCAAAGCTCACTCATCGATTTACAGATGCCCTGCTTTCCATCCTCCGGTATGAATTATGTATGAACACACAGGGAAAAAGAGTAGTTTTTGCCGGGGCTAGTGGATTTATCGGCAGTGCGCTAAAGGAATCTTTAGCTGATGACGGATGGCGGATCAAGACGCTTATTCGCAGAGATCCCCGAGGAGCCAATGAGTACCGCTGGGATCCGAACCATTTCGACCTCGATCCAGCTATTGTCGCTGACACCGATGCAGTGATCTGCTTAAATGGCGCGCCGATTGCTAAGTGGCCGTGGACCAACTCGTATAAGCGCACACTCGTTGAATCGCGACTCAAAAGCGTCAAAACCATCGTCAATGCCATTAACACGCTCTCCCCCGACCAACGACCTTCCACTTTGCTAACGGCATCGGCGGTGGGATATTACGGCGACCGCGGAGACTGGATTCTAACGGAAGACGATGCGCCCTCATCCACGTTCCTTGGAGGATTATGCGCCGAATGGGAAAAACAGTCGCAGACCGCCGTCATCGATCGCGTGATCAATATTAGAACCGGCATCGTTATTCATGAGGACGGAGGCGTGGTCAACACTTTGCTTCCGCTATTCAACGCCAATCTTGGTGGGCGACTCAGCGGCGGCGACCAATGGATGCCAACTATCTCCTTACGGGATCATGTGCGCGCCTGCAAATTCCTCCTGAACTCAGAACTTGACGGAGCTTTCAACCTGACGGCGCCGTTCCCGGTTCAGAACAAGAGTTTTACCCGCGCTCTTGCCAAGCACGCGCACCGTCTCCAAGGACCACCGGTCCCAGCGTGGGCGATCCGGACGCTACTGGGAGACATGTCCGTTATCGCACTGGACTCGCAGCGTGTCGTTCCCCAGCGCTTACTCGATGCCGGATTCGAGTTCTTAGACGAAACTATTGACGAGCAACTGACGGCGGGTGTCGGCTAACACTCGGTTCGTTTGGCAAATAAAACCGCCAGGGAAAACGCTTGGCATCTCCACCTTCACCGGACACGCCGATACGTCCCGATTGACAGTATTCCGGTGTCGCAACTGATGGCAGGTACAGGGTGAGGCCGTGAGCGGGAGCCAAGAGTTTGATGAGCTCAGATTCTTCGATGGTGGGACTGAAATTGTTTGGGAGAGCCTTGAGATTCAAGTAGCTACCACTCATTTGCGTGGAAACCGCTAAAGCCGATCCAACGTTCCCCGGACCACGCGCCCAGTCACGAGAAGAACGTGCCTTCGCCCTACGCTCTCCCATGAGCTCCGAGCCCCACACGACCTCACCGCCACGAATCAAACACCCTTGTCCCTCCCCCTCGGGTGCGCACACGATATTGAGGCACGAGTGAATACCATACGAGAGATAGATGTACACCTGCGGCGGCGCACCAAACATTGGGGTGGTGCGTGGCGTTAGTCCCCGATAGGCGTGAGACCCTGGATCCACCGCCCCTTCATAGGCCTCAACTTCCGTAATCCGGATTCCAACTGAAAGCTCTCCCTTGGTATGGGCGAGCACTCCACCTAGGAGCCGAGGTGCAACGATTGTTGCTCGGTCGAGAAGTACAGGTGTGAGATCCGTACCCATTACAGGTGGTTAACTGAAGTGGCAAAGAAATTCGCGAGTTCGGCTGACAGCTCTCGCGCTTCTCGCATTTGCTCACGTACGCGCTGCGGTGCCGTGCCGCCGCGCCCATCACGAGCCATGACAGAGCCTTTCGCCGACAGCACTTCGCGCACCTGCGCGGTCAAAGCGGGATTAATCTGCGTCAACTCTTGATCCGTCAAATCCCACAGCTCTCTGTTGGACTTTTCGGCAACCGCAACGCACTCACCAGCGATCTCATGAGCGTTACGAAATGGTACACCGCGCTTCACGAGCCACTCGGCAATATCAGTAGCCAAGGAAAACCCGCGTGGAGCGAGATACTCCATACGATCCGTGTGCAGAGTCATCGTCCGGATCATGCCGATCATGGCGGGAAGGAGGACGTCGAGCGTATCGATCTGATCGAAAACCGGCTCCTTGTCCTCCTGCAAATCTCGGTCATAAGCCAATGGCAGAGCCTTGAGTACTGAAAGCAATGCCTGTAAATCTCCGAGCATTCGTCCGGCTTTTCCTCGTGCGAGCTCGGCAATATCCGGATTCTTCTTCTGAGGCATAATCGACGATCCCGTCGAGTATTCATCCGCCAGCGTGACATAGCCGAACTCGACGGTATTCCAGATGATGATCTCTTCGGAGAGCCTCGACAGATTAATGCCGATCATCGCACAGATCCACGAGAACTCAGCGGCCACGTCTCGTGAAGCCGTTGCATCAATGGAGTTTTCACACGAATCATCGAACCCTAGCTCAGTGGCAATATTCTGGGGATTCATTCCCAGCGTATTACCCGCCAGTGCTCCTGAACCGTAAGGGCTTTGTGCCGCTCGGCGATCCCAATCTCGCAGACGGTCAAGGTCACGTAAAAGCGGCCACACATGCGCCAGAAGATGATGTGCAACAAGGACGGGCTGCGCATGCTGCATATGCGTGCGCCCAGGCATCACAGCCTCTCCCGCACCCACCGCTTGTTCAAGCAAAGCGTCAACCAAACCGAGAATATTCGAGCCCAAATGCCGCGATTCATCCCGCAGATACATGCGGATCAACGTGGCAATCTGATCGTTGCGTGATCTACCGGCCCGTAGCTTACCCCCCAGCTCGGCACCAGCTCGTTCCAGCAAACCACGTTCAAGCGCGGTGTGTACGTCCTCATCCGCAGGGCTCGGCGCGAAATCTCCCGTCACCACATCGGAATCGAGTTGCTCAAGGGCTTCGATCATCCGTTCTAACTCGGATTCAGAAAGCAACCCCACACGCGAAAGCTCGCGGGCGTGAGCTTTCGAGCCAGCAATATCGACTCGGGCAAGACGCCAATCGAAATGGGTAGATACCGATAACGCATCGAGAGCATCGGCAGGAGCTCCAGCAAAACGCCCTCCCCACAAACTGATCTTGTCTTGCGCCGCGTCGCTCATGTTGTCTCCTTATTGACTGGTGTTTTCAGCTTATTCGACCGCGAGATCTTCAGCGTTACCGAAACGTACATCCCGAGCAGCCGCAAGTTTAGCGGTCATACCGTAGATTTCAATGAATCCCCGAGAATGCGACTGATCATAAGTATCGCCAGTTTCGTACGTTGCCAGATTGAAATCGTACAGCGATTGGTCAGAGCGCCGACCGTTGACCGTCGCGCGGCCTCCGTGCAACGTCATTCGGATATCGCCGGAAACATACTGTTGCGTGTGGTCGATAAAGGCATCCAACGACTTCTTCAACGGCGAGAACCACTGCGCGTCATACACTAACTCCGCCCAACGATTGTCGACGGACCGTTTGAACCGCGCCTGTTCGCGCTCCAAGGTGACGTTCTCCAACGCTTGATGCGCGGTAATGAGCGCCATGGCCCCGGGAGCCTCATAGATTTCGCGAGACTTGATTCCGACCAGACGATCTTCAACCATGTCGATGCGTCCGATGCCTTGCGCTCCCGCTCGGCGATTGAGTTCCTGGATGATCTCCAGAGCAGACATCTCTTTTCCGTCAACAGCGACAGGAACGCCCTCTTTAAAGGTGATGATTACTTCGTCCGGAAGGGGCGGATACGTGGGATCGTCGGTGTATGAGTACACGTCTTTGGTGGGCGCATTCCACAGGTCTTCGAGGAAGCCTGTTTCGATCGCACGTCCCCACACGTTCTGGTCGATTGAGAACGGATTGTTCTTGGTCGTTTCGATTGGCAACTTGTGCTTGTTGGCGTAGTCGATAGCGACATCGCGGGTGAGGGCGAGGTCGCGGACCGGCGCAATACAAGTGAGGTCGGGAGCGATGGAGGTAAACGATACTTCGAACCTCACCTGATCGTTGCCCTTGCCCGTGCATCCGTGAGCCATGGTGGTCGCACCAAACTCGCGTGCAGCGCGGACAAGGTGTTTGGAAATGAGAGGACGAGATAACGCTGAGACCAGAGGGTATTCTCCCTGATAAAGGCCATTTGCCTTCAGTGCCGGCCAGCAGTACTCG
The DNA here is from genome assembly GCA_030537615.1 of Actinomycetaceae bacterium. Lineage (GTDB taxonomy): Bacteria > Actinomycetota > Actinomycetes > Actinomycetales > Actinomycetaceae > Gleimia. The sequence continues at coordinate 24,918 of JAUNVP010000021.1, read as the reverse complement.
GTGGCGAATTCGTCTCGCGCATCTGCGACATATGCTTCGACGGCTCCGCAATCGAGAGCTCTTTGTCGAATGACCTCGAGATCTTCTCCACCCTGACCTACATCAACCGCTACCGCAATCACTTCAGCGCCGGTCTGTTCGCCGATCCAGCCGATCGCGACAGATGTATCAAGTCCGCCCGAATAGGCCAAGACGATCCGATCTTTATTGCTCATCAGTTTTCCTCTTTCCTCGTGGAATCTTCGACGCTTTCTGGTTTAGTTCCTTCGGCGTAGCTCAGTAGTTGGTTGCAAAAGTCAGTAGCTGTTTCGATCGAGGTGCAAGCGACCATGATGGTGTCATCACCTGCCACGGAACCGAGTACCGTGTCATCTCGTGCGATATCGATTGCTGAAGCTAGCAGATTAGCCGCTCCAGCGGGGGTTCGTAAAATCACGAGATTTTGGGCAGTTGCCGCCCCGACAAGAAGATCCTGAGCCCATCGTTGGAGTTTCTGCTCAGCGCCTTCTTCTCCCCATTCCGAAGGCTTAGTGCGGTCGGATAGAGCGTAAATTTGCCGGCCGTGTGCATCACGTACTTTCGTCGCTCGCATCTCTAGCAGGTCACGAGAGAGGGTTGCCTGTGCCGCAACGATCCCCATGTCCTCAAGTGCGGAACGTAGCTCCGTTTGCGATGTAATTGGCCTGGTTGACAATATGGTTTCGATTGCTGCGTGGCGACCGGCTTTCGTTGAGGGCGTCCTCGCCCCCGCATCCAAAGGCTCACTCATAGCTTTTGACCTTTCGCATCATTAAGAATTTCCGGGAGCGCGGAGTTAAACGATTCGGCCTCGTCCTCGGAGATAATGAGCGCCGGGGCGAGTCGCAACGTCGTCGGTGTGGCCGCGTTGATAATAAATCCGTTTTCTTGAGCTTTGATAACGGCTGCTTGTGCGATCGGTTCTGCCAGCTCAATTCCGATGAGGAGTCCGCGACCGCGAACTTCTGCAATGAGAGAGTGTTCGAGAGACCTCAACGCCTGGATCCAGTTGTTCCCGAGCACGTGTGCATGGTTGATGAGGTCATCAGTACGAATCGTGTCAATTGTGGCAAGCGCAGCGGCCGCACACACCGGATTTCCGCCAAAGGTCGTCCCGTGCATTCCCGGTGTCAACACAGAAGTCGCGCGTTCTGTGACGGTAATTGTCGCGCCGATGGGCATTCCTCCGCCCAGTCCTTTTGCAAGAGTAACGACATCAGGAACAATATCGGCAGCGTGATGCGCCATCCATGCTCCGGTACGTCCCATACCTGTCTGAATCTCATCGACAACCATGAGAGAGCCATGGGTATCACAGAGGCTACGGGCTAAACGAAGATACTCATACGAAAGCGGGATAACACCCGCTTCACCTTGAATTGGCTCAAGGAAGAGCCCCGCCACGCCCTCGTCAAACGCTCTCTCAAGCGCCTCTTCATCTCCCGCGGGGATCCATTCAATATCGGGGATCAGAGGCGCAAAAGGTTCCCTATACTGCGTTTTATAGGTGAGAGATAGTGCGCCAATACTTCGGCCATGAAACGCATGAGTGAGGGCAAGAATACGTCTTTTGCCCTGTGTGTTAGCCCATGCTTTGACGATTTTCAGCGCCGCCTCATTCGCCTCCGTCCCCGAATTCGACAAAAATACCCTCGCATCCATAGGCTCACTCATTCGGCGCAAAGAGACTATGGATCGGAGCTCCTCACCAAGCGTGACTACTTGTTCTGTGGTGAAGAAATTCGACACATGAATGAGCTTTTGAGACTGGGTGACGATAGCATCACTAATCGCAGGATGAGCGTGGCCGAGAACGTTAACAGCGATGCCTCCGAGCAAATCCATGAAAGTTCGGCCTTTTTCGTCCTCAACCCACACACCGTGACCGCGTGTTAAAGCAAGTTTAGGTGCACCAAATACGTTGAGCATTGATGAGTCATAACGCGACAATAGATCACTCATGATCTTCTCCTGGAGTAATCATCGTTCCAACTCCTTCATCCGTGAACACCTCGAGAAGCATGGTGTGCGGTTGACGGCCATCAATAACGTGCACCTGGGGTACTCCACCCTCTAAAGCTGTCTTAGCGGCTTGCATTTTGGGAATCATTCCCGTGGTAAACGTCGGTAGCATGTCCGTCAATTCTTTGAGACTCATCCGCGAAATCAGGCTCGAACGATCATTAAAATCGCGATAGACCCCTTCGACATCCGTTAACATGATGAATTTTTCAGCTCCGACAGCTACAGCTAATGCTGCCGCGGCGGAGTCCGCATTAATGTTCAAAACGTTCGCTGGCGAAGCCTCATCCATGGCAACAGAAGAGATCACAGGAATGCGATTGTTCTTCACGAGATCATTGACCGGCTCTGGATTAATCGATGTAATTTCTCCAACTTGGCCTATGTCGTGTTCTTGACCATCAACCACTGCTCGACGTCGACGACCTTGGAAGAGCCTTGCATCTTCACCAGAGAGGCCGACCGCGGCAATCGAATCGAGATTCAACAAGGAGACGAGTTCACGCTGAACCTTGCCTTGGAGAACCATGCGGACAACTTCCATCACTTCGGGCGTCGTAACGCGCAGGCCAGCAGTAAACGGTGCTTCCAAACCGAGTTTTCGAAGCATCGAGTTGATTTGCGGCCCCCCACCGTGAACAACTATGGGGTGTACTCCCCATGCGTGTAGAAACGAAATGTCCTGTGCAAAGGCACGTTTGAGTTCCTCATCGATCATGGCATTGCCGCCGTATTTGATGACGACTCGTTTGCCCGAGTACTTACGTAGCCAAGGGACGGTCTCGAGGAGAATTCGGGTCTTATCTAATGCTGAAAGCTCTGTCATGTCGTGTACGCACTATTCTCGTGAACATAATCGTGAGTGAGATCCGTTGTGTAGATTGTCGCGTTCGCGTCCCCCGCATGAAGCGTGATGTCAATGGCAACATGTCGGTTACTCGCGATGTCAACGAGTTTCTTAGGCTCTCCAATACTGCCTGAGCGACAGATTTCTATCCCATTGATTGCGACATCAACTTTGCTCGGGTCAAAAGGCGCTGTCTGCTCGTCGAGAGTGCCAATTTGCGAGAGTATCCTGCCCCAATTCGGATCATTCCCAAAAATCGCGGTTTTGACCAGAGCTGAACGCGCAACCGTTCGCCCTACCGCTACTGCCGCGGATTCAGCACTAGCGCCCCGCACATTGATATCGATGGTGTGACTAGCACCCTCAGCATCGTTTTGAAGCGATCGCGTGAGTTCAACGCACGCATCAGTGAGCTGTGCGGTCAGTTCGCTCTCGGACACTTTTTTGCCCGATTCTCCCGAGGCAAGAACGATGACCGAATCATTCGTTGACATGCAACCGTCGGTATCGAGTCGATCAAAAGACCGGTTGACTGCGTGAGTGAGTGCTCGTTGCAAGGCTCTCTCATCCACAACTGCGTCAAGGGTAATGACGCACAGCATGGTTGCGAGTGCTGGTGCTAGCATTCCAGCGCCTTTAGCCATTCCGCCAATTCTCCAGCCGCCGCAGTCCAATTCGACTGTTTTCGCGACCGTATCTGTAGTCATTATGGCTCTCGACGCATCGGATCCCCCCTCGCATGAGAGAGCCTTGACAAGTTGAGGCACTGCCCTTCCGAGTTTTTCGATATCGAGATATTCTCCAATGACTCCGGTCGAGCATACGCCGATGGTATCTGGCGCTATTTGACACGCTTCCGCGACTGCGGCGACAGTAAGAGCCACATCTGCAACGCCTCGTTGTCCTGTACACGCGTTAGCGTTTCCTGAATTCACAATAACGTGAGAGATTGACGCTGTTTTCATTAACTTGCGCGTATACTCCACCGGAGCTGCTACTACTCGATTAGACGTAAAGACACCGGCAGATTTCACGTGCCTTCCGGTGTTTACAACGAGCGCAAGGTCAAGTTTCCCCGAGGCCTTTAATCCCGCGGCAATGGCAGATGCTTCAAATCCACGTGGATAACACACCCCTAAAGATTCACTCATGGCGCAACTCCAATGGTTGGGATACTGAGAGCTTCGTCAAAGCCACATGCAAGATTCATGGACTGCACCGCAGCACATGCTGTTCCTTTTCCAAGGTTGTCAATAGCCGCAATAGCCGTTACCGACCCAGCGATATCGTCAACCCCGGCCCATACTGTAGCTCGACCAGTTCCGAGTATCGGCTGCGTCTGCGGATACGTATCGATGACATCAACTAATGTTTCGTTAGCGTATGCATTCTCATACGCATGGCAGAGCTGTGAGGCAGCGTCCTGACACGTATTCAATTGCGCATTTACCACTGCCACAATGCCCCGAGATGTCGGTGTAAGGACTGGAGTGAAATCAACAGCAACCTCTCGGGCACCGGCAACCTGGAGATTCTGAATAATCTCCGGAATATGACGGTGTTTTCCCACAGCGGAATATGGTGCCAGATTCGCCAGTGCGGCGGTTGCGAGCAAATGCGGCTTCGGAGAGCGCCCAGCTCCCGAATACCCCACGGCAAGAGTCGCTGTTATCCGCTTCGTGTCCACCAAGTTTGCTGCGACTGCAGGCTGAATCGCAAGCGTCACGGCAGTTACGTTACATCCGGGAACAGCAATCTCCCGCGCGGTTTTAATCAATTTCCGACTGAGGAAGGCGCGAGATGCCTGGCCCGCGGAAATCTGTTCATATTCCTGTGCATGGATGAGCTCAGGCATCCCATAGGCCCATGCGCCCGGATACTCGCCTCCGTAGTAGCGGCGCCACGCTTCTTGAGACGTCAACCTATGGTCCGCTCCACAGTCGATAATGATTGGCCCACCAACCAGTTGCGCAGTGAGTTTCGCAGATTCTCCGTGCGGTAAAGCAACAAAAACAACGTCGGCTGACTTCAACACCGCTATATTTGTAGACTCCACTATGCGATTTGCCAGCGCCGGTACATTCGGATTGACTTCTCCAAAACGCGTACCAGCGCTTTTGCCAGCCATCAGCGCGATAATATCAACCTCTGGGTGGTTGACCAGGATACGCGCAATCTCACTTCCGGCAAAGCCGGAAGCGCCAACGATTACAACACGTACACTCACATGAATAACTATACATATTCATGCATAAACATTCCCAATTGTCTTATAGTCATACCGCTCACATTTGTGTGGGTATCCGAGCACGGAAAGGACCTCAGCCCCCTGGTTCTAACGATCGCATATCTTCCGCGACGCTCCGAGCCCACGCTCGAATCTCGTCCCAGTCGCGAAAATCGCCCTCAACCGCGCCGCCGAGACGAGCAATTGACCGCTCTCGTAACGACAATTCCCGAGGCCGTAGCCGTCCAGCAAATGTTTTATGTTCTCTCGGGTTAATTTTCAGCAACACTGGCCCTACGCGAACAGGATCCTGCACATTCCCCTTCGGCACTCCTGACAAACCCACCGAAAAGGCCCAGAGATTCTTATTTTGCAACTCGTCGTGAAACGTGGTCGCAAAACGACGCATATCATCAACCCACTGAGTCATGTACACAGCAGAACCGAGAACCAAGCCATCGTATTCGGCAATAGACGTGACGGCACTCGCTTCTGAAAGCGTCACTTCCATTCCAGCGTTCATCAGTTCTTCGGCAACAGTTTCAGCCACTTCAGTTGTGGCACCGTGCCTTGATGCCCATACGATTAAAACCCTCATACCTCAAGTCTGCACTATGAAATACGTTTCCCCTACCCGAAAAGTCCCAGAGGCAGGGGAAACGCAGTCAAGAAAGTGCTTATCTAGGCTTTATGCGCGCAATTTTGCACCAAGAGTCTTAGAAACTCGCGTGATAATAGCATTCCTCACTTGTGCTGCTTCTTCAGAACTCATCGTGTGGTCCGCGGCTCGCATCCGCAATGCGAACGCCAGCGATCGTTTACCGTCCTCGATTTGACTACCGGAGTACTCATCAAACAACGTAACCTCTTCGAGAAGGTGACCTCCGGCCGAGCGAATCGTGTCGATAACGACGCCGATTGGGATGTCTTGATCAAGGACAAGAGCAATGTCTTCTTTAACTGGCGGATAGGTTGAAACCGGTGAAACTTGAATAGGATTCACGGGTGCAACCTTTATCAGTGCGTCAAGGTCAAGCTCAAGAGCGACACTTCTGCCGGGAAGGCCGTAGTTTTCCACCACCCGCGGATGCAACTCACCAGCTCGACCGATCTCCACGATCTTCTTACCGGATCGGATAAAGAGAATCGCGCTCCTGCCCGGATGCCACGGGGCTGCCGATTCGGGGCTCGTTACTGGTTGTGGTAGAGGCCGCCCCGGAGGCATCGTGATATCCGGATCACGATACAAAGCACTAGCTTCAATCGTGAGCCCTAAGGCAATTCCCACTCGTTGCCCGGCATCAATTACATCGGCCCAATCGTAATCCCGTTTACCGAAACGCACTCCAGTCGCAGGAGATTGACCGCCCGCGACTAAACCAAGATGCCAAGGCTGTTTGGGGGTTCCTCGATGCAGTGCACCAATTTCCTTGGGGTGCGGTCGCTGCTCTGCAGACGGTATAGCCGAGGGCACAGTACCCGCTGGTCGCGTCACCATCCCAAGCTCAAAGACACGGATGGACTCCGCTCCCCGCGCAGCATTTCGCTGCGCCGTTTCCAGTAGCGAATCGAGGATTGACGTGCGCAATAACGGTTGACTATCAACGAGCGGATTGCGCAGTTTTACCGCATTGCGTCGTTCATCATCTTCGGGGATTTGACACCTATCATGTGCGTCACCAATAAACGGATAAGAGCCGACTTCGACAAAGCCGATGTCCGCGAGCGTTTGTGCAATTGCCCGACGCGCCTTCATACGTGGCGGCAATCCTTGCCCAGCAGGAGCAACAGGGAGCACAGATTCAATATTGTCATATCCGTCCAGTCGCGCGATTTCTTCGACGAGATCGCAAGGTTGGGTTAAATCTGGACGCCATGACGGAGCCGTCACCAAGAGTGTCTCTCCATCCACGCGAATATCGCAGCCGATCATTGTCAGGATCTCGATAATGCGATCCGTTCCATAATCAACACCAGCCACGCGCCTAGGCTCACTCGTGCTCATTTCGATCGGTTCACGACTAGCAAGATTATTGAGGTCGAAGACGGCTTCATCAGCTGTCCCACCGCCATATTCGACTAGCAGATCAACCACTCGTTGAGCTGCGACGGGAGGAAGCAGTGGATCGACACCGCGCTCAAAGCGCTTAGCTGCTTCCGACGGGATACGGTGCCTGCGTGCTGTCCTCGCCACAGTAATGGGATCAAAATGTGCCGCCTCGATCAAAACATTGGTCGTATCAGTTTCGACTTCCCCGTACTGACCGCCCATGACACCGGCTAGCCCAAGGATCCGGCCTGCCCGTTGCCCTTGCGGGCAATCCGTAATCAAAAGATCTTCCGCATCGAGCTCGTGGGTCTGCTCATCGAGCGTGACCAAAGACTCCCCCGAGCGGGCACGGCGCACAACGATAGGTGCTGCAATCGCATCGAGGTCGTATGCATGTAACGGCTGGCCGAGATCAAGCATGACGTAGTTAGTGATGTCGACAGCAAGGGAAATTGAGCGCATTCCCATTGCTTCAAGACGTTTGATCATCCACTTCGGAGTCGGTGCGTTTGGATCGATTCCGCGGACAATTCTTGTGACAAAACGGTCACATCCTACTGAGCCTCGAATCGGATTGTCGTCGTCGACCTCTACCGCAAAACCCGCTTCGGTGGGTTCTGGAATTCCATGACAGAGGCTTGCCGGTAACCCCGGGTCCGTGAACTGCGTCCCCGTCGAATGCGAATACTCTCGGGCAACCCCCCTCATCGAGAAGCAATAGCCTCTATCCGGTGTAACGTTGATCTCGAGCAGCTCTTCCCCAAGACCAAGAAACTCGATTAGGCTCTCCCCAACCGGAGGAATATCGGCCTCATCGAACATTTCCGTCAGAACGATAATGCCGGCGTGTTCATCGGACATTCCTAGTTCTCGTTCGGAACAAATCATGCCGTCAGAGATGTGTCCGTATGTTTTCCGTGCCGAAATCTCGAAGTCACCTGGCAATACACCACCGGGCAAGATCACAGGAACGAGATCGCCCGCTTTGAAGTTGTGCGCTCCACAAATGATTCCGCGCGAAGCTACCTCAGCAGGCTCCTTGCCTTCACCGGGAGCGTCATTGTGGACTCCAACATCCACACGGCAATAGTTAATGGTCTTACCGTTCTTCTGTTTCTCTGGAACTACAGACAAAACTCGGCCGACCACGAGAGGCCCTTTGACTGCCGCAGAGTGTATTGTCTCTTCCTCGAGACCAACCTTGACGAGATCTGCTGCCAACGTTTGAGCGTCGGTTCCCGGCAAAACCTCGACGTGGTCTTTCAGCCAAGAAATTGGGACGTTAGGCATTCTTAGTTCCCCTTCCCCGTCGTGCCGAATTGAAGGGAGAACCGTTGGTCCCCCTCCACGATGTCGTGAATGTCTGCGATCGAATGCCGCAACATCAGCGTACGTTCGATCCCCATACCGAAAGCAAAACCTGTGTACGTATCAGGATCGATACCACATGCGCGAAGGACGTTAGGATTAACCATCCCGCAACCACCCCATTCGATCCAGCCGGCTCCCCCTTTCTTTTGCGGGAACCACAGATCGAGTTCAGCACTGGGCTCAGTAAAGGGAAAAAACGATGGGCGTAGACGCGTTTTGGCCTCGGGCCCAAACATCGCTCGAGCAAAGTGGTCAAGCGTCCCTTTAAGGTGACCCATAGTCAATCCTCGGTCTACTGCGAGTCCTTCGACCTGGTGGAAGACAGGAGTGTGTGTCGCATCCAGCTCATCAGAGCGGAAGACTTTACCCGGACATGCGACATAAATCGGGAGGTCGCGACTCAGCATTGTTCGAGCTTGCACCGGAGAGGTATGCGTCCGAAGTACAAGGTGCCCATCGTCAGGACTGTCACCCCCAACGCTGGTACCGTCAACGTAGAATGTGTCCTGCATCTGCCGTGCCGGATGGTCAATGTCGAAGTTTAAGGAGTCAAAGTTAAACCACTCGTGCTCAAGCTCGGGCCCTTCAGCAATATCCCACCCCATAGCAACAAAGAAGTCCGAAACCTCTTCCATGAGAATTTGTAGCGGGTGTCGAGCACCTGCTTGTTGTCGTTGCGGTGGTTCAGTAACGTCAACAGTCTCCTCGACCAGTACACGAGATTCGTGTTCTGATTCGAGAACCGCGAGGCGCTCGTCATAGGCAGTCTGAATTGTTTTTCGGGCTTGTCCGACAGCTTTTCCGGCGGTTGCGCGATCGGCTCCCGGAAGTTTTCCGATAGCTCGATTGGCGAGCGATATCCGGGAGGAATCACCGAGATGCAGGCGCTTTGCGTCCCGAAAGTCATCAAGATTTTTGGCATCTTGAAACGCGCGGAGCGCGCCGTCAACGATGTCTCCCATTTCCGCATCGTCTAGCGGATTCACTTCCACATTCAGTTGCTCTTCAGCCATTTCTTTCATCCTTGCGGCAATAAATGTCGGTTCCCACAATATCGTTCACAGCTCTGTCATGAAGAATCAGTCCACTAATCGCACGCTTAAAACAAAGTAGACTCACGAGAGTCTAGAGTCCTCTGTCGGTGTCGGATCGCAAATACTCGCGCATGATGTGTGACAAAACCAAGTTTCACCACATAATAGAGAGTATGAGTGAGTCTTCAGATTCTGAATTCGTAGAACCGCGCGTGTGGCGCGTTCAACACTTAGCGCAAGCTAAACGCGCCGGTCGCAAAATAACGATGTTGACGTCCTACGATGCCATAACGGCACCTATCTTTGAAGATGCTGGGGTCGATACGATTTTGGTCGGTGATTCCTACGGCAATGTGTGTCTCGGCCACAAATCCACGCTACCGGTGACCTTAGAGGACATGGAGCGGGCAACAGCGGCAGTGGCTCGGTCAACTACTCGACCACTCATCATCGCAGATCTACCTTTCGGCACCTACGAGGGCTCTCCCACGCAAGCTTTCGAGTCAGCTGCACGGTTGATGAAGGTGGGAGCCAATGCGGTGAAACTCGAAGGAGGCGAAGCTCGAGTTGCATCAGTGAGCCTTCTCTCTTCCTCTGGGATCCCTGTCGTTGGCCATCTCGGTTTTACTCCTCAGTCTGAAAACACTCTCGGAGGGCCTCGCATTCAAGGCCGTGGGAGTGAACGTGAAAGACTCCTCCATAACGCATTGGCCCTCCAAGAGGCCGGCGCATGCCTGCTTGTCCTTGAGCTTACGCCAGCGGATGTAGCAGCCGAGATCACCGAAGCACTGGATATACCAACGATCGGTATTGGTGCGGGCCCGCATACGTCTGGGCAGGTCCTCGTGTGGTCGGACATGGCTGGAATGACAGATTGGACCCCCCGTTTTGTCAGACGCTTTGCAGAACTAGGGTCAGAACTCCACAATGCCGCCAGCGACTATTGCGAAGCCGTAAAAACTGGATCATTCCCAGACAGTAACCACTACCATGCCAAATGAGAAACACATGAAGAATTCTGTTTTAGCTAAACGCGCTCCACTCGGTGATACCAAGCCGGGAAAACTCTCCCCTAAACGCCCTGTGCCCGCCCATATCGAGCGACCCGAGTATCTTTTCCATGATGGCCCAGAGGTCGTTACTGCTTCAGACATAAAGACTCCTGACATAGTTGAACGTATTCGTCGCGCCGGGAAAATTGCTGCCGGAGCGCTTTACGCGGCAGGTGAAGCAGCAAAACCTGGCATCACCACGGATGAATTAGATGCCATCGCTCATGAATACATGATTTCTCACGGAGCTTACCCATCAAGTCTTGACTACATGGGCTTTCCAAAATCCATGTGCACTTCCGTTAACGAAGTGATATGTCATGGGATCCCTGACTCTCGTCCTCTGGAGGATGGGGATATCCTCAACATCGATGTCACTGCCTACATTGATGGCGTTCACGGCGACACCTGCGCGATGTTCTATGTTGGCGATGTCGATGAAGAATCTCGTCTGTTATGCGAACGTACAAAAGAAGCCATGATGCGTGGCATTAAATCGGTTCGACCAGGTCGTGAAATCAGCGTGATTGGCCGAGTGATTGAAAAGTACGCCAAGCGATTCAATTATGGGGTCGTCCGCGATTACACGGGCCACGGTGTCGGTGAGGCGTTTCATTCTGGTTTGATTATTCCTCATTACGACACTGCTCCCCGACCGTCGATAACGATGGAAGAGGGAATGGTCTTTACCATCGAACCAATGCTCACTCTTGGTGGTATCCAATGGAAACTTTGGGATGATAACTGGACAGTTGTAACTGCTGATCGTTCCCGCACAGCACAGTTCGAACACACTATAGTAGTAACCGAGGACGGTGCAGACATTCTCACACTGCCGTGACACCGCGGTTGCAACCCTCAACAACAAGGAGCGAAAGTGTCATCAGCAAATCTCGCATTCGGCATTGATATCGGTGGTTCAGGTATAAAAGGAGCGATTGTCGACCTCGACACCGGTTCTTTTGCGACTGACCGTGTACGAATCCCCACACCTCATCCATCCACACCGGATGCTGTTGCGCAAACGTGCAAAGCCCTCATCGAACAGTTCGACCTGCCTCAAGAGATGCCAATTGGAATCACGTTTCCCGCTCCCGTTGTACGGAATACAGTAATTTTCATTGCGAACCTCGATCCCTCATGGGCTGGGGTCGATGTTGCGGATTTCATGTGGTCCAAGCTCGGGCGAAAAGTGTATGCGGTCAACGACGCTGACGCGGCGGGATACGCTGAGGTTGTCTACGGCGCTGCCAAGGATGTCCCGGGCACCATTATCGTAACCACGCTCGGTACCGGCATCGGCTCAGCAATCATTTTCGACGGAAACCTACTACCCAATACCGAACTCGGCCACCTTGAAATCGATGGTAAAGATGCCGAATCGCGTGCTTCATCAGCGCAAAAGGAACGCCGCAACTGGAGTTACAAGCAGTGGGCCAAACGTCTTCAACGGTACTATTCCCATGTTGAAATGCTGTTCAGCCCGGATCTGTTTGTCGTCGGCGGCGGAATTTCACGCAAGCATAAGAAGTTCCTCCCTCTTCTTGAGCTCAAGACTCCAATCGTTCCAGCCAAACTACGTAATACAGCTGGAATTGTTGGCGCGGCGGCTCTCGCGGCCGCAGAGCTAACGGAAGAGTCGCACGACTCCTAACCTAGCGGTTGAGTTCTGGGCCGCGAGACCTCTGTACACAGCGCGTCTACAGCCAGAGTTATCCACAATCAAAATGCCAGATCTTTTATCTGACAGGTAAATCCTATGCACTGTCGACATGAGATCTTTACGTATTGTTCGATTAAACCAGCACATGTTTCCCTCTGGTCCGGGACCTTTACAACGAACAAGCCGTCGCTTCGCGCTATTTGGGCAACTACCGATGACCTACTGGGACAGGGCAATTGCAGTCCAGCTGGCTCGAATTCGGGAGACGATCAATAACAGTGCTCCAGATTCCGCTTTGTCATTGCAATCTGCCGCATTGGCTCACGGCCTCGATGTTCTACTACCAACAATCGATATCCAGCTTGTAATTACGTGCACACACAGCCGGCCTCAAACGCGCATCGGAATTCGGGGACAAGGGTTCGCTCCTTCAGTTGTGAGGAGGTCGAGGCGTCGATATCCGCCTTCCGCATTCGCGCAAACTGAGTATGGAAAAGCCCTTGATTTGCCGTATTTGATTATTGAATATCTCGCGTACGAGGATATCGTTCCCGCCCTCGTGACAATTGAATCGGCCGTTCGGAAAATCGTTCAACCCGACCGGAGAGACAGAAAAGGAACTGTACGCCGCTTTAGGAAACTCACCCGACTGTTGCGGAACATTATCACCCGCTTGAAGGATCGTCGCTACACGAAACGAATGTTGAAGAATCTGGAACTTGTCAGTCCCTGGTCTGAATCTGCCGGCGAGACTATTACTAAGCTGAGGATGCTCGAAGCCGGGTTACCGCGTGCGATACAGCAACAGCAGATATCGACTTCGTCAGCGACATACTTCGCGGATTTCTGTTTTCCATGTGAACGGATCGTTGTCGAATTCGACGGTTTAGTCAAGTATAGGGAAGCTCATCCCCACGCACCGACCTCAACGCCACTGAGGATTCTTGAGGACGTGAAGAGGGCGCTGGATCAGCGCGAGCGCGATATCAAAGTGGCTTTTCCCACCATCGTGCGGATTACCTGGGCGCAACTGTGGGATCTCAGAGTTTTTATTCTGCTACGGCGCCTATTGAACCCGAAGTCACTTGCTGAGCCGTTAAAACTCAATTCAAACTTCGATTGGTACACCTATAAGCGCACCCGCATTCATGAAGAATCTGAAGATTACGCTCCTGAATGGAGACGAAAAGCAGGATGAGCTGGCCTATACGCCGGATTCTGTACAAGGAGGATTTGAGACTCCCTGCGATGGCCATCTATCTCGAGTCATGATTGCTCATGACCTCCAGCAACCTACCCGCACGCGTCGAACGGACAGCTCTGCGTGCTGCTTGGTCTTGCTCCCGGTGGGGTTTTCCTAGCCAAATCGGTCACCCGACTTGCTGGTGGCCTCTTACACCACCGTTTCACCCTTACCGTCGCTAAAAACGACGGCGGTTTGTTTTCTGTGGCACTATCCCGCGGGTCACCCCGGGTGGCTGTTAGCCACCACCGTGTCCTATGGAGTCCGGACGTTCCTCGACTTGCGCCGCGACCATCCGGCCAGCTCATCCTGACTCATCATACTCGCATGTGTGAGTCTTGGAGAATAACCTAGTTGCATGCTTATTATGTTACCGCCGTCTGAAGGCAAGACAGCACCCGCTGAAGGCTCTCCCTTAGATTTATCTATGGTGGATCCCTTTGCAGACGATTTAAGAGATCTTCGCACCTCGGTCCTGGATGAATTGGTAGCTGTTTCGGCTCGCGCCGACGCTCTCGACATCTTAGGAGTTGGACAACGGATTCAACCCCAAGTCGAAGCAAACACTCTCCTATGGAATTCCCCTACGGCTCCAGCTTATGAGGTCTATTCGGGCGTATTGTACGAAGCGGGAAAGCTCAATGAACTAGGGGCCGTTTACTCTCCACGAGAGAGCTTTCGAGTCTTAGTGCAATCAGCATTATTCGGGCTCGTTGATCTCAAGTCGCGAATCCCTAGTTACCGACTCTCAATGGACACACGGCTCCCTCAACTTGGCCCCCTGGCTTCCCTTTGGAAGAACAGGCTAGATACGCTGATGCCAGAGCTTTCGCATCATCAAATCATCGTTGATTGCCGCTCTGGAGCGTACATCAAAGCATGGCCGGGGCTGCGAGGGGAACATGACTTAATACGCGTAAGCGCTGTCAGGGACCGCGGTGGTAAACGCAGTGTTGTCTCGCATTCAGCTAAACGGTACAGAGGCATGCTTGCTGGAGCTTTAATGAAACACGCGCAAGCACTTTCAGAGAGCCTTGATGGTGTTTTGGAAATCGCGCACTCCCTCGCCGAGGAAGAAGATTTCTTAGGTGTAGAAATGCGGGACAAGCGCAACTATCTCGAACTCGTGTTGGTGACAAAGTAAAACGATTGCCGGACGGTAGCTAAATAACTACTCCGTTTTTACTATGATGCATTCCAACTCCTCGGATACATGTACTTCATCGGCACCCAGCATCATGATTTCATGCCATTCGCTTTCAGGGAGATCCATCATCTGCCCCACGATCTGTCGACCACGGGCTTCGAGTACACCTTGGCCACCGGTGCGCGATCGACAATACTCGTACTCGTCTAGCAACTCGGCTTCCAGCGCCGAGGCAAGGTCATTGCGTTCCTCTGTTCGTTGCGAAAGCTCACTCTCGACCTCTTCCATCGCGCCAGAGAGCTCTTCTTTCAACTTCGTTTCATCCAGAGCGACCGCATCAGCCTGCTTGTTGAGCGCCTCTACCCGAGTCTGCGCATTCTCGTATTTGCTCATAATTTCGAGAATTTCCTCTTCGAGGACTTCTCGTCTCTTAGCCATTTGATTTAACTCGTGCTGAATTGCTGAAAGATCTTTATGTGATCCTTCACCGGCCGCAAGGCGATTACTCATAATCTCTTGACGGTCGACAAGTCGCTCCAGATCAGCTTCCACTCTTTTCACTTCTCGCTGAATATCTGAAGCTTGTGATCGAGCAGTGATCGTGGCGCGTTCAAGATCCGCGCGACGCGAACTAATCTCATCAAGTGCTTTCACAGCCGGATGCTTTTTACGAGTGGCTCGAAGCTGCGCTATCCGAGTGTCAATCGATTGCAACTTGAGGAGTGTGGATTGCTGTTCTTTCGTCGCTTTCACGTTTCATTCTCTTTCTTCAAAGCACAGTTCGAGCTCAGGTATCGACTGAATTCTATCGCGAAGGCTCACTTATCCGAATGTGGGACTGTGAAGCGTCCAAGGCTCGGTGACAATCGATGAGACAACAATCTCGAGTTCGACACCGTCTTGTCGGGCCGTAGCCTCTAGATCTGCTTTGAGAATTGGAAGCCAAAGCCATTCAGTCGCCCAATGTGAGCCGCACACGAGCGCAGGCCCGCCATTTTCGAGGTGTTCAGACGCTGGATGGTGCCTCAAATCAGCAGTTACATACACATCGGCCCCCAGTTCCGTCACAGTGTTCAAGAAAGTGTCGCCCGCCCCGCCTGATACAGCTACTGTCCGCACTTCGCTGTCGAGATCCGTCTCCGGAGGTGTTCCTAGAAAGAGGCCGTGCGGACCACATGGAAGAGCCTTGGCGATGCGCTGGAAAAAATCTCGCAAGGAAACTGGTTCGTCAAGGTTTCCGATCCGCCCAAGACCGCGGCTGTGTCCCGACTCATCTTCATCGATTGTCTCGAAAGGCTCTCCCGTAATGCCTGCTGCTCGCGCCAAAGCCCAGGCAACACCTCGCGAAGCCGAATCGGCATTTGTGTGGGCGTTCATCAACGCGATGTCATTTTTGATGAAGTCATGGACGATACGTCCCTTGTAATCCTGTCTAGACACAAAACTTGTGCCTCGCAAGAAGAGGGGATGGTGCGTGATAAGCATGTCATAGCCACCCGTGATAGCTTCTTGCGCCGTGGATGAAACAGGATCAACTGCCAGGAGTACTCGCCTAATTGGCTGTTGTGGATCTCCAATAATCAAGCCATTTCGATCCCATTGTTCTTGTAAGTGCTGTGGATACAGACGCTCCATTACATCCATTACGTGTGCAACGGTCCAAAATTTCTTGGTCATTTCCTCATTCCATCATCGTTGATTAGTAGATTGCTAAAAACGGTCAATATTCGGTGCCACGATCGAGGCCACTTCATCTAGTGAAAGCTCGGTAATTGCCGGAATCTTCAGGATGTAGCGCATCATGACTATTCCGATTATCTGAATGCCAACGAATGTCAGTCGTTTGACCAAATCTGGTCCTTGTAGCCGCAGCGCTAATTTCCCAATGACGTATCTTTCCGAAAGTCTCCAGCACAAGCGCTCGAGACTCCTCATGTGCAGCAATATTTCTGAGTAGTCCAATTGCGGACCCACCGACCTCAGGGCTGTCATCCATTTCTAAAACCGAGGGAAAATACTGTGTTCCCCGAGAATCTCCTGCGTGTTGACGAGTAAATAGATCGTCGACAATTCCCTGCTTAGTAATGACGTCGACAACGGCTTTGTCGAACAGCTCGCTTTTCGTCCCAAAATAGTCGTGAAGAAGTTTTGGATTGACGCTTGCTTCACGAGCGATACCGGGCATCGTGGCATTTTGGTACCCACGGGCGGAAAACTCCCCTTGAGCAGCTCGCAAGATAACGGGCCAGACATCGTCCATGCCCGGACGTCGACCTCGGCGAGATGGACATTGCTTCTTTTCCTGCGCCACCGTGTTCCTCCTCCCGTTGCACCTAACGCTTGCATCGTATCAAGGCAACTATTTCTTGTTTTTCAACAGGCGATGAATAGCGTTACTCTAACTGCGCAGCGCTCGAGGTCAAGGGAGATCCTGGAAAGCAGTTTTCTTGAAAGAATTTCGCGAGTTGGCGCGAGATCGACGCGCTCTAGCCATGCTTAGAACCTAATGTTTTCCTCAGCTTATTCTGGTACGCCGCATAATTTGTGGTTGAGAATATTGAAGTGGGTGTGGTTGGTCGGGATGCCCGGTCGATTTCTAAAGAATTCGCACAGTACGAGATTTCCTTATCGGATCTGACGGCCATATTGCCGATCCAAACTCAACGTACACCGATCCAATGACTCTCCTATGGAACCAAGAACACGATGCGGTGGTTCAAGCACTAGACAGCGGACCACAAGACGCCGTGCTAGCCAAAATAGATCACATATACGCTGATTGGCAGTCGCCTATTTTCCGCCAAGTCTACGCAGCGCACATTCATGGAAATCATGCTTCTCGCGGCAAAAGACAGGTAGCTCCGCGCTAGATGGGTACACGATAACTGCTATGAGAGAGCCGTTCTCGAACAGACGCCACAAAAGTTCGGGCTTCCTAACTTATTTTTTCGGCGTGTCATAGATTTTCTCAGTCAATGCTGGTAGAACTATATATCGTGTTGAAAACAACTTTTAACCACTACATATAGTCATCTATCTACTAACTGGGAGGACCCATGGGCGCACTAACACGCCAGCCTCGCCGCCCTCTACCACCACCGACAATCTTGACAACAGAAGAATCTCACGACCTCGTCTACTTCTCTTCGGTTTCTCAAAACACTCACCGTTTCGTCCAGCGCTTAGATCGGCCCGCGGTCCGTATTCCTCTCCGCCCTCGAATCGAAGGACAAATTCAGGTCTGCAATCCCTATGTGCTTATTGTTCCAACCTACGGAGGTGGCGAAGAATCTGGTGCCGTCCCTCGCCAAGTGGCAGATTTCCTTAACAATCCAACTAACCGAGGACTCATTCGCGGCGTGATTACCTCCGGAAATCGAAATTTCGGCAAGTACTTTTGCCTGGCCGGCCCCATCATCTCCCAGAAGTGCCAAGTGCCTGAGCTGTACCGCTTTGAACTTCTCGGCACTGCTCACGACATCGAGCAAGTAAATCAAGGCCTTAGACACTTCTGGCAGACGCTAAAGGAAGAAAGGACCTCAGCGTGACAACAGCCAATCTCCTCGATATTTCAGTCACTCCCCCATCGTATCGTCATAATCCACACGCTCGAATCCGCCCAATCAACTGGAATCGTGTGACTGACGAGAAGGATCTAGAGGTATGGAATCGTCTAACCGCGAACTTCTGGCTTCCAGAAAAAGTGCCGTTGTCCAATGACATTCCGACCTGGCAACAAATGTCGGAACAAGATCGTACTCTGACTATGCGAGTCTTTACCGGACTCACGATGCTTGACACAGTTCAAGCTACCGTTGGTGAAATCTCGCAAATCCAAGATGCCCGCACCGATCACGAAGAAGCCGTGTACACCAACATCGCATTCATGCAGGCGGTACACGCTCGCTCCTATTCAAGCGTTTTCTCCACACTCGCAAGCACGCCAGAGATCGATGCGGCATACCGTTGGGCGGTAGAGAACGACTATCTGCAACAGCGTGCCAAACGCGTCCTCGAACACTACTACGGTGAAAACCCACTCAAGCGTAAAGTTGCCTCCACTCTCCTATCCTCGCTTTTGCTCTACGCTGGTTTCTATCTTCCGCTCCATTTTTCCGTTCGTGGCAAGCTCATGAATACCGCGGACATGATTCGACTCATTCTCAGAGACAAAGCCGTCCATGGGTATTATTCGGGATACAAATATCAGCGTGGACTCGAGACCCATCCACAGCATGAGCAAGACGAGATGGAAGAGTTCACCTTTGGGCTACTCAACGATCTCTACGATCTGGAAATGAAGTATTCGGGTGAACTCTATGAGCCACTTGGCCTCATGGACGATGTCGCAACATTCGTGCGTTACAACGCGAATAAGGCGCTGATGAATCTCGGTTATCCAGCCAAATTCGGGGCTGAAGAAACCGATGTGAAGCCTGAAATTCTAGCTGCCCTCTCACCAGGCTCCGAGGAGAACCACGATTTCTTCTCGGGTTCCGGGTCGTCCTATGTCATTGGAAAGGCAGAGGAGACCCGAGACGACGACTGGGAATTCTAGACTTGGAGGCTTTCTCATACCCGCCCCTATTCACGCGTTTAAGGGTATGAGAGAGCCTTCGTTCGGTTGAGCAGAGTTGAAAAGTACGAGGCGTTACCGGAAAGGGCAAGCACCTAAGGCGTATTCTCACAACGCACTGCGGTGAACACCGTGATCATTTGGGTCAACAATCAAAGAATGAAGTTATCGGCTGTTCTCCCATTTAGCGCATCGCCAAATTCGCCCCGAATAGGTTGGACAGTATTGACGGCAATACCCCCTAGATCTGGGCCACGACCTATATCGCGACGACCGGGCCAATCTCTCCGGGACACTCTTCTTTACCTCACTCATGAGAGCGCTACCCGCTGGCCTCATCGCTCTGCGCATCGGCCGTGGGCTTCCACAAGGTTCATGGTGGTGGAAAAGCTATATTCTTGGCTCTCTCAATACTGGTGCAGTTCTCCCGTTCCTTTTCATCGCAACGTCGTACCTCCCCGGACAAGTCGCCGTCACCCTAGGCTCGGTCCAGCCAACTATCGCCGTGCTACTGGCCGTTGGAGTCCTCAAAGAAAGGCTCTCCCATAGATGGATCCCTGGGGAATATGCGGAGTGATCGGAATAGCGTTAGTGATACTTGAGCCTCAAGCTGCTTTGATTCCATCGGACACATTGCAGGAATAGGCGGTGCTATGTTTGTGGCTGCTGGCGTCGTCCTCACAGCGATGGTAGCCGGGCAACTCGATCGTACTCAGTAACCGATGAAAAACGCCATGAGAGAGCCTTGGACAGATCGTCATAAGAAGTTTTACCTTCGACCATTAAGTTGGCCAAACTGTCTCAACAAGAGCTATGAAACGGTCCTAGCCGTAGCACAAGGAATCGGAAAACTCTGATTCATTTCTGTGGGCCCAGAGGGACTCGAACCCCCGACATCCACGGTGTAAACGTGGCGCTCTAGCCAACTGAGCTATAGGCCCAAACCGAACAATCTCACTCAATCGCATCGGTACGCGTGCCAGCATACCTGTTTCTCAACCGAGATTGCACATTCGACTAAACGCTTCGACTAGAAAGTGGTGAGGTTCTCATATCGAGCGTCCACTCGTAACACGCGTGAGATCCCCTATTGCCGCGCAGGTGCGGATAGCCGCGTCCCTGCCCATTCAGGACCAACTGTTGTCGTTGACGTGGGATGGAGGCCGGCTGTACCCGCGGCCTCTTCAATATCGGCGGGTGCTACGTGGTTACTCTTACCGGGTTTAGGAGTCAAAACCCATACGAGACCACCGTTGTCGAGATTCCCAACAGCATCGATAAGAACATCTGCTAGATCATCAACTTCAGCGTCATCAGCACGCCACCAGACAATTACGCCGTCAACAAGATTAGTGTCCTCACTATCAATGAGGTCCTCCCCGGTACTATCCACTATTGCCCGACGCAATTGTTCATCAACATCTTCGTCCCAGTAAAACTCCTGGACTAGCTGGCCGCTTGAAAAACCGAGGCCTTTTTGCGCCTGCGGATCTGCCTTCCTAGAAATTGTATTTGAGGTCACGCGCATAGTGTACCCATAAATCGCGGTGAAATTGTACGTCAATATCCCAGTGTGGATAGCTCCGACTCACTCACCACCCCCTCCATAACAGAGGCTTCGATAATTCAAGGGTGTGCGATTCTTAACACGACCGGGACTTCTGTCCTCTCAGAGGGTGCAAAATGGGCCAAAAACGGCGATGATAGAAAGACATGCACGCAGATGTGCGACCAAGCCGATCAACGACGAAGTCGCCTAAGAGAAAGAAGGATTTGTGGCTGACAAAGTAAAACGCCCAGTTGTCAACGGAATCTTGAGTCAAGTACCAGACAATGATCCTGAGGAAACCCAAGAATGGCTCGATTCTCTCGACGGCCTCATCGATGAAAAAGGTGGCCCGCGAGCTCGGTACATCTTGCTGCACATGCTGTCTGAGGCACGCCGCAAGGACGTGAGCATCCCCCTGGAGCTAACGACACCGTACATCAACACTATTCCTGTCGAACAGGAACCTTTCTTTCCCGGGGATGAAAAGATTGAGCGTCAGTACCGGCGTTGGATGCGTTGGAATGCCGCCGTGCAAGTAACCAGAGCTCAACGACCGGGAGTAAAAGTAGGTGGACATATCTCGTCCTACGCTTCTGTCGCGACATTGTATGAGGTCGGATTCAACCACTTCTTCCGCGGAAAGAATCACCCTGGAGGCGGCGACCACCTGTTCTTCCAAGGTCACGCCTCACCGGGCATCTATGCAAGAGCATTCCTTGAGGGGCGTCTGAGTGAAGAAGACATGGATGGCTTCCGTCAGCAAGTCTCTTCTGAGCACGGTATGCCCTCTTACCCGCACCCGAGGCAAATGCCTGATTTCTGGGAGTACCCCACGGTTTCCATGGGTCTTGGTCCGGCTGAAGCAATTTACCAGGCTTGGTTCGACAAGTACCTTCACATGCGCGGAATCAAGGACACATCGCAGCAACATACTTGGGCTTTCCTTGGCGACGGCGAAATGGATGAACCCGAATCTCGCGGTATGCTCCAGCAAGCCGCACAACAGGGACTCGACAATCTCACTTTCGTCGTCAACTGCAACCTCCAGCGTCTCGATGGTCCTGTCCGCGGTAATGGAAAGATCATCCAGGAACTTGAAGCATTCTTCCGCGGCGCCGGCTGGAATGTCATCAAGGTTGTATGGGGACGTGGCTGGGATCGTCTACTAGCAGCAGACAAAGACCATGCCCTCGTCAACGTCATGAATGAAACCCTTGACGGCGACTACCAGACATTCAAGGCCAACGACGGAGCTTACGTCCGTGAACACTTCTTCGGCCGCGACCCACGGACAAAAGCAATGGTCGCAAACTGGACGGATGAGGAAATCTGGGCGCTACGCCGAGGCGGTCACGATTACCGTAAAGTTTATGCCGCGTACAAAGCCGCAATGGAACACACCGGTCAGCCAACAGTGATTCTTGCTCACACCATCAAGGGATACGCCCTCGGCCCGCACTTTGCCGGCCGCAATGCAACCCACCAGATGAAGAAGTTGACTGTTGAAGACCTCAAGGGATTGCGCGATCTGCTTCGTATTCCAATTACCGACGAGCAGCTCGAGGCCGACCCCTATCTTCCTCCGTACTACATGCCGAACGCTGACGATCCAGCACTCAAGTACATGATCGAACGACGTGAAAAGCTGGGCGGTTTCCTCCCTTCACGACACCGCGAAGATCCCCCGCTCCCTATGCCAGCCGAGAAACCGTTCGCAGCTCTCGCCAAGGGATCTGGTAGCCAGGAAGTCGCTACTACGATGGCGCTCGTTCGCCTGTTCAAGGACCTGATGAAGGACAAGAACATTGGCGAAAGAATCGTGCCCATTATTCCGGACGAAGCACGTACTTTCGGCCTCGACGCGGTATTCCCGACGGCGAAGATTTTCAATACCCACGGACAGAATTACACTGCAGTTGATGCGGACATGATGCTGTCGTACAAAGAGTCACAGCAAGGCCAGATCCTCCACACGGGTATTAACGAGGCCGGATCTGTGTCGGCTTTGCAGGTTGTCGGTACGTCGTACGCAACTCATAATCTGCAGATGATTCCGTTCTACATTTTCTACTCAATGTTCGGTTTCCAGCGCACTGGCGACCAGTTCTGGGCGGCAGGCGATCAGTTAACCCGAGGATTCATTATCGGAGCAACAGCCGGCCGTACAACCCTGTCGGGTGAAGGACTTCAGCACATGGATGGGCACTCGCCGATCCTCGCTGGTACCAATGCTGCGATGGTAATTTACGACCCGGCATACGCCTACGAAATCCGTCATATCGTTCATGACGGAATCGAGCGGATGTACGGACCTAATGAGAGCGGCCGGGATCGAGATGTGATGTACTACATCACGGTTTACAACGAGCCCATTGTTCAGCCCGCAGAACCCGAAGATGTTGATGTCGAAGGTATCGTCAAGGGCATTTACCAAGTTGATCCGGCTGAGGGCGATGGCCCCACGGTCAAACTGCTCGCTTCCGGTGTTGGTGTTCCGTGGGCACGCAAGGCCCGCGAGCTCCTCGCCCAGGACTGGGGCGTTTCAGCCGCGGTATTCTCGGTCACTTCATGGTCAGAGTTGCGCCGCGACGGCCTCAAGGCCGATGAGCACAACTTCCTCCATCCCGATGAGGAACCTCAGACGGCATACCTGACACAGAAGCTACAAGGAATCGACGGACCAACAGTGGCTACCTCCGACTTCGACCACCTGGTGCAGGACCAGATTCGCAAGTGGGTCCCGGGTGACTACTACACGCTCGGTGCCGATGGCTTCGGCTTCTCGGATACACGCCCAGCTGCCCGCCGCCACTACAAGATTGATGCGGAGTCGATGGTTGTGCGTGCGCTTCAAGGTCTGGCCGATGCAGGTCAGCTCGATCGCTCGGTAATTCGAGAAGCGATCGACAAGTACGACCTCTTCAACGTCAATGCCGGGTCTTCTGGAAGCACTGGTGGCGACGCCTAAATCCACCTCAACTCAGCGGGGCTCGGTGCATGTAAGTGCCGAGCCCCGCTCCGTGTTGCCGGATGATTTTCCCATTGAGCGCGTCGTGCAGACGATCACCGATTGGTTTGACCGTTATTCTCGTGACCTTCCGTGGCGCGGACCAGGGGTCACAGCTTATGAAGTCATGGTCTGTGAAGTCATGAGTCAGCAAACTCCCATCTCGCGGGTAATACCAAAGTGGCGCGCTTGGATAGAAAAGTGGCCTACAGTCGCCGAACTGGCTGACGCTCATACTTCCGAAGTTCTCTCACTGTGGCGGGGATTGGGTTATCCACGGAGGGCGCTGCACCTGCAGCAAGCCGCGCAAATGATTATCGAGTCTTATGAAGGCGTCGTTCCCGCAGACCCTACAGTCCTGATAACACTACCGGGTATCGGTAAATATACGGCTGGCGCAGTCGCGGCTTTCGCCTACGGTGTGCGTACGCCGGTTATCGATACGAATGTGCGACGAGTGCTGGCAAGACTTCTCGGTGGCACGGCGTTGCCGGGCAGTGCGACTCGTCGGATTGACCATGACAGAGCCTTGGCGTTGCTACCGGACGAATCTTCTGAGGCGGCCCGTTGGTCGGCCGCTGTCATGGAGTTTGGTTCTTTGATCTGCACTTCACGCAACCCCGCGTGCGACCAATGCCCCGTGTATTCCCACTGTGTGTGGAGACTGAAGGGCTCTCCTAAGGGCGCAGAAGGACCACGGCCGCAACAACGATGGGAAGGAACTAACCGCCAATTACGTGGCCGTGTCATGGCTCTCTTATGCGATTCACGCGACGCAGGTAACACATGCGTGTCAAAAGAGGCCGCGCTCAAAGTGGCTTTAGATCGCGATGGCGATAGTAGCAGAGCAGAATCAATTCTCAACAGCCTGAAAAAAGACGGCCTTATACAAGTGACCGAAGAGTCGGTAACACTCCCCTGAAGGCTCTCTGATTGATGTGAAACTCGTTCTCCTCCGGCGATATTAAGGATGTGAGATTTCCGTGGGCTGGCTTGGTGCACGTGATTTGAGTGAAGAATGAGCCT
The DNA here is from genome assembly GCA_030537615.1 of Actinomycetaceae bacterium. Taxonomy (GTDB): domain Bacteria; phylum Actinomycetota; class Actinomycetes; order Actinomycetales; family Actinomycetaceae; genus Gleimia. Next base: position 86 of record JAUNVP010000021.1, on the reverse strand, counting down.
TCCCCTTCGCGAACGGGGCTAGCGACGACAGGGGGTTTAGTGGGTTTCCCAGGGGTTTGTGGTGAGGTGGGCTTTGCCGATTTTGG
>JAUNVP010000031.1 GCA_030537615.1 Actinomycetaceae bacterium | reverse complement strand
TCGTGAGCTTCATCCGTAAAGGGATCGGCAGAGGATAGTGGTCGTTCGAAATCAGCAGCGGAATCGTCATAACCCATACATCCAGTGTGCCATTAGCGCGGTGGCGATCCAAAAGGCATGTGGTCGAGGGCATGAAGGCGAGACTACTTCTCCGGTGTTAGATAGCGGCATCGCACGCCTTCGAAGCAGGGCCTTAAACTACCACCGGTCGGGACGAGGGAGCTGACGAATGCGCGGTGTGATCAGTAGCAACGCGGCAGAGAGCAGGATGAGAATAGTGAAGGCGATGAGGGTGGGGGTGCGGCCAACAAAGTCGAGACCGACTCCGGCAACCAGTGGAGCAAAAGGAAGTAGGCTCATGGCGAGGATGCCAACGACGGCCATGATTGCTCCCATCTGCGCGTTGGGAATCTGTGCGAACATGTAGCCACCTAAGGCGGAGTTGGCAATTGGGAAGCCGGCAGCACCCAGTCCGAAGACGATGGTGATGACAAGCAGATGGGTGGTGACAATAGCGCTACCCCACCACAGTGCCGCCCAGGTGATTGCCACGATGGTTATCCATCCGGTCGGCAATCGCTTAACTAGGAACGGGGCGATGAGTGAACCTCCGATCATGCCTATCCCCATAGCTGTTGAAAGAAACCCAATGGCGGTGGGCGCAGTGTCAGCCGCGCGTAGAGACAGAACGAGCGTGTTGAAGATACCGTTCAGTCTGACGTTCGTCACCGAGAGAACTCCGATAATGATGGCAATGATGGGAACCGACTTTAGCCAAAGAAAAGTGGCCCTTAGCTGCGATTGCCACGGAGGCGCTTGAGTTCCGTCGCGAGGGTCTAGACTGCGCCGAATCATTCGTGTGGACAGCCACGCCGAGAGATGGCCGAGGAGTTGAGCGAGAAATGGTGCGACGAGTGAAACGGTGAGTAAAATGCCGGCAATAGGGCCTGAAGCAACTGAAATGGTAGCTTCTCTAGCTTGGTTGGCCGCTACTGCAGAGGACAGCTGATCGTCGCGAACCAGTTGCTTAATAGCGGCGTTCGAGGCCGCTCCGAAGAATCCCGAGCGAATCCCCGCTCCGGCCGCGAGGAGAAACAGAGCGGGTTCGTTAAGGGCAGAGGCAAAGTACAGCGCCGCGCCTATTGCCCATACCGCAATACCGAACACATGACCGCAAACAAGGATGGATTTTCGGTCATAGCGGTCGGCGAAAACGCCACCGGGCAGCATTGTCGCGACGGTAAAAATCACTCCGACCGCACCGATAATGCCGGCTGTCGATAGCGACGAAGTCACTTCATAGGCGATCAGCGGCATCGCGAACGTTCTGATCGAGTTTCCCAAATCGGAGGCGAGGTCGCCGTTAAACCACAGGAGGTAGTCGTGGTTGTGCCACAAAGAGGAGTGGTTGGTGGGCGAGGGATTATCAGGGGTGGGAGAGGGGGTGTTTTCCCAGCGAGGTATTCGTTGTCATGGATTCACGATATGTTGTGCAAAACTAATTGCGCAAGTTATATTGCGCAATTTAGACTGTTAATCTGTCAGTATGAAAATCACCGATCCGGAACTCGTCAAGTTCATGCTCAACCCACTACGGCTCGAACTACTGGAACAGATCGCGATCCTCGGTGGGAAAGCACGCGTGTCTGACCTCGCCAAAGCAGTGAGCAAACCGCCCAACCAAGTGAGCTATCATCTGGCGTCGCTCGCGGAGCGCGGATTTATCGCAAGAACCAATCCACCGCATGGTGGCGACGCCCGTGAAACCTGGTATGAGATGAAAGAAGCCGTCTCCTTCGATCTTGGTAACGCCGACAGTGCGCTAACAGCAGTTGTTGATCAGCTTATGCAACAGACGTCGCGATGGGCCGATAAATATCGAGAGGTGATTTTGCGGGTAGATAAAAAAGTAGTTGAAGATCGCGTTCGTATGATGAACTCCTTCTTCGTGCTCACCCCGGAGGAAGAAGAAGCTTTTCACCGTGATCTGACCGCACTATTTGACCGCATTCACGCCCAATCTAAAGCCCATGCTGATGCCGGGGAGAGCATCTCGCACGATCTCGACGGACCCGCCGGCGTCCCGCGCCCAATCTTCATCGCCCTCGACGTACTCCCGATACTTGATGATGACGCATAAATCAGTCGCTCAAGCCGAAGCCTCACCGTGGGATGAGCACGCCCCTTCGAACGCTTTTGAGAGAGCTTCGCGCGAATACGCCGATCTGCGCCCCGACTATCCGCGCGCCTCGGTACAGGCCGCGCTCGGCTCCAGCAAGCCGGGACTGAAGGTGGCTGACATCGGAGCGGGAACGGGGAAGTTTACTCGTGCACTTGTCGAACTGGGAGCTGATGTGACGGCCGTTGAGCCAGCCCAAGCGATGCGTCTACAGCTTGAAACAACGCTCGCGGAAATCGCGCAGTTGCGCGTGCGTGAAGGCACGGCAGAAAATACCGGACTCGAATCCCACACATTTGATGTCGTGACTTACGCGCAGTGCTGGCACTGGCTCGATACCGAAGCAGCCTGCGCGGAAGCCGTCCGTATCCTGAAACCGGGAGGGCGCTTGGCCATCATCTTTAACCAGATTGACGTCAGCGAACACTGGGCTCATCGATTGACCCGCATTATGCGCTCGGGCGACATCCAGCGCCCTCATAAACCACCGCGAATAACGGCGGCTTTTACCGAGCCGCAACTGCATATGGTTACCTTCACCACTGCCCTGACTCCAGCTCAGACCTTGGGATTAGCGCGAACCAGATCATCCTATTTGAAATCGACCCCGGCAAACCGAGAGCGGATGCAAAATAATCTCCGTTGGTATCTCCACGACCACCTGGGTTATGGCAGTAGTGACCTAATTGAGATTCCGTACTACACGCTGACGTGGACGAGCGCCCTGCGATAGCTTGCCAAAAGTCCTGATCCGGGTTACATCCGGGGATTCTCCGTGACACTATCGAGGTATGGAATCAGTAATAGAGATCAAAGAGGCAGTAAAGACATTCGGCACAACTCGCGCCCTCGACGAGCTGACCATGGAGGTCGCTCGCGGAAGTATCCACGGATTCCTCGGGCCCAACGGGGCTGGCAAAACGACTACCTTGCGCGCCCTCCTCGGCTTATTAAAACTCGATTCGGGATCAATGCGCGTCCTCGGGAAAACCCCGCGTTCCCACGATGCAATCAATCGGAATATTGCCTACATCCCCGGGGATGTCAATCTCTGGGGCCAACTGCGCGGCGGTGAGGTGCTCCAATTGTTGGCCAAGCTCCGCGGCTATCGCGATGAAGCGAAAGAAAAGGAGCTCATCGAGCGGTTTGAACTCGACCCCACCAAGAAAGTGCGCGCCTATTCGAAGGGGAATCGTCAGAAGGTTGCGCTCATTGCGGCTCTCAGCGCTCCTGTCGACCTTCTTCTACTCGACGAGCCGACCGCTGGTCTCGATCCATTGATGGAAGAGGTTTTTACTCAAGAACTCGCTGACGTCGCTCGCAACGGTAAAACTGTGCTGTTATCCTCGCATATTCTGTCGGAGGTCGAACGCACCTGTAGCGACATATCAATTATCCGAAACGGCAGGACCGTCCTGTCCGGATCGCTGGCAGAAGTCCGCAGCCAGGGGAGCTTGCAGGATATGTTCCTCAAACAATACGAAGAGCGAGAGGACGCGTAATGAGTTCTCTTATCCGTCTCAACCTTCGTCTCTCCCGCGTTTCAAATACGGTATGGATGATCAGTGTCCTCACTTTCCTCGCCATTGGGCCGCCGGCGTTTGAGGCTTATCTCCCCACTTCTACAGAGCGAGTAGCCTTTGTTGAGCAACTGAATCTGGGATCCGCTATTTCCGTGCTGTACGGCCCGGTTTACGAGCCCGGAACTCTCGGACAACTGATCATGTGGGAGATCGCCGCCTTTATCATGGTTATCGGCGCAATTTGGATGATCGTCTACGGCACCCGCATCGGGCGTGGTGATGAAGAATCGGGGGGAAGCGAATTTGTTGCCGCCCTCGGCTATTCCGGTGAGCACCGCACCTTTGCGGCTTTATCGACTATCGGGATACTGTCCCTTCTCACCGGAGCTATGGCCACCGTTATCCTCATCGGGTTCGGCCACCAATACGATGAGTTACCCACAGAGGGGGCGTGGTCGTTTGGTCTCTACTTTGCGCTCCTGCTCTTCACGGTTGGTGCCATCGCGGTTCTTTTCGGCCAGATTATGCCAACTGCCGGAGGCGCTCGAAGCATGTCGCTTGGCATTCTTGGCCTCGCCTTTGTATTCCGTGGAATTGCCTCGGTCAATGACGATTTCGAATGGCTACGGTGGCTGTCGTATCTCGGTTGGCTCGATCTTGTCACCCCCTACACCGACAACGATCTGCTTGTTATGGTTCCGTTGTTGGTCGTCGCCCTCCTCATTGGTGCTGGAGCCGTCTACACCAGCGGGCGCCGCGACTTCGCCACCGG